>CAVRNK010000017.1:0-99284 GCA_963721995.1 uncultured Acidobacteriaceae bacterium | reverse complement strand
GGTAAACGGCCGACTTGGCCAATCCGCAAATACGGCTAATCCCAAATATGGCTAACCCGTGGACACATTGGTGGACCGATTCTGTGCCGCTGCTGCATCAGGCGACCTTTCCGCGTCTGCTGCTGGCCCTGATCCTGGGCGCGTGTGTGGGTGCAGAACGGCAATGGCGTCAACGGGCGGCGGGCCTGCGCACCAACACACTGGTATGTTTCGGGGCCGCAGCCTTCGTCGATCTGGGATCGACGATTGCTCCGGGAACGACCCAGGTGATCGCCTACGTGGTTTCCGGAGTCGGGTTTCTGGGCGCGGGCGCCATCATGAAGGACGGCGGCAGCGTTCGCGGACTGAATACCGCCGCCACGCTCTGGTGTTCGGCGGCCGTGGGCGCATGCGCCGGAGCGGGCGAGATGGTCGACGCGATCTTCGTTTCAGCACTATTGATTGCGATCAATCTGCTGCTGCGTCCGATCTCCCGCTATATCGACCGGCGCTCGCTGGCGGTTCTGGACACGCATGTGATTTACCGGCTGAGACTCTTCTGTGAAACGGAGCACCAGACGGAGGCTGAATATCAGGTCACACGCGCCGTCGCGGCCCGCTCTCTTGTGCTGCGTCACATTCGCGCCGAGCCGGTGGACGAAACGGACCGCTCGGTGGTTCAGGCCATCCTGGAATCGGCGACTCGCGACACATGTTCTGGACGCGATGGCAGAGGAACTGCGGGCATTTCCCTGGGCGCAAGCTGTAGAGTGGACGGAAACCGGCGCCGAAGCGGAGTAAGCGGGAAACATGACGATTCACAGGGTGGAGCTTCCTGCCCCGGGAATACAAGAGCTTCGAGCCGAAGCGTTCACCGAGGGATTCGACTTTATTGAGAGGCTGATCAAAGAATGGTCGAGTGGGGAGAATCGCTTCGACGCGCCGGGAGAGATTCTTTGTGGCTATCTGGATCAGGGACGAGTCGTTGCGGTGGGGAGGCCTCAATCGCGATCCGTTTGTAGCGCTCCCGGACATCGGTCGTATCAGACGGGTCTACGTGAGGCCTGATTGGCGACATCAAGGCGTCGGAAGGAGTCTTGTCACTGTTCTCATCGAGCACGCCCGGCAGAATTTCGCGGTGTGCGTCTTCGTGGCGACAATCCCAACGCAAGGCGGCTTTACGAGAGCATTGGCTTCCTGCCGTGCTCCGATGCAACCGCGACCCACATCCTGACGTTAGACACCAGGCATTAGCGGCCCGGTCATCCCTCTATCCGGTCGAGTTTGCCGGCTACGACTTAGCCGCAACCGAGGTCACCGTGATGGTGTCGCCCTCGACCGTACCCCTGATGGTGACGTTCTGGCCGGCCAGGCCTTTCACGGCAGCGTCTTCGCCCTTGAGTTTGTAAACCTTGCCCTCGCTCACCAGCACCGGAGCTGCTCCGCGTGCAATACAGCCCTTGACGCACTTGGTGACCGAGGCGCTGGGCGCTGCATGCGAAGCGCCGCACTGATCCTCGCTGATGAAGCCATTGATGGTTTGCGCCGACTGGGCGGAGAGGACGGAAGCTGAAATGGCCAACAACGATAACGCTGCCAGATTCTTGATTGACATTCGTAGACCTCCGAAACGGATACGAATTGACAGTACCATCGGCGTACAGCCGGTCCCAGTCCCCGCCAGGAAACCGCTTTGCCGGGATGGAAAATTCCCGCGGCGGTTACGTCTCCAGCATGAAATCCGGAGCTACGGGGTTCTCGTAGAGCGAGTAATCCCGCGTGACCACGGTCAGCCCGCTGGGGGTGACGAAGTACTTGCGCTTGTCCTCGGCCAGATCGTATCCGATGACCGTGCCTTCCGGCAGCTGGACATCGCGGTCGATGATGGCCCGCCGGATACGGCAGTGACGGCCGATATTCACGTGCGAAAACACGATGCTCGAATCGAGCTCGGAGTACGAATTGACGCGCACATCCTGCGACAGCACGCTGTTGCGCACCACGGCGCCGGAAACGATGCATCCGGCGGAAACGATTGAATTGATCGCCATGCCCGTGCGTCCGGGCTCGCCGAAGACGAATTTTGCCGGGGGATACTGGCGCACGCGGGTGCGGATGGGCCAGTTGCTGTCGTAGAGATTGAAGACCGGTGATACCGATGCGACGTCCATGTTGGCGTCGTAGTAGGCGTCAAGAGTGCCCACGTCCCGCCAGTACAAGGCCTGAGACTTGCGGTTTTCATCGACGAAGTTGTAGGCGCGCATCTTGTACTTGCCCAGGATGGACGGCAGGATGTTGTGCCCGAAGTCGTGCTTCGATGACGGATCTTCGGCGTCCTGCATCAGCGCGGGGAGCAGTACATCGGTGTTGAACAGGTAGATGCCCATCGAACAATCAACCATGTTCGGGTTGAAGGGGGAGCGGAGATCGGTCGTCTTCGGTTTTTCCTGGAAGCCGATTACCTCACCATTCTGGGCAACCTCGACCACGCCGAAACTCGCCACCTCGGAAGGGTCGACCGGCAGAGTGGCCAGCGTGACGTCGGCGCCGGACTCGACGTGCTCGCCGAACATCTTTCCGTAATGCATCTTGTAGATGTGGTCGCCGGAGAGAATCAGCACATGCTTCGGCTGCTCGGAGCCGATGGAGTAAATGTTCTGGTAGACCGCGTCGGCGGTGCCCATGTACCAGTTCGAGCTTACGCGCTGCATGGGGGGCAGGATTTCGATGAATTCGCCGAGCTCCTGCGCAACGGCGCTCGTCCAGCCCTCGCGGATGTGGCGATTCAGGGACAAGGCCTTGTATTGGGTGAGGATGTAGACGTGGCGCAGATCGGAGTTGATGCAGTTGGAAAGGGTTATATCGATAATTCGGTAATTGCCGCCAAATGGCACCGCCGGTTTGGCCCGGTCGCGCGTCAGGGGAAAGAGCCGTTCCCCAGCGCCGCCTGCCAGTAACACCCCGAGTGTGTCTCTCATGGTCAGTTAGCACCCTCACGTCTCTTCGCTTCAAAGTCAAAGCAGCAGAGGCCTTGCGCTGCACACTCGCAGAGACGAGCGGATACTAACACAAACGGCGAGACGGGAGCATCAAGACGCAACGAGGAGGCTGCTAGCGGCGGTCTTCCGGCTCTTCAAGCGCGATGCGGAGCGATTTCAGGAAGTTAAGATCCTGCGCGGTGAAGGTATCGCCCCCTGCCGGACTGGCTTCGCCCGGCGATTCCAGCGCGTTGGCGGGCTGCTGTTCCAGCTCATTCAGACCTATCGTCGCCTCCAGCATCAGCAGAACGTCGAATCCCTGCTTGCGAATATCTTTCACCACGCCAGCGATGTGCTCAGACTCAGAAACGCTCTCATGTATGGCTTCGCCCAATTGCTGGACAAGGTTCCGCAGTTTTTGGTTCAAAGATTCACTCCGTTTCCACGCCGGGTTGTGCGAGGGCGTTTTCTTCGAGGTTTTTCTTACATTACTTCCGATGCTGCATGGAGGCAATGCGAATCAGTATTACACTGCTACACTTTTGTGTATGGAGCCGAAGCATGTTGGCCGAAAACTGGGCGTCGGCGTCCGTGTTGCTTCCGGGATGGTCCGCGACCGCGCTGCGCAAGCCGCTCATTCCATGCAGCAAGAAGGTCCAGCGGTGCAGCAGCAGGCGGTGGTTTATGGTCAGCGGGGAGCTGAGCGTGGACGCGCCGTCGCGACCGGGGCCAAAAAATTCGGGCAGTCTGTCTGGGGACCCTTCGTCCATGCCGGCGGCGTCCTCTGGCTCGAAGTGACGGGCCTTTTCTTCGCTCTCTTCGGCTTGTTCTTCGCACAGAATGCGTACAAGCTGCGCCATGCCTGGTATTCGGGAGCAGATCATCCGCGCTTCCTGATTTATGTCATCGTCACTCTGGTCTTCTTCTACTTCACGTTCAGCTCGTTCTACCGGGCGCGCAAAAAGGAAAAGCTGAAGCGCCAGCGAAGTTAGGGTGATGTTCTTCGCCGACATGAGCGATTCGTCGACAACCGATGCACAGGCCATTCGCGAATTGATGGGTACCTGGCTGCGCGCCACCACGGCCGGTGATCTGGAGACGGTGCTCACGCTGATGTCGGACGACGCCGTGTTTCTGGTCCCGGGCCAGCCGTCGATGCATGGCAAGCGCGCATTCGCTGAAGCTTTTCAGGCCATGGTTCCGGTGATTCGCATTGAGGCCGTCAACGAGACGAGGGAAGTTCAGGTCCACGGCGACGTGGCATGGTGCTGGAGCTACCTTTCCGTCACTATTACGCCGCGCAGTGGCGGGCAGGCCTCGCGCCGCGCCGGCCATACGCTGTCGATCCTGCGCCGCGAGCCAGCCGGTAAGTGGGTTGTGATTCGCGACGCGAATATGCTGACAGCCATCTGAACTGAGTCTCACCGCCTTGAATCGGAACCTAGTCAGACAACGTCACTTACCCGCTAGCACGAGCGCCCTGAAGTTCCACTAGCTCCAGAAGACAACTGCCCAGCTTGCTCCAAACTTCATTCGTTGAACCGAAAGAGACGGGATGCTTCGTCCACGCGACTATCGTAGGACCGCATCTTCGGAACTTTGCAAAAGTAAAGGTTTTGAGTTGGACTTCCTTCCCGCCGCGGGTTAGAACATCCCATGCCTTTTCGCAGCCGGTGGTTTTCCCATACAACACGGTGAACTTCGGCTTGTGTTCTCGCATTCTGTCACGTATATGCACGATTCGGTTGTCGAGGAAGGAGTCGCGGTCTCTGGTTACATTGAGATTATTTGCCGCCAGTCCTGAGAGCTCTATCACACAAGTTTCGCCGGGCTGACATCCCCATTTAATTTTTGGTACTCGAGCCGGCATGCAGTCGCTGTCCGCTTCCCAGAAAAAGTCAGCAAGCTTTAGGAGCAGCTTGCTCCATGTTGCTTGGAGGACCGCGTGTTCTCCGTGGAATTTCTTCTCTCCAATGTGGAGATGGAATTTCGGGCAATCATTCAATTCTTGCCGGCCAAAGTGACGCCACGCCTCTACTCGTAGACTGAGATCATCATTTTCTTTGGCAGCCATGCCCTCCTCCGGTCCAAGAAACCAGTGGGGAGCCTCCCAGCAACCATACCCGTAGTAGGTGCTCGCCATTCGTTGAATATCGTCGTCGATGTGCATGCAATGTCCTCGGGGTGAATTCAATCTCATTTCAGCAGGCAGATTTTGGCAAGTGAATTTACCAAACTGCTAAACTCGGCTGTCCGTCCAAAATTATCGCGTGGAAAACCCGCCGAAGCCCGTCTACACTGCGGCCGACCTTGAAGCCATCGGCTTTGATCCCGAGCGCGATCTTGGGTACCCCGGTGAATATCCCTTCACGCGTGGCATCCAGCCCACCATGTATCGCGGACGCCTGTGGACGATGCGGCAGTACGCGGGAATGGGTGACGCCGAAGAGTCGAATCGCCGTTACAAATTTCTTATCGCCAACGGAACGGCAGGGCTGTCGGTAGCGTTCGATCTTCCCACGCAGATCGGGTACGACTCCGACGACCCGATGGCTCTGGGTGAAGTCGGCAAGGTGGGCGTGGCTATCGACTCCATCGAGGACATGACGAGGCTCTTCGAAGGCATTCCGCTCGACAGGATCTCCACGTCAATGACGATCAATGCGACAGCGAGCATATTGCTGGCGCTCTACGTCGCCGTTGCTCGCCGCACCGGAGCCGAGGTCAAGAAGCTCTCCGGTACGGTCCAGAACGACATTTTGAAGGAGTACATCGCGCGCGGGACTTACATCTATCCCATTCCGTACGCGATGCGCATTGTGACGGATATGTTCGCGTGGGCCAATGACGAGGTGCCCGAGTGGAATACAATCTCCATCTCCGGCTATCACATGCGCGAGGCTGGCTCGACCGCCGCACAGGAAGTGGCTTTCACGCTCGCCGACGGCATGGCGTATGTGCAGGCCGCTGTCGACGCCGGGCTCGACATTGACCGCTTCGCACCTAGACTGTCTTTCTTTTTTAACGCCCACAACAAATTCTTCGAGGAGGTTGCCAAGTTCCGCTGCGCGCGCCGTCTGTGGGCGTCGATCATGCGCGACCGCTTCGGCGCGAAGAATCCCCGCTCGTGGATGCTGCGCTTCCACACCCAGACCGCCGGCTCCACGCTGACTGCGCAACAGCCGGAGAACAACATCGTCCGCACGGCTATCCAGGCACTATCGGCCGTGCTCGGCGGCACGCAGTCACTGCACACCAATGGGTACGACGAAGCGCTCGCCCTGCCCACCGAAGAAGCGGCGCGTATCGCGATGCGTACGCAGCAGATTATCGCCAGCGAATCGGGAGTCGCGCAGACAATCGACCCCTTCGCCGGGTCTTATTACGTGGAGAGCCTGACGGCCGAGATCGAGCAGCAGGTCCGCGCTTATCTCGACCGCATCGACGCTTTGGGAGGCATGGTCCGCGCCATTGAGCGAGGCTGGGTGCAGCAGGAGATCCAGAACGCGGCCTACGAATACCAGCGCGCTGTCGATACAGGAGAAGCGACGGTGGTGGGCGTGAACCGCTTCACCCGCGAAGAAGAGCCGGAGATCCCCATCCAGCGCATCGGCGAATCACTGGAGAGGAAGCAGATCGAGCGCGTTCGCGCGTTGCGAGCCCGCCGCGATGCACAGATCTGGCAGTCATCGCTCGATCGGGTCCGCGATCATGCGCGAAGCGGAGCAAACCTGATGCCGGCAATCCTTGAGGCGGTCGAAAACTATGCCACAGTTGGCGAAATCGCGGCGGCGATGCGGGAGGTCTTCGGGGAGTATCAGGAGAGTGTGGTCATCTGAAGTGTCAGCCCGGAATCACTCGTGCCGCCTTCAGCTGCGCAAACAGCTCGAAGAATGAAGCCGGGGTCTCCTGGTATTCCATGAAGCCGAGCCTGCGGTTCTTGGTCATATCGTTCACGCACTCGATCTGCCGACCCAGATCTGCATCCGTGTGCCACCACGATGCCAGCTTGTCTACGCGGCTCTCGATCAGCCGATACTTCGCCGCGATCTGCTCCCAGATGGGAGCGATCTCGCGCATTTGCTCCTCGAGCGTAGCCGCCGTCTCCGGAGGTGGAGCTGCTTCCACCCCGAAATTGGCCGCAATCTGAGGCCACAGCCAGCGCCAGCGAAAGATATCGCCATTCACAGTGTTGAACGCCTGGTTGTGAGCGTTGGGAGTGACCGCCGCCCACTCCAGCTGCTTCGCCAGCAGCCGCGCATCGCACACGTCGGTCAGGAAATTCCACTGCTCACGCGATCCGGGAAAGACGAACGGCCGTCCGGTCTCGCGGCAGATCGTCGCATAAACAGCGAGCGTTACACCCATGTTCATCGCGTTGCCCAGCGCGTAGCCGATCACGGTGTGCGCCCGGTGCACGCTCCACGTAAAGCCCATCCGCTTCGCCGCTGCGAACAGAATATCTTCCTGCGTGTAATAAAAGTTCTCTCCAGGCAGCCGCGGCTGATCCTCGCGGAACGGAGTCTCCGCCATGGTCTTCCCGTAAGATTCAAAGGGCCCGAGATAGTGTTTGGTACCGGTCACCAGCGCCGCATGCGATAAATTCCTTGCGCCCTCGAGCGCTCCGAACAAGTGCTCGACCATCGCGCCATTCACGAGTACGTTCTCGTGCTCCGTCGGCTGGCGCAGCCACGCGCAAATGAAGACGTCGGTGATGTCGCGCCCCGCTAGCGCCCGCTCCACTGAGCTCTGGTCCAGCAGATCGGCGGCCAGGGGCTGAATCTTCGTTCCTGCCTGCGGATTCCGCGCCAGCCCGAAAACTTCCCATCCCTTGTTCACCAGATGGTGCGCAAGGTTGCTGCCGGCAATCCCCGTAGCGCCAACGACCAACGCTCTTCTTTCACTCATCGGATTCACCTGTCTCTTGAACCTTCCTTTGGATGAAGCAACGAGACGCAAAGGCTCAAAGTGGGACCGGCGCGCCTGGTTTCACTCTATATGCGCAGGCCATCACCATCTGCTGTTGATGCGCCTCCTGCTCGTCCACAAATTTCTCCGATACAATCCAAAGTCGTCAGGAGATTCCCTTTGCACAGACGCCGCTTTCTCGCTACGCCACGGTGGGAGAAATCGCGGCGGGCATGCGCGGCGTCTTCGGGAGTATCAGGAGTCGGGCGTGATTTGAATGATAGGGAGCTTTTGCTAGGCGCCGCGGCCGGTGCTACGCAGGAGAAGCCGAATCAGAGCGAACAGGCGATGAAACAAATAATCGATTTCCTCGCTGGTTTGAAGACTTACCTGGGTGGCGTTCGCATGGCGAATAAAGAAGCCGTTTCCGAATTCATTCAATTCGATACGCATTTCTCGGTCTAACATCTCTTGCACCTTTGGTTCCTGAGAAGCGCGAGCGATCAGGGCTGCCGACGATTGTTTTTTATCGGTTTGCAGCGGTTCAAGTGTCTTCAATCTCTCGAATGCGTCCCACAATTCCTTGAGCCCATCGTACCGAGTGTGAAAGTCGGGGCTTCCGAATTTATCCCGCGCCGATTCCAGCAGCCGGTTGAGCTGACGATCTTCACTGGTGAATTCAGAAGCGACTAGCGCTTCCCCCAAGACTGGCGGCAGTAATCGCTTTACCTTTCCGCTGGTCTCAAGTTCATAGGCAAGATGGTTGCGCCTGAAAATCGTATTGACTTCGCCTGCAAACGCTTCTTGTCCTTCGCGTCGAGAAAAATCCAAGTAATGGTGATGGGCATAGTAGCCGTGTGATTGAGGCAAAATTGGAAAGGAAACGTGCTTATAACAGAATTGAACGATTTCAATGGCATTGACCGTAACCGGGACATTACCAGGATCGAGGGGAACTTCAATTTGCGGATGATCGCCTTTTAGTCGCATGTAGAACTGGTGCTCGTTGCAGCCCGTGATAGCGGCAGACATGCCGTTGTCGACACAGGCGCGATCGGGAAAATCCTCAGCGAACAGCCCGGTTCTCAATGAGCTTTGGATGAGGCCGACAATACCTTGCCATGCGGCAGGAGAAATGGTGTCTTCGCTGCGCAAAGGAGGGCCGGTCTCTTGTTCCCCGAAATAATCCATTCGAAACCTTTTCGCTTAGAAGTAGATGTCTCTAACATCATAGATAGAATGTTTTGCTGAAACCTTGAACAATACATGGCTCGGAGCGAAACCGTAGCCCGGTACAATCCTTCTTGTCAGGAGTCACCTTTGCAAAGACGCCGCTTTCTCGCTTCCGCCCTCGCCACGTCAGCCTTCGCACTCACAGGAAAATCCGAAGCCCAGCCTTCGGCAAGCAAGCCGCGTGAGTACTACGAGCTGCGCAAGTACTTTATGCAGAATGGCCCGCAGACTAAGTTGACGGAAAGCTATGTCTCCGGCGCATTGATTCCCGCGCTGAATCGCCTGGGGATGTCTCCCGTGGGTGCGTTCAATCTCACGATCGGGCCGGAGACGCCGACGCTTTACGTGCTCATCCCGTCTAGTTCAGTCGAGGCGCTGGTCACCGCCGATCTGCATCTGACCAAGGATCAGCAGTTCATGCAGGCATCGGAGCCGTTCTGGGCTGCCGCCGCAAAAGAGCCGCCTTACATTCGCATCGAAAGCACTCTGTTGATTGCCTTCGAAGGCTGGCCGAAAATCACGCCTCCGGCTTCGATTGCCCAGCATGCCAAGCGCATCTTTCAGCTGCGCAGCTACGAAAGCCCCACGAACCAGGATCACGTGCGCAAGGTGGAGATGTTTCACAGCGGCGAATTCGAGATTTTCCAGAAGGCCGGCTTCGCGCAGGTGTTTTACGGGGACGCTCTCATCGGCCCGCGGCTGCCTCACCTGACCTACATGCTCAGCTTCGCCGATCTCAACGAGATGGACGCCAAGTGGGAGCTCTTCCGCAACGATCCCAACTGGAAAAAGCTGTCGGCTGATCAGAGATTCGCCTTCGAGCCGATCGTCAGCAACATCACCAACCTGATCCTGACGCCGACTGCTTTTAGCCAGATCTGACTAGACGTCGTTGCCTAAATGAAAAATCGGTTCGACGCCGGTTGCCCGCGCCATCAGTGTTTGCTGCTCGTGCGATTCGAGGGGCTTATAGTTCTGGGCCACATCCATTGCCAGCCGGAAATACCGCTCATCTCCGGGAGGCAGCGCCGCCGTGATCGGATGGCCCAGCGTCCAGCGCAATCCCAGTGAAGCCTCGTCAGGATAAGCCGCCGGCTGATACCAGCACTTGGGCTCGGGATGATTCTGCTTTTGATCGGCCGACCACACCGTCTTTGCCATCGCTTTCAGAGCCAGAATGCCCATGCCCCTCTCCTGCGCGCGCTTCAGAATCTGCGGGCCGAAGTTTGCCTGGGAGAAGAGCACAAAGTTTACCGGAAACAACACCGTGTCGAAGTTGTAGCGGTCCATCGCGGCGAGGGCGGTTTCCGCTGAATGCACTGAAAAGCCGATATAGCGGATCTTGCCTTCTTTCTTCGCGGCCTCCATCGTCTCCATTGCGCCGCCCGGTCCCAGCACCTTGTCGAGGTCGGTCATCTTGGTCAGCGCGTGGAACTGGTAGAGGTCGACATGATCGGTCTTGAGCAGGCGCAGCGACTCTTCCAGTTGCTTGCGCGAGTCGTCTTTCATCCGGCCTTCGGTCTTGCAGGCGAGAAAGCAATTCTTGCGATAGGGAGCGAGCGCCGGACCAAGCCGCTCCTGCGCGTTGCCATAACTGGGAGCAACGTCGAAGTAATTGATTCCGCGGTCGACGGCCTCGGCAACGATGTTGCTGGATGCACCGGTGTCCTCATTCATCACGACAATGCCGCCGAAACCGATGATGGAGAGGTGCTCTCCTGTCTTACCCAGCGGGCGGCGAGCGATTGGTTGGGTTGGTGTATTGGCAGCGGAAGCGAGTCTGGTAGTGGCGGAGGCAGCGGCGGCGAGCGCGCTCTGCTTCAGGAAGTCGCGGCGTTCCATTGGGGAGACCTCGTTTGATGGGATCGCGTGGGCCGGCTTGCTGAAACTATTTTCTCAAAGAACGGCGTGCTGTCGGGAATTTCGGGGTGCGGCGGGTCATTTAGTGGGCAGCGCCGAGTTCACCATCTTGACCAGCGTCTCCTTTATCTCGGCCTTCATGCTGATCGAGTAGTGGTTGCCGCCCTCGTGCCAATAGACCGCAGAGTCGTCGCAGTTCGCACCGCAGCCCGCGTCGATGAAATATCCCTGAATGCCGCCGCTTAAGGTGACCGGAATCTTCTGTCCCTTGTTTTCCTCGAGTGGCGAACTGCTGCCACTGATGTATCCCAGGTGGCAAGCCCCGCCGCCCCCGCAATCGGGAGCCCAGGCGAGTTCTACCTGGTACCCATTGGCGGTCGCCAACGCGACACCCGCGAAGACCGGGTTGTCCTTGTCGTCGTCGTACGGCACCCACGTGGGCAGACGCAACGGGACTTTGGTCGAATTCTGGAGCTTCGCGGCCGCATCGCGGTATCCGCTCACCAGGCCCAGTGCGGACGGCGGTGTGGCGGAGCCTGCCGGCTGCTGTACTACGTAGCTCAGGAACGGCTGATAGGCAGGGCTTACCCTTTGCGCGCTGCCTGCTGCCGTCGCAGAAAGAAGCAGGACGAGCGATATGGCCGAGTATTTCATTAGGGAAGAAATGTACACCCAATTCGTGGAGAAGTCTGCGCTACCGGGTGCTGAAGCCGGGGCTTACCGAGCAACCCGTGTCTCTTCAGCCCTTCGCGCCGCTTTTTTTCGCAGCCTGTAGAAGCAGAATCCGACAAGGTTGCTCAGCACAGTTGTCCCTGCGATCTTCACCGCATAAGCACGAGCGTCCACGACATCCACAAACGGAAAGACCGAGATCAGCAGGCTGAAGAGCGTTGCCAGGAAGCCGACGATGGAGGTCCACTTCAGCCACGAGGGCAGCGACCTTCGCAGGGTGGCGGCTCCCGCAAGTGGGATGGCAAACATGGCCAGATACGAGAGCTCGTAGTGAGTGAGGCTGGCGTTCGAGAGGACTTGAAATGCCTCCTGCGCGTGCACTCCGATGTTTGCCAGCACGACAAGCAGGAAAACCAGGAGCGAAGTAAAGATGATGGAATTCGTGGGCGTGCGCCGGGTGGGATGGAGGCGGGTGAACCATGCGGGGAGAAGCGCGTCCCAGCCTACGGTCATGGGCAGGCGCGTCACACCGGTGAATATGTAACTCGATGCTCCGATCAGCCGGAGCTGGAGCAGGAAGATGGCAGCGATCGCAAAGACGTTCCCGGCTCCGGTGTTCCCCAGCGCTGCTCGCAGTGTCTGCGGGATGGGCGCGATGAAATCGAGATGCCCCACCGGGATGAAGGCTGCCACCGAACTTGTCCCGAGGATGAACATCGCGCAGATAATCGGCGAAGAGATCCACACCGAGCGGCCGATGGCGCGGGCAGGCTGGCGGCTCTCTCCGGCGAGAATGGCGATGTACTCGAGGCCGCAGAGCGCGCCGAAGAGCATTTGTCCGAAGAGGGCGAAGGAGCGCAAGTTGCGCGGCGGAAGCTGCATGACGAAGGGCTCCCAGTGGATGGGCAAGTGCCGCGACAGCGCCCAGAAAGGAAGGAAGATGAGCACGACAAAGACGGTCAGCATGGCGCCGCCGCCGATGTTGTGAATCCATTTGCTCAGCTCGAGACCGCGCAGGGCGGCGATCGTGACTGCGGCGATCATCGTGGAGACAATGGCGACGGACGCGATGCGGCTCTCCGGAAGCCACGCTGCCGAAGGTCCGATGAGGTAGGAAAGCTCAGTGGGAATCGCGTAGAGGATGGTCGCGGTAACGGCGATGCCGTAAAACCAGATGTTCCATGCGGTGAGGAATCCGCCCAGGTCGCCGAAGGCCCGATGGGCCCAGATGTAGAGACCGCCTTCCAGAGGCATGGTCCGGTTCAGTCCGATGACCGATGCGGCCATGGGGACGTAGAAGAGCAGCATGGCGGCGATCCACATGGCCGTCTGGGCGCGGCCGAGGCCGGCGGCGACTCCTACCCACGTGCTGCCAACGACGCAGAGAATCTGCGTGAGCACGAGATCGCGCAGGCCGAGCTGGCGGCGAAGGTGATGATCTTTGTCTGAAGTTGCCAGGCGGCTGGACACTTTGTGCAATGGTCGCACATCGCAAACGAAAGAGGTTGCACGCGCCAACCCCGATGCCGGTCACGACTTCGCCTATTCGCAGAAGACGCGCACCTTGACCTTCTGATCGCGCTCGTCCACGTCCACGTCGACAGTCAGCTCTTCGAGGTGGTTCACGATTTCTTCAAGATTGTTGGCGTTTATTCCGCTCATGTCGAAAGGAATCCCCTGCTCGTGAAGCGCCTTATCCACCTGCGCCCGCGCTTGTGGAGGAATCAGGTTTGCCAGTTTCACCCCGGCCCGCAACAACTGCATGGGCACCCGGGTGTTTACCCGTACTGGTCCCTGGCCCGGCTCATCTGAATCGACCATTACGCGCAGGTACTTCGCTTTCTTTGCCGGCCGCGTTTCGGCAGCCGGAGAAGCATCCCGCTCGAAGGCGGCAATCAGGCGCTCGGCCTCTTCCGCTGTGATCTTGCCGGCCGCCAGCATTTCCAGCACCTGCCGTCGAGTTTCGCTCATAATTCTCTCCTTCAAAAAATATTCACCAGCAGGGAAAAGTTGTCGTTCAATACCTCAACCTGAGTGCCACGCAGCGAGGCCAGCACCCCCAGTACCGCGCCAACCGCTGCAAACGGGTTGAGGCCAACGAAGAAGGCTGCAATAAACAGCACCGGCACAATCAGCACCAGCAGCGGTAGCAACAGCAGCCAAAGCAATAAAAAGGGGATCGGGAGCCGGAAGCCGTGAACGCGGTAATCGCCGACTCGGACGGCGCCTGCGACGGGAATCATGGAAGCGCCTCCAGTTCGCGGATGGCGTCGGCGGCGCTGATCTCTCCGGCCTTCAGCCGATCCATGATGGTATTGCGGATGGTGTCTCGGATTTCAGTGGGGGACGGGGCAACATTGGTCTCGACGAACTCAAGACTCTGGGCGATGCGGTTGAGGCGGGACTTGATGGTCGGATAGCTCACGCCGAAGATCTGCTCCATTTCCTTGATCGAACCGTGGCAGCGGACGAAGGCGGTCACGAAGACCTGGTTGTCGGAGCTGAGCCGGGCCAGCTGCGGCAGCTCAAACCGCCCCTCGATGGCGATGTCTTTGCCGACGAGGCGCACTCGCTCGACGACCAGGGGGGAGCCCTGCGTCAGCCGAATCAGTTCCTGCCAATCTGTGTCGCGGTGAGCTGGCATGTTGCGCCTTTCCCTATTGATATCCAATTTTATAATCAATTTTTATGATTATTGTCAACGATAAAATTGAAAATATTAATTATTACAGCGAATAGCTTAATGATTGTCAGGCGAGTGGCACCCCGTGGCGCGGCGGTGGGGGGACCTGGAAGGAGTCTTCGATGCGGGGTAGATCGTAGAAGAGTGGGGTGTTACGGTAGTGCAATTGAGCTCACGTGAAGGTGAGCGGCAGAGGTGAGCGATGTTCTCTCAAGACCTGAAGTCGGCCCTGCGGCAGCTTCGCAATGCCTGGGGATTCACCACGCTCGCCGTGGTCACACTGGCGCTGGGCATCGGGGCGAATACGGCGATGTTCACGGTGGTGGAAAGCGTGCTGCTTCGGCCTCTGCCTTATCCGCATGCCGATCGGCTGCTCTATATCGGGCCAACCGGAGCGACCGGATTTGGAACGACGTCATACCTGAACTACAGGGATGTCCGCGACCAGACGCAGCGCATGGCGGCGGTGGGGGGCTATTCGGAGGACGTCAGTGTTGTGGAAGGCAAGGACGGATCGGTCAGCGTAGTGGCTCCGCGCATGACGCCGAACCTGTTCTCCATGCTGGGCGCGCAGCCGCTGGTTGGGCGGACCTTTACTGCGGCTGAGGGCGAAGCGGGTGGTCCGCAGGTAGCGCTGCTCTCTGAGAGCCTCTGGAGGCAGAGCTTCAATGCCGATGCTGGAATCGTGGGGCGCACGGTGCGGATTGGAGGCATTGAGCGGGAGATTGTGGGAGTGATGCCGGCGAGCTTCCACTTTCCTGATTCGATCGGCCCGGATATTGAGAAGGGCGTCTGGCTTCCGCTGCAACCGAGCGGGGAGATGCTCAAGGATCGCGGCTACCACTTCTTTAACGTGCTGGGGCAGATGCGGTCCGGCGTAACTCAGGCGCAGGTGCAGCAGGAACTCGACGCGATTACGCAACGCATACGGCAGGCCGACCCCAAGGAAGCAGAGGGATTGGCATTTCACGCGGCGTCGTATCAGGAAATGCTGACTGGGCCGGTGCGGCCAGTGTTCCTGGCTCTGCTCGCTGCGCTGTTACTAGTGCTGCTGATTGCCTGCGCGAATGTTGCTAATCTGCTCATCGCCCGCTGCCTTGGTCGGAAGCAGGAGTTCGCGGTTCGGGCCGCACTGGGCGCGAGTCGCGGCCGATTGACCGGTCAGCTTCTCGCAGAGGGCGCTCTGCTCAGCGTGCTCGGCTGTGTGCTGGGGGCAATTCTGGCGCGACTGGCTTTGATGGCGCTCGCCAAGCTTCCCGACGGCACCATTCCACGCGCCGATCTGATCAGCATGCACTGGACAGTGCTGTTAACGCTGGCCGTGGTTGCGTCGCTGACCACGCTTCTGTCATCGCTTCTGCCGGCGCTGCTGGTGGCACGCACTGATCCGCAGCCGGCATTGCAGGCTGCTTCGCGGGGAATCGGCGCGCGATCGGTGAGCGGGCGATTGAGCGGAACTCTGGTCGTCGGGGAGGTCGCGCTGTCTACGCTGCTTCTGGTGGGTACCGGCCTGCTGTTTCATACACTGTGGAACCTGGAGCACGCACGGCTGGGCTTTGATGTAGATCGACTCACGACCTTCACCGCCATGCCCGCGGATGCGGCCGGCTTTTCCAACATGGCGGTGTCGGCGGATACGGAGCATGCGCCTGCTTCCATCGCCTCGACCATTTACGGGCCGACGCTGGAGCGCATGAAGCAAGCGCCCGGTGTGCGGTATGCGGCGGTAGCGACGGCACCTCCGCTGTCCGGTATTGACATGCACTCGAGCTTTGACATCGCGGGTCATCCGTCCGCTCCCGGCCATCATCCGGAAGCGCGCGTGACCGCCGCGAGCGAGGATTATGCCCTCGCCATGGGCACCCCGGTACTGCGCGGTCGCATGATCGGTGCGGACGACACGGTGGCGACTCCGGCTGTGGTTGTTATCAACGAGGCGCTGGCTAAGAAGTATTTCGCGAATAAGGATCCGCTGCAGCAGCAGATCGACCTTGGCGGCAAAGACACCGGCATGCTGAAGCCGCTCACGATTGTCGGAGTGATCGGCGACCAGGCTGACAGCCGCGTCGGAGGCGACGTGCAGCCTCTGTTGCTGATTCCCTATCACCAGGTGCCGACCACGTCTCTCTTCTACAAGGCTCTGCTGAAGACGGTAGTCACCTTTGTCGTAAAGACACGAGGGCTAACTCCGATTGCGCCTGAGATGCGATCGGTTTTCAAGCAGACGGCTCCGGACTACGCACTTGATAATTTTCAGACCATGCAGGAGTCGGTGGACGCGAACACGTTCAGCCAGCGACTGGGACTATATCTTGTTGGCTCCTTTGCAGGGCTGGCGACGTTGATGGTGATTGCAGGGTTGTACGGAGTGCTGGCACAACTGGTGAGCTATCGCCGGCGTGAAATTGGCGTGCGGATGGCTTTGGGCGCGACCCGCGAGGGTATCGCCAGGATGGTTGTGCGGCAGGGCGGTGTGTTGATTGTTGCCGGGCTGGTTGCGGGACTTGTGCTTGCGATTTTCGCAGGGCAACTGGTGAAGAGCTTTCTCTACAATGTGAAGCCCATCGACATTGGAACCTACGTCGGAGTAGCGTTCGTGTTGCTGGTTGTTGGGTCGATCGCCTCGTTCATTCCTGCATATACTGCGTCGACCATCGAGCCGATGGAGGCGTTGAGAGAGGACTGACGAGCGTCAGGTCGCTGTGAACCGGGAAGAACTTCACCAGTTCGTTCACGACTTTATCGACGCGCGAAAATATGGAGTGATCTCCAGTGTCGGTCCGCGCGGAGAGCCGCAGTCTGCCCTTGTCGGCATTGCCGTTTCGGACGAGCTCGAGATCGTCTTCGATACCGTCAAGACTTCGCGGAAATATCCGAACCTGAAGGCTGATCCGCGGATTGCGATTGTCACTGGCTGGGAAGGTGAGCAGACGGTCCAATACGAAGGAATCGCCATCGAGCCGGAGGGCCGGGATCTCGTGCACGCGAAGCAGACGTATTTTGCGCGGTGGCCGGACGGCATCGAGCGTCAGAAGTGGCCGGCGATTGCTTATTTCCTCGTTCGCCCGACCTGGATTCGCTACAGCGACTTCGACACGGGGCGCGTTGAGGAACTGCGGTTCTGACGCAAAAAGCAATCAGGCATCCTGGCGCTGCGCACCGTGCCAGATCGTGCTGATGATGATCCGTTTTGCCTGCACCCGGTAGAGAATGATGTAGGGCGTGCCTCCAACCACAAGTTCCCGGACGTCCGGCTCAACCCCAACCCGCCCGGCGTGTGGATGATGTCTCAACACCTCTACCATGGCGACGATGCGTGTCACGAGCCGTTCTGCGGCATCAGGTTTATCTAATGCAACGTAGGCACGAATTTCGCGCAGCCGCGCCCTCGCCAGCCGCGACCAGACTATTTCCAGCGGTCCCAGCGGAGATCTCAGAGGCACAGCGTCTCATCATCATGCACTTTGCCGCAGATGCATTTCGGAGGCGGCAGCTCATTGTCGGTACCCCACGATAGGAGCCACGCCTTCATGTCTTCGTGCCGAATGTAATGGCCGGCTTCAACCTCGCGGTCGGCCTGACGAATTTCGGCCAGCATCCTTTCCTGGTCGGCAACGTACGATTCAACCGCGTCGGCAATGAGGAAGTTGGAGCTGCGCCCGGAATCTTTGGCGAGTTTTGCCAGACGCTTCTTCACTCCCGGTTTCAGTCGGATGCTGAAGGTTGTGCTCTGTGTGTTTGCCATAAACACATTGTTGCACAGCCTGGTCAATTGATTTCTATAAGATCACTGCGATCCTGGCCCGCTTTCCCACCCGAATCGTGAGGCGCTTTGTGCCGTTCAGAGAGAGGTGCGATTGCTTCACGACCTCGCCGTCAACGCGCACTGCGCCTTCCTTCACCTTACGGTCGGCTTCGGTTGAGGACGCGGCGAGCCCAATCAGCGTCAGGAGTTTCGACAGACGAACACGTCCGTCGATATCGCGCGACAGATCGGCCTCGCGCACCGGTACTTCCTCGAGCCCCTCAATGTCGTCGCTCTTCTGCTGGAACTGCCGTGCCCAGTTCTCGTCTGCAGAGTGCGCGGCGTCTTCTGAGTGGAAGCCGGCGACGATGGTCCGCGCCAGGAGCTTCTTGGCCTCCATGGGGTGGAGCTTGCCGGATGCGACATCAGCCTGCATCTGGCCGATCTCGCTCTGGCGCAAATCGGTAAGCAGCGTCCAGTAGCGCCACATCAGGTCGTCGCTGATGGACATGAGCTTGCCGTACATCTCCTGGGGCGGCTCATGAATGCCGATGGCGTTATTCAGCGATTTCGACATTTTCTGTACGCCGTCCAGGCCCTCAAGAATCGGCGTCATCAGAACGATCTGCGGCGGCTGCCCGTAATCGCGCTGCAATTCGCGGCCGGTGAGCAGGTTGAACTTCTGGTCTGTGCCGCCGAGCTCCACATCGGCCTTCAGAGCGACCGAGTCGTAGGCCATCGCTAGGGGATACAGGATTTCGTGAAGGGCAATCGGCTGCTCGTTCTGGAAACGGGTGTGGAATTCGTCCCGTTCGAGCATCTGCGAAACCGTGAACTTCTGCGCCAGCCGGATCATGCCTTCGAATCCCAGCGTGCCGAGCCATTCGGAGTTGAAACGCACCTCGGTCTTGTTCCGGTCGAGAATGCGGAACACCTGATCGGTGTAGGTCTTCGCGTTTTCGTTGATCTCTTCGCGAGTCAGCACTTTGCGCGTCGTGGACCGGCCGCTGGGATCGCCGATCAGCGAGGTGAAGTCGCCAACCAGAAAGATGACCTGATGACCGAGATCCTGAAAGTGCTTGAGTTTGCGCATGAGCACCGTATGGCCCAGGTGGAGATCGGGGGCGGTCGGGTCGAATCCGGCCTTTACGCGCAGGGGCACGCCGGTCTGCCGCGAATTTTCGAGGCGCTCGCGCAGCTCCGAGACGCGAATGGTCTCCGCCGCGCCTTTCTGGAGCAGATCCATCTGCTCGTCTACAGGCTGAAAGTTGGTTACAGAAAGAGAATTTGCCATTGCTCTCCCTAGTATAAGGACGCGAAGGGATGGTTGGTGCCCTGAGGCGCGGATACGAAATTGATCGCCGGCTGGAAAGGGCGGCGGGCACGGGAGCAGGTTTGACCATTCCGCGGGGAGGTCGCGTCAATCTATTTGAGGCTTATCCGAACCCTGTGCTAGCATCCATAGCTCTTGAAGGCTCGGGGTGATTGCTGTACCGAAATCCCGGCCTCCGGCTCGCGCCTCGCATGAAGGATGAGGACGTAAGATTCCGCTGCACCGCGACTGAGACGCTCTGCGAGACGCCCGCGCCGGCTTTTCGTCCGATGATTCGCGAGGTTGTCTTTGCTCAAAATGTGCTGGCCGATTCACGGTTTTGTATCCGCCCCGGGCGCTTCCGGGGCGAATTTATTTTTAGGAGTAACTTATGAAGTCTTATCAGGGAAGTGAGATCCGCAACGTAGCTGTAGTAGGGCATGCGCACAGCGGCAAGACAACACTGGTTTCCGCTCTGCTGCATGCCGCAAAGATGACTCCGCAGCTTGGCCGTGTGGAAGATGGCTCGGCGGTGACGGCCTATGACGAAGAGGAAGTGTCGCGCCGGACGACAATGCAGAATGCGGTGGCTTTCGCGGAATGGAATGGCGTCAAGGTGAACCTGGTCGATACGCCGGGCTTCCACATGTTCGTGCACGAGGCCAAGTCGGCGATGCTTCCGGTGGAAGCGGCGATGGTGGTCGTGAATACCCCGTGCGGTGTCGAGGCGATGACCGACCGCGTCTGGAAGTACGCCGACGAGTTCAACCTGCCGCGCGTGATTGTGCTCAATCAGATGGATCATTCGCGCGCCGCGGCCAGCGTGGAGCGGGCACTCGAGGCCTTACGCGCCCGCTACGGCCGTGCAGTGGTTCCCGTGCAGCTGCCGATTGCCAACGGCAAGGGCTTTGAGGGTGTCGTCGATCTGGTCACCATGGAGGCGTTCTATTACTCGCCGGGCGGCGATGGCCAGGGCAAGATCGGGGAGATTCCGGCGGAGATGCAGGCGCCAGCAAAGGCGGCGCACGAGGCGCTGGTGGAACTGGTAGCTGAAGGCAAGGACGAGCTGATGGAGGAGTTCTTTGCCGAGGGAACGATCGCGGAGCAGCATCTGATCACGGCCCTTCATGAGGCCATCCGTGAAGACCGCATTTTCCCGGTGCTCTTCTCGAGCGGCCTCGCCAATGTTGCCACAGATCACCTGCTCGACTTTCTTAAGGTCTACGCTCCGGCACCGATCGAGCGGGAGCCGGTCGCAGCGCGTGCCGCGTTGACGGCGGTTTCAGCGAATGGGCACGCGGCCAACGGACCGGCAGCCAGCGAGCCGGTGGTCGAAGGCGATGGCTCGCATGAGATCGTTATGCGCAAGGTCGACGATAAGGAGCCGGTCGCCATTTATGCCTACAAGACGATGACGGATCCCTTCGCTGGGCGCATCACTTTTTTCAAGGTGTTTTCCGGGGTAGTAAGGAACGATGCGACGGTTGCCAATTTCGGGCGTCGTGGCACCGAGAAGCTTGCTCATCTTTCGATCATGCAAGGGCACACGGCGGTTCCGGTGACCGAGCTGCATGCGGGCGATCTGGGCGCGGTGGCCAAACTTCGGGACACGCTTACCGGGGACACGCTGGGCGATAAGGGCCACGAGATCTTCTTCGAGCCGGTTGCCCTGCCGGAAGCGGCGATGACCTACGCGATCGAGCCGAAGACACGGGCAGACGAAGACAAGCTGGCGCCTGCGGTTCATAAGCTGATGGAAGAAGATCTGCTGGTCCGATTTTTCCGCGATCCGCAGACCAATGAGTTCCTGATCGCGGGGGCAGGTCAGCCGCACATCGAGGCGATCGTCTCCAAGCTTCGACGCCGTTATCACACCGAGGTCACGTTAAAGGCTCCCAAGGTTCCATATCGCGAGACCATTCGCGGGCGGGCCGAAGCGCACGGACGCCACAAGAAACAGACGGGAGGCCACGGTCAGTTCGGCGATTGCAAGATTCGCATCGAGCCGCTCACGCGTGGTTCGGGCTTCGAGTTCATCAACGATATTTTCGGCGGAGCGATTCCGCGCAATTTCATTCCCGCGGTTGAAAAGGGCATCCAGGAATCAGCTGCGCGGGGTTATCTGGCGGGCTACCCGGTTGTCGATTTCCGCGTCACGCTCTATGACGGCAGCTATCACGATGTCGATTCGAACGAACTGTCTTTCAAGATGGCCGGCCGTCTCGCTTTCCGGAAGTGTATGGAACAGGCTAAACCGGCATTGCTGGAGCCGGTTATGCGGGTCGAGATCGAAGCGCCTGAGGAGTTTGCCGGCACGCTGATGGGGGACCTCAATCAGCGCCGAGGGCGCGTGCAGGGCATGGAGAGCCGTGGATCATCCACGGTTGTTCGTGCCGAGGTTCCCATGGCGGAGATGCTGAGTTACGGTTCAAGTCTGACGGCGATGACCCAGGGCCGGGGAAGCTTTCACATGGAGATGGATCATTACGACGTGGTCCCTCAGCCCATCGCCGAGAAGATTCTCGCTAACGCCAAGCGGCCAGCCAGCGAGGAAGACGAGGAGTAATCGTTAGCTAGCCTTGTCTAACCCACAAGCGCTCTTTACCGGCCCCGCCGGGCTCCGGAGTGCGCACGTGAGCGCCGGAAGCCGGCTGGACGCGACTCAGGGGCGAGGTCTGCGAGTGCGGGCCTGTTGCGACCACGAGGGGTCTCATGTTTGTCGGCAGGAAAATACTGAATACCGTGCCGTGTCCCTCTTCAGAGGTGGAGGAGCGCAGCTGGAGGTTGCCGCCATAGCGGCTGAGAATCGAGCGTGTAACCCATAATCCCAATCCGGTCCCCGCCTGCCCCTTGGTGGTAAAGAACGGTTCGCCGAGACGCCTGCGGGTTTCGGGCGAGATTCCGGAACCATTATCGGCGACTGAAAAGCGCAAACCGCGGACTCCGACATCAGACCACTTGCGGGTGTCGCGAATCCTGAGGATCAGCGTGCCGCCCCTTGCCGACGCCTCGATGGCATTGGTGATCAGATTCGACAGCACCTGCCGCATCTCGCCGGGAAATGCCGTGATCGCCTGAGATGACTCATACTCCCGCACCACGCGAAGGTCTTTATCTGCGACTTTTCTGGCGTAAAGTACGAGCACCTCCTCGATGAGTTCGGCCAGCTGCAGACGTACCGGGGTGCTGGTCTCCCGGGAAAATGTCAGGGTTTGTTTGCTGATGTCGACCACCCGATTCAACTCCCGTTGAGCGAGTTGGAGGTATTCGGCCGACTTTTGTGGGGAGCTGTGGTCGATCTCCATCAGGTAAAGCAGGTTCGTGATTGATTCGAGCGGATTATTGATCTCGTGCGCGATGGACGCCGCGAGCCGGCCAAGGGTGAGCAGCTTTTGATTGTCGCGCAGGACATCGGCGGCACGCTCCAGTTCAACCCGGCCGCGCTCCTGCTTGTCGCTTTCGCGTCTTTCGCGAAGCGCCCGCTCGATGATTGCCGGAAGGCGACCCAGTTGTGTGAGGCGCACGAAGTCCGACACGCCGTCACGAAGAGCCTGCGCCGCATGAGATTCTTCACCTTCCTTGCCGATAACGACCAACGGGATGCGAGGTTCCGCATTTCCGGCGTATTCGAGGGCTTCTGCAATGGGCAGCCCACGTAATCCTGTGGTTGCAGCCAGGATCAGGTCGACCGGGCCTCCCCGCAAACGGGAGAAGAATTCAGCGCGGATTCCAACCGTCTCTAAAAAGACTGTCAGTCCGGCGCGTCGAATCCCGTCCCGGACCGCATGTGCGGACGCAAAATCATTGGCCAGCAGCAACACCACAGGGAGAGAGCCCGGGGCAAGAGAGCCCGGGGCAAGAGAGCCCGGTTGAGTTGCCCGGGGGTGCTGTTGGCTTATCACTGACACAATCCCTTCCTAGCCGCGCAGGCCGTTTTAGTTCTTAAAAGGTACGATGATCGTCGTTCCCGGCTTGTTGCTTGCAAACGCTTATCCCTGTTAGCGCCCGATGGTAAGCCTCGAATCAACAAATGCTTGGCGTCGATTGTCCTCTCCGGGCTTTTGCATCGGCGGGAAATCTTTTGGCAACCAGTTCGCCTCGTGAAACTCTAATAAAGAGTTCAAGATTGACGAGTGTTTCGCAACGAATGAGAAGCGCCAAGTATTGCACCCCGGTAATTCTGTTAGCTGGGCTCCTGTCCGGTCTGCCTTGCGCGCGAGCGCAGGCCAACCCGAACAATTCGGCCCAGAACCCCTATGTGGGAAGCATCCAGGCTGTGGCCGCGACCCCGGGCGTCAAGCCGCTGTCGCTGGACGATGCGATCCGCCTGGGTATTGAAAACAATCTTGCCCTGACGCTTGCTCACCTGAATGAGAAGTCAGCCGAGGCGCAGAAGCTGCAGCTGGAGAATGCATTGTTGCCGAATCTTTCGGTGCATGGAGAGACGGGGCTGCACCAGTTAAATCTTCGGGCAGGCGGTTTCAGCCCGGGAGTCCTGACCCAGTTCGGCGTGCCTGCGGATCAGGCTGCCACCTACCCATATATGGTCAAGGTCGACTCGACCATCGGGCAGGTGAACATGTCGCAGGCCCTGTTCACCTGGGCGGGGTGGGACGTCTGGAAGGCGGCCAAGGCGAACCAGCGGGCTGCGTACTACGCGTCCCAGTCTTCGCGGGGACTGGTGGTGCTGAACGTCGGCACCGCGTATCTGCAGGCGCTGGCGGCTTCCTCCCAGGTGGATTACGCCGAGGCGCTGCTCAAGACGGACGAGACGCTGCTCTACCAGGCACAGGAAGAGCACAAGGCGGGGACCGCGGCCAATCTCGACGAACTACGGGCGCGAGTGCAGTACCAGACGCAGCAGCTGACGCTGATTCAGGCGCAGAACGACTTCACAAAGTCGAAGATCGCGCTGAATCGGCAGATCGGGCTGGCGCCGGAGCAGGAGATTCAGCTGACGGATGCCACCCCGTACGCTGATCTGGCCGCCGTCACCGTCGAGGAAGCCAAGCGTGAGGCCTATGCCAGCCGCCAGGATTACCAGGAGATGAAGCAGCAGATCGTTGCAGCGCGGCTGGAGCGGCGGGCGGCGAAGCACGAGCGCTTCCCCAGCATCACCTTCAACGGCAACTACGGGGTCACCGGCGTCTCCGGCCTGATTTATCACGGGACCTTTGCGGCGACTGGAACTTTGTCGGTGCCGATCTTCGAGGAAGCGAAGTTCCGCGGCGACCGCGATGTTGCCGTGGCCCAAGTGGACGAGCTGAACTCCCAGTTCAACGACCTGACGAACAAGATCGATCAGCAGCTGCGCGACAGCCTGCTCGATCTGCAGGCGGCGGCGGAGCTGGTGCGCGTATCGCGCAGCAATGTGGAGCTGGCGACGAAGACCCTGGAGCAGACCACCGACCGCTTTCAGGCGGGGGTGGACGATAACCTGCCGGTGGTACAGGCGCAGTCGACCCTGGCGCAGGCCCAGACCCAGTATGTCCGCAGCGTCTACCAGTTCAACCAGGCTAAGCTCGGGCTGGCCCGGAATCTGGGGATCGTCGATACGCAATACAAGAACTACATACCGAGCGGCGGCGCCTCGCAGCAGCCCCAAGGCGGAAAGTAGCTGAGGGGAGGGGGTACCCCCTCCCCCTGTGGTTTGTAACTCATTCATTCCAGAGCATCCTCAACCTGTGCTTTGTAACTCATTCATTCCAAAGCGCTTGTTTGGCTTTTGCTGAAACCGATTGATTTCAAAGAGATTAGCTAAAAGCAAATGCCCGGCCGCTGGGACCAGGCATTTTTTGTCTCTACTTCTATTCTAGCGGTTCTGCGTAAATGGTCGGCCAGATCTTTGCGATGCGACGACGGTCTCAGCGACTTTTGCCGCTGTAGTTCTGGGCGTAGGTGTCGCGGGGAAGTCCCTGGTTGCGTGCTTTCTGAGCCAGCGCGAAGGCCTCATCCCGGCTCATCGCTCCGTCGAGGGCGACCAGGTAGGGGGCGTGTCCGGTGGGGGTGAAGACTTCCGGGTGCAGGTCGGGGTGAGCCTGACCAACAACATCGGCCTTGTGCTGTGCCTGATCCTGATGGTTGTAGGTGTAGGCGATGACCCTCCACTGGTTGCGGCTGTCTTGATTTTGGGTGGCGGCGAGAGGTTTCGGATTCGCGGGAGCGTTGGCGACTGCGGCCGGGGATGCCTTTGCCGGGGCACTGTTTGCGGCCGTGTTCGCGGGAGCGACGGGCGCCGAGGCTTCCGGTTGAGGGCTGACCGGGTTCGCCGGGCGGGCGGAGAGGAAATGCCATCCGAGCCACAGAAGCAGCACGACGGCCAGTCCAATCGCGATCCATCTCGGGCTCAGGAAAGGGCTGCGCGGTTGATCTTCCAGCGGTTCGGGCAGGGCCTCGGGAATGCGGCGCGGAGAGGGGACTGTTTCGGCCTTCACCGGAGCTGGCGAAACGGGTGCGGTCGGCGGTTCGATTTTCGGAGTCGGAACAGGCGAAATGTTCGGTGCGGCGGCCGTGGCGGGGACATCTGCCGCTCCGAGGGCGCCGGAAATCTCGGTTACGCCCCATTCGCCACTCATCGTCCGCGGCACAATCCGGTCAAACGGTGCAGGCAGGGTATTGCGGGCGGCTGCGTCGAGCGTCCTGTGCTGGGTGAGGGCCTCGAGCACGACGACGGCGAAATCATGCAGGTCGCGCTTCTTTAATTCCTGGCCTTCCTGGTCTTCAGGAGCTTCGCGGATGCAGTCGCTGCGCAGCTTGACGGTCTCGCCGACAGCGAAGACGTGCGCCGGCTCAATGTGCTCGTGCACGAAGCCGTGGGAGTGAAGGGTTCCGATGGCGGAGATGAGGCTCTGGGCAAGCTGCCTGGCTTCGGGCAGGGTAAGGCGCTGCTGGACGACAACCTCGCCGAGGTTGGCATCGACCGGCTCCATGACGGCATAGAGGAACGATCCGTCCTCGAACTCGACCTGACCGAACTTTTCCAGCTTCAGGATATTGGGATGGTCGAGCGCGGCGACTCCGCGCCAGCGGGCGAGGATCTCGTCTTCGTCGAAGTGAGGTTCGATGAGGCGGATGACGCGCGGGACGCCGTTGCCGTTCGAGGTGAGGAAAAACGCGCTGCGGCCTTCGGGCCGCAGGAGTTTCGTCAGCGGGAAGAGACCATCGATCGTTCTTCCTTCATATTCGGTCCATAGCTCCATAAGTTACGTCCAGTCCGGGGAAGTTCATCAAGGAAGAAACGCCGCAGGGCGAGTGAAACAGAAGAGATGTCTGAAGAGATGCGGGTAGAGGGAAAAGCGCCGTCATCTTCTGGCAGACCACGAGTCATTATCGTTCATGGGGAGGGTGGTCTCAATGGGCAGGTTGTGGAGAGGTGGTATTCAGATGGGTTCGGAAGATGCGTACAGCGAATTGCGGGACCAGAATTGCCGCCCCTTTCGTCGCTTTCCAAGGCAGCTCAAGAAGTTGATTTCGCCTGGATTTCGAAATTCGCCGGGGATTCTTCGAACCGGTGCTACGATCCGACGAAGTCAATCTCCCAATCATCGCGGGTCGCCAAACGAGCCGCATTCTCTGCCATATTTTGCCCCAAGGTCTGCTCATGAATCTGCATAGAAGGAGCAGAGCCTATGGCCAGCCACGGTTACACCTACGTTCCGTCGAAAGACCTGAACCCCAATGTGAGGGTCAGAGACGAACAGATCCGGCAAATGAGTTTTGCCGAGGTGAAAGAGTATGTGCGCGCACTGCACGAGGAGATGAACGTTACTGCCGCGAAATTTCAACGTCTCTGTACCTACAACGAGATGATTCAGAGCGGCCTTTACTGGCAGGACTTCGTGGGGCGGAAGCGGATGCAGGCGGCTTCCATCCGGAAGATCTCTAACGTGAACCTATGCCGGTGTGCGCGTGAGGTGGAGGGTATCCACCTGAAATTCAAACATCTTATCGATCGACTGGAGAGCTTCGACTGGGTACTCAAACACAACACCAAGCCCAAACACATCAATACGATTCTAACGGATCGAATCATCCTGTCGCTGACTGAAATTCAACGCCTCGGTCTGGGCGACAAGCTCAAAGGTGGAACCGAAAAAGGCGGCAGGGACCACACGAATATTCACAACGAGGACTTCGTATTTTTCCGGCTGGCTTTCGGGGATGGGCCAGCACATTCGCGATTTGGGTCGGAATGCCTGGTCTTTACGGCAAACCAGTTGTTCAAGACTGGATGGATTTCGCTGTTCGACATGCTGAAGCCTGACTCCACGGATCGCATTGCCGTGCTTCACTCGCTGGATTTCACGCAAAATAAGGTGGCCCCGCAGAAGAAAAATCCTTTTGCTGTTCCGGTGCGTTCTGTCCACTCAGACCAGATGGACTTGTACATGAGATACCAGAAGGCGCCGGCAGCCGAGGTCGGGGCTCCGGTTCGACGGCCGCCACTGAGCGGGTTGCAGAAACTCCGAGGCGGGGGAATGCAACGGCAATCTGGCCGGATGCCTGCGATGAGCGGCGGAGTGCCGCAAGTGGAAACTCGTACCCTGCACCGGGCCGAAATCGTGTTCTTTGGACCGGACATCCGGCGGGGCATTGCCTATTCCGTGGTGACAGAGCTGAACCTGATCGGAGGGGCTGGGATGCTGGAACGAGCGATGGCTGCGGAGGACCCAGTGCTGGCGCAGATCGTTTCCAACCTCTTTTGGATTGAAGCCAAGATCCCGCGATTCTTCCAATTTTCTGAGGAGGGGGAGTTGCTGGCGCGGCACTCCGGTGTGGTTTACACAAAGAACACATTCGAATGAGACGAACCTTGTTCAAGCCTCCAGGAGTTGCTGCGCAACGGAGCGCTGAATCGAGGATCGTCGCGAAATGGATATGTCCGGCGGGGTGCCGGGCATATCTCTTATGCTTAAACAGCGACAGTGCCGGTGGTCGAGCCTATTTAAGAACTGGACCAACCGCAAGCCACGTGATTGCGGCCGCCCAGTTTCGGCTCATAAAGGGCCTTGTCCGCGGACCGCATCAGTTCGATTGACGTCTCGCCGTTCAGTGGCACCCGCACGGCAACGCCCAGGCTCGCGGTCTGCATTTCGGACGCGGTTGCCGGATGAGGCAGCGCCAGATCCAGCACCGATTCCCGTACCGTCTCGGCAATCTCCTGCGCCAGCTCCAGAGTCGTGTCCGGCAGAATCACGGCGAACTCCTCCCGGGCGGCACTCCACCGTCGCTGCTGGCTACGACCTGTGGAACATCACTGACATCGTTGATGGCGAAGGCGCCGGCGTGACGTCCGTCTCCTTGACCGTCTTGCCGTCCGGGCCCAGGACGAAGGTATTTTCCCGCTGCACTTCCCCGGCGTTGCTGTAGGTCACTTTCAGCGTACGCGGTCCATCCAGCTTCGCCGACATGGTGCGCGTTCCAGAAAGCGTCGTCGGAGTGCCATCCAGCTTGCAGGTGATCGGCTTGTCATTATCCGTCTCCTTGAAGTCGACGCTGTCGCCGTTTACAAGGATCGTCAGCACTCCCGTGTCCTGCGACTCGTTGAAGCTGGTTTCCTTCCATACGACGGGCGCGCCATCTCCACCCGAGACCCGTTTCGATTCGAAAGTCATCGTGAAAGGGCTTCCGTCCGACGGTGTGATGTCCGCTGTCCTGGTCATTTTGTTGCCATCAGGTGATATCTCGACCTTCACCGTGCTCACCTGCTTGCCGTCGCGGGTGTTCACCAGTGCATAGCCGGTGCCGGATTTGGTGCAAGTGGTCGCCGTGCCGTTAACAGGCGCGTTTGGCTTCCCGTCGCAAACCACCTTGGGGCTGGGCTTGCCGCCGCGCGTTACCGTGTATCCGTCGGCGTCCGTAGCTATTGAGACAGTGGGTCCGTCGTACTGGAGCGTGGATCGATCCATCTTCCACGAACCGTTCCATGGATTATTTTGGGGGTTATCCTGCGCCGTACAGGGAAGAGTGAGGACCACAAAACACGCGAGAGAGCAAACGCTTATGCCATACCGTTTCATTATTGATTTGCCTTTGAAGAACAGATTTTCGGCCCAACCATGTTGGGTTTGGCCTGGGGTGCATAATGCTGCTCGCAAAGCGGGTGGTTGTCAACAACAGCGGCGGCCGTGTCGTTAGCACATGATATGTCCAGTGAAGTTAGCAGGTGAAATGTCCGCTTAGCGGGCGGCGAGGATATGTCCATGCGAGAGAGCGTGGGTACGTATCCGAGGGCCGCAGTGGAGCGGGCGATGAAGGTGCAGGAAGTAATCTTGCGAGCGATGGGGAAGAAGATCAACTGGTGGCAGGCGGCGGAGATCATCGGCATCAGCGAGCGACAGATGCGGCGTTGGCGAGAGCGCTATGAAGAACACGGCTACGACGGACTGATCGACCGGCGGCGCGGCCGGCCAAGCCAAAAGCGTGTGCCACTGGCGCAGGCCGAGCAGGTGCTGGGGCTTTACCGGGAGAAGTACTTTGACCTGAACGTGCGCCATTTTCACGAGAAGCTCGGCGCCGAGCACGGGATCCATCTGAGCTATACCTGGGTAAAGTTGGCCTTGCAGGGAGCGGGATTGGTGGCCAAGGCCCGCAAGCGCGGCATACACCGCAAGCGGCGCGAACGGCGCCCGCTGCCGGGCATGTTGCTGCACATCGACGGCAGCCGCCACCAGTGGTTTCAGGATGAGCGCTGGTATGACCTGATCGTGATTCTGGACGACGCTACCAGTGAAATCTATTACGCCCAGTTGGTGGAAGAAGAATCGACGATTACGGTGATGGCCGCGCTGCGAGAAGTCATCGAGCGCAAGGGGCTGTTCTGCGCCTTGTACTCGGATCGAGGCAGTCATTTCTGGCTGACACCGAAGGCTGGCGGCAAGGTGGACCCGCATCGTTTGACCCAGGTGGGCCGTGCGCTGCGCGATCTGGGCGTGCAGATGATTCCGGCTTACTCGCCTCAGGCGCGGGGCCGCTCGGAACGCAACTTCGGGACCTGGCAGGGACGGCTGCCGCAGGAGCTCCGGTTGCACGGGATCAGCACCCTTGCGGAAGCCAACCGCTTTCTGCGCGAGCACTACGTGGACGAGTTCAACCGCCGCTTCCAGGTGCCTGCGGCGCAGCGCGGCACCGCCTTCACCGCCTGCCCGCGCCGCGACCTCGACTTGATCTTCTCGCTCCAGTTCGAGCGTACGGTCAGTCGCGACAACACCGTCAGCTTCCAGAACCTGGCCTTGCAGATCGACAAGGTAAGCTGGCGCGGCACCCTCGCCGACTGCAACGTCATCGTGCACCAGCATCTGGACGGCACTCTCAGCATGACCCACGGGCCACGCCGCCTCGGACGCTACTCCAGCCAGGGCACACCGATCACGCAGACGGCAATTAAGCAAGCTGTTGAAAAGCCGCTCCGTGGGAAAGTCCAAAAGCCGACTTTTCCACCTCGCTTGGAAATCCCGCAAACGGCGCGGGATTCCCACTTTCCAACAGCTACGACGGCGGCGGCTGGATGAAATATAAACCGGACATTTCACCTGCTAACAAAACCGGACATTTTCATTTGCTACGAACACAACAGCGGCGGCCGAAGTTACTGTGGCGGCCGGATCATCGTCTATAAGTGACTGGTGCAGGTGAGTGCACTCCCACCCCTGACGCAAAAGCAAAGACACGTCAAAGATGGGGCACCCGAATGCGTGGCTGTGACAGCAAGGACAAAGCAGAGGTGGTCCACCCGCTCATTTTCCTTATGCTCGAAGAGCGAGTCGAGGCACAGCGCCCGCTATTGCCGGAGAATGAAGATCTCGTCGCTTACTTCTTCGCGAGCGAATAGATCACGTTGATGGTTGTCTTGATCTCGACCGGATCGCCATTGAGGAGATAAGGCTTGTACTTCCACTGGCGAACGGCGTCGAGCGACGATTGCTGAAGCTCTTTCGGGCCTGACGCGACTGTCAGTTCCTCAACCGTTCCATCCTTGCCGACTACCGCGTCCAGCACGACGGTGCCCTCTATCCCTTCTTTTTTGGCTTCTACGGGATACTTCGGAACAGGGCCAGAAATCTTGTTACCGGCCATGTCTGACGCGGAGACGGTGAGGGGACTATGAGGCGGAGCTTTGTCGGCGGCGGCTGCGGAGCCCGCATTGACGTGCATGCTCAGCGCCACAGCCGACGCGCAGGTTCCGATTGCAAAGACTGCGCAGGCGAGCACGATGGCGAATCGGCGCGCGCCGCGGATTTCGTTCTGCTTCTTTGACAGCTTCATAACTCTCCTTTCAAAGGTGTTGGCATCGAGGATTCCGATGGCATGAGGGGTTCTGCGCGGCATTCCGTCCACGAGCAGGGAGGCAAGGCGTAAGAGCGATCGCGCATATTCGTTTCGTCCGGAGATGTCGGCGGCCATCTGGTCGCAAACCATCTCACGGCTTTCCGTGATTCGTTCGCGAGTGGGCCAGAGCACCGGATGGTAGCTCACAGGGAGCGAAAGCAGTTCGTAAACGAGGTTCTTCAGGAAGTCGTTGCGGTGCAGGTGCGCAAACTCATGCGCGATTGCCGCGTGCAGTTCGGGCTCCGGCAAGCTGGTCGCGGTGCCGGAGGGAAACAGCACGAGTTTTCGCAGGAAGCCGATGGTGGCCGGGCCGAAGATGCGTGAGGAAGTCGCAATCGAGGCGTCGGTGATACCGAACCGGGCGGAGCATTGTGCCCACCAGAGGGTGGCCTCAGGACTGAGAGGCATTACCACAACTTCCCGGCGCAAGCCAGAGAGTTTTTTCCATCTCCAGGCAAACCGGGCAGCGAAATAAGCGATGGTTACGGCATACGCGATTGTGATAGCTGCCAGCAGTTCTGCCGGCAGATGCCATGCGCCCAGCGGCGTTCCTGCGTCCATGACTACGGAAACATGCGCTTCATCAGCGTGGCGGGCATCGCCGGCCCAAGACAAGAGGACCTGCAGCCAGCCGTGCGGCAGGGTAGAACACGCCGGAAGGAGACATTGCAGCAGCAGGACACTTACCCACACCCGGTGCTCGGCTGCGGCTCCGGCCGGCCGGAGTGCCCGCGCGGCGAGCCAACCGGCGGCAAAGAGCAGCGGAATCTGCCAGAGGGAGTTCAGAAGATAGGTCAGAAGCCAGGATTCGAAGTCTTTCATGATTCGCTCGCCTCCCTGTTAAAGCGTTCGGTCAATTCGGCTAACGTCCGGGCATCGATATGCCGGTTCTTGAGCAGGCTCATTACCAGCTCTTCGCTTGAACCGCCGAACATGCGGTCAATCAGGTCGCGCAGGCCTTGCCCGAGCACCTTTCTTTCGCTGACCCTGGCGCTGTAAACATAGGCGCGGCCCTGCAGCCGGCGCTTCAGCTTTCCTTTGCGCTCGAGGATATTCAACATGGTCTGCACGGTGGTGTATGCCAGTGGAGGATCGAGCTCCGCCTGCACGGCGCTTACGGTGCCGCCGCCGTGTTTCCAGATCACCTGCATGATCCGAAGTTCAAGCTTCGTAAGGCCGGCCTTGTTCGACTCTTTCGTCACCCGTGATCTCCTAAACAGTTAGGAGATTAGGCTCGGGAAAGGTGAATTGTCAACTAAGAATTTAGGAGTCGGGAATTGACGTGTACGACGGGGAGGATTTCGGCTTCGTCAAAGTGGCGTTAGTTCCGGCCGGTCGATTCGCGAAATACGGCCGCACTGGTGGCCGGCAGAGTGATCAGGTCGGACTGCAACTGCTCCTCTGTTTTCGGGAGCCAGCGGCCCTGCGCATCGACTTCGGTCCCGGCAAATTGCACGCCGTCTTTGCTGGTGAGGCTGGGTGCTCTCAGTCGCAGCACGTGCGCGGAGTGCAGCCCTAATCCGGCAATCGATATTGACGTCTGATTCTTCTGGCTCCAGTTGAGAATGACGACCGACCGCACCCGGCCTCGCTTCCTGACCGCATAGGCTGTCAGCCCGGAGCCTGATCCCGTGACCTCAACCGGAAGCATTTCGGCGCCGTCAGCACCCGCTGCGGCGAAGGCAAGCATTCCGTAGTACGGAGCGCCTGTTACAACCCGTCCATCAGCCTCGGTTCGGATCGGCGAGTAGGAACTGAGAAACCCGAGCTGATTCACCCCGGTTTCGAGATTCACGCCGGCGCATCCGTACTGCGCCAGCAGCAGCAGGTAATCCAGAGTCCAGAGGGCGCCGGCGAACGTATCGCTGAGACCCGGATGGCCGCCTCCGAAGAATGAATTTGTCTCGCACATTCTCCAGGGGATTCCGCTGTCGCGCGAAATCTGCCGCAGGTTCTCAAGCTTGCTTCTCAGCACAGGATCCGGCTGCATCAATTGCTCCAGCGTGGCCTTGCGCTGGTCGCCCAGATAGAAGTGCGTTGTCAGCAGCTGAACTTCTCCGGGCGCCTGGCGGGCCATTTCCTGCACCCACTGAACGGATGCGGCGGTATCGGGAGCGGCAAACCGCAGCCCGGGGATCGCGGTCAGAATCGCGCGATGCCACTGCCGGTACTCGGTCAGATATTGAGGAAAGTCCCAGGGAGCCTTGCGCAGCGGGTGAGCGCCACGGCCGTAGTTTTCGACCTCGTTGCCCAGCTCGATCGCCTCCAGCCGCGGCCCGAGAATGCTGTGAACTGCTCTCGCTTCGGCGATCGCGTCTTCCAGAGTGCCGCTGCCGAAGTTGACGCTCCAGATTGCCGTCCATCCGGTCGCATCCAGAAAGCCGCGAAGCTGTTCCAGGCTGGCCCGGCTGATGACCGTATCCTTGGGCTCTGTACGGATCGGTCCATCGGGCACGTAGTTCGTAAAATCGGCCACAATTCCGCCGAAGCGAAAGACGCCCCGGCTGCCGAGATTGCGCACGAGCTGGACGTACTTCGTATCCTTCGCGCTGAGCAATCCGAGCTGCGCCGCAGACGACATTTCGTAACCGAGGCCGATGAAATTTTCCGGGACCGGTGCAGCTGGTGCTGCGGACGACAGACGCAGCGAGGCCTGCTTCTCCTCTTGCGCAAGGGCGCGCAGTTTAAGGGTGGTGGCTGCGGCTCCCGCCGAAAGCACGAGCGTGGAGCGCAGAACAGAGCGCCGCGTCAGCATGGTCGAAGCGTCTCCTCGTTAACTTGCCCGAGTATAAATGGGTGCACAGAAAAGGTGCAGGCGAGCTGGTCACGAGGCGGCCTTCGGTTGAGATGGTGGCAGCTTCCATCCCACGAGAGCAATGAAAAGGGTAACGAGAAGGATGGATGCGATCAGGGCGACGCAGGCCGGCCACTTTCCGATTTCCCACGTGTAGCTGGGGATGACGCCGCCGGCGGTTCCTCCCATGTAATAGCAGCAGATGTAGAGCCCGGCGGCGGAGGCGCGGGTTCCGGGCGCGGCGGCGTGGCGCAGGAAGCTGTTGGCGGTCGCCTGAGCGATGAAGACTCCGGTGCAGACGAGCCCGAGGCCGGCGAGCACCACGATCCACAGGGAGTGGCTGAGAGTGAGGAGTACGCCGGCCAATGAGGCGCAGATGGCGACGGCGATGCCGGCGCGCATGCCGATGCGGGTGACGAGATATCCGCCGCCGGGAGTGACGATGAGGCCGATGAGATAGATGGCGAAGAGATAGCTGAGGGCGGCCGTCGAGAGATTAAAGGGCGGGTCGGCCAGGTAGAAGGTGACGAAGGTGAAGGCGCCGACCAGCGTGAAGAGCATTCCGAAGCCGACGGCGAAGGTGGCGAGCAGGTGCGGGTTGCGGAAGTGAGCCAGCATGGATTCGAGTTGGGCGAGTAGGCCGGGATGCGGAGCAGAGGGCATGGGACGGGTTTCGGAGGGAAGCCAGCGGGCGACGGCGGCGGCTCCGGCGAGCGTGAAGACGGCAAGCACGACGAAGGACCAGCGCCAGGTGAAGTGTTCGGCGACCAGGCCGGCCGTGATGCGTCCGAGAAATCCGCCGAGAGCGGTGCCGCTGACGTAGATGCTCATAACGATGGGGACGGCGTGGTGGTCCCATTCTTCGCCGATGTAGGTGATGGCGATGGCGAAGATTCCGGGCAGGATGAGTCCCTGGAGAAAGCGCCAGGCATCGAGGGCGCGCAGGCTGGGTGAGGTGGCTGCAAGGAGCGTGGGGATGGAGAGGGCGATGATGGAGGTGACAATGACGCGCTTTCGGCTGAGCCGCTCGGCGAGGGCTCCCAGGACAGGCGCGGAGATGGCGACGCCGAGGGTGGCGGTGCTCACGGTGAGGCTAGCGACCGATTTTGAGGCGTGAAAGACGCGCGTGAAGAGAGGGAGCAGCGGCTGCGTGACATAAAGGTCGAGGAAGGCGAAGACTCCGCAGAGGCAGACGGCGGCGACGGCGGCCGGGGACCCGAGACCGGGGGTGTCGGGCGGAGGAAGCTGCTCCTCGATGATCTCGAGGGGACTTTCGATGGAGAGTTCCTCCAGCAATTCTGAATGCTTTGGGGAAAGGCTCTCGTCGGAAATGTTCTTGCCGGGGAGGTCCATGCTCCAGATTACGGAAAAGCGGAGATTGGTAAAAGACAACGGTTAACTGACAAGCGGCGACGGGGAACGGTATAAACAAAGAAGGCATGCCTGATCGTCCCCCAAGCAAGGCCGCAGCCGCATTTCTTTCCAGCGATTTCCGCCGTTACCAGCTGGCCCGCATCATGGCCATCGTAGGGGCGGAGGCGCAATCGCTCGCTGTGGCGTGGCAGGTGTACCAGATGACCCACAAGCCCATTGACCTGGGCTACACGGGCCTGGCGCTATTTCTGCCCGGGCTTCTGTTCATCCTGCCCTCAGGCCATGTGGCGGACCGCTTCGACCGGCGGCAGGTAATCATGGTCTGCTACTCGCTGCAGTGTGTCTGCACGCTTACGCTGTTTCTCTTTGCCTGGCACGGTTTACGGACGGTTTGGCCGATCTACGCGGTGCTGTTCTTTATCGGCACGGGGCGGTCGTTCAGCGGACCGGCAAGCTCGGCGCTCATTCCGCATCTCGTGCCCACGGAACACTTTGTGAACGCGGTGACGTGGGGAGCGACGATCTTCCAGATCGCCAACATTACCGGGCCGGCGCTGGGGGGCGTGCTGTTCACGCTGCCGATACACCATCGCGTTGCCGGAGCGGCGGCGGTGTATCTCTTTACGCTGGTATCGCTGTTGTGGTTTCTGGTGCTGGTGAGTTCTCTGTCTGTGCGGCCGGGACGCATGGAGCACCGGGCGACTTCGATGGAAGTGATTCTGGCGGGGTTTCACTACGTGGCACGGACGCCGATTCTGCTGGGGTCGATCTCGCTGGATCTGTTTGCCGTGCTGCTGGGCGGGGCGGTGTCGCTGATGCCGATTTTCGCCCAGGACATTCTGCATGCCGGACCGCGAGGCCTGGGGCTTTTGCGGGCGGCGCCAGCGATCGGGGCGCTGCTGGTCTCGTTTTCGATGACATGGTGGCCGATCCAGCGGAAGGCAGGCGCGGTGATGTTTACCTGCGTGGGGATATTCGGCGCGTTCACCATCGTCTTCGGGTTGTCGCGCAGCCTGCCGCTTTCGCTGCTCGCGCTGTTTATCGTCGGAGCGGTGGACATGGTGAGCGTGGTGATCCGGTCATCGGTGCTGCAGCTGGGCACTCCCCCGGAGATGCGCGGAAGGGTAAGCGCGGTCAACTCGCTGTTTGTAGGCGCGTCGAACGAGCTGGGCGAATTTGAGAGCGGACTGACGGCGCAGTGGTGGGGCGCGGTGCGGGCGGTGGTCATCGGCGGTATCGGTTCGCTGGCGGTGACAGGGATATGGAGCTTCCTCTTCCCGGCGCTGAGGAAGGCTGACCAGCTTACTCCCGAGGCGCTGCTGAATGTCGAGGTGGAGCAGCTGGGCCAGGAAGTGCGGCAGCTGTGAGCCGCATCGAAAGAAGCAGGGAGATGCGGCGATGAAAACCTGGCAGGCGATGGGGCTCGTCACACTGGTAGTGCTGCTGGCCGCGGGTGGGTACCTCGCGTACGTCTTTCATGAGCGCAATGAGCCGGGGGTGCAGCAGGCGCAGGCTCCGGAGCGTCCGGTGACCGACGACGAGGTGGTGCAGCCGCGCAAGATGTATATCGCGACACTGAAAGACGCGAAGGACCTTGTCGGCAAGACGGTGTGGGTGCAGGCCGGTTATGCGCTGGATTATTATCCCTTCGCGGCGGGCCGGGTGGAGTTTGCGCATCTGGCGGGCGTGCTGCCGAGTGTGCAGGAGTTGACGATCGGGCAGATCATGACGGAAAAGGCGCCGGCGAATCTGGCAATGCGGGTTCCGATCGGGGATAAGCAGGTGTTTGCGGTGTTCAAGATGCCGAGCGACGCAAAGGAATACGCGACGGCGATCGGCACGATCAAGGGAACAGACGAGACGTATTACGCCGACCAGATGTTCTACTACGACGATCCGCACCAGCTGTACAAGCATTGGCCTCCGGATGTGTGGCAGGCGGTGGACCAGCACCAGCCGAAGCCGGGCATGAACGAGCTGCAGGTGGCCATGGCGCTGGGCACGATCCAGCAGTCAGAATCGAGAGACATTGGGAATCGCACGGTGACCTACGACGCGGGCGGAAAGAAGTGGTCGGTGAGCTTTGTGAAAGACAAGGCGACGACAGTGACTCCGGAGTAGCTATGGCACTGGTGTTTACAACCTCATATGTAGAAGATGCGAAGGCGATCTTTCACCAGTACAAGCGACTGGCGGAAGGCGCGATGGCCCAGGTGGCAGACGAGCAGCTGACGGCGGCGCTCGATCCGGAGATGAATTGCATTGCCCAGGTCGTGAAACACATGACGGGCAATATGTGCTCACGCTGGACGGATTTTCTGACCAGTGACGGCGAGAAGCCGACACGGGATCGCGACAGTGAGTTCGAGACGCCTCCGGCGACGCGGGCGGAGCTGATGGCGCTGTGGGAGCAGGGCTGGGGATGCCTGTTCGGGGCGCTCGACGGGCTGACCGATGCCGATCTGGGGCGGACAATCACGATTCGCGGCGAGGCCCACTCGGTGATGCAGGCGATTAACCGGCAGGTGGCGCATTATGCGTACCACTGCGGGCAGATTGTTTTTCTGGCGAAGCATCTGCAGTCGGCAGACTGGAAGAGCCTGAGCGTGCCGAGAAAACAATCTGCGCAGTTTAATGCCAAGGTGTTAGCGGGCGAGGCGAGTCAAAGGTGACGGTCACGCGCGCAGGGTGAGCCGCCCGGGGCTGCCGAAGAGAAGCTGGCCGACCCGGGCGAAGAATCCTCCAGGGGGCGGTGTCGGTGGTCCGCCAGTGAGGCTGCGGGCGGGACTCGGCTCCGACCTTTGTTCGATAAGGGCGAGGGTGTGATGCACCTGGGCGCGCAGTTTTTCTACCTCGAGGGCGCATTGGCGCAGATAGGCTGAGACGGAGAGACCGGCTTCGGCGGCGCGGGCCTTGATAAGAGCCTGCTCCGACGCGGCAACGCGCAGCGACATCGATACCTGGCGCTCGTTTTTCGGCGGGGCAGGCCAGACGAGGGCAAGCGGGCCAAGCTCCGGGTTGGTGTCGGGTTCGGCGGGGAGGGCTTCGGCGAGTACGGTTCCAAATGCCGGTGCGACGGATCTTTCCGGCGGAGCCGTTGTGTGCACTGATGGTCCGGCGGTGCTGAGGCTCAGCTTGTCGGGCTGAATGGCTTCGGCGTTAAACGCCTCCGGTGTGGGCTTGTCCTGTTTGACTGCCGGAATTGATTTCCCGTTCGCACTGGTCGGGATTTCTTCTGTCGAGTCATAAATTACGGATGGCGGGGTGCGGACTTGCCAGCGGCTGCGGCTGGATTCGAGCGCCTCCTCGTAAGAGAGCTCGCGTACGCCGTCGGGGAGATCTTCTCTCTTCTGGGTTGTCTTGCCTGTCGCCTTGCGGGTGGCCGACCAGGCCTGGAATCGGCCAAGTACGGCGTCAATGTCCTCGGGCGGTTTCGCGGTCGCTGTCAAAGGCTGCATCGGGATTGCCTCTGTTCGTGAGCATACGACGGTGGTCCGATGGCAATCAGCAGCAAAGGATGACTTGAGTGAGGCAAGTTCCCGATTCGGGTGTGCCGTGCTCTAACAGTTTCATTCTGGAGCAGCGCGGGGAAGCTTTGCCTCATCCGGTATTGCGCAAACCAGCGGAGATGCCGTTAATGGTTCCGGCGATGGCGCGGTTGACGGCGTCGGTGTCTTCGCCTGCGCGCTTACGTCGCAGCAGGTCGACCTGGATGAGGCTCATGGGGTCGACGTAGGGATTGCGCAGGCGGATGGAACGCGCGAGGACCTGGTTTTTTTCGAGCAGCTCGCGTTGGCCGGTGACGGCGAGGATAGCGGAGAGGGTTCGTTCGAATTCTGCCTTGAGCTTCGAAAAAACGCGATCGCGGAGGCCGTCATCGGGGACGAGCGAGGCGTAGAGCGAGGCGATGCCCAGGTCCGCTTTGGCCAGCGCCATTTCGACGTTGCGGACGAGGTCGATGAAGAGCGGGAACTCAGCCATCATGTCGCGTAGGAGATCCATGCCGGCGGGCTGCTTTGCGTATTCGCCGATCGCATGGCCGACTCCGAACCAGGCGGGTATGAGCAGGCGGGACTGCGTCCATCCGAAGACCCAGGGGATGGCACGGAGGCTGGCGAAGCTGGCTTTTCCGCCGCGGCGAGAGGGGCGGGAGCCGATCTTGGCGTGTTCGAGTTCGGCGACGGGCGTGGCGAGCTCGAAGTACGGGAGAACTTCCGGGTCGTCGATGATGTTGGCGCGGTAGAAGTCGAAGGCGGTGGCGGAGAGTGCGTCGAAGGCGGCTTCCCACTCGGGGAGAAGGACGCCGGATTGATGGCCCTTGGGGTCGCGGGCGTTAGGGCGGGCGAGCGCGTCGAGCGAGGCGGCGATCATGAGCTCGAGATTGCGCTCGGCGAGGACCACGTCGGAGTACTTCCAGTTGAGGACTTCTCCCTGCTCGGTGATGCGGATCTGGCCGTCGAAGGCGCCGACGGGCTGCGCATAGATGGAGCGGTGGGTGGGGCCGCCGCCGCGACCAACGGTGCCTCCGCGACCGTGGAAGAGGCGCAGTTTGATCCCGCATTCGCGGGCGACCTCGTGCAGGGCGCGGTGGGCGCGGAAGATTTCCCAGGTGCTGGTGAGCATACCTCCGTCTTTGTTGGAGTCGGAGTAGCCGAGCATGACTTCCTGCGTGTTGCCCCAGCTTTCGAGGAGCTTGCGGTAGTCGGGCGCGGTCCAGAGCTTGCGGCAGACGGCAGGGGCGTTCTGCAGGTCCTCGATGGATTCGAAGAGGGGCACGGGCATGAGGCCGGGGTCGCGGCCGCTGGCGGCGACTTCTACGCCTCCCAGGCGCGCGAGCCAGACGACGGCGAGGACGTCTTCGGTGGTGGAGGCTCCGCTGATGACGTACTGGCGGATGGTCTCCGGGCTGCAGCCGGCTTTGACCTCGGCGACGGCGCGGAGGGTCTCGATGACGTCGCGGGTTTCGGTGCTGAGCGCGCCGGGGACGTTGCCGGCGTTCTCTCCGCACCATGCGGAGGCTTCTTCGAGGGCTTTGCGGTGAATACGGGCGTGCTGGCGGACGTCGAGAGTGTGCAGGTGGAGCCCGAAGGTGCGAACGAGCAGGATGAGCGGGTCGACGAGGGTCTGGGCGAGGCGCAGGCCGTTGTTTTCAGCGAGGCTGCGGCGCAGGATTTCCAGGTCGTGCTGGAACTCGGCGGCTGAGCAGTAGGAGGGAAGCGAGGTGAGCGACGCTTCGAGGCTTTCGGCGTCGGCCATAGGCTGTCCTGCAGTGCGGAGCATGCGGGCGTGGACGCAGACGAGGAAGCGCCGGTAAAGCTCAAACTGGAAATGGTTGCCGAAGATCTGTCCCGCGCTTATTTGTAACGTGTTCAGATACGAATCGAGTTGGGCGCGGAGCTCGGCGCTAACCGGGAACTGCTGGGCGGAGGTGGTGAGCAGATCGATGGCGAGTTGCAGGCGGTGGTCGTAGTACGCGAGCAGACGGGATTTGGCGTCGCGGATGGCTTCTCTTGTAACGTCAGGAGTTACAAATGGGTTGCCGTCGCGATCACCGCCGATCCAGGATCCGAAGCCGAGCAACAGAGGCAGCTCGGAAATGTCGATGTCGAGGTTGTATTCGCTCTTGAGGGCGGCGGAGACTTCCTGGTAGAGGCCGGGCAGGGTTTCGAAGATGGACACTTCGTAGTAGTCGAGTCCCATCTTGATTTCGTCGGCGACTTTGGGGCGGCTGCTGCGGACTTCGTCAGTCTGCCAGAGCGCGGTGATCTCGGCGACGAGGGACTCTTCGAGGGTGGCGAGTTGCTCATCGGGGATGGGGATGCGGTCGAGGCGCTCGAGGAATTCTCCGATGCGGCGCCTTTTTGTCAGAACCGACCGGCGCGCGATTTCCGTTGGGTGCGCGGTAAAGACTGGAACGATGAAGATTTGCTGCAGCCAGTGGAGGGCCTCTTCCGCGGGGATGCCGACGCGATGCATGGCTCGCAGGGTTCCGCGAAGCGAGCCACGCTGGGCAACGGTTTCTCCGCTGAGCTGGAGGGACAGCCGGCGGCGCTTGCGGTGGTTGGTCTCGGCGAGATTGATGAGCTCGAAGTAAAAGCCGAAGGCGCGGCTCAACTGGTAGGCCTGGTCGACCGGCATGGTGTTTGCGCCGAGAACGGCGAGCTGGAGCAGATCTTCCGCCTCTTTAATCGAGCCTTCGGCCAGAGCTTCGCGGCGGCGGATGGCCGACAGGCGGAGTTCTTCGACCTTTTCAAAGAGCGCGTCGCCGGCCTGCTCACGGAGGACTTCGCCCAGCAGCATGCCGAGCGAGCGCACATCACGGCGAAGGGGCGCTTCTTTCAGATCTCCCGTGCGCGCTTCGAGTTCGGCAAGGCGCTCGGACCAGCTATCGGGCTTCCAGAGGGATGGCATTAATAGAGATTATGCCGGAGTGGAGAAATTGACGGTTCGGTAGATCACCCCACATCGCTGTGTCTTTAGGAGGTGAACAGCTTTTCAATTGTTTTCATCGGAAGAAAGAGCCTGTCTGGCTGCGAGGGAAATGGAATGAATTCGTGCTTAAGATAGAAATCCCGGGCCCCTTCTTTTGCGTCCACCACGACCGCCCACGACGCCACCTGTTGCGAGCCAAGCCACGCCCGTTCCAGTGCGTGCATGAGCAGGAATTCTCCTATCCGCTGCCCTTGCAGCGACTTGCTGACGGCCATCCGCCCGAGCAGCGTTACTGGCAGAGGGAAGCGCGGCAGCTTCGCGGCTAATTTCTCGGGCAATGCGGCGGCCTGGATCGAGTGCGCCGAGAGCGTGTAGAAGCCGTCGACGGATTTGCCATCGGGGGTGAGAATGAAGACGGCAGCTAGATTGCGGTCCATATCCTGCCTGGCACGCTGCTGGATATAGGCATCGAGCGCCGCGACGCCACAGGAAAAAGCCGCTCGATCATGCTGGTTTCCGAGCGGCTCAATTCTGTAGTCAATCCCTGGATCTTTCCCGGTCACGAACCGCGCACTCGATTCCGATAACGGCGAGCAGCGGACTTCAATCGGCTGCCTGGCGCGGGAGGATGGAGCAAAGCCTCGACGAAGCAATCACGGTCGTGGTTTTCCAGTGTCCAGGTCGTGTACTGCTGGATCGTGCGAATCGCGGCTTCATCGGCATGCTGAACCATGAAGTCGGAAAACGAGAGCCCCTTAATGCGTGCGGCTCGTTCAATGCGCATTTTCTGCTCAGGAAGAAGCCGGGCTTCAGTTCGTTCTGTGCGACGATTGGCAATTGCCATATGCATAGTGTACGGGAGTCTACCGTACATTTAAACCCAAAATTGAATGTCTTGTTAGGCGGTTGGCTGTTCCTGAAGCTGTTCCATCAGCGTTTCCCACTCGCCGGTGAGCGAGGCATGCCTTTCGCGCAGGTCATCGAGTTCGTGCGAAGCACGCGCGGTTTCCTCCGCGCTGACGTAGACGCCCAGAGCCTGCTCGGCGTTGCCGATGGAGGCTTCGAGGCGAGGTATCTCTTCTTCGACAAATTTGAGGCGGTCCTGCATCTGCTTCAGCTTGATGGGATTGACGCGGCGGACCGGCTCTTTCGTGGCGGGCTCGGGGGTGTGTCCGTTCGGAGTGGGGAGCACCGGGGCGGTGGGAGTTTCTGCAGCGGAGGTTGCGGCGGCGAGCGCTTCGGCGCCGCCCTCTTTGCGCCAGAGGTAGTCCTCGTAGTTGCCGGGGTAGACGTTGACCTTGCCGTCGGCGACTTCGAAGACGCGGGTTGCGAGGCGGTCGATGAAGTAGCGGTCGTGGGAGACGAAGATGACGGTTCCGGTGAAGGAGTTGATGGCTTCGAGCAGGACGTCCTTGGCGCGGAGGTCGAGGTGGTTGGTCGGCTCGTCGAGGAGGAGGAAGTTGGCCGGGCTGACCAGGATCTTGGCCAGGGCGTAACGGTTGCGCTCGCCGCCGGAGAGGACGCCGAGGGTCTTGAAGACGTCATCGCCGGAAAAGAGGAAGCAGCCGAGGAGGCTGCGCAGCTCGGCTTCGGGGACCTTGCGCGCGATGGCGCCGATGTCGGCGAGCATGTGAGCGCCGGGGTCGAGGACTTTGTACTGGTCCTGCGCGAAATATTCGGCGAGGACGTTGTGGCCGAGCTTGAGGGTGCCGGTAGTGGGCGCGTCCTGGCCGGACAGCAGGCGGATGAGGGTGGACTTGCCGGCTCCGTTGACGCCGACGAGCGCGATGCGGTCTCCACGGTCGATGGTGAAGCTGACGTCATTGAGGACCTGCTTGGGTCCGTAGCTCTTCGAGAGACCGGAGACTTCGACGACGGTGCGGCCTGAGGGCGGCGGCTGCGGGAAGGTGAAGTGGATAATCGGCTCTTCGTTCGGGATCTCGATGCGCTCGATCTTGTCGAGTTCCTTGATGCGGCTCTGGACCTGCTTGGCCTTGGTGGCTTGGTAACGGAAGCGGTTGATGAAGGCCTCGAGTTGCTCGATGCGCTCGCGCTGATTGCGGTAGGCAGCTTCGATCTGGGCGCGGCGCTCGGCTTTCTGCTGGAGGTATTTCTCGTAATTGCCGTGGTAGACGTGCAGGCCCTTGTTCCAGATCTCGATGATCTTGTCGACGGTGACGTCGAGGAAATAGCGGTCGTGGGAGATGAGGATGTATCCGTTGGGATAGGTGCGCAGGTAGTCTTCGAGCCAGTTGCGGGTTTCGAGGTCGAGGTGGTTGGTCGGCTCGTCGAGCAGCAGCAGGCTGGGCTTTTGCAACAGGAGTTTGGCGAGGGCGATGCGCATCTGCCATCCGCCCGAAAACTCTTCTGTCCGGCGACGCCAGTCCTCTTTCGAGAAGCCGAGGCCGGTGAGGACGGTGCCCACCTGCGCGTCCAATGCGTAACCGTCGTGGGCACGAAATCGGGAGTCGATCTCAGAGAAGCGATCGGCGGCAGCGGCGTAGGCGTCGCTTTCGGGGTCGAGCTCGGCCAGCGAGGCGGCGACCGTCTCCATCTCTTTTTCGAGGGCAAGTAACTCGTCGAAGACAGAGAGACATTCGTCGAAAACGGTGCGCCCGGAGAGCGCGAGGCCGTCCTGCGGGAGGTATCCGATGCTCATGCCGCGGGTGCGCTGCACCTGGCCGGAGTCGAGGCCGTCGAGGCCGGCGAGGACCTTCATGAGTGTGGATTTGCCGGTGCCGTTGGCGCCGACCAGAGCGGTCTTCTCGTTAGGAGTGATCAGCCAATTGGCGTTCTGGAAAAGGAGTTTCGGGCCAAATCGCTTGCCCGCATCGGCGAGTTGCAGCATGAGTCTATTTTAGCGGTGTTGCTGTCTCACGCGGATTAGCGAGACGGCTGGGGCGCTGGCGCGGATGGTGGCGCTGATTTCTTCGACTGCTTCTTCGCCGGCTTGCTGGCCTTCGCCGCGGGAGCTTTCTTTGCCGGCTTGGTGGCCTTGACCGGGGGAGTCTTCTTTGCCGGCGATTTGCGGGCGAGCTTCAGTTCTTCCCAGTCTTTCTCGGTCTGGCCGGCGTAGGCTTCGGCGAAGCGCATGATGGCCTGGCCGAATCGCTGGCCGTTGCCGATGTAGCCGGCGAGGACGCAGGAATCTCCGGAGCGGGCGTGGCCCCGGGCCAGCAGTTCGCCGCACATCTCGGCATATTCGACGAGACCTTCGCCGGCGAGGTCCTCAATCTCGATACTGCCCTTGTGGTCGTTCAACTGCCGGACCTCGTAGTGACGGTTGGCGATGGTTGTCCAGCCGAGGAAGGGGTCGGACTGGAACTGCATGGCGCGCTGTCCGTTGACGACGCGCTGGCCTTCGTGCGGAGCCAGGTCGGGAGCGACGTAGGGTGCATAGGCGGAGCCGGGCTGTTCCTTGATCTGCAGGAAGAGCGGATCGCCGGGGCCGTTGCCCTCGAAATAGACGACGTAGTCGCGCAGGCCGACCGAGCCGGTACCGACGACTTTGAAGGCGACGTCGAGGGGGTAATACTGCGCGAGGAAATGGCGGCGCTCGGGCTGGAGGGTCTGGTTATATTCGACCAATGAAGCCAGGACGGCGCGGCGCTGGGCAGCGTTGACGCGCGTAAGCAGTGGCTTTTGTTCCTTGAATCTCCGCTTTTCGGCGGGGGCGTTTGCCGGTGTGGTCAACTGCTCGAGAGTGTGCACCGGAGTGCTGCGTTCGGCCTTCAGAAGCGCCTTGGATACCGGACTGATGCGTTGCAGGCGATGGACCTGATAACGCGCCATTTCCGTTATCGGCATGCGCGAGAAGGCGTCGATGAATTTCCGGTAGCGCTCGGTGAAGGCGAGGACTGCCTCTTCGCAGACCGACTTCTTGGCGAGCAGGGCGCGTCCGGCGAGCGCGAGGCTGGTGGCAAGCCGCTTCAGGTCCCACTCGAAGGGAGCGCGGACGGTCTCATCGAAGTCGTTGATGTCGAAGACGAGGCGGCCGTCGGGCGCGGCGAATGCGCCGAGGTTGCGGACGTGCGCGTCTCCGCAGATCTGGTTAATGATGCCGGTGTTGGGCAGGGTGGAGAGATCGGCGGCCATGACGGGCACAGCTCCGCGAAAGTAGCCGAAGGGAGACTGGAGCATGCGCTCATACTTGAGCGTGATGAGCTGCGGGATGCGGCCGCGCATCGATTCCTGCATGAGTTCGAGGGGTCCGCGGCGGCGGCTTTCGGGTTTCCACTGCGAGTGTTCCTGGCGGGCAAGCTGTTTACGGCGGGCACGCCCCAGCGCGCGACGTTCCTGCTGAGTGGGGAAATGAGTCATTTGTTTTGGCGACGATACATTCTTCGCGGCGTCATGACAAGGTGGGGCGGTCGCCCGCGGACCGAATCTGGGCGGTGATATCGGCGAGAGTTGCGCCATCGAGAGGAGGCATGGCGCCCCGTTGCGAGGCTACCCATCCGCCCCAGCGATTGCCGGCCTCGTTCATTTCGGCGAGCGAAGCGCCGCGCAGGTAAGCGTGGACGAGTGCGGCAGTGAAGGCATCGCCCGCGCCGACGGTGTCGGCAACGGTGGTCGCGATGCCGGGATGGCGATGGAAGCTTTCGCGTGTGACGAGGAGGCTGCCATCGCCGCCCATGGTGACGGCGACGAGTTGGATGGGGTATTTCTGCAGAAGGCTGCGCGCGGCGGTGAGGAGACCGGTTTCGCCCTTGTCTTTGGGCCGGGCGATGCCAAGCATGGGCAGGACCTCCGGCACTTCAACTTCGTTCAGCTTGAAGATGGTGGCGAAGGCGAGCGAAGCGTCGACGATATCCACGCTGAAGAAGGGCGGACGCAGGTTTACGTCGAAGACGCGGACGCAATCGGGGTGGGTTGCTGACAGGAAGTCGCGGATGGTCGCCCGGGAGGCGGGGTTGCGCTGGGCGAGCGAACCGAAGCAGACGGCATCGGCAGACTGCGCGAGCGAGCTCCATTCCGGTGTCCACTCCATGAAGTCCCATGCGGCGGGCTCGTGAATGATGTAGTGGGGTTCGTTTCCGCGGATTTCAACGCCGACGGTGCCGGTGGGGTGGACGGGATCGGTCTGCAGCAGGGAGATGTCGGCGGGGAAGGCCTGCAGGACCTGGCGCGCTTCGGCTGCGAGCGGGTCATTGCCGAGACGGCTGGCGATAACGGCGCGATTTCCCAGCCGCGACGACATGACGGTAAAATTCGCGGGCGCCCCGCCAAGGCGTTTGCCGGAAGGCAGGAGGTCCCAGAGCAGTTCACCGAGGCCAACGATCACTTTCTGCATCTTTGCCGCCCTTCGAAATCTGCGACGTGAGCATGGTAAACCAACGCGGAGACGTACAATCGCGTCTAATTCCAGATAAACCTGGTGGACAACTGGGAAGGGGAAGAGTAAGTGGCAGAAACATCTGACGTGGCAGTCCGGCCACGCCGATCGCGCGGGGTCCGGATCATGGTGTGGATTGCCTTCGTCGTATTTCTCACAGCCGCTGGCTTGTTTACTGTTGCGGCTATCTATTTCCGGCGTGCGGCGCCCATCCTGCGCGCGCGCGTGATTGAGACGCTTTCGACGCGCTTTGACAGCCGTGTGGAGCTGGCCACCTTCGATGTGTCGGTGTTTCACGGCTTCCAAGTGAGCGGTGGCGGGCTGAAGTTGTATCCCAGGCACCTGGATATGCAGCAGCCGCTCTTTTCGGTCGATAAGTTTTCTTTCCGGACGGGCTGGCGCGATCTTCTGCGCACGCCGATGCACATCGGACAGGTGCAGATATCGGGGCTGGGCATCAATATGCCGCCCAAGGAGCAGCGGCACGATATTCCCAAGCTCAACCAGGGGAACTCCGGGTCGGGGAAGATTCAGATCCTGGTGGATGAATTGCTGATCGACAACGCGACGCTGATTCTCGAAACCAACAAGCCGGGAAAGGTGCCGCTGGATTTTCAGATCAGCAAGCTGCAGATGACGTCGGTGGGCGCAAACCAGCCGATGCACTTCCACGCCATTCTGACGAATCCCAAGCCGGTAGGGAATATCGACTCGACGGGCTACTTTGGCCCGTATAACACGCATAGCCCGGGCGACACGCCGGTGCGCGGCAAATACAGCTTCAGCCATGCGGACCTGGGCCCCCTGAAGGGTATCGCGGGCATTCTATCTTCTACCGGCGTTTACCAGGGCGTGCTCAACAACATTGTGGTCGACGGCGAGACAGACACGCCGGACTTCCGGCTGGATTCGGCGAACTATCCGATGCCGCTGCACACAAAATTTCATGCGATTGTTGACGGCACCAATGGCGACACGTACTTGAAGCCGGTAGATGCCATGCTGGCCAACTCGCATATTGTGGCTTCGGGATATGTCGTCCGGGCGCAAGGCATGCCCGGCCACGACATCACGCTGGATGTGACCGTCTCGCCGGCGCGTATTGACGACATGCTCAAGCTGGGCGTGAAGACGAAACCGCAGGTGATGACAGGCGATCTGGTGATGCATACGAAGTTCCACCTGCCGCCGGGGCAGGGAACGGTGCTCGACCGGCTTCACCTCAAAGGAGATTTCGAGATCACCAATGTGCATTTTACGAGTGACAAGATTCAGGACAAAGTCGACGAACTGAGCCTGCGCGGCCAAGGAAAGCCGAAGGAAGCGAAGGAGGTCAAGGAGGCCAAGGAAGAGCATCTAGACATCGCCTCGGAGATGCGGGGCAACTTTGAGATGGGCGACCAGAAGATTACGATTTCGGATCTGGACTACCGCGTGCCTGGCGCTGAAGTGGCGATGAATGGCGTGTACACGCTGGATGGAAATACCTTCAACTTTCATGGCGTGGCGCGGATGCAGGCCAAGCTGTCAGAGATGGTAACGGGATGGAAATCATGGGCGCTGAAGCTGGCCGACCCGCTGTTCATGAAGCATGGAGCGGGGACCGAAGTTCCGATTGAGGTGACCGGGACCCGCTCGGAGCCGCACTTTGGCGTGGAGATGGATAAGGTATTCGGGCACAAGGATAAGGACAAGAACAACGGAACTCAGAATCAGGGGCAGACGCCGTCGCAGCCCGCGCCGAAGTAGTTGCTTCCCACCCGGCTTTCCTGAACGGCTTGCTCGTCCCCCGCTTTTTTCGTAGTCTCGAACGCATGGAACTGCTCACCCATGACGAGCTCGTGCGTCTGACCCCGCCCGAGCGCCTTGCGCTGATCTCGCAGCTTTGGGACAGCCTGGAAGACGAGCATCTCCCACTAACCGCCGCGCAGAGAGCAGAGCTTGACCGCCGCCTTGCTTCGCTCGACCAAAGACCGGCGCGAGGGCATCACTTGGGAAGCATTGAAGGCCGAGCTTGAGCGGCGTTGCCCCTAGTGCATCCGGGGGGCCGGTGTTTTACTGCGTTATACTTGAAGGAAGAATGTCGAAACACAGAAGTTCCTCGGCCGCCGAGTCTGGCGGCAATTTCGTCTCCGCTCAAGCTGATCAGGCCCGCTCGCCGCGCATCCGGTCCACGACTGTGCTTTGCGTACGCCGTAACGGCAGCGTCGTAATGGCCGCCGACGGGCAGGTCACGCTGGGCGAATCGGTGATTAAACACTCTGCTAAGAAGATCCGCCGGCTCTACCAGGACAAGATTCTTGCCGGCTTTGCCGGGTCCACGGCCGACGCGTTCTCGCTCTTCAGCCGCTTTGAAGGCAAGCTGGAGCAGTACGCGGGCAACCTGGGCCGCTCCGCGGTCGAGCTGGCCAAGGACTGGCGCACGGACAAGATGTTGCGCAACCTGGAAGCGTTACTGATCGTTTCTGACCCGATACAGACCTTCCTGATCAGCGGCTCCGGCGACGTGATTGAGCCGGATGAGGGAATTGCGGCGATCGGCAGCGGCGGCTCGTATGCGCTGGCTTCGGCGCGCGCTCTGATGGAAAACACGGAGCTGCCGGCGCGCGATATCGCGGAGAAGTCGCTGCGCATCGCCGGGCAAATCTGCATTTATACCAACGACCAGATCACGATTGAAGAGCTGCACGCCTGAGGGCGGCGGCGAAAGAACGCCCGCCCGAAAGGAGCAGGCACTATGGCTATTTATTTACCCGGAACCGCTGAAGACCAGGAGCTCGCGCTCGAAGAGCTGACGCCGCGTGAGATCGTCGCTGAGCTCGACAAGTACGTCGTTGGACAGAATGCCGCCAAGCGCGCCGTTGCAATCGCGCTGCGTAATCGCATGCGGCGGCAGAAGCTTCCTCCCGATCTCGCCGACGAGATCATGCCCAAGAACATCATCATGATCGGGCCCACCGGCGTGGGCAAGACGGAGATTGCGCGGCGGCTGGCGAAGCTGACCAATTCGCCATTTCTCAAGGTGGAGGCATCGAAGTTTACCGAGGTTGGGTATGTAGGGCGGGACGTCGAGTCGATGGTTCGCGACCTGGTCGAGATCGCGATCGACATGGTGCGCGAAGAGAAGCTCGAAGAGGTGGAGGACAAGGCTGAGCTGAATGCAGAGGAACGGCTGCTGGACCTGCTGCTGCCGCCTCCAACGCCGGCTCCGGCGTCGTCATCTACGGCCGGCTCGGGATCGCACCAAACTCCGCACCAGGGCCCCCATGTTATCGAGGGCAATACGCTCAGTTTTCCGGCTGCGAGCGGGGAGTCGCAGCAGAATTCTCATGGGCGGACGCGGGAAAAGCTGCGCCAGCAGTTCCGTGAAGGCAAGCTGGACGACCGGACGGTGGAGATCGATGTCCGCGAACGGAATACGCCGTCGTTCGAAATTATTTCGAACCAGGGCGTCGAGGAGATGGACATCAACCTCAAGGATGTCCTGCCGAATCTTTTCGGCCAGCGCACGAAGAAGCGCAAGATGAAGGTTGCCGAGGCCTTCGAATACCTGGTGCAGGAAGAAGAGGGACGCCTGATCGACATGGACCAGGTAACGCGCCTGGCGGTGGATCGCGTGGAGAACTCAGGCATTGTGTTTCTGGACGAGATCGACAAGATTGCCGGCCGTGAAGGCGGACACGGTCCGGATGTGTCGCGTGAGGGCGTGCAGCGGGATATTCTGCCCATCGTCGAGGGGACAACCGTCAATACGCGCTACGGCATGGTGCGGACGGATTTCATTCTGTTCATTGCCGCCGGAGCCTTCCACGTCTCGAAGCCGAGCGACCTGATTCCTGAGCTACAAGGGCGTTTTCCGATTCGCGTTGAGCTGCATTCACTCACAGTGGAAGACTTTATCCGCATCCTCACCGAGCCGAAGTCGTCGCTGACGAAACAGTCGACGGCGCTGCTTGAGACGGAGGGTTTGAAGCTGGAGTTCACGCGCGAAGCGCTTGAAGAGATGGCGCAGTTCGCGTTCCGGGTGAACGAGACAACCGAGAATATCGGCGCGCGCCGCCTGCACACGATCATGGAGCGGGTGCTGGATGAGATCAGCTTCCTTGCCCCTGACCTTACCAAGGCGCAGCCGCAGAGCGAGGGTAATGTGCTGCAACTGGCAGCAGCCACGGACTTCGGAGCGACTGTGCCTCTGCCGATCAGCGAGCGGCCGACGACGGATGGGGGCACGGAAAAAGTGGTGGTGATCGATCCGGAGTACGTGCGCCAGATGGTAGCGTCGATCGTGAAGGATCAGGATCTGTCGCGGTACATCCTGTAGCCCGCAAAGATCGAAAATGGGAGTGCGGTTATGAAGAGACGCGTAGCTTCCGCGGCGTTTCTGGGAACCGGCATAGCGGTGGGGGCGCTGGTTCTGGTGCTTCACGCCCACTCAATCGGCAGAAGTGTGCCGCCTTCCAACGCTCCGCCAGTCCTGGTCAATACCTGTCTGATCACTACGGATGTCGACCGGCTCGCCGCCTTTTACGCGCAGGTTCTGGGCATCGAACCACACAAAGACGGCGCCGATTACGTCGAATTTCGCACGAGCAGAGGAGTGCTGGCCTTGTTTTCAGCCAATGCGCAGGAGAAGTACATTCCCGGCTCGGCGCGACCAGGGGAAAATCACAGCCTGGTTATCGAGTTCGAGGTGGACGATGTCGATCGTGAATACATGCGGCTGCACGATCTTGTAAATACGTGGGTCAAGGAGCCGAGCACTCAGCCGTGGGGTACCCGCTCCACCTATTTTCGGGATCCCGACGGCAATCTCGTCGATTTGTTTACGGTCGTGAAGATGCCGCAAGCGCCGCGCTAAGCAATCCTAACCGCCTACATCACGTGCAGGGGAGCGCCCATCCGATCGAGTTCTCCTCTAACTTTGGTAAGGCCGTACATATAGCTCTCGAAGTCTTCGGCGAGGCGCCCGAAGAAAGGAGCTTCGTTCTGGTATTCGAAGAGATTGAACTGGGAGACGATGTAATAGCTTTCTTTGCCGGTGCGAACCATTTCGAGGAAGCTGGTATCGCCGGCAAATTTTGAGCGTTGCACAGCTTCGGGGTACATTCCAGTGGAGAACAAGGCATAATCGCCGATGTGCTTGCGCACCTTGCGCTCGGCGTCGAATGAGGGCGCACTTCCATTGATGGGGTCGGAGGCAGCCAGCATCTGGCAAACATCTTTTACCGGACGGCCGTCTACATCACGGATGCAGTAGAGATTTTCGATGACACAGAATTCCGTGAGCAGATCGGCGACGTACGAGGTGACTTCCCGATCGTGAACGCCAAGATGTTCGGCGTAGCACTCTGAGACCGTGCGATGAAAGAGCTGACGAAGCGCGTGTTCTTCGGGAATCATTTTGCCCTCCCCGGTGGGTTCTGAATCGTTGGTTTTTGGGGCCCCTCTGCACTTGCTAGATGCTTAAGAGGTCGGCAAAGTCAGCCGCCATCTTTAACATCTTTGTGACAAATGTACGGAATCTGTTACGGCTGACAAGTCACCAATCGTGTTACCTGGCAAAATTTCCTGGCAGTCGGATGCGGCAAGTGCGAATGGATCCGGCGGGAAATGATTGAAATTGCCGCAGATGAACAGGAATTCATCTCATATGAGTGCTCGCGAGGCTATCTTGGTTCGTTAGCAACTTCTTGCCAGCCGGCGAAACCTGAGAGGATCAATGGCCAAATCTTCCCCTTCCCACAACGAGCCCAGCAAAAAGCATTACCCCAAACGGGGCAGCGGCAAATCCGGAGGCGGCAAGGCCGGGAGCGGCGCTGCGGCGACGCCTCAGCCGGTCTTTGCGCAGCCCGTGCCATCTCCGGACCCTACAGGATTCAAACAACCGGTAACTGACCAGAGTGACAAGGAGATTGCGAATCTCGAGTCGGTGGCGCAGCCTGTGGGCGGAGCTGTCGAGCCGGTTCTGACGCTCGCGCAGATTTACGGAAGCGCGGGCGCGGCGAAATCTGCGGCAATCCAGAAGAGCGGACAAATTGTTTTTCACGCGGTCGGTGACACCGGCAGTGTCGAAGGCCCTATGACACAGTCGCTGGTGGCGGACAAGATGGTGGCGGATTTCACCGAGGCGAACCCGGCCGATGTGCCGTCGTTCTTCTATCACCTGGGCGACGTCGTCTACTACTTTGGCGAGGCGGCCTATTACTACGACCAGTTCTACGAGCCTTATCGCTCCTATCCGGCGCCGATTCTCGGCATTCCCGGCAATCACGATGGTGTGGTCTACGCGAGCGATCCGGCTCCTACGCTCGCGGCCTTCCTGGCCAACTTCTGCGCCGCGGAGTCAGTGGTAACTCCCGATGCCGGCGGGCTGGTACGCACACCTATGATTCAGCCCGGTGTCTACTACACCTTTGACGCGCCGTTTGTGCGCATCCTTGGCCTGTACAGCAACGTGCTGGAAGACCCGGGTGTGATTTCAGACGAAGGCGGCATGAACACGGTCCTCGACAGCCGCCAGGTCGACTTTCTCACCGCTGCGCTGAAGCGGGTCAAGAGCGAGAAGTACGCAGGAGCAGTGATTATTGCCGTGCACCATCCTCCTTTCAGCGGTGATACGACACATGGAGGCAGTCCGGCGATGCTTGAAGATATCGACAGCGCCTGTATGGCGGCGGGAGTCTGGCCGCACGCGGTCATCTCCGGCCACGTGCATAACTACGAGCGCTTCACACGCACGGTGAACAATGTCGAGATTCCCTACGTGATCGCCGGATGCGGAGGGCACACACCGCTCTCGACGATGCGGGATACCTTCCGCACGCCTTACAAGGTCGACAGCACGCTTACGCTTGAGAGCTACGATGACACGGACTTCGGCTATCTGCGGCTGGTGGTTACCGCAACCACACTGACCATCGAGTTCCATCCGGAGGCTGACGGCGGCGTGACCAAGACGCCCGATGACACGGTAACCGTGAACCTGGCGACTCGCGCTCTGAGCTAGAGAACCACCGCGTTTCCAATGCTGACGCCGCGGCGCGAAGCGCGTTGCGGCCAGCACCTATTGCATTCCCATAGGAATTGTGCGATAGTCCTATGGCATAGCAATAGGAGGAAGATCGTGGGCAACAAGGCAGACGTCTGGCAGGGCACCCTGGCCCTGATGGTCCTGAAGACGCTGGAGACGATGGGGCCGCTGCATGGCTATGGCATTGCCCGCCGCATTGAACAGACCAGCGGCGATCTTCTCTCGCTCAACTACGGAACGCTCTATCCGGCGCTGCTCAAGCTGGAGCAGGAAGGCTATATCAAATCCAGCTGGGGCGCCTCGGAGAACAACCGCCGGGCCAAGTATTACGAGCTGACCAGGGCCGGACGCACGCAGGTCAAGAAGGAAGCGGCGGACTGGGAGCAGACCACCGCCATCCTGGCGCGGTTTCTTTCGCCCGCAGAGGAGGCGTGATGCCCAACCTGCCGAGGACGTTGCGGGCGTTGTGGTTCCGGGTGCGCGGGATGTTCGGTTCGGGCCGCGTCGGAGGCGACTTCGCGGCCGAGCTGGAGAGCCATCTGTCCATGGATATCGAGGACGGCGTGCGCGCCGGGCTGACCCGTGAACAGGCAAGGCGGCAGGCGCTGATCCGTCTGGGCGGACTGGAGCAGGCGAAGATCGCGCAACGGGAGCGGCGCGGCCTGCCTGTAGTGGAGGCGCTGGGCCGTGACGTCGCGTATGGCGCGCGCACGCTCAGGAAGAATCCTGCATTTGCCATTGTTTCGATTCTGGTTATCGCCATCGGGATCGGGGCGAATGCCGCGCTTTTTACCGTGGTGCGTTCGGTGCTGTTGAGGCCGCTGCCGTTTGCCGATCCGGACCGGCTGGTCATGTTGTATGGGCATAATCCGGATGATCCTGCCTCGCGCAACGTGGTGGCGGCGGGCGATTTTTACGAGTGGCAGAAGGCGTCGCAGGGATTTGAGCAGATGGCCATCTGGCGCTGGTCGGGATACAACCTTTCGGGTGCCAGGAACGAACTGCCCGAAATGGTGACTGCAGCGTACGGTTCGTGGAATCTCTTTGCGACGCTTGGCGTGCAGCCGGTTCTTGGGCGGTCCTTTGATGCGAACGACGATAAGGCGGGGGCGAGCCGCACGGTCATTCTCGACTGGAGCCTGTTTAAGCGGCGGTTCAATGGCGATCCGGCGATTGTAGGCAAGACCATCCGGCTCAATTCGCAAACGTACACCGTGGTGGGAGTGCTTCCCAGCTGGTTTACGTATCCCGATCCGGAGGTGCAGCTGTGGACTCCATACCGGCTTGAGGAAAATCCGCAAAACATCGAAAGTCACTTTAATCACATGGGACATGTGGTTGCGCGGTTGAAGCCGGGCGTAAGTAGAGAGCAGGCGACGCAGCAAGCGAGCGGGGTGCAGCACCAGCTGTTTCTTCGCTACAACAATGCGGGGCCGGTCGTGGCCGGAGTGACCTCTCAACCGCTGGTGAACGAGGTGGTCGGTGAGGTGAAGAAGCCGCTCTACATCCTGATGGGGGCAGTGGGATGCCTGCTGCTGATTGCGTGTCTGAATCTCTCGAATCTGCTGGTGGCGCGCTCGGCGGCGCGGCGCAAGGAGATTGCCATTCGCACGGCCCTGGGCAGCAGCCGTATGCGCTTGTGCCGGGAGCAACTGACCGAGAGCCTGCTGATCTGCGTTGCGGGCGGTGCGGTCGGGATGGTGATGGCGGTGTGGGCTACGCGCTGGCTGACGACGCGGTGGGTGGATATGCCGCGCGTCGAAGCCGTGCATCCTGACGGCGTGGTCGTGGCCTTCGCCATAGGCATCACGCTGCTGACGGGAATTCTTGCGGGGCTGCTGCCTGCAATTTCCGCCACGGGCAGCAGCGTACTGACGGCTCTGCAGGATGCCTCACGCAGCATCGGCGGAAGTGCTTCGCGGGCCTCGCTGCGCAAGGTGCTGCTGACGGCAGAGATTGCATTGACGGTGGTTCTGCTGGTGTGCGCGGGGCTGTTGTTCAAGAGCTTCCTTCGGCTTCGGTCAGCCGACCTGGGTTGCCGGACCGACAACACGCTGACGATGAAGTATTTTCTGCGCCGGCCGAAGTATGCCCAGCCGGAGCAGATTGTGGCGTTTCATACCGCGCTACTCGAGAAGGTGCGTGCGCTTCCCGGGGTCGAGGCGGCCGGGCTGACGAATGTTGTGCCCGGGGATGGCTATTACGGCGATACGGGCATCAAGTTTCCGGAGCGTCCTCCACTGCCGCCCGGCGTGCACCAGTTTGCGATCTACCGGACGGCCGATCCGGGTTACTTTTCGGCGATGGGGATTCCGCTGGTCAGGGGGCGCGTGTTCACTGAGGACGAGCGGGGCATGAAGAACGACAAGTACGTCGTCATCAACCAGCAGTTTGCGCGCGAGTATTTCCCCACCGAGGATTCGATCGGGAAGCATGTGTTTGCCAGTTGGGAGAGCGATCCAGGTGATGCTTATGAAGTGATCGGCATTGTGGGCGACACGCTCTACGCGCTGGACCAGCCCGCGAAGCCGATGATTTGGTTTCCGATTCTGTCCGGGAATCCGGTGGAGTCGGTCGATGCGATGCTGGTGGTCCATTCGCGCGTCCGCGATGTGACGTCTCTGGCCTTGCCGATTCAGAAGCTGATTGCGCAGATGGATCCGGATCTGCCGGTGTCGAGGGTTCTCACCATGGAGCAGATCGTGGGTGAGTCGACGGCGAATTCGAGCTTCAGCGCGACGCTGGTGCTGGCGTTTGCAGGCCTCTCGCTGCTGCTGGCGGCGGTCGGACTTTACGGAGTGCTGTCGTACCTGGTGACGCAGCGCACGACGGAGATCGGCATTCGTATCGCGCTGGGTGCGCGCCGCGGACAACTGCTGCAACTGGTGATGCTCGACGGGTTGAGGCCTGCTCTCATCGGGCTGGTGCTGGGGATTGCGGGCAGCGCTGCCGCCACGCAGCTGATTCGATCGGTGCTGTATGCAACGAGACCACTGGATGCGGTGGTATTTGTATCCGTCATTGCGACGTTACTACTGGTGGCGGCGATAGCCTGCCTGGTACCTGCGTGGCGTGCCGCCCGAGTGGATCCAATTCAGGCGCTGCGGGCGGAGTGATTCCATGAGGAGCTTGAAAGCGCTGTGGCGAAGGCTGAGAGGCGTGTTCTCCTCCGACAGGGCCGAGCGGGATTTTGCCGATGAGCTCGACGGCCATGTGGCAATGCACATCGAAGACGGTGTGCGTGCCGGGTTGAGCCGCGAAGAGGCGCGGCGGCAGGCGCTGATCCGGCTGGGCGGGCTGGAGCAGGCAAAGATCGCACACCGCGAGCGCCGCGGACTGCCGCTGTTTGAAACGCTGGCGCAGGATGTGCGGTATGGCTTGCGGCTGCTGGGGAAGTCTCCGGGATTTGCGTCCGTGAGCGTGGTGACGCTGGCACTGGGAATCGGTGCGACGACGGCGATCTTCTCGGTAGTGAAGGCGGTTTTGCTGAACCAGCTGCCGTACAAGGATCCAGGAAGCATTGTTGCGGTGTGGACGGCGAATCAGGCAAGCGGAGGGCAGCCGCTGCCTTCCTCACCCGGCGACTTCGCGATCTGGAAGCAGAAGAGCGGCGTCTTCGAGGACATGGCTCCGTCATATGACGACGAGAAGACGCTGACCGGCGAAGGCGCGCCGCAATTCCTGATCGGTTACGGCGTGTCGGCGAACTATCTCCGCATTCTCGGCGTTCAGCCGCAACTGGGGCGGCTCTACACGGATGAGGAGGACAGGGCTAAGGCCCCGAATGTTGCGCTGTTGAGCGATCATCTCTGGCGGACGACGTTCCATTCCGATCCGAGTGTGGTTGGCCGGGCGATCACCCTGGAGGGAAAGCCGTATACCGTTGTCGGGGTGATGCCGCGCAGCTTCAACTATCCGCCGACGGTCGAGATATGGACGCCGGCGGCGATGGCTCCGTCGGACTTTGACGATTTCAAACATACGTATGTGCGGATCCTGGCGCGGCTGAAACCGGGCGTGACGCTGGCGGCCGCGCAGAAAGCAATGGATGCGCTCGAGGTGCGGGTGGACGCTGCGCATCCGGATACCGACGGCGGCAATCGGGTGGTGCTGGTTCCGCTGCGGGAGCAACTGGCGGGCGATATTCGCAGGCCGCTTCTGATTCTGCTGGGCGCCGTGGCACTGGTGCTGCTGATCGCCTGCGCGAATACCGCAGGGCTGGCGCTGGCCCGGGATGCGGAGCGGCAGAAAGAAATCGCTGTCCGGCTGGCTCTGGGCGCAACGCGCATGCGACTGCTGCGGCAGTTCCTGACGGAGAGCCTGCTGCTGGCGGTGATGGGCGGCATAGGCGGAGTGCTGCTCGCGCTGGCGGGAACGCGCCTCCTGGTGAGGCTGTTTCCCAACGACGTTGCGAATCTGCAGATTCCGAAGGTGACGGAGATTCCGGTCGATCAGGGAGTGCTTCTTTTTGCGGCCGCAGTTACGCTGCTGACGGCGCTGCTGTTCGGAATTGCGCCGGTACTGAAGGCCACGCAGGTTGACGCCGGCGATTCGATGAAAGACACCACGCGGGGAAGCACGGCGAGCAGGCACTCGAACCGCTCGCGGAGCACGATCGTCGTTGTCGAAGTGGCGCTGTCATTGATCCTGCTGGCGTCGGCGGGCCTGGTGGTTGCGAGCTTTCAGCGAGTCATCAACGCGGACCTCGGGTTCGAGGCCGATCACCTGCTTTCGCTACAGATATTTACGCCTCTTAACCGGTATCCGCTGAAGGATCCGGGCAAGACGAGCGCGCTGGTCGATGAAGTCGTGAGGAGAATGAATGCGCTGCCTGGAGTGAAGAGCGCTGCGGCGACGAATTTTCTGCCGCTCACCGGCTTCTGGGGGGTGAGCAACTTTCTGCTGCGCGGACAGGCGGCTCCGAAGAATGGGCAAGGGCCGGAGGCCGACAATCGCGTGATGACGCCGGGCTATCTGCAGGCGATGGGTATTCCGCTGTTGCGCGGACGCGCATTTACGGATGCAGATCGTGCGGGCTCCGCACAGGTGGCGATGATCAACCAGACCTTCGCGAAAGAGTACTTCAAGGGCAAAGATCCCGTAGGGGAAGAGCTGAATCTTGGCAGCGCGGATAAGCCGGACTGGTGGCGGATTGTGGGGGTGACCGGCGATGTGAAGTCGTTCGGCCAGGATCAGCCGACGCATGCCGACATCTATCGGCCCCTGGATCAAAAGCCGTTTCCGATCGTCGCGTTTGTGCTGCGGACGGAGACTGATCCCGCGGCGATGGTGAAGGCCGCCGAACAGGCGCTCTGGAGTGTGGATCCGGATCTACCGGTATTTCGAGCGATTCCCATGGACATGCTGGCGAGCCAGACATTGGCGCTGCGGCGGGCAAGTTCTGTGCTGATTGCAGGGTTTGCAGCGCTGGCGCTGGTGCTCGCCTGTATCGGCATTTACGGGATGATGGCTTACGCGGTAACACAACGCATTCCGGAGATCGGCGTGCGTATGGCGCTCGGCGCACAGCGGGAACAAGTTTTGCGGATGATGATGTTTCGCGGCTTCCGTCTGGCGGCGGTAGGCGCGGCGATCGGCCTGGCGGGAGCGCTCGCGTCAACGCGGCTGCTGGCCAGCCTGTTGTTCGAAGTGAGCGCGATGAATCCGCTGATCTTTGCGCTGGCTATTGGGCTGTTGCTGGCAGTGGCGGTTTTCGCGTCGTATCTGCCGGCGCGTCGCGCGGCAGCAATCGATCCCATGCGGGCTTTGCGAACTGAGTAGGGGGGAAGATGAAGAAGGTTCGAGCACTCTTACTCCGGCTGCGCGGGATGTTCAGAGATCAAGGCGCGGATGGAGATTTTGCGGCGGAGCTGGACAGCCACATCGCGATGGACATTGAAGAGGGCGTTCGCGCGGGCCTGAGCAGAGAAGAGGCGAGGCGGCAGGCGCTGATCCGGCTCGGAGGAGTGGAGCAGGCGAAGATCGCGCATCGCGAGCGGCGAGGGCTGCCGTTCCTTGAGACCCTGGGGCAGGATGTGGTCTACGGCCTGCGGGTGCTGCGGAAGAATCCGGGATTCACGGTAATTGCGATTTTGACGCTGACGCTGGGCATAGGTGCGAATACGGCATTGTTTTCGATTGTCAACGGAGTGCTGCTGAATCCGCTGCCTTATCCGCGTCCAGACGAGTTAGTGACGGTGCATGCGAGCAAGCCGAATTTTGATACCGGCTCTGTTTCGTATCCCAACTTTCGCGATTGGCAGAGAGACAATCAGTCGCTCTCCGCGCTTGCAATCTCCCGCATCTACAGTTTCGTTCTGACCGGAGCGGGTGAGGCGGAGAGCATACCGTCACAGTTCGTCTCCTCGGATTTCTTCCCGATTCTTGGGGTGAAGCCGGCATTGGGGCGACTGTTCGCTCCGGGTGAAGACGAGATCGGCCGCAGTCCGGTGGTCGTGATCAGCGCCGGGTTCTGGGAGCGCAAATTCGGGTCGAAGCCCGATGTTCTGGGGAAGACGCTTACGCTCGATGGCCGTGACTTCACCATTATTGGCGTGCTCCCCGCCGACTTTGACCTCACGGTGGGAAATTTTCGCGCCAGTGAGATTTATGCGCCGATCGGGCAATGGGGAAACACGGCGCTGAAGGATCGCGCGGCGGGATTGGGCATTCATGGAATTGCCCGCCTCAAGCCGGGCGTCACCCTGGAGCAGGCCCAGGCGGACATGAATAATGTGTCCGATCGCCTGGCGGCCGCTTTTCCTGAGGAAGATCACGGCATTCGCGCCAAACTGATTCCGTTCCGTCAGTCCATGGTCGGCGAGGTCCAGCCGATACTTCTCGCGCTGCTTGCGGCGGTGGGCTTTGTACTGTTGATTGCCTGCGTCAATGTCGCGAACCTGCTGCTGGCGCGATCGAACGCGCGGGCGCAGGAATTCGCGGTGCGTATCGCGCTCGGTGCGGGGCGCGTGCGCGTGATTCGGCAGTTACTGACGGAGAGCACGATGCTTGCGTTGGCCGGCGGAGCGCTCGGATTGGCGCTGGCGAGCTGGGGCACGCGCGCCGCGCTCAAACTGGCTCCCAGCAGACTGCCGCGGGCATCGGAGATCCATTTGAGCATGCCGGTTCTCGCGTTTACGCTCCTGCTGTCGCTGGCGGCCGGCATTCTCTTCGGCCTGTTGCCGGCGCTGAGAATTTCCCGCGAGAATCTGCAGGACACGCTCAAGGAAGGCGGACGCGGGCCGACTGGAGCGCGTCAAGGGACGCAACGTGCGCTGGTTGTTTTCGAAATGGCGACTGCGCTGGTGCTGCTCAGCGGCGCCGGGCTGATGATTCGCAGCATGGTGGCGTTGTCGAAGGTTGACCCCGGTTTTCAGCCGCATGGTGTTCTCACGGTGAGCCTGGCCGCACCCCCGTCGCTTAAGGGCGCGCCCGCGGATGCAGTGCGCGCGTATACGCGGGAGGTGGACCGCAGGATCGAGCAGACTCCGGGTGTGCGCGGCGTGTCGCTGCTGTGGGGCGCGTTCCCGATGAACTACGACGACGAGGACCTTTTTTGGCTGGATGGGGAACCAAAGCCGGCGAGCCAGAATGACATGCACTGGGCGATCCGATACATCGTCGAGCCGGGTTATCTGAAGGCCATGGGGATCTCGCTGATCCGGGGACGGTTTTCAATGAGAATGACGATCAGCACTCGCCGCGCGTGGTGGTAGTCGACGACTTGTTCGCGCGGAAGTTCTTCGGAACCGGCGACCCGATCGGAAAGCGGATTCATCTGCAGAATTTCGATGATGCGGCTACGGTGGTGGGCGTGGTCGCACACGTGAACCAGTGGGGATTGGACAGCGACGCCACCTATCCGCTGCGCGCAGAGCTGTATGAAGCTTTTGCGCAGCTGCCGCCGATGCAGGTTGCACGCATTCCCGACGGGATCGGTGTTCTTATCGGTTCTTCGCGTGATGCCTGGGCGCCGCTGAAGAGCATTCAGGAATCGATGCGGCAGATGAACCGCGACGAGGTCGTCTACGATATGCGTTCGATGGACGAGATCATCGCAACGACCCTGGCGTCGCGGCGCTTCTCGATGATTCTGCTGGCGGTCTTTGACGGTCTCGCGCTGATCCTGGCGATGGTGGGTATGTATGGCGTGATTTCCTACCTGGTTGGGCAGCGCACGCAGGAGATCGGTATCCGAATGGCGCTGGGTGCCGACCGGAGGGATATTCTGCGCTGGGTGATCGGCGAGGGCGGGAGGATGGCGATTCTCGGGGCGGGCGTGGGCCTGCTCGCAGCGCTGGCGTTGACGCAGATGCTGGCGCACTGGTCGCTGATCTATGGAGTGCGCGCTTACGATCCGTGGACGATGGCGGCCGTGACGATCCTGCTGATGGCGGTGGCGCTGGCGGCTTCGTATATCCCGGCCATGCGCGCTACCCGCATCGACCCCATGCGCGCCCTGCGCAACGAGTAATGCGCAGCGAGTAAAAAGGACGGGTGCCCCACCCTCGCCAACTGCGGGGGCACCCGCTCAAGCAAAGCGGAGGTAACGATGCCGCGCGGCAGAGCAGGTACGCCGCATCGACCCCATGAGCGTACTCGAGAAGAACGAACGCGGTTGTCAGGCGGATGTCATCTTTTTGTCGCCCGCACGGACGGTTATGGTGCGGTAAAAACCCGCGCTTATAATGGGCTCCTTCAAGCAGGAGTGCCATGGCTACTAACGGCTCAAGCGGCGATCTCTGGCCGGCTCTTCCCTGGCGGGAGTGGGAAGCGACGGCGACAACGGTGCACATGTGGACGCAGATTGTGGGCAAGACGCGGCTCGCGCTCAGTCCCTTGCAGGCGCAGTGGTGGAACGTGCCCCTTTACGTGACGGCGCGCGGGCTAAGCACGGCTGCGATGCCGGTGCCCGATGGCGTGCTGGAGATCGAATATGATTTTGCCGATGATCAACTGTTGTTCCGGATGAGCTCGGGAGCGCGGCTGGAGATGCCGCTGCGACCACAAACGGTGGCGGAGTTCTATCACGAATATCTCGGCTGTCTTGCGCAGCTTGGCGTGTCGGTGACCATCAACCCGGTTCCCGTCGAGGTCAAGGATCCGATTCCGTTTGCCGAGGATACGGTGCACGCCGCTTACGACGCCGAGTATGTGCGGCGGTTCTGGCACATCCTGATGCGTGCGACGGCGATCTTCCAGCGATTTTCGTCGGGATTTATTGGTAAGGTCAGCCCGGTGCATTTCTTCTGGGGGAGTTTTGATCTTGCGGTTACGCGCTTCTCGGGAAGGCGCGCTCCGGAGCGGCCGGGGGTGGATGCGATCACGCGGGAAGCTTATTCACACGAGGTGATCAGCGCCGGTTTCTGGCCGGGCAACGGCGGCTATGGCGAAGCGGCCTTCTACTGCTATGCGGCACCGGTTCCGGCAGGCCTGTCGCAGAGGAAGGCGAAGCCTCATGCGGCTCAGTGGGATACGGCGCTGGGGGAATTCATTCTGAAGTATGAAGACCTTCGGCGTGAGCCGTCGCCGGGTGACGCGCTGATGGAGTTTCTGGAGAGCACCTACGATGCGGCCGCTGACGCTGCAAAGTGGGACCGTGCGGCGCTGGAACGATGAAGCGCTTCCCATTTCGCAACTATCCTGATTCGTCTGGTCGAAATCCACCGGGCGTATGCTCGCCGGCCAGCACGGGGTGGGATATCCTTCAAGTAATACCGTCCGATGGAGGGGCCGATGAGCGATTTCTCACTGCGCGATCCCGAAGCACTGGGGACAATAGCAGCGATCGCTCTCTGCATCGGAGGCATCGTCGCCTACCGCGCGCTTCGCAAGCGCCCCAGTGAAGAGGAACTGGAATTGCTTCGTCGTCAGGAACTTGTACAGTCAGGCCGCATACTCGACGGAACGATACTGGATATTTCCGATGTCGGTCCGCATGAGTGCGGACGGCCCAACGGAATGCAGTTGATCATCTACAAGTACGATGTTGCGGGTGTGAGCTATGAATGCTCGCAGGACGTGACCAACCTGCGCGACTGCGTGAATATCTATGATTGTCGCTTGGGATTTCCGTGTTCGGTACGTTACGATCCGCATCGGCCGATCAACAGCATTGTGGTGGCGGAGAACTGGAGTGGTTTGCGCGACACGGCAAACTCCGTTCCGGTACGGGCAGCCACGCGCAAGCCTCGCGAGGCGTTGCCCTATGTCGGCAATTGAAGCCCCGGCCCGGGGCCGATAGACTTAACTCATGCACGTCCATGCCACTCCGACGGGGAAGATGCAGCGCGTATTGCAGCTTTCCCTGGTCGCTACCTTGGCGTACGTGGTTCTTACGCTGGTTGCCGGCCTGCGCGCGCACTCACTGGCGCTGGTATCGGAGGCGGGGCACAATGCATCGGATGCGCTGGCGCTGCTGCTCTCTTTTGTAGCTGTTCACTTTCAGAGCCGGCCTGCGACGGACAGGAAGACTTTCGGGTACCAGCGGGCGGGTGTGCTGGCCGCATTTCTGAATGCGATGACGCTGATCGTCATCAGCGTCTGGATCGGCGTAGAGGCCGTTCATCGTCTCACTGAGCCGGTGCATCCCCAGCCCAGCCTGATGATGCTGGTTGCGGCGGCAGGCGTGGTGATGAACGGAGTGATCGCCGCCATGCTGTGGCGGTGCAGCCGCGACGTGAATCTACGCAGCGTCTTCATTCACATGCTGGGCGACACGCTCTCGACCGCGGCGGTGATCGTGGGAGGCGCGGCAATTCTGTTTACCGGAATGACCTGGATCGATCCGGTGCTTTCGCTGGGGATTGCGGCGCTGATTCTGTGGTCATCGGTGGCGATTGTGCGGGAGACGCTGAACATTCTGCTCGAGGGCACGCCGCGCGGATTGTCGCTCATGCAGATACGCTCGACGCTCGAAGAGATTGAAGGCGTGGAAGACGTCCACGATCTGCATGTCTGGAGCCTGGGATCGCAGACCCATGCGCTGGCCAGCCACGTCACTATAGCCGATATCCCGCCGTCGGAAAGCGCGCGCATTCTGGAGCAGATCAACGGCCGGCTGCGTGACAACTTCCGTATTCACCACACTACGATTCAGTTCGAGCATGTGGAGTGCGAGGTCGCTCACGGGTGCGTGATGGTGGTTGAAGAGGTCAGCGCTCATGGCCACCACGGCCACAGCCACGATCACAGTCACAGCCACTGACTCGTCAATCTTATTCGACAGGCTTGTCGGGCTGGCCGTAGTAGATCTCTTCGACGCGCGCCAGGGTGTCGATCTCGTCGACCGGCTTGTCGTCGCGAATCCTCAGAATGCGGGGGAAGCGCAGGGCGAAGCCGCTGTCGTGTCGCGCGGAGCGCATGACATTGTTGAAGGCAACTTCGAGGACTTTAAGTGGTTCCACGGTTCGGAAGCCGCCGAAGTCTTCGATGGTGTGTTCGTGGAAGAAGCGGGTGAGCTCGTCGATTTCAGCGTCGGTGAGCCCGGAGTAGGCTTTGCCGACGTTTTTCAGATCTTCTCCGTCTCGTACGGCGAAGGTGTAGTCGCTGAGGACCCCGGCGCGCTTGCCGTGGCCGAACTCTGCTCTTGTGACGACCACGTCAAGGGTGGCCAGCTCGCGCTTCAGCTTCAGCCATGCGAGTCCGCGCTTGCCGGGTTGATAAATGCTGTCGAGAGCCTTCAACATCACGCCTTCGTTGCCGCGGGCGCGGGCGTCGCTGTAGGCGCGGTCGAGTTGAGCGGCGGTGCGCAGATAGGTGGTGCCGGCGAGCATCAGTCGCGGAAAAGCAGCATGCGCATCTCCAGCGGGCGCGAAGAGCAGGGATTGGCCAGGCCGATCGAAGGTTTGGGTGCTCGCGGCATGTTTAACGACGAAGGACTCGAGATGCCGCCGGCGCTGCGCGAGGGGCAGTTCGATTAACAGGTCTGCATTGAGGGAGAGCAGATCGAAGGCCATGAAGATGACGGGGACTTCCTCCTGCATCTCCTGCGTGACCCGCTTTCGTCCGAGGCGTTGTTGTAGCGCAGTGAAGGGCAGCGCTCGTGCTTCTCGCGGGTTCCATGCGAGTACTTCGCCATCGAGAATGGCGGGTTCGCGGATTGCGGCGAAGGCGTGGATGAGCTCAGGAAAGGACTCTCCGAGATCTTCGCGGCTGCGGGAGAAGAGCTCGACGCGTCCTGCCTGCCCGGGGTCGCCGCAGTGCAGTTGCGCGCGGATGCCGTCGTACTTGTCTTCGATGGATACGCGGCCCGGAGTCAAGGTCCTCGCGGTCTGCTGGTCGGTATCGTTCTCGACGGCGATCTCTTCCGAGAAGCGCTTCATGGCTTCCTCCACGGTCGAGACGGGGCTGGCGAGCATGACGCCGAGGGGATGGAAGAGCTTCATCCGTGCATCGCCCAGTGTGTGCGTTGCGGCCATGGCGACAACCTCCGGCAGGCTGCCGGTGAGCATGGCCGCGTGGCGCACGGCGACGGGTTCGGCATCGTATGCGACGGCGATAGATTCTTCGACGAGGCTCTGCTTGACTCCGATGCGCATGTCACCGGAGACGAGCTTGAGGATGTACTTAGCTTCGAGGGGCGTCGCGCTGCGAAGCAGTTGCAGGACCAGAGGCATTTTTGCTGCAGGACCGCGCGCAGCGGCGATGGCGGCGAGCGAGTCTTCGAGCTGTTGGAGGGTTAGGGATGCGGGCGGGATTTCGCGGGCGTTGAGCAAATCCTGGGCGGCGGCGCCGAGGTCTCCGTGGCGGCGGTAGGCGGCGTGCAAGCTGTCGCGGTTGGCTTCCGCGACTTCTGCCAGCGCGCGGCTGAGAAGTGATCCCCCGACGTTGAGGGCGCGTCGGTCGGTCTCTGGGAAAGGTGTGCCAGCGATGTAGAGCGCGGCGCGGGAGGCGTCATCGGCGCTGAGGCCTCGCATGTAGTTGGAGATGATGGCGCGCTTCTCGAGCTTTTTGGTGGTCGCGGCCAGCGCGTCGCAGACCTCAGCGAATTGGAGCAGGGAATCTGACATTACAGAAGGAGCCCAAAGTGGCACTCCCAAAACACACTATAGACGCGGGCTTGCGCCTTTTCTCCGCCCTGCAGCATCGAAATAGCGGTAAACTAATCCAGATGCGGCTCACGCTCACTAACGGCGCACTTCTCTAGCGGCTCCCGCCGCATACAACCGTTTCTTGCCCAATTTTCCCTTTTGAATCTGAAAACAAGCGCTATCGCGCCGTGAGAGAAGACCATGTTTGAGCGTCTGGAACAAATCGAAGCCCGCTATGAATCGCTTGGGGAGCAGCTTGCTGATCCGGAGATCATCTCCGACCAGCAGAAGTATCAGAAGATCGCCAAGCAGCACCGCGACCTGGAAGCCGTTGTCGACAAGTATCGCGAGTATAAGCAGGTGACGCGGGGCATTGCCGATGCGAAGGCCATGATGCTGGAGAGCGATCCCGATCTGCGCGCCATGGCCGAGGAAGAGTTGCTTGAGCTCGAGGAGCGAGAGCCTGCGATTGAAGAAGCGCTGAAGCTGCTGCTGCTGCCCAAGGACCCCAACGACGAGAAGAACATCATCATCGAGATTCGCGCGGGGACTGGCGGCGACGAGGCGTCGCTGTTTGTCGCCGAAGTCTTTCGGATGTACTCGCGTTTTGCCGAACAGCACCGCTGGAAGGTGGAAGTTCTGTCGAGCTCGGAGTCGTCGGTGGGCGGTATGAAGGAAATCATCGCCATCATCGAGGGGAACAAGGTTTACTCGCAGATGAAGTACGAGAGCGGTGTGCATCGCGTGCAGCGCGTGCCGGCAACGGAGACGCAGGGACGTGTGCACACTTCCGCGATCACCGTCGCCGTGCTGCCCGAAGCCGAAGACGTTGACGTGAAGATCGAGGCCAAGGACCTGCGCATCGACACTTTCTGTTCGTCGGGGCCGGGCGGGCAGTCGGTCAACACAACGTACTCGGCGATCCGCATCACGCACCTGCCGACGAATACCGTGGTGAGCTGCCAGGACGAGAAGTCGCAGATTAAGAACCGCGAGAAGGCGATGCGCGTGTTGCGTGCCCGCCTGTATGAAGTCGAGATGGAAAAGCAGCACGAAGCGCAGGCCAAGGAGCGCAAGCAGCAGGTGGGGTCGGGCGACCGCAGCGAAAAGATCCGAACGTATAACTTTCCGCAGAACCGCCTTACCGATCACCGCATCGGGCTCACGATTCATCAGCTTGCCGAGGTGATGGAAGGCCGGCTGCAGCCGGTGATTGATGCGCTGACGGCTCACTACAACGCCGAACGCATGAAGGCGGAAGCCGAGACAGCGGCGGCCTGAACGGCTCCGATGGCCACTCCGGATACGATCGGATCGGCGCTTGTTTACGGCGCGGCGCTGCTTGCCGCATTGCCAACGGCTCGTCGCGATGCTGAATTGCTGCTGATGCGCGTGCTCGGTTGCGATCGCGCTTATCTGCTGACCCATCCGGAGATGCAACTGACCTCCGAACAATCTGCCGTATATGACGCCTGGCTTACGCGCCGCGCGCGGCACGAGCCCGTCCAGTACATCGTCGGAGAGCAGGAATTCTTCGGACTGAAGTTTCGCGTCACACCGGATGTGCTGATTCCGCGTCCGGAAACAGAGCATCTCGTCGAAGCCGCGCTGGCAAGAACTGACAGCGATGCTTCGTTGCACATTGCCGACGTCGGAACGGGATCGGGAGCGATTGCCGTGGCGCTGGCGCATGCGTTGCCACAGGCACGCGTCACGGCGCTGGACATCTCAACGGCTGCGCTGGCTGTTGCGCAAGAAAACGCTAAAAGCCGTGGGGTGAGCGATCGCATTCGGTTCTTGGAGTCAGATTTGCTCGAAGCGGTCGCGGGCGAGCAATTCGACATGATCGTGTCGAATCCGCCATACGTGGCCGAGGGTGAGGAACTCGAGCCGCAGGTGCGCGATTACGAACCCGCCTCTGCGCTCTTCGCAGGTCCGGAAGGGCTCGTGGTATATCGGCGGCTGATTCCGCAGGCGCAGACGGCGCTCAGGCCGGGCGGATGGCTGCTAATGGAGATCGGCCACGGGCAGCGGGATGCCCTGGCGCAACTGCTTGCGGGCTGGGGCAACGTGAGCTTCATTGCCGATTTGCAGGGGATTCCGCGCGTGGCCTGCGCGCAGCGGACAGAGTAACGAGATTCTTTATCGCCGGCCCCGTTCACGCTGCAACTCGCGATAGGCCTCGCTCTTGGAGACACCGCGCTCGCGCGCGATGCGCTTGAGGGAGTCCATCTCGTCAAGGCCTTCGGTCTCTTTCAATTCAGCGATGCGGGCCTGAACGCTGACTACCGCTGTGCCGGTTGCAGCCGCAGGCTGTGCGTCGACGAGCAGAACAATTTCTCCGCGGATGCGGTCGCGTCCGGCGAGTTGCTCGCGAACCTCAGCGACGGTTCCGCGCAGGAACTCTTCGTGCAGCTTGGTCAGCTCACGGGCGACGACGACCATGCAAGCTGCTCCCCAGACCCGTTCCACATCTTCCAGAGCTTCGAGAATGCGATGTGGGGCTTCATAGAAAACAAGTGTTGCCGGCTGGTTGAGGGCCGCCTTCAGCTTCTCCAGATCGCTGCGGCGCGCGCTGGTCTTCGGCGGCAGAAAGCCGAGAAAGAGGAAGCGCTCGGTGTCGAGTCCCGAGGCTACCAGGGCGCTCAACCCGGCATTGGCACCGGGAACGGGATAGAGGGGGATCTCAGCCTGGATTGCTGCCCGCGTGAGGAACATTCCGGGATCGGAGATGCCCGGTGTGCCGGCGTCGGAAACAACGGCGATGCGCTCGCCACCCAGAAGGTCGGCGATCAGCTCCGAGGTGCGTCCGGCCTCGTTGTGCTCGTGCAGGCTGACGGTAGGAGTGGTGATGCCGTAGTAGTTCAGCAGCTTTTGCGTCTGGCGGGTGTCTTCGCAGGCGATGCGGTCGACAGATTTGAGCACCCGCAGGGCGCGCAGGGTGATGTCTTCAAGATTGCCGATGGGCGTGGCTACGAGATAGAGTCCGGGAGCGAGCGGTTGCTGCCCGGCGGGGTTATCGTCGTTCGCCATTGCGGGAAGTTTAGCTTTCGCGCTCGAAGCGGCGGTGCTCAGCGAGCAGGCCCATGCTGTTGCTGAGGTTTTGCCAGGTGACGATGCCCACGATGCGCCCTTCAACGGCCACCGGCACCAGCGCCATGCGTCCGCCGGCGATGCGGCGGATCATGAGGCCAAGGGAGTCTTCAGGCTTGGCCACCTGGAAGTTGCGCGCCATGACCGATTGCACATAGCCATTGCCGTCGCTGCGCAGTGCGGCGAGAATGCTTTGCTTCGAGACCACGCCGACCAGATTGGCGCCACGCACGACAGGGAATTCATCCTGCAAGCTGTGGATGGCCTTGTAGAGCGCGTCGGCGAGGGTGTCGGACGGCGACAGTGTCGAGAATTCGGTCAGCATGACGTCGCGCATCAGCACGGTTTCGACGACCGACTGGAACATCACGCCCTGATCCTCAAGCTGCGCACCGACAAAGATGAAGAAGCCTCCCATGACGAGCCATGGGCTGATGGCCGCGGCGATTCCAGAGTTGGGAAGCGCCAGCAGGCCAAGGCCAACGACCATGGCGAGCAGTCCAAAGCCCTGGCTGAGGCCGGAGACGGCTCGCGTGGCCTGCGCGGTCCCGCGTGTCCGCGACATCGCGCCGCGCAGTATGCGCCCTGCGTCCAGCGGGTATACGGGCAGGAGATTGAGCAGGCCGAGCATCGCGCTCAACCACACGGTTGAGCGGATGAGATGCCTGGGGGTAATCCAGGGCTTCGCGGCGACAGGCACGCCGGTGGTTGCGCCAAGGATGAGTCCGGCAAGCACAGCGGCGAAGAGCAGATTCGCGATGGGCCCGCTGAGCGCCAGGATGGTCTGCACGCGGCCTTCGCTGGCGCGCTCGGCGCTTTCCGGCGTGGAGTAGGAAAAGAGCCCACCGATGGGCAGAAGGAGAATGCTGCGTAGGTGAAGATCGTGATATGCCGCAGTGATGAGGCGGGCAACTTCGCGCACGAAGACGGCCAGCAGCAGCAACAGCCACATCATGATTCCGCGCCAGGCGGCGACGCCGGCTACTCCGGTGGAGAGCAGGCAGAAACCCAGCACGAGCAGAAAGAACATGTGAATGCGAAGGTCCACGCCAAACCAGCGTCCCAACGGAAATGACCATCCTCGCATCGTGCGTCGTCGTTCCTTTCTTGCTGTTTCTATTGTAGAGGGTGAGCTGCTTCGCCTTGTTAGGATGGGGGGCGATGCGGGTGATTTCCGGCCAATATCGTTCGCGCGTGCTTATCGCGCCCAGGGGCCGCGATACCCGTCCCACCAGCGACCGGCTCCGCGAGACGCTTTTCAATGTGCTCGCGCCGCGTATCGAAGGCGCTGTTTTCGTCGATCTCTATGCCGGCTCGGGAGCGGTCGGAATTGAAGCCTTGAGCCGGGGCGCGCGAGAGGCGGTCTTTGTGGAGCACGCAGAACCAGCGCTAAAGGCCATTCGGGCGAACCTGGGCGCGTTGAGCATTCGCGGAGGGTATGCGCTGGAGCCGCGCGGGGTTTCGGCAGCGCTGAAACGGCTGGCTTCTGCGGGACGTGTGGCAGATATTGTTTTTCTCGATCCGCCGTATGAGCGCGCCGATGAATATGAAGCAGCGCTCGGGCTGCTGGGCGGCGAATGCGCAGGCCTGCTCGCGCCTGGTGCGGTCGTGGTTGCAGAGCATGCGAAGAAGAGCGATCTGGAGGAGCGCTACGGGAAGCTCCTTCAGTATCGGGTGCTGAAGCAGGGGGATGCCGCGCTGAGCTTTTACCGGCTCGACGGGGGCTGAGCGGGCGCGGCGAGGTTAAGGCCTGTGCGTAGATCGATAGTGAAGGGAACGTCGCGGTCGGCGAGCATGTCCCAGCCGGTTCCTACGAGACGATCGCCTTCGACACGCGTGATCTCGACACCTTCCCACGAAAGGCGTGATGTCTGCCAGGCCTTTCCCTTCGGTCCCCAGGCGAGGAGCGAATGATGCCCCGCGAAGATAATGAGCTGTTGCGCCGGCAGAGCGAGCACCCGGAGCACCGGGCGATATTCGATCTGCTCGAACTGTTCAGGGAGGGTGGTGTTGACCAGATATGCGTAGCCGCCGGCGACGGCGCAGAGCTGGTTGGGATTGGGGCAACTCCATAGACCGGATGGGGCAGCGGCGTCGGCGAATCCCAGGGCGAAAGTCGCGAGGAGTGGTTGCGCGGCGGCGGGTTGAATCAGCATTTCGAGGGCCCCGCGCTCGACTTCCTCGGCCTGCCGCGGATAGACGAATTGCCGGGAGGGAAGGATCAAAGGACGGCGGGGCAGGATTTCGGCTGTCCAGGCGTGGGGGAAGGTGAGGTCGGTGACGGGTGTCCTCATCGTTCGGGCTCGCCGTGTTGGATGTCCTTCATCAATCCACCAGAAATTGCTGGATTCGTTCGCGCACGCTCAGGATGTGCAGTGGGAGCTGGATCTGGCTGCCCTCCTCAATTACGGGGATGAGCTTGTCGAACTCCGGGCCGGAGTGCGCGCCGGTGAGCGCGATACGCACGGGATGGAAGAGCTCCTTGCCCTTGGCGCCGGTCTCGGCCTTGATCTCGTTCATCCATGATTTGAACTGATCTGCGGTTACTGGGCCGGAAGCGTGCTGAACGCGAGCGGCAAAGGCGGCCAATACCTTCTGTGCCGATTCCGTGGTGAGAAGCGCTGCGTTCTCTTCGTTGACGTGGGCGGCGTCCGGATCGAACTGGAAGACGAATGCAGACTTCGCGGGCAGCTGATCGAGTTGATCGAGCGCGGGCAGAAAAAGGGCGACAAGCTTTTCGAACCATGCGAGGGTCGCGGCGTCTGCCCGTTCTGGCAGGAGGCCGGCATTCTCAAAGTAGGGGGCGGCGAGGGAAACCAGGCGAAGCGGCTCGCACTGCTTCAGATAATGTCGGTTCAGCCAGTGGAGCTTGGCCCAGTCGAATACCGCCGGCGCTGCGGTTACGCGCTCGACTTTGAACTCGCGTGTCAGTTCCTCGAGCGTGAAGGTCTCGCGTGTGCCGCCTTCGGCGCCCCAGCCGAGGAGCGCCAGGTAATTCACCAGCGCCTCGGGGAGAATCCCCATCTCGCGGAAGCTGGCGATGGAGGTCGCTCCATGCCGCTTTGACAGCCGCTCGCGGTCGCTGCCCAGGATGGTCGAGAGGTGCGCGAACTCGGGCACCGGCCATCCGAAGGCCTCGTAAATGGCGACCTGCTTCGGGGTGTTGGAGATATGGTCGTCGCCGCGGATCACGTGCGTGATCTCCATGAGGGCGTCGTCGACGGTGACGACGTAGTTGTAGACAGGCACGCCGGAAGACCGCACCAGGATCGGATCGCTCACTGTTTCGCTGGCAAATTCGACATCGCCGCGAACGATGTCGTGGAAGCGCAGGGGACGGTCGGGGATTCGTAGTCTCACAGCGAAGGTTTCGTTGACGGCGCGGGCTTCGGAGTCAGCGGTCGAGATGCCGCGGCATCGGCCCGAATATACCTGTGGGCGGTGTTCGGAGACGGCTTTCACCCGCTCGGCTTCGAGCTCTTCGGCGGTGCAGAAGCAGCGGTACGCCTTACCTTCGGCGAGCAGCTGCGCAGTGTGTTCGCGGTAAATTGCCAGCCGCTCGGACTGGCGGTAGGGTGCGTGCGGGCCTTCAACGCCTTCACCTGCAAGACGGGGGCCTTCGTCCCAGTTCAGGCCGAGCCACTTCAGATCTTCGATCAGGTGCGCTTCGTGGCGGGCTTCGCTGCGGTCGAGGTCGGTATCTTCAATGCGGAGCAGGAAATCTCCGCCGGTGTGCCGGGCAAAGAGCCAGTTGTAGAGGGCGGTGCGGGCGTTGCCCACGTGCAGCAGTCCGGTGGGTGAGGGCGCGAAGCGAACGCGCGTTTTCGTTGCGTGCATGACTCTTCTGAGATTACCAAGACTGCCTCAGGCGACGCCTGCGCGGCGCGGCCTATCTGAAGTGCTCCCAGCCGGCCGCTTCGAGTGCCGTCGACCGGCCGTCGTTCTCATGGAGCACGATGCGGGTACGCCGAGGACGACGGGCCCGCATCTGGCCGATGGGGTGGATGTTGACTCCGGCAATCTTTCGCGGAATGGGCGACCACTTGGGAGCGGTGAAGAGCAGCTCGTAGTCCTCGCCACCGTGCAGGGCCAGGGCCAGCGCCGAGGGAACCCAGCCGTCATGCTCGGCCTGTGCGGCCAGGGGATGGATCGGGATCGCGGCGGCGTCCAGTTCGGCTGAGAGGCCCGACTCTTCGCATATGTGGAGAAGATCGGTGGAGAGCCCGTCACTGAGATCGATAGCGGCGTGGGCCTTTCCCCCGGCGACGAGTTTCAGTCCGACCTCAACACGCGGTTCGGGAAAAAGATGCGGATGATTCTTGCCGGCGCGGGAGAGCACAGCGAAGTGCTCAGGATTCCGGCCCGCTGCCAACAGTTCCGCGGCTGCTCCGCCCAACTCGCCGGTTACGTAGATCACGTCTCCGGCGCGGGCTCGGGAACGCAGCAGGGCATGGCCGCGCTTAACGAAGCCGAGCAGGACGATATCCCCAGTCACGAGTGCAGAGCGCTTTTGGCCGTGCCGGTCGAATTCCGGAGACTGGGCGGTGTCACCGCCGGCCAGCGGAACCTGGTAGCGGTCGGCTAGTGCCAGAAATCCGTCGAAGAAGCGGGTAAGCCAGCTCTGGCCCTGGCCGGGGGTGTCGAGTTCGGCAGGAATGGCGAGGGACAGAAAGGCCGCCATGGGGCGCGCGCCCATGGCTGCCACGTCGCTCAGGCCGCGAGCCAGGCAACGGTGGCCGATCACCTCTGGGATATGCCAGTCGCGCCGGAAGTGGACCTGCTCGAGAGAGAAATCGGTGGTAACGATCAGTTCGTTTCCGGCGGGAACTCGCAGGACCGCAGCGTCATCGCCGATGCCGACGCGAAGATTGCCCTTTGGCCGGAGTGCCCGGTCGCGGATAGCGGCGATCAGGGCGCGTTCTCCGGTGGGCATTTCCCGAGTTGGTTTTGGCCTTCGGGGCCGCGATTGGCGGGATTTCATCGCGAGGCCCCAAGAATAACGCAAAAGGGTCAAATCAGACACGTGGAGTGTTGATCATGGTAAAACGCACGGAAATCAGTGCATTAGGGGAGATGGATCAGCCTCACGAAGACAAATCTGTGACGAACAAACTGCATCTTACAGGTTGATTCCTCAGGGCCAAGCTGTTAGCTTCTTCGAAAGATCAAGAAATTCTAGCTATTGGCAGACACGGACCTCTGTTCCTGCGTCTTGATCTACTAGCGCCGAGAAATTTCTGCTCATTGGATCGTTCGCAGGTGAAGTGGATTTTTTGTGAGATTTTGCGAGATGCGTAAACGTTACTACATTATTTTTGTCGCTCGCGAAGAGGATGGTCGACTCCGAAAGATTCCGGTTCCTCTGCACTATGCGTATGTCTTTGTGGCTGCTGCCGTGGTTGGGGCCTTCACGATCGCGGGTATGGCTGGTTCTTACAGCCGCATGTTGTTGAAGACGGCCAGCTTCAATCAGGTTCGCTCGCAGCGCGAGGCTCTGCAGAAGGACTATAAACAGCTTGAACAGGTCGCGCAGCAGAAGGAAGTACAGGCCGCCTCTCTGGGCTCCCTGGCCAGCGAAGTGACCGCCCTCTACGGCCTGAAGCACAACAAGCTCAAGGGCGCGGCAACCGTTAACGCAGTTCCGGTTCCGACTGACACAAACGATACGAACGACAACTTCACTGACGCCGCCTACACCGAGTCCTTCGATCAGCTTTCCACCCTTCGCAGCACGGCCCTGTCCGGCCGGCTTTCGCACGCCTTTCAGACGGGCCTGAGTCCCTTGAGCGGCGACAACTGGCTGAATATGGCGGATGCGCCGTCGCTCTGGCCGGTGGTTGGACCAATTACCAGCTCCTTCGGTGAGCGCCAGGACCCCTTCAACGGTGAAGGTGCTTTTCATGCGGGGATCGACATCTCGACGAGCTTCGGTCAGCCGGTGCATGCCACCGCCGACGGAGTTGTTCTGACCGCAGGGCTGGCCAGCGGATATGGCCGGGAGATCCTGGTCGATCATGGCCACGGGATCGAGACACTCTACGGGCACCTTTCCGGCTTTGCCGTCAGCTCGGGCGAAGAGGTCAAGCGCGGCCAGATTATCGGCTACGTGGGAACCAGCGGGCGCAGCACCGGGCCGCACCTTCATTACGAGGTCCGGATTCGCAATACCCCGGTCAATCCGCACAAATATCTGCGAGAGACGATGGATCAGCTGGCGACCGCGGAAACACAAACAGCCAAGGCCGGCAACTAAGCCTGCCCAATCCGCTTAAATAAAAGAGGCCGGCAGAAGCCGGCCTCAGTCTTTTGCGGGCAAGCTGGTTTACTGTCCGCCATATGTGACGTGCCAGATCGATCCCGAGCCGTCGTCGGTTACAAAGAGCGACCCGTCGTTTGCGATCGTGACTCCCACTGGCCGTCCCCACACATGGCCGTCCGCAGTGGTGAAACCGGTGAGGAAGTCTTCGTATTCGCCGGTCGCGTGTCCGTCGTGCATGGGAGCGACGACTACTTCGTACCCGGCACGTGCTGCCTTGTTCCACGATCCGTGCTCAGCTGCGAAGGCGTCGCCCTTATATTGAGCGGGGAACTGCGAGCCTTCGTAAAAGGTCATCTCCAGTGACGCGAAGTGGGGCTGCAGGAGAACGTCCGGAGTAATCACCTTGGACTTCAGCTCGGGATGACTACCCGCATGGCGAGGATCCTGCGTGCCGCCCATGTAATACCAGGGCCAGCCATAGAATCCGCCTTCCTGTATGTGCGTGATGTAGTCGGGGACCAGGTTGTCGCCGAGCATGTCGCGCTCGTTGGTGGAGCACCATAGCTCTCCGGTCGTGGGATTGATGGCTTCGCCAACGCAGTTGCGGATTCCGTAGGCATAGACCTTCACGAACTTGCCCTCGGGGGTGAATTCAAGCACGTCGGCGCGATGGAATTCTTCGGGATGTGTGTCGGGGTCGTCGACGTTGGAATGCGAGCCCACCGAAACGAACATGCGGTTGCCGTCCTTAGAGAAGACGATGTCGCGTGTCCAGTGTCCGCCGCCGCGCAGCTTTCCGCCGCCGGGCAGGTCAGCCAGCTTCTCGGCCGGACCGGTCGCCTTCAGATCACCGTTCTTGTAGGGAAAGCGCACCACGGAATCGGTGTTGCCGATGTAGACCCACTTAGGATCGGGGCCGAGCGGATAGAAGGCGATACCGAAGGGCTGGCTCAGGTTGTCGGCGAAGGTGGAGACTTCCCTGGGTTTGCCGTTGGCGTCCACGCCGCGGAATACCATGATCTTGTTTGAGTAGCTGACAGCCACGAAAAGGTCGCCGTTGGGAGCGGTGCGGATCAGCCGCGGCTGGTCGATCCCGGTGGCGTAGAGACCGACCTTGAATCCCGCCGGAGCCTTTGGCCACGCGCCATCTGGACGTTTGACCATCTGCGCACCGTTATCCACGCCTTCGGTGGCGTAAGGAGCAGGCAGGTCGGCGACGGTCAGCTTGCGGCGAACCCCGGGGCTTTCCTTGCTGTAGTCGGTGAACGCGGATTGCCCGGTGAGCACGGTTCCGGAAGAGCTTTGCGCGGGCAGCGAAAGGGCGGGGCCGAAAAGGGATGCAAGCGCCAGCAGCACGAGAGGCTGGCGTCGTGAATACTTCAGCATGGGGTTCCTCCAGCTACGGTTGGAAGTGATAGATAGATAATGGATTTGTAAGCGTTTTCTGGACGGAGTTACTAAACGCCTCATGTTTTGGACGCGTCACCGGCGCATGGGGACTCTTCTAATTCTTGTTTCCGCCTGAACTTGCGGGCTGGGGGTTACTCCCGGAAGCGCCTTCGAAGTTTACAGGCGCGTTCACCAGCTTCCTGAGAAGACTGGTCGGTACTGTAGCCGTGAGCACGACCCGATTCTTGTGGTGCTCGATCTGGGCCGAATCGAGCAGTGCCCTGGTATCGGCGTCGGCCATGCCTGGGGCGGCACCATCTTCGGCGGCTCGCGCAAAATTCAGAATGTTTCCGATCGAGTCCGCTGACGTCTTGGCGGCGATGTCGGTGGGGGTGATTTCTTCGATGCGGAGGCGTGTCTTGCCCGCCCAACTGATCGACGCGATGAAGGTCGCGTCGAAGGTAAGCGGAAGCGACATGCCCATGATCTGGACACTGCCGCCTGCGGCGCTCAAGGGCAGCCCAATCTGGCCCACGCCCCAGGCCACAGAGAGCAGCGGGACATCGCTGTAATGCGCCGCAAGCAGGGAAGAACCGGAAAAGGGGAGAGCCGCGGTCCGATAGCGGTCGAGGATGGAGTGGATCTGTTCCTCGGTGGGGGTGTTGCTCGCCGCGATCATGTCGTAGCCGAGCAGAGTGACGCGCACCGTGCGGCCGTCGCTGGGGATGTTGTAAATGTCGTGTCCGGCGTAGGTCTCGGTGGATTTCGCTACGCTGGCCAGGTAACTCGAAAGCCGCCGTCCATCGAAGTGGCCAACGAAGACCTCAGAGAAAGCCACCGGCCCGTTGAGCCCATTGGGATCGGGCATGCGATGCAGAGCGAATGCCACTTCGTCGAGATCGCGCTCGACCTGGATGCCGGTCTGATCGATGAACTGCTGATATGCAGGATCGTGGCTTACCGGGTGCTGATCAAAATGGGTGGCAGAGCGCAGCGGGCGGAGATTGAAATAAACAATGCCGTCCGACTCAGGCAGCAGGCGTGCCGCTTCAGGGGGCGCCTTCTTGCGCAGGTAGATGGCTCCGGCCAGCAGCAGCAGAACCACGACGACAATCGCGATAGTGACCCTGGTGCGTCGGTGCATTTCGTAGGGGGCAGGCTTCGTACGCTATCTATCATCTCATTTCCTCGAATAAACGTGCACGTTGGCTTGGTCGCTGGGGCTGGCGCCTCACGGGGAACCGGCCGCAGGTGCTGGACCCGGGCAAACCTGAGGGCCGATAATCGCGACCGGAGGCAATGGGTTGAGATTAAAGCTGGCAGCCCTTGCACTCGCCTGTCTGGGTTCTGCGGTCAGCGGTGAATCCGGCCATGGGCCTTCGTTCCGCGAGTATTCCATCCCCACGGGCCGAGGGCCGCGATTCGTCGCCGTGGCGGATATAAACCGCGACGGAAAGGCAGACATCATCGTGGCCAACGACGATGAGAGAGTCTCCGTGCTGCTGGGCGACGGCAAGGGGCAATTTCGCGATGCGCCCGGTTCACCGGTGCCCGTGGGTCATCTTCCGAACGATGTTGCGGTCGCAGATATGAACCACGACCGGAATCCCGACCTGGTGATCGCGAATCATCAATCGCCCTACCTGACGATACTTCTCGGTGACGGACGCGGCGGTTTTCGAGCAGCGCCCGGTTCACCGTTCGATGTTCACTCCAATCCGCATCCTCATGGGGTAGTTGCCGCCGCCTTCAGCGGCGAGGGGTCCATGGACGTGGCTACGGACAGCTGGGGCAACAATCAGATTGAGTTACTGAAGGGTGACGGCAAGGGAGGGTTGCTCCTGCCGGGTCGCTTCTTTCATGTGGGACGGCGTCCCTATGAGCGGTTGCGCTCGGCGGATTTTAATAAGGATGGTCATCCCGATCTGGTCACGACCAATCTGGACGACGATACAGTGACCATCCTGCTGGGAGATGGAGCGGGTGGCTTTCGCGAGGCAGGTGGCTCGCCGTTCGCCGCAGGACCAAAGCCCTGGGAAGTGGCCATCGACGATTTCAATCACGACGGCAATCCGGACCTGGCGATCATTCCCTATGAGCGCGATGTACCGGACAAGAACCAGGTGGCGGTGACCCTCTTGCTGGGAGATGGCAAAGGCGGGTTCAAGCCTGCATCTCCGCTTTCGCTCCGGGGCTGCCATGGGCCGAACAGCATCGCTACGGGCGACATCAGTGGCGATGGATATCGCGACATTGTCGTGTCGTGCGCCGAAAGCGCGAGTCTCATGCTCTTCATGGGCTCCCGCAACAGGGATTTTGTCCGATTCGAGCACGCGACTGCCGGCGGCTGGGGTTCAGTTGCCGTTGCTGATCTGAATGGGGATGGCAAGGACGATGTGATTCTCGCCAATGACGGCAAAGGCAGCGTGACGATCTATTTCAGCAGATAGGCACGTCGCCGCAAAGTTTGCTGACCGGTCCGCTCTTCAAGCACAATGAGTGCAGTAACGATGGCATTTGAAGCAGGACAACGGGTCGGCGACTATGAAGTCGTGCGCGTGCTGGGCACGGGTGGCCTGGGCGAGGTTTATGAGGTAAGACACGCCATCTCGCAGCGCGCCGAAGCCATGAAGGTTCTGCTCCCGGACCAGCGCGCAGCGGATCAAATGGGCGAGCGCTTCCGGCGCGAAATCCAGATGCTCGGCGCCCTGAGTCATCCGAACATCGCATCTCTGCACAATGCGTTCTACTTCGATGGCCAGCTCATCATGATCATGGAGCTGGTATCGGGCGAGACGCTGCGCTCGAAAAGCATCCGCACGCTGCTGTCGATTCCGCAGGTTCTGCGCTATGCGCGGCAGATTCTCTCGGCGCTGGAGTACGCGCATCAGCGCAACGTGGTGCATCGCGACATCAAGCCGTCGAACATCATGATCACCGAGGAAGACGAGGTCAAGCTGCTCGACTTCGGCATCGCCATCACCGACCGGTCGGCGGAGCTCACCGCTCCAGGTTTCCTTGTAGGCTCCATCAGCTACATGTCGCCGGAGCAGATCTCAGGCGACAAGGCGACCACCCGGTCGGACATCTATGCGGTTGGCGTGACGCTCTATGAAGTGCTCACCGGGCGGCTACCCGTAGTCGGTACAAGCAACTTCGCCATCATGCGATCGCACCTGACGGAGCAGCCGGTTGCTCCTGTCGAGCTGAACCCGCGCCTCCCGGCTGTGCTTTCCAATGCAGTACTCAAGGCGCTCGAAAAGAAGCCGGAGGACAGGTTCGCCAGCGCCAGGGAATTTCTCATGGCTCTGAACGCCCTGTCAGCATCGGAGACGGAGGAAGTCTATTCGATGCCGACGTCGATGCTGCCGGTCCCGGGCAGCGCTACCCCGCGCCCGCAGCAGAGCGGAGCCAGCCAGGCGTCCAAATCGGTGTCCGCATCGGCGCCGCAGAATTTCCCCTTGGGCGACATCACAAAGAAGCTGGCCGTCTATATCGGCCCGATCGCCAGTGTGCTGGTCCGCAAGCTGGCCGCGAACTGCACGGATATCGACCAGCTCTACAAGGAAGCTGCGACGCACATTGCGTCGGAGGCCGATCGCCAGCGTTTTCTCCAATCGAAGCGCAGCTAGCCGTTCAACAGCTCCATGGCCTTCTTCAGGCTGGTATGCATGCGGTTGAACGATGTGGTCACTTCGGCGATCTCGTCCTTACCTTTTACAGGCAGCGGCGGCAGATCGATCTCTCCGGTCGAGATGCGGTCGGCGGCCTGGCTGACCTTACGCAGCGGCCGGATCACGATGAAGTACATTCCGATGTCGATGAGCGCGATGGTGGCGAAAAAGATGGTTCCCAGGGTGATGAGCAGATTGCGTAGGCCGTCGTTGGCGAGCTTGATCGGCAGCGACATGGGGATCGAGATGATCTGTGCCGCGACAATCTCGTTCTGATGCCAGCCAAATCCGTTCTGGCTTCCATAGCGCTTGATCTGTGCCCTGGGGGCAACGCTTGGACTGCTGTGGCAGGTGAGACATCCCGGCTCAACCGCGATGGGCCGGGCGAGATACAGGGTCGGCCCTACCGCGCTGTCGCGCTCCCCTACCACCTCCTTGTCGCCCGGATTGTTGCGGAAGTGATTGACGATGTCGGCTTCCCAATCTGTGGCACGGTCTGTCAGGTTGGTGGGGTTGAGGGTTGCTTCCTTGTAGGTGTAATCGGGGAATGATTTGCGCAGGCGGTTAAATGTGACGGTTGCGGCGTAGAAGGGAATCGTCTGAGGCAGGAATTCGTTCTTGTGCTCGGGAGTGTTCTCGAGAATCGGGCTGATCTCCTCGTCGGTGTAGTCGCGCGTTGCCTTGGAACTGGCGGCCATCAGCTTGGCCTGCTCGAGCACCGTTGTCTTGGCATCCTGGAGCAGAAAACTGCGCGCATTGATGGCGATGAGTGCCAGTCCCAGGCCAAAGACAACGATGAGCAGGAGATTGAACTTCAGGAGCAACTTCATGACTCAGAATTCCTCGTGCGCATTAAAGCACACACTGCGAAATGGCGAACAACTTCTTTCCGGGAAATAGGGTTGCGACGCTTCGGCGTCAGCCGTGAGCCGACTCTATGCCGATGGCGATGACGAAGTAGTTCGCCGGAGCGCTGCCGACATTCTTCAGCCCGTGCATGGTGTTTGAGGCGGCATAGCACGCACCGCCGGGCCCGACCTGCTCGGACTTATCAACCCCGTGGTTGTCGGGCATAATGAACTCGAGGGTGCCCTCACGAATGAGCATCAGCTCAGTGTGGAGGTGCTTGTGCGGCGGATGCGGCATCTGCCCGGGCATGAGCGTGGTTTCGTGCAACTCGATGGACTCGCCGGTGGGCGTTACGCCGTGAAATACGGGACGGGTTGCCGCGCCGTTGGCCGAGCGGTTCACAGGAAGCTTGTCGAAGGAATAGACCCTCGACTCGGTCGGGAGGGTCGAGGTTGCGGGCGGTGTCTGGGCGTCCACGAGGGTGTCTTCGGGAAAAACAGCGCCCAGCAGCGCAAGCGCCGGCAGAGCGGAACAGAGATCGCGACGGCTAAGGTTTTTCATCGGTCCATCATACTCAGAACCCTCCAGCGCCGTGGCGTGTAGCGGCGGAGAACGACGCTTTGGCAGTCGCGTACGGAACGTTGCGGGACGATTGCCGCCCATGCTAAAATCCTGTTCTGTACCCCTCTCGCAGCAGACGCGCCCGTGTGTCCGAAGTGAGAATGGTACGGGCTGTTTTGGGCTGGCGTAGCTCAGCTGGTAGAGCTCCTGATTTGTAATCAGGCGGTCGGGGGTTCAAGTCCCTTCGCCAGCTCCAGATTCTCCAGGGCAAGACAGGCGTGAGCAGGTGGCCGGCCGACCCTCCGCAGAGAAATCCCTCAGGCAGCGAATCGTGGTTTTTGACGGGGCCTTTGGCTCCGAAATGCCGATGGGTGTCCGAAGCGGGTTGGGGTTGGATGCTCGAAGGCGAAGGCAGTGCACAGGTGGCCGAGTGGTTAATGGCAGCAGACTGTAAATCTGCCGCTCCTTGGAGCTACGGAGGTTCGAATCCTCCCCTGTGCACCAGAAGATTGGGATTAGTAGGATTAAGGTTGGAAGGCGCCAGCATGCGGTTTGAAGGCGGAAAGCGCAAATTGGTGGCGCTCGCCGGACTGGCGGTTCTGGCAGTACTGGCCTGGCAAACAATAGACGCGGGCAGAGTTCGGATGCTGGTGTTTGTGCTGCTGGGTGGGTTTGCTCTTCGCGTCGCGCTTACCGGTGGTCGTTCGCGGTACGATGAGACGGAGCATCCTGAGTAGGTGGTAGTGCAGGGCGGGTGAATGTTGCAGGGCTGATGTAGCTCAGTTGGTAGAGCACTCCCTTGGTAAGGGAGAGGTCACCGGTTCAATCCCGGTCATCAGCTCCAGAATTTAAGTGGTTTCAGGCCGACGGCTTTGGCTGTCGGCCCTGTAGCGTCCGGCGGGAGTAACTCAGTGGTAGAGTCACAGCCTTCCAAGCTGTTGGTCGCGGGTTCGATTCCCGTCTCCCGCTCCAAAGATTGAGGGAAGGGTCGTTGCTGGAGCCGTAGGCCTTGGCGATGCCTCGAAAGATAAGGTTAGGTAGGATGTTCGAGCAGGCGGTGCTCCCCGTACAGGACGAGAAGACCTTCGCTGAGGTGCACGGCGCTCTGGAGAAGGCATTTGCGCCGGCGCAGGTGACAGGCTTTCTGCGCAGCGTGCAGCGGGCAAAGTTGCGGGCGCGGCAATTCGAGGCGGTCCTGGCGGATGGCTTACTGGGTGCGGAGACCTCGGCGAAGTATGCGGCTCTGAGCGATTCCGATCGCGGCCAGATTCGCGAGCGGTATTTGAGCATGGTGGAGCGCGTTGATCCGGCGATCCGGGCGAAGTTTCTAAAGGTTTATGCGTATTACTGAGCGCTGCATGGTTCTCAGGCGTCAGTGAATCGCGACAGGTTTGTTTTTTAGGAGAAGGAAATGGCGAAGGAGAAATTTGACCGTTCGAAGCCGCACGTGAATGTGGGGACGATCGGGCACATTGATCACGGCAAGACGACGTTGACGGCGGCGATCACCAAGGTGTTGTCGAAGCACAACCCGAAGAACTCGTTTCGCTCGTTTGATTCGATTGACAACGCGCCCGAGGAGCGGGAGCGCGGCATCACGATTGCGACGGCGCACGTGGAGTACGAGACCGCGAAGCGCCACTATGCGCACGTCGACTGCCCGGGTCACGCTGACTACATCAAGAACATGATCACCGGTGCGGCGCAGATGGACGGCGCGATCCTGGTGGTTGCAGCGACCGATGGTCCGATGCCGCAGACCAAGGAGCACGTGTTGTTGGCCCGCCAGGTAGGCGTGCCCTACATCGTGGTCTTTCTGAACAAGTGCGATGCGGTTGAGGATCCGGAGCTGACGGACCTGGTGGAGATGGAAGTACGCGAGCTGTTGTCGAAGTACAACTTCCCGGGCGACGATGTGCCGGTGATCCGCGGTTCTGCTCTTGGCGGGTTGAACGGCGAGGCGCAGTGGGAAGCGAAGATCGACGAGCTGATGGACGCGGTGGACGCGAATGTTCCTCTGCCTGCGCGTGCGATCGATCAGCCATTCCTGATGCCGATCGAAGACATCTTCTCGATCTCGGGACGCGGAACAGTAGTGACGGGCCGTATCGAGCGCGGCAAGGTGAAGGTGGGCGAGGAAGTGGAAATCGTCGGCTTCCGCGAGACACGCAAGACGGTTGTTACCGGCGTTGAGATGTTCAAGAAGCAGCTGGATGAGGGTCTGGCGGGCGACAATGCTGGACTTCTGTTGCGCGGCATTCCCAAGGAAGACGTCGAGCGCGGGATGGTTCTGGCCAAGACGGCTTCGATCACGCCGCACACCAAGTTCAAGGGCGAGATCTACGTGCTGAGCAAGGACGAGGGTGGTCGCCACACGCCGTTCTTCAACGGGTACCGTCCGCAGTTCTACTTCCGCACGACGGATGTGACGGGCTCGGCCAAGCTTCCTGAAGGCACGGAGATGGTAATGCCGGGCGACAACATTTCGCTGGAGATCGAGCTGCACACTCCGGTGGCGATGGAAAAGGGCCTCAGGTTCGCGATCCGCGAAGGCGGACGCACCGTGGGCGCAGGTACCATCAGCGAGATCTTGCAGTAGACGCTGGTCGGTTCTGCGCGCACGGCGAAAGGCGCCTGACGGCGCATGAAGTGAGAGCAGGTTTCGAGAAGAGAAGATCGAAGCGCGGTTTCAGAGCGGTAGAAGAGGGGCCGGGTTTCAGTTAGGATAAAAAGATGCGCGAAATTGTGACATTGCAGTGTCCGGTGTGCAAAGAGCGGAATTATTCGACGACCAAGAACAAGAAGACGACCACTGGCCGTCTGGAGTTCTCGAAATTCTGCAGTCGTTGCCGCAAGCACACGGACCACAAAGAAACGAAGTAAAGGAGCGCCCAGAGCGCAGAGCACAGAGCACAGCCAACCTGAGCCCTGCGCCCTGATCCCTGAGGCCTGTAATGCAGGGGCGTAAGCTCAACGGTTAAACTGTCGGTCTCCAAAACCGAACTTGGGGGTTCGAATCCCTCCGCCCCTGCCAGAGATTGAAGCAGTGTTGGGCCAGGCAGCAACCGCAGAGCAGAGGTAAGGAATGGCTTAGAGCCGTTCCGGGCAGAGAAGGATCATATGGCGAAGGCAATCACAGTACCTGAGAAGGATCGTCCGCAGCAGGGCATCAGCAAGGTGACCGGGTTTTTCGAGCGCACCCGCGATTTCCTGAAGGACGTTCGTGGTGAGATGCGCAAGGTGGTCACCCCCACGCGCGCCGAAGTGCGCTCCACGACCACGGTGGTGATTGTTACCGTCTTCGCTTTTGCCGCGTTTTTCTACGTGGTGGATTCGGTGCTCGACCAGGTGCTGCGGGCAGTGTTGCACGCATTGGGTGGCGCGCAGTAAGCGGGTGCAAAGAGGATGTTAATGGCGGAAGATATTCAGGACGGCAACACCGGCGAAGCGCCCGAGGAAACTCCGGGGCAGCTGGGACCGGCAGCCAACGAGCGCTTCAAGTGGTACATCATCCACGCCTATTCGGGTTTTGAGCGCAAGGTGCGCGAATCGCTCGAGAGCCGCGTGCAGGCCTTTGGTCTCCAGAACAAGATTGGCCGCGTGATGATTCCGACCGAGCCTGTCACCGAGATCGTGAACGGTAAGAAGCGTACGGTGGAGCGGGTATTTCTGCCCGGCTATGTCCTGGTCGAGATGGATCTCGATAACGACCTGTGGCACGTGATCAAGAACACGCCGCGGGTTACGGGCTTTCTGGGCACTGGCGATAAGCCGGTGGCGCTGAGTGAAGAGGAAGTCAGCTCGATTATCTTCCGCAGCGAAACTTCGAAGGATAAGCCGCGGCTCAAGATCAAGTTCGAGAAGAACGAATCGGTTCGTATCACCGAAGGTCCTTTCGCGAATTTCAACGGTATTGTCGACGAAGTGAACGAAGACCGGGAGACCGTGAAGGTTATGGTCACGATATTTGGGCGTTCGACGCCCGTCGAGCTCGAGTTCGGCAAGGTGGAGAAGGTCGAGCAGTAAACAGGTTCAAGCAGTAAAGAATTTTGGCGAGAAGCTAGCGGCTGACAGCCGCCGCAGAGGAAAGGTTCAAAAGCAATGGCATCACCAAAGAAGATTCAGACTCAGGTAAAGCTCCAGATTGAAGCCGGCAAGGCCACCCCTGCGCCGCCGGTTGGTCCGGCCCTCGGCCAGGCCCAGGTCAACATCATGGAGTTCTGCAAGCAGTTCAACGCGCGTACGCAGAATAAGGAGATGTCCGGGCTGATTATTCCTGTGGTCATCACGGTTTTCGTCGATCGCAGCTTCACGTTCGTCACCAAGACGCCCCCCGCGGCCGTCCTGCTTAAGAAGGCAGCAAACCTGGCCAAGGGTTCAGGTACGCCGAACAAGGACAAGGTCGGCAAGGTGACCGAAGCGCAGGTGCTCGATATCGCCAAGCAGAAGATGCCCGATCTGAACGCCGCTTCGGTCGAAGCGGCCGTCAAGAGCATCAAGGGTACGGCGCGGTCGATGGGGATCGAAGTCGTCGCGTAACGCCCGACAAGCATGTTTCCCGGTGGAAATCGCACGAGAATCATGGCATACTTATAAATGCGCCTCTTCGTGAGGCGCCGCAACACATACCACGGCCGGCAGGTTGCATCGACCGAGCGGTGGGAGACGAGGAAGCATGTCGAGAAAAGTCAGCAAGAATGTCGCGAAGGCGCGTGCGGCTGTCGAAAATCGCCCTTACGCGCTCCAGGAAGCGGTTCCGCTCCTGCAGAAAGTCAAGTTTGCCAAGTTCGATGAGACCGTCGATCTGACGCTGCGCCTGGGTGTCGACCCCAAACATGCAGACCAGATGGTTCGTGGCACGGTCGTTCTGCCCCACGGGCTGGGTAAGACCAAGCACGTTGCCGTGATCACCTCCGGCGACCGCCTGAGGGACGCCGAGGCAGCCGGTGCCGAGTTTGTTGGCGGCGAGGATCTGGTCGAGAAGATCCAGAAGGAAAGCTGGACGGATTTTGACGCCCTGATCGCGACTCCGGACATGATGAAGTCTGTCGGACGCCTGGGCAAGGTGCTCGGTCCGCGCGGCCTGATGCCCAACCCGAAAACGGGCACGGTCACGAACGATGTGGCAGCCGCTGTTCGCGAGATCAAGGCCGGTAAAGTAGAGTTCCGCACCGACAAGACCGCGCTGGTGCATGTCCCGGTGGGCAAGCTTTCCTTTACGCCTGACAAGCTGGTTGAGAACGCGCAGACGGTTATCTCGAGCGTGGTTCGCGCCAAGCCTTCGGCGGCCAAGGGTAAGTACATCAAGGGCATCACGCTTAGCTCTACGATGGGCCCGGGGATTTCGCTCGACAGCGCGATTGCAGACGCCGCTGCGAAGGCCTAGCGAAGATTTTGGCCGCTGGCTCCTAGCCGGCCAGCAGGCAGATCAAGATTGATGGGTGGATTTTCAGCTAACGGCTAGTAGCTAGAAGCTAGAGGCTTATTTTTTATGGCATTGACCAAAGCAAAGAAGGCGGAGAAGGTTGAGCAGCTCTCGAAGGAGCTGGAAGGCTCGACCAGCGCCATCGTGGGCACCTTCGCGAAGCTGACTGTTGCTCAGGACTTCGAGCTGCGCAAGACGGTGCGCAACGCGGGCGGCCGCTATCGCGTGCTCAAGAACAAGCTTGCCGCGCGCGCATCGAAGGGCTCGCAGATTGAAGCCGCTCTGCAGGGGCTGAAGGGCGTTTCGTCGGTGGCTTACACCACGGGCGACCCGGTCGCGCTGGCCAAGGCGCTCTCGACCTGGGTTGAGGAAAACGCGCAGTTCACCTTCAAGCTGGGCATCGTTGACGGCAAGGTCATCAGCGTCGACGAGGTGAGGGCGCTGGCAACGATGCCGGGCAAGGAAGAGATCTTTGCCAAGCTGCTCTTCCTCATCAACTCTCCCGCGCAGCGTCTGGCGACAGTTATCAACGCGACAGGGCGCGATCTTGCCGTGGTGATCAACCAGGCGGTCGAGCAGAACAAGTTTTCAGGCGCGCAGGCTTCGGCCGCGCCAGCGCAGGCAGCTGTAGAGCCGGGTCCGGTGGCGGAAGCGGCTGTAGCCGTGGAGCCCGCTCCGGTAGCCGCCGCTGCTCCCGCGATCGAAGAGCAGGCTGCGCCTGTGATGGAAGAATCGGCTGCGCCTGCGATCGAAGAATCGGCAGCGCCTGCGGTTGAAGAGCCGGCCGCGCCGGAAGTTTCAGGCGGAGAAGCCGCCGCCAGCGAATAGCGGAAGGCTATTGGCTAAGGGTTGGGAAGTTTCAGCTGTAAGCAGGCTTGAGGGGTGCTGGGTCTGGGCACATCGGAAACCTCGGGACCGGCGAGCGGCAACCGGAAGGCGATAGATTGAGCGTTCCGGCGCAACAGAAATTAGCAGCACTGAAATTAGAAGTAACTGGAGAAAATCATGGCGGATTTACAGCAATTGGAAGATCAGATCGTTGGGCTCAGCCTGCTGGATGCGGCAGCCCTTGTGAAGAAGCTCGAGGAGCGCCTTGGCGTTTCCGCGGCAGCGGCGGCTCCAGTGGTTGTGGCTGGCGGCGGCGCGGCAGCGGCGGCCCCTGCGGCTGCGGAGCAGACTGAGTTCAGCGTCATCCTGAAGGATGCCGGCGCGAACAAGATTGCCACCATCAAGGCGGTTCGTGAAGTCACCGCCCTGGGTCTGAAGGAAGCCAAAGACCTGGTCGATGGTGCTCCGAAGCCTTTGAAGGAAGGCGTGAGCAAGGAAGACGCGGAGAACATCAAGAAGAAGTTCGAAGGCGTCGCGACCGTCGAAATCAAGTAACTCTAAGATTCGAAAGGCTTCCGGGCGGGATAGTCCTGCTCGGAAGCCTTACGTCTCTGGACGAACTGCGAATTCTGCCCGCGCGTGTTATTTGCAAGTTGCGTGCCAAACCGAAACGCGCTATTCTTGTAGAGGTGCGTACGGTCTGGCTTTTCTCTTGTGAAGATTGCCGTAGGGGCTTATTCGTGGGTGTGGTTCAGACTCGGTCTTTGCGTTTCAAATCCGAAAATTCGTGATGAGACAGCACGTGCGGGCTCGCTGCAGTGGAGCTCGACAGTCTGCGCGAGTTTTCGAGAATGGCAGTTTCCAAGTTCATCCGGTGGCTTTCCATACCGGCGTATCGACAGGATAATCGGCGGGCCTGTGGATATGATTTGCAATCGGCTGTAGGGCGGCGAACACGCAGTATAGCAAGCGGCGGGAATCAAACATTCTGTCTATATTCAGTGCACAATCCGGTTGTGGCGCTCGCGAGACGTCTTGTCTCTGCGGGCCTTTATCCGTTTTGTCGGCAGAATCCTTCCTTCCCTTGAGTGTGTGCCGCTCCCTTCCTCCCGATCCCGCCAAAGATGTGCCGGTGTCTTAACCGGCAGCAACTACGCTGGGACGCAAGCTGATCCCGGCGGGTTGTCTTGAGCAAAACGGAAGCCTACGCCTCCCATGGTCTTCCGTGCAAGCGAATATCCGGCGCCATATACGGCCGGCAAGGAAAGAAACGCGAAGTTTTCTCCGAACGAGGCGGGGCAGACACGAATCGCGTGCAAGGCGCAGTAACAGGGAACGTCGCGCGACTCGGGCGATGTTCCTTCCTTCGGCGAAGTTGGCCGGGGCCTCGTGTCGACGAGTCTTGAGGAGTCAAGCATGCCGAACGAGAACCGTGCCCTTCGAAGCCGTCTCGATTTTTCAAAGATACCTACATCGATCCAGATTCCTAACCTGATTGAAGTCCAGCGCCGTTCGTATGAGCGCTTTCTCCAGATGGACAAGCTGCCTTCAGAGCGTGAAGATAACGGTCTGCAGTCGGTCTTCACATCCGTCTTTCCCATTACCGACTTCCGTAATATTTCGCAGCTCGACTTCGTTGATTACTCCATCGGCAACTGGGAGTGCAAGTGCGGACACCTGAAGGGCCTGCATCACCTGCGTACCTCCTGCGTGAATTGCGGCAACATGGTCATCACCGACCCGTTCCATCCGGGCGATGTGCTCTGCTCCAAGTGCGGCACCTACAACAAGAACACGCCCGATTTCTGCAACAAGTGCGGCGACCCTGTCGGCCTGCAACTCAAGTACGACCAGGCAGAGTGCGAAGAGCGCGGCATGACTTATTCGGCTCCGCTCAAGGTCACGGTGCGCCTGACAATCTACGACAAGGACGCTGAGACCGGCGCGAAGACCATTCGCGACATCAAGGAGCAGGAAGTCTTCTTCGGTGACATTCCGCTGATGACGCAGAATGGCACCTTCATCGTGAACGGCACCGAGCGCGTTATCGTTTCGCAGCTGCACCGCTCGCCCGGCGTCTTCTTTGAGACGGCAAACAACCGCACCTACTTCCTGGGCAAGATCATTCCCTATCGCGGATCGTGGGTGGAGTTCGAGTTCGATCAGAAGAACACGCTCTACGTGCGCATCGACCGCAAGCGCAAGTTTCTGGGCACCATCTTCCTGCGCGCGCTCGGCCTGCGCGCCGACGACGAAATCCTCAAGACCTTCTACACCGTCGACAAGATTGCGGTGAAGGATGGCAAGCTCTTCTGGACCATCGACGAGAACAGCGACAAGGCGACGCACCTCCTGGGCGCAAAGCCAGCGCACGCCATCGTTCATAAGGGCGAGGAGATCGCGCACTCCGGCCGGAAGGTTACGCCATCGATCATGAAGGCCCTGCGCCACGCGAAGATCTCTCAAGTCGAAGTGGAAGCTGCTGAGCTTGACGGCGCCGTGACTGCGTCCGACGTGGTCGACACCACAACCGGCGAGGTCTTTGTCGAGGCCAATGTTGAGCTGACTTCCGACAAGCTGCACAAGATCATCGAGAGCGGCGTAACTCAAATCGAGGTCTTCTTCCCTGAGCGCGATGATGTAGGCAACATCATCACCAACACGCTTCGCCGCGACTCGGTACGGAAGCCGGAAGAGGCGCTGATCGAGATCTACCGCAAGCTGCGTCCGGGCGATCCTCCGACCCTTGACACCGCGACCGCGCTTTTTGAAGGCATGTTCTTCGACCCGCGCAAGTACGACTTCTCGCGTGTGGGCCGTCTGAAGTTCAACATCAAGCTCTATGAGAACGCGGAAAACTCACCCCTCGACCGCCGCACGCTGACGCCCGAGGACTTCTACGCGACCATCCGCTATCTGCTCAAGCTGCGCAAGAACATCGGCACGGTGGACGACATCGATCACCTCGGCAACCGCCGCGTTCGCGCGGTCGGCGAGCTGATGGAGAATCAGTTCCGCATCGGCCTCGTCCGCATGGAGCGCGCCATCAAGGAAAAGATGAGCGTGTACCAGGAGATGTCGACGGCGATGCCGCACGACCTCATCAATGCCAAGCCGGTCATGGCCGCGATCCGCGAATTCTTCGGATCGTCGCAGCTTTCGCAGTTCATGGATCAGACCAATCCGCTCTCGGAGATCACGCACAAGCGGCGTCTCTCCGCGCTTGGGCCGGGCGGTCTGTCACGCGAGCGCGCCGGATTCGAAGTGCGCGACGTTCACCCCACGCACTACGGACGTATCTGCCCGATCGAGACGCCGGAAGGCCCGAACATCGGCCTGATCAGCTCGCTGTCGTGCTTTGCGCGCATCAACGAGTATGGCTTCATTGAGTCGCCCTACCGCCGCGTAGCTGGAGCCCGTGTGCTCGACTTCGTTCAGGTCTCGAACGCCGGCGAAAGCGGCCTGCGTGTCGGCGAGCACATCGAGAAGTCCGAAGCGCTCAAGCTGAACAACCAGCTCAAGAAGGACAAGAAGCGGGCCATCGAGTTCGAGCCCTTCTCGTTCTATCTATCGGCCTGGGAGGAAGACCGCCACACCATTGCGCAGGCGAACATCGACCTCGACGAGCAGGGACACATCACCGAAGAACTGGTGAATGCCCGCCGTCAGGGTAACTTCGTTCTCGTGAATCGCGATGAAGTGGACTACGTCGACGTCAGCCCGAAGCAGCTCGTTTCGGTTGCCGCTTCGCTCGTGCCGTTCCTTGAGCACGACGACGCAAACCGCGCGCTGATGGGCGCAAACATGCAGCGCCAGTCTGTTCCGCTGCTTGTTTCCGAGGCACCATTTGTCGGAACCGGCATGGAAGGCGTGACCGCTCGTGACTCGGGCGCCGTCATCCTCGCGCGCCGCAACGGCATCGTGGACTCGGTCGACTCCGAGCGCATCATCATCCGCGTTGAAGGTGAGCACCACCCCACGCAGCTTTCGCGTGAGGTTGGTTCGGACATCTATCAGCTCATCAAGTTCAAGCGGTCGAACCAGAACACCTGCATCAACCAGAAGCCGATCGTCCGTCAGGGCGACCGCGTGCTGAAGGGACAGGTAATCGCCGACGGACCCTGCACGGAGCAGGGCGAGCTCGGCCTCGGACGTAACGTGCTCGTCGGCTTCATGCCGTGGCGCGGTTACAACTTCGAGGACGCGATCCTGATCTCGGAAAAACTGGTGCGCGAGGATTACTACACGTCGGTGCACATCGAGGAGTTCGAGATCGAGGCGCGCGACACCAAGCTGGGACCGGAAGAAATCACCCGCGACATCCCCAACGTCAGCGAGCATGCGCTGCGCGACCTTGACGAGAGCGGTGTGATCCGCATCGGCGCCAAGATCAAGCACAACGACATTCTCGTTGGTAAGGTGACTCCGAAGGGCGAAACGCAGTTGACCCCCGAAGAGAAGCTGCTTCGCGCCATCTTCGGTGAGAAGGCCGGCGATGTTCGCGATGCTTCGCTCACCTGCCCTCCGGGAATCGAAGGCACGGTGGTTGATGTCCGCATCTTCTCCCGCAAGGGACAGGAGAAGGACGAGCGCGCCAAGCAGATCGAGTCCGATCAGGTGGCACAGCTGGAGAAGAACCTCGCCGATGAGATTCGTATTCTCACCGACGAGCGTCTCAAGCGTCTGGAAGCGATTCTTGGCAACAAGGTTGTGCTGGCTGACCTGCACGATGAGCGCACGAACAAACGCCTGCTCGTGAAGGACGCAGTTCTCGATCGCGATGCCATCGAGCGCATCTCGACCAAGAACCTCAAGCGCATCCGCTATGCCGACAAGGATCCGCGCGTGAACGAGCAGATCGACGAAATCGAAGAGATGACCTCGCGCCAGATCGACGTTCTGCGGAAGATCACCAACGAGAAGATCGCCAAGCTCCAGAAGGGCGATGAGCTTGCACCGGGCGTCATCAAGCTGGTCAAGGTCTACGTCGCCATGAAGCGCAAGCTGTCGGTCGGTGACAAGATGGCCGGACGCCACGGTAACAAGGGCGTCATAGCGCGCATCCTGCCCGAGGAAGACATGCCGTATCTGCCCGATGGTACCCCGGTGGAGATCGTTCTCAATCCGTTGGGTGTGCCTTCGCGTATGAACGTCGGTCAGATCCTCGAGACGCACCTCGGCTGGGCAGCCCACGAGCTTGGCAAGCAAGTCGCCGAGCTGGTGAAGCAGAACCAGGAAGCGAACGCTATCCGCGAAGTCTTCAAGGAGAAGTTCGCGAACACGGCCACGCTCCGCCAGCTGCTCGAGCTCGATGACGAGCAGACGGTTCGCGTCGGCCTGGGTATGGCGCGCGGCATCTGGTTCGGCACCGCGGTCTTCGACGGCGCCAAGGAGACGGAGATCAAAGCGCTTCTTGCCGCGGCCGGCTTACCGTCTTCGGGCAAGACACCGCTCTTCGACGGCATGACAGGCGAGCAGTTCGAGCAGCCGGTAACGGTTGGTTACATCTACATGCTCAAGCTGTCGCACCTAGTCGACGACAAGATCCACGCTCGCTCTATCGGGCCGTACTCGCTGATCACTCAGCAGCCGCTGGGTGGCAAGGCGCAGTTCGGTGGACAGCGCTTCGGAGAAATGGAAGTGTGGGCGCTCGAAGCTTACGGCGCGGCATACATTCTCCAGGAGCTGCTCACTGCCAAGTCCGACGACGTTTATGGCCGCACCAAGATCTACGAGGCCATCGTCAAGGGTGAAGCGGCGATCGAGCCCGGCGTGCCTGAGTCGTTCAACGTGCTCATTCGCGAGCTGCAGTCACTGTGCCTCGACGTGGAGCTGATGAAGATGACTCCCGACGGCGAAGCGAAGAAGCAGCCGCTGCCCACACTGGCAGCCGCCGATTAACAGCGATCAGCCATCAGCCGTCAGGGTTAAGCCCGGGCTGATGGCCTCGCCAAGAATTAAGCGGCGTCCTTAACCAACGTCGCAGGTAGAGAACAGAAGCAACCGCAGCTGAGAGCGTACGGCAATAAGCCAGAAGCCAGCTGCAAGGAGGAACACCTTGTACCGTTCCAGCCCGTTTGAACTGACAAGCCCGATCACCGACTTTGACGCGATTCGCATCCAGCTCGCATCACCGGAGAAAATCCGCAGCTGGTCGCATGGCGAGGTCACCAAGCCGGAAACCATCAACTACCGCACCTTCAAGCCGGAGCGCGACGGACTCTTCTGCGCCCGCATCTTTGGCCCGGTCACCGACTGGGAGTGCCTCTGCGGCAAGTACAAGCGCATGAAGCACCGCGGCGTGATCTGCGACAAGTGCGGCGTCGAAGTTACCGTCTCCAAGGTGCGCCGTGAGCGCCTGGGCCACATCGAGCTGGCTTCGCCCTGCTCGCACGTGTGGTTCTTCAAGGGACTGCCTTCGCGTATCGGCCACCTGCTCGACATCTCGCTGCGCGACCTCGAGAGCGTGCTCTATTTTGAGAGCTACGTCGTCGTCGATCCCGGCGACTCGCCCACTCGCGAGCGCGAGATCATCAAGGACGAGACCCGCTTCCGCGAACTCGACACCCAGTATCGCCCCACCGGCTTCAAGGGCATGATGGGCGCCGAGGCTATTAAGGAGCTGCTCAAGCGCGTCAATATTGACGAGCTGGGGATTGAGCTGCGCGAGCGCATGAAGGCTGAGACCTCGCTGCAGAAGCGCTTGAAGTACGCGAAGCGCCTAAAGGTCGTCGAAGCTTTCCGCAAGTCGGGGAACAAGCCGCAGTGGATGATCCTCGACGTGATCCCGGTTATTCCGCCGGAACTGCGCCCGCTCGTGCCTCTGGACGGCGGCCGCTTCGCGACTTCGGATCTCAACGATCTGTATCGGCGCGTGATCAACCGTAACAACCGCCTCAAGAAGCTCATGGACCTCCATGCGCCTGAGGTGATCGTGCGCAACGAAAAGCGCATGCTGCAGGAAGCCGTCGACGCTCTGTTCGACAACGGCCGCCGCGGCCGTGTGCTGCGTGGCGCGAACAACCGTCCGTTGAAGTCGCTCTCCGACACCCTCAAGGGCAAGCAGGGACGCTTCCGCCAGAACCTGCTCGGCAAGCGCGTCGACTACTCGGGCCGTTCGGTCATCGTTGTCGGTCCGGAGTTGAAGCTGCACCAGTGCGGTCTTCCCAAGAAGATGGCGCTCGAACTCTTCAAGCCGTTCATCTATCACCGGCTCGAACAGACCGGCCACTGCACGACCATCAAGCAGGCTAAGGAAATGGTCGAACTACAGGAGCCGATCGTGTGGGACATCCTTGAGGAAGTGATCAAGGATCACCCGGTGCTGCTGAACCGCGCTCCAACGCTGCACCGCCTCGGCATCCAGGCCTTTGAGCCTGTGCTCGTCGAGGGCAAGGCCATCAAGATTCACCCGCTTGTCTGCACCGCATTCAACGCGGACTTCGACGGCGACCAGATGGCCGTGCACATTCCGCTGTCTCCGGAAGCGCAGGTAGAAGCCAGCGTGCTTATGCTCGCTTCGCACAACATCCTGTCGCCGGCGTCAGGCCAGCCGATCACTGTGCCTACGCAGGACATGGTTCTCGGTCTCTATTACCTGACCAAGGCGCGCAAGGGAGCCAAGGGTGAGGGCCGCGTTTTCGCGAACATCGAAGAAGTGTTGATGGCTCTCGAAGCGAAGGAAGTCGAAACGCTTTCGCCGATCCGTCTGCGGTACTCGGGTCCTGTCCTCGACATGACCACTGCGTACGACGATCAGGACCTGACGCACACCGAGCCGGTCGAGTACGACAAGCAATTCATCTCGACCACTGTGGGTCGCTCCATCCTGAACGACGCTCTTCCCGAAGGCATGCCTTATGTAAACGGCCTGCTCAAGAAGAAGGGCATCGGACAGCTGGTCAACTACTGCTACCTGAACCTCGGCCTTGAAGTCACGGTGAAGATGCTCGACCGCATCAAGGAACTGGGCTTCCAGTTCGCGACTCGCTCGGGTCTCTCCGTCGGCCTCGATGACATGGTCATCCCGGAGACGAAGTACCCCGTCGTGCGCGAAGCGGAAAAGCAGCGCTTCGCTGTGCAGCAGCAGTACCTTGACGGCGCTATCACCAACGGCGAGCGCAACAACAAGGTCATTCAGTTGTGGTCGACGGTGACGGAAAAGGTCGCCGACGAAATGTTCAACAACATGAAGGAAGCCGACAAGGCCGGCACCATGAACCCGATTTACATCATGGCCGACTCCGGCGCCCGCGGATCGAAACAGCAGATCCGTCAGCTCTCCGGCATGCGCGGACTGATGGCCAAGCCTTCGGGCGAAATCATCGAGACTCCGATCACGGCGAACTTCCGTGAAGGTCTCACCGTGCTCGAGTACTTCATCTCCACGCACGGCGCGCGTAAGGGCCTTGCCGATACCGCTCTCAAGACCGCTGACTCCGGCTACCTGACCCGTCGACTTGTCGACGTGGCACAGGACGTCATCGTCAGCGAGAAAGATTGCGGAACCGTCGAAGGCATCTACGTGATGCCGATCGTCGAGTCCGGCGAGATCATCGAGCCGCTGCGCGACCGCATCATCGGCCGCGTGTCGCTCGAGAAGCTGAAGGACTTCGAAGGCAACGTCATCGTTGACGTCAACCAGGAGATCAACGAAGACATCGCCTCCGCGATCCAGGCAGCGGGCATCGAGCGCGTCAAGATTCGCTCCGTGCTTACCTGCGAATCGAAGCGCGGTGTCTGCATCCTCTGCTACGGACGTAACCTCGGCTCCGGCCGTATGGTTGAACTCGGTGAAGCAGTCGGTGTGATCGGCGCGCAGTCAATCGGCGAGCCTGGAACCCAGCTCACGATGCGTACCTTCCACATCGGCGGTACGGCATCGCGAGTCTCCGAGCAGTCGCGCCTCGACGCCAAGAACCATGGTTCGGTGCGCTTCATCAATCTGGTCACCGTGCGTTCGAAGCAGGGCGGCCTGGTTGCCATGAACCGCTCGGGAGCCATCGCCGTTATCGACGACCGTGGCCGTGAGAAGGAGCGCTACCAGATCGTTTACGGCGCGCGCCTCAAGGTGGAAGAGGGTCAGCAGGTCGAGCTCGGACAGGTTCTTGCCGAGTGGGACCCGTACACCTTCGCCATCCTCACCGAGATCGGCGGCACCGTGCAGTTCAAGGACCTGCAGGAAGGCATCACGCTGAACGAAGAAGTGGACGAGGTCACCGGACTTTCGCGGCTCGTGGTCTCCGATGCTTCCGACGAGAAGCGCCAGCCGGCCATCATCATCAAGGGAGCCAAGGGCAACAAGCGCTATCTGATGCCCTCGCGCTCGCACCTGATGATCCAGGACGGAGACGGCTCTTCCCCGGGGATATCCTTGCCAATATCCCGCGCGAAACGACGCGCACCAAGGACATCACCGGCGGTCTGCCCCGCGTCGTGGAACTCTTCGAAGCCCGCAAGCCGCGCGAAACCGCCATCATCAGCGAAATCGATGGTGTCGTGAAGTTCGGCGAA
>CAVRNK010000016.1:0-33122 GCA_963721995.1 uncultured Acidobacteriaceae bacterium | reverse complement strand
GCGCGCGGCTACGGGCTTTTTGCCGCCAATCCATTAGGCCAGCACATCTTCGATCCCAAGACTTCGGTGCTTGACTACACGCTCGAAAAGGGCCAGACCGCAACCTTTCGTTATCGCGTTCTTCTTATCGCCGGGACACCCACCACGGGCGACATGGACAAGGAAGCGGACAACTTCGCGATGGAATATGCGTCGAGTGATCCGGTGGCTTCAGCGACTCCGGTCTCAACCTCGGCGGACATCTTCGACAACTGGCCTGCGGGGATTTCGCCGGGAGAGGTGGGAAAACGGGTCGCCGAGCACTTCGTGACTAGTCCCCATCAATACGGCGCAACGATCCACTACTCGGAAGCCGCGACTTGGTATGGAGCGCTGACGTTCGCTCAATTGACTCACGATGATGCTCTGAAAGCCGAGCTGATCAGGAAGTTCGAGCCGTTGATGCCCGGTGGGGCGGAGGCGAGCCGCATACCGATAAGGCATCATGTGGACGATTCCATTTTCGGCATCGTTCCTATCGAGATCGGTCTTCAGACCAAAGATGAGCGATTTCTGGCCGACGGAAAGGCATGGGCCGACCGGCAGTGGGAGAATCCGCTCCCCGACGGGCTCTCGGCGGAGACACGTTACTGGATCGACGATATGTATATGCTAACGATTCTCCAGTTGGAGGCATACCGAGCCACCCATGACAAGAAATACTTGGACCGAGACGCGCAAGAGATGGTGTCGTACCTGGGCAAGCTGCAGCAACCGAATGGACTCTTCTATCACGCGCCTGATGAGCCGTTCTTCTGGGGACGCGGCGATGGCTGGGTGGCGGCCGGCATGGCGGAGATGCTCCGCGATCTACCGCCGGACCATCGCCAACGGCCGATCATCCTGAAGTCCTATCAGGAGATGATGGCTGCCTTGCTGAAATATCAGGGGAAGGATGGCATGTGGCGTCAACTCATCGATCACGATGAAGCATGGCCGGAGAGCTCGAGTTCGGCCATGTTCACCTTTGCCATGATTACGGGGGTAAAGAATGGGTGGCTCGATGCAAATACTTACGGCCCCGCCGCCCGGAGGGGATGGATCGCAGTAGCCGGATACATAGACCAGAACAGCGACGTGACCACCGTGTGTGAAGGCACGGGGAAGAAGAACGACCTGCAATACTATCTCGATCGCAAACGGCTGACCGGTGACTTTCACGGCCAGGCCCCGATTCTTTGGGCAGCATCTGCGTTGCTTCGCTGAGCGGAGCCGCGATACATCAGACCCCTCTAGGTCTGCAGCCGACGTAATGCTCGTGAGCCGTAACGGAGGATACTTTGAGAACTTTTCTGCTCTTGATTGCGCCTTCGATAGTGCTCGCCTCAGCGATGGCACAAACGAAAGTCTGCGACGTGCGCGCCTACGGAGCCAAGGGCGACGGGATCACAAAAGATACGAAAGCAATTCAGGCTGCGATCGATGATTGTGCCGCCGCTGGCGGCGGAACGGTCCGGTTGAGTGGCGGCCGTTTCGTCATCGCTCCCATCGAGTTGAAAAGCAACCTGGAATTCGACGTAGAAAAGGATGCGGCATTGCTAGGCTCCGCCGACCGCGCCGATTACCCGCAAGCGGTGAGGATGCGGCAGCAGACGGTGGAACCGCTTATCGAGCTAGCGAATGCGACCAATGTGACCATCAAGGGCGGCGGCGTGATCGACGGACAGGGCAAGGTCTGGTGGGACTATGTAAAAGGAGTCAAGGACACGGGCATCCTGGGGACCGACCATCCGAGGCCGATGCTGGTGCTCATCGACCACTCGAAGCACGTGGTCGTAGAAGACATCACGATCCAGAACTCGGGATTCTGGCAAGTGGTTCCGTATTACTCGGACGATTTGGTGTTTCGCAATTTGAGAATACTGGCGCCGCAACGCGGTGCTCCAAATACTGATGCGATCGACCCCTTCAGCTCAAGCCACGTCACGATAGACCACGTCTTCGCGAGTACCGGTGACGATAATGTGGCGATCAAGAGCGGAGCGATCAATTCACCCGGCCCCGATTCACCGAGTCACGATATCACCATCACAGACTGCGAGTTCGAGGCCGGCCACGGGTTGTCGATTGGAAGCGAGGTCGCGGGTGGAGTGCAAAACGTGCGGGCCGAGCGAATTCGCTTCAAGGGAACCGACCAGGGCATTCGGGTGAAGGCCAATCGCGACCGCGGCAATGATGTGAGCAATCTGAGCTTCAAGGACATCACAATGGAGAACGTCCGCACAGCTATCTTGATCAGCGAATACTATCCAAGAGTAATGCCCGAGGGCGACGTTGCCGCGGCGCCGATCGGGCGCCTGACGCCCTTCTTTCACGACATCCACATCGAGAACGTTACTGCCACCGGAAGCGATTGGGCGGGATTAGTGATAGGCCTCCCCGAATCGCCGGTCAAAGAATTGACAATGAAGAATGTTTCCATATCGGCGACCAAGGGGCTCAACATCGCGTTCGCCCAGGTGACCCTCGACCATGTTACGGTGACGGCAACCCAGGGTGACCCGATCAACGTTGCCAAAACAGCGCAGGTCTTAACAGTGAAGTAGCATCGCGGGATCAGCGACCTTGATAGTGGCGGACCAGTCCAAATGCGCTCCCCTTTTGCCCGATAGGCTGAGCCCTCGATCGGGAGTAGCCAAACCAGTTTCCACGTGTTGCCATGTGCTGCTGGTCTCCCTGCTCTTGACTGGCGTCGCTCACTCGCAAGATGTCCATGTTCGAGTCTCGCCGGATGTCAAAACCGGAATCGAAGGCACGACCGAATTCCCCACAATTCAAATGGCCCTGGATCATCACCCCTTCCCAAAAACCAGCCCAGATGGAAAGCTCGGCCGGGTGCTCATTGAAATTGAACCTGGCGTCTATCACGAACGAGTTAATGTAAGCCAGAACCACCCCAACATCACGCTGATCGGTAAGGGCAAGTCGCCTGCGGACGTTGTTATCACGAACAGCCTCAACGCAAAGCAGGCGGGTGGCACGTTCTTCACAGAAACCGTCGAGGTCAATGGTCCGGGCTTCGAGGCAGACAATCTCACCTTCGAAAATACCGCGGGCAATACCGGCCAGGCGGTCGCAATCGTTGTGCGGGCGGACCGGTCCGTTTTCAAACACTGCCGCTTCCTCGGCCATCAAGACACGCTCTTCGCCGACTATGGGCGGCAATACTACGTTGACTCCTACATCGAGGGTGGTACGGACTTCATCTTTGGCAACGCCACCGCCGTGTTTGACCACTCAGAGATTCATGCGAATGCTCCCGGCTACCTTACCGCACAATCCCGCACCTCCGCGGACCAAACAACCGGCTTCATCATCCTTGACAGCAACGTGACCAGCGGCATCGCTTCGGAGTTGGACACAACCGGACAGCCGAAGGAGACGATTAGCCTGGGTCGACCCTGGCGTCCTTACTCGCGTGTCGTCTACATCGATACATGGCTGCCCGCCGATGTCCTACCTCAGGGCTGGAGCCTGTGGGGCAGAAACGCCGAAGCGCCAAAAGCCTACTATGCCGAGTTCAATAGTACGGGTCCCGGAGCAAGGCCGTCGGATCGCGCCGCATGGTCCCATCAGCTCGATGCTCCGACGGCCACGCAATTTCATACTGAAGTCTTCCTGGCCGGTTCAGATCACTGGGATGCAAGATCAGAAGCACGAGGGCTTCCCTAGGGCCTGCTAACACTAGTGGGGCGGCGCAGCAGGTTGCCAAGAGGAGCGTACCTGCGCACCGATCTGCGATTTGCCCACACCTCATGGCCACCGCCACGCGCGCACTCACAAAACTATTTCTGGATCTGCAGTAGACCACCAGATTGACGTCACTGGGGATGACGATGCGCTTTTTGCGCCGAATTTCGAGCGGATCGAGGCGCATCGCTCGCCTTGAGGTAAGAGCGTTCGTACGGAGAGGCGGATGCTAGCAGCTCTACGCTCCGATCCGGTTGATCGCGATTGAGCGCGATCGCGCGCGAATCTCAGGTAGTTGCACTGCCGTCCAGATGGTTCCGTCTGGGAAAGTTTCGAAGTCTCTGCAGCGAGTTTCTCTGCCGCGGCCGCGTCGCCGCACATCGCCAACGCGAGAGCGGGACGCCCCAGGCGACGCGAGGTCTTGCAATTGCCCGACAGCGCGTCGGCACGAGCATCGGCTTCGTCGAATTCCGAGGCGGCGTCTCGGAGTCCCAAGCGCAACGCTGTCTCCGCGGCTCGCTGGTACAATTTGTGCGATTCACGACGCTGGCCGTGGACATTGCGATTGGCCGCCTGCAAGCCAAAGCTGAGGAACTCCTCCGGCTTGCCTGCGAACCATTGAATCTCTCTCGAAATGGCTGCTTGATGAAGGCGATGAGCAGTTGGCCGCCGTCGAGCTGGGCGACGAACGCATAGCGCGGTGGAAGAGCAAAGATGGAATTGCGCTCGAACGGATCGCGACGTTTCCGGCAGGTTATGTCGAGGGCAGAAAGTATCCGTTTCTGGTGTTGCCGCACGGAGGACCAGAGGCGAATGATCTACTGGGTTTTAATTCCGTAGCGCGGATGATCGCAGGACTGGGCTATGTCGTCCTGCAGCCGGAATATCGAGGCTCGACGGGCTACGGCGCCGATTTTCTAGCGGCGATCTATCAGCACTTTGGCGACCGAGCATATCAAGATGTGGACAGCGCGACGGACTACGCGCTTGCGCAGGGATGGGCTGATTCGAACCATCTGGCCATCTTCGAATGGATCGCGGGCGGATTCATGACCGCATGGACGGTAACGCAAACAAACCGCTACGCGGCGGCGATCGAAGGCGCCGGCATTACGGATTGGGGTCCCTTCCTGCGGACGAGTGACATCCAGCAGATCGATTATGACGCGCGCTGGACCGATGAGCATCCGGATGCGTTCCGAAAGTTCTCTGCGGTCGCGTTTGCCGACAAGGTAACAACACCGCTGCTCATTCTGCATGGCGAGGCGGATCAGAGAGTACCGACATTTCAGGGGACGGAGTACTTTCAGATATTGGCGGCGCGGGGTAAGACGGTGCGCATGGTTACGTATCCTGGGTCACCGCATTTCCCGATTCTGTGGGAGCAGCGGCTGAATGTGATGCAGGAGATCGCAGACTGGTTGGAGAAATATAACCGGTAGTCCTGGGATTCACCCCAAAATTGTCAACTGGCGGTCGCGGTAGGGATACCAGTCGCCTGGTACCCCCCGCGCGGATCCGTACGGGCGCTCATTAGCGCATACGGCTCTTATCTTGGATGAGTAGCGGCGAAACGAACTTCGGGATATGGATGGAGCTTCTGAGGACGAGGAAGCCATTGTTCGGCGAGCGCAACGCGGCGAGCCCACGTGAACCGGCTCTTTTGACTACGCCGACGGAGGGTTTTCCCCCAGAGGCGAAGCACCCGGTTCCTGAACAGACCTAGAGTGTTCAGGTTCCCCGGTACCGCGTAGTAGTTGAAGTAGCCCTGCAGAACCGACCTGAGCCATCCTCCGGTTTGCGGCACTGGATCATGCATGCGCCTGCATAGTTGCTGCTTGATTTCCTGCAGCTTCTTCCTCATGCGTTTGCGGACCGTCGTGCGTCGCACCGTGTAGTGTCCTTTCCCGTTCTTCCCACTGATATGCGTGAAGCCAAGAAAGTCGAAGGTCTCAGGTTTGCCCTCTCCTCTTCGTTCCCGGTTCTGTTCGGCATACCGCCCGAACTCGACCAGGCGCGTCTTGTCTGGATGAAGTTCCAACCCAAATTTCCGCAGTCGTGCCCGGAGATTCTCCAGAAAACGATCCGCGTCAGCCTGATGTTGGAAACCTAGGATGGTATCGTCCGCATAGCGAATCACTACCACCTCGCCTCGCGCATACTTCTTGCGCCAGACGTCCACCCAAAGATCGAAAACATAATGGAGATAGATATTGGCGAGGATCGGTGATGCCACCGAGCCTTGCGGAGTACCTGTCTTCGTTTCCGACCATTGCCCTTCCTCCATTACTCCAGCGTTGAGCCATTTCCGGATCAACCGCAGGATTCTGGGGTCGGCTACGCGATGCTCAACGAACTTGATGAGCCAGCTCTTATCGAGGTTATCGAAAAAGCCATGTATATCGGCATCAAGAACGTAGTTCACCTTCTTCTTCATGAGCGCATATGACAGTGCGTCCAGCGCTTGGTGCGGGCTGCGCCCCGGACGAAAACCATACGAGAAGCCAAGAAAGTCCTCCTCATAAACCTGATTGAGGACGGTGACCACAGCCTGTTGGACGATTTTGTCCTCCAGAGCTGCAACCCCCAACGGACGTTTCCGCCCGTCTTCTTTCTCTATGTACACTCTTCGCGATGGCTGTGCCCGGTATGCTCCTCGATGAACCCTGCTATGCAGATCAATGATCCGACCTTTCAGCCCGGACTCATACTCCTGCCACGTTACGCCATCTACGCCGGGTGCAGCTTTGCGCTTCAATGAGTGAAAGCTTGCCCGGAGTAGGTCAACCGACACGTGATGGAGCAAAGAGGTGAATCTCATCTCCTTGTTTTCCCTTGCTGCTTTCCGCACACCCGCCAACCCCTGTGACACGCTTGCCTCGCTCTGTGTCGAGCGCGTGTTAGGTTGAAGAGTGTTCTCCTCGATCAGCGGCCTTCCCTCCTCAATCTCCGCCAACAATTTCTCGTCTTTGTTCGACTGATTCATAGGTACTGTACCGCTGTCCGACCCCTCGGAGATGTGCATGCGGGCCGTACGGCCTAAGCCTTCACCCGCCGTCCTGGTATCTGGTTTGACAGCAGGCCTCTCCGAGGTCTCCCGGTTCTCGTGCATGAAGCTTCCAGGCGTGTCTGGGGTCTTCGACTACGCAGGACCGAGCAGGGACTCGCGATATCGCACCTGCTCGTGTTGTCTTCCGCCTGTTAGAAAGCGTCGACGTCCTGATGGCTTGTTTTCGGAGCTCAATACCCAGCCCACCTGTACCCCTGTTTACGCTTCGCCGTGCACCTCGCGATACACTGCGCAAAACTCGGGGCCGAGCGGTTCGCTACTCCTTTCTCGTAGGAATCTTTCATTCCCCGCTTCATGCCGGTTTATCCCGGCGCACCCAACAGGACAATGCGCTCATTGAACCGTGGCCAAGGCGGCAATATGGACTGAGAAACCACTCCGGTGCCTTAGCGTACGATTTTGGACGTTTGGTGTGGTGACCCGTTCCTGCTTTCTCTCCTTTGCTGCTTTTCGCACACCGTCCAGTCGCTGGGACCTGCGTTTCCCGCTCTGTGTCGGGAGCATGTTTGCGTTCGGCCGCGGCGATGAACAGTTCATGGGCATCTTCGGCTTCTTTGACGTATTGCCGAAGGGTCGCGAGGAGTATGGACCGTACCACTCAATTCCGATTGGGCGAAGGTTCACGACCAGTATGACAGGGACGACAAGGACGCGTGTGGACGCGCGTCGCGCTGATTGTCGTTTTGCTAATTATTCGGCACACTTCTTTGCTAATTATCTGGCACACCATAATGCGTCGGTGACCAAACGCGCGCCGATGCTGGTGACCTATGCCCCCTTTGTTTACAGGTATGAGATCTGAAATCGCCATACTAAACCGAGGCGCTTGTACGACAAGATTGGCGTTTGGACCGACTAATCTGCCAAATACTGCGATTAAATGTGTGCCACATAATTTGACAACTTACAGCCTTGAGCGGTCCCTTTCCGCATCCCGGACCACAAGCAGCGAGCACTAGACCTGGCCGGTCCAGTGCTCGTTTGTTTTGCCAAACCCCTTTACTTTGGGTTGCGGATCTCGCCAGCGTGCCAGCCTTCAAACACGTTTTGCGGATAAAGCAATGCCTTGCAGGCGGGCATTACGGAAGACCAACGCCTCTCTTCCCGGCATTTACTCTATTCGCCTCCCTGTCACCTTACTTGGCGCGGGTGAGACGCTTACGCAATTCTCTCCTTGAAGGTTGCAGCTGTAGACAAGGGCTGCTCCTACCAGTTCATTGCGACCTTCGAGATGGAAGACCTGATTTGTCTTGAGCATTGAAACAGCATTGCCAGCGGGATCAAATGCAATGAAGTAGGAGGTTGAATCGAAGCGGTTTGGGCCGGTGCGCTTCCAGTTCCCCGTCAACGTCGAAACCGGGTTAACCCGGTCGAGCGAGCCGGTGCCGAAGAAGATACCTCCAGCAGAGAACGAGGCCAGGGCGGTGAAGGAGATCGGGCCTGCGTCAACAGAGAAGATCCATGATCCCTCGATCGGCGATGCTATGCCCCCCGCATTTTCCTGTACATTGGCTTGTGCCATTGCAGTTGAGTTCAGGATTGGAACTGCAAGAGCAAGGATGGTTAAGGTTCTCAACAGGCTGACTGCCCTGCGTTTAATAGCTGTTATGTTTCGCTTGGTGATCATGAGTTTCTCCTTTGAGTTTGAAACTAGGCCGCTTTGAGCTTGATTCTGGAGTGGGAGGTCAGCACTATTTCCCCGACGCGGTCAGCACAACTTCGCCCTTCTATTGCTTTCTAGCCAACTCCGTTTGGCGTTGGTCAAGCGGCACCTTTCGACCGATATGGGGGTTCACGGTCCACACTTCGGCAAGGGAATATTTTGGCCGTAGCGATAGAACACCAGCTTGTTACTATCGGAGGTCTTCGCTGACAGCCACCTTTACGCTTCACCCGTCGACGCTCGCCCGGCAGGCCTCCCCAGGGAGGTCGTGTGGTTTCCATGCCTAGGGACAACCGGATGGATTATTGCTGCGCCGGCCCGGTCGGAAGTTGCACACGTGCGAGCGATGAAGATTTCAGCTTCAGCAGCGTCTCCTGCTCAGCCCGGCTGCGTACGAACTGCCGCCCCTCACCGTGGCCCGGCATCCAGACCTGGTAGAGATAGTTGCTGTCTCCATACCGCCGAAAGGCCAGGCGCCCCCCATCCTTACTGTTTTGCTCCCAGGTAGGCTGAACCAACATCAGATACTGCTTCTTGGTGGACTGGGTGTCGACGAACGAAAGATACCGCGGTGCCTGCAGCGAGATGCGATATATGCCTGCAGGCACCTTCTGGTCGTTGGCGGAGAAGTCAAATGGAATGTTGACGGTTACCGACTGAGCCTGCGCTGCCGCCGGTCCAGACAGCGCCGCGCCGAGCGAAAGCGCCAGAGCTGTGCTGGTAAGGATGGAAGATATACGGAACACGGTGAACCTCCTTGATGATCCTGCGGCTTTGTCCTGCGCCAACTACCGCTTGGGATATTCGCAATCTGCGCCGCTGCGGCGATCCGCTCAATGCTCTGGAGATCATTCCGGCATCATCTGCTCATTGCGTTCTCGGCTCTTGAAACGAACGGACTTAACCCATCGAATAAATTGCTGGTTCGAGTTCTGCTGGGCTGCCGCATCGGGAACGGTGTAAGGTTTCTTCAGCCTAGAGGAGCGTGTTCATGGGCATGCCAGTCAACACGCCACGGACTTGGCGCTTCGGTGTCTTCGAACTGGACGCCTCAAGTGGAGAACTGCGCCGCAACGGCACCGTCGTCAAGCTGCGCGAACAGCCGGCACGCATTCTGGTTTTGCTCCTCGAGCACGCTGGCCAGATGGTCACGCGCGAGCAATTGCGCCAGCATCTCTGGCCGGCGGGCACCTTTGTCGATTTCGACCACAGCCTGAATTCTGCTGTCATGAAGCTCCGCGAGGCCTTGGGCGACTCGGCCGACAAGCCTCTCTACATCGAAACCATCCCGAAGAAGGGCTATCGCTTTGTCGCGCCGCTGCTTGAGGCGCCCACGAGCATGGATCTCCTCGCACCGGATCCCTCGGCCGATCCATCCAACAACCATCAAGCCAGCAATGGAGCGATCATACCCGGTGCGGGAGATGTGCGTTTGGCAGCAACTGAGGAAGTAGGAGAGCGGCGATGGAAGTTGAGCGTGGCAGTCGTTGTAGCTCTTGCGGTGCTCGCCTTATTTATGGGCTTGTATAACGAGCAGAGTTATTTGTCCCGTACACGATTGGGGATCCTGGCTCGCCACCTTGTGCCCGCCTCCCGCTCTAGGGTTATCGAACGGCGTATTACTGCCAACCCGGACGACGTGCCGGTGACTAGCGCAGTGATCTCACCCGATGGCAAGTACCTGGCATTCACCGACAGAACAGGGTTCTATCTGCGCCAGGTTGAAGGGGGAGAAACTCACGCCGTCCCACTGCCGAAAGGATTTGAAGCGTTGGCCGAGAGTTGGTTTCCGGATAGCGTTCACCTCGTTGTCTCCCGGCTAGAAGACAATAACAAAGCATCGAGCCTGTGGGAGATATCGGTAATGGGTGGGACGCCGCGAGAGCTCGCCGACGATGCCTCCTCAGCGCGAGTATCGCCCGATGGATCTAAAATCGCTTTTTTGCGTGGGAGGATCGAATCCGGAGAAATCTGGCTGATTCAGGCGGACGGCAGCCATCCACAAAGGGTCATCGGTGGCACGGAACCAGAAAGGGAGGACGGATTCAGCCCGGTGGCCTGGTCTCCAGAAGGGAAATGGATCGCCTATGTTAGAACGACAGCTCAATATTTTCGCAGAGATGAGACAAGGGTCGAAATTGCCGACGTAACCACCCGAGAAATTCGAGTTGTAGTGTCGAGGACAGGGCTCGGTCGAGTTCTAGGCTGGCAGCATGACAAGAAGTTGATCTGTTCTCTCGAGGAATCGAACCCCGACCAGAACGACTTCAACCTGTGGAGCTTCGACGTCGACTCACGGGCCGGAACAGGGCTCAGCTCAGGTACGCGGATCACCAGCGATCGAGGTGAGATAGCCGAACTAAGCTTGACCAGTGACGGAAAACTACTTGTCGTAAGACGACGCATTCCTCAAATTGATGTATACGTTGCGGAATTGAAAGACGGCGGCAAGCGGCTGGGCCCTCCGCAGCGACTAACACTCGACGACAGGCAGGACTACCCATACTCGTGGACGCCGGACAGCAAGACTGTAATTTTCACGTCGGATCGCGACGGCCCGTGGCACATCTTCAAACAAAGCATCGACCAGACTCAGCCCGAACTCATGGTTGGAGGAGTGGATGATGACCTCGCGATACCTCGTTTGAGTCCAGACAACACGGATCTGCTCTATTTGGCCGCACCTAAACGAGCAGCGTCGTCACACACCGTCCGGATCATGCGAGTACCACTGTTAGGAGGACCGCCCCAGCTCGTATTGGAAGGTCCCGGGATATGGAATCACCAATGCGCTCGCCTCCCTTCCAGATTGTGTATTTACACCCCAAGCGAGACCAACCAGCAGCGGTTCTTCCGTTTTGATCCGGTGACCGGAGCAAGCTCTGAGATTGCGGCAGCGAAGATCACAGGGATGACAGGTGCGGTTTTTGTTAGCTGGAGTTTGTCGCCAGATGGCAAGTATCTTGCGACAGCAGAGCGGACGGGCAACAATCAGCCCACTATTCGCATACTGTCCACAAACGGCAACACACAAAAACTGCTATTGCTACAGAGATGGGCACAGATTGGTGGTGTCGACTGGGCGGCGGATGGTAAAAGCCTGTGGGTCGGGGCAGCTAACAATGTTGCGACCTTGGGACGTTCAAATGTCTGGGCACTCTTAAGACTTGATCTCGATGGCACCATCAAAGCGGTTGTGGAAAATGGCTCGGTGCGCTTTTGGGCTGCCATTCCTTCCCCGGACGGACACCGCTTAGCCTTCTTCTCAGCGACAACCGATCCTTCCAATGTGTGGCTACTGGAGAACTTCTGATCTCCTAAGCTGGACTCGCCCTAGGGCGTCCACACGCGGCCCAGCTTTGCCGAGGGCGTTGTAAATGTCGGTAGAGCAGTCAGAAACCATCGATCTGCTAAGTCTTTGATAAAGAGCCGGGCGATGTGATCCTCACAGTTTCAGACCATGTAGATTGGCAGGATTCAGCAGGCCATCAACGGATGCTCCAAGCCAAACTGAATACCTACACTGCGTTTGTTGAGGGTGGGACAGCTCCTCATCGAGAGACCAGAAGCGAAAGGACGGCGGGTCATCTTCACGTAGTTTTTAAGTTTCGTCCAGATAGGGACGGACGAGCGTTTCTGGAACGAGTTGCAGATGTGATCCTGATTGCGGGATTCGCGTTTAGCTGGAAACTCTTTGCTCATTCCTATAACAACTAATACCTGACCGCCTGTGCCAGTCCACGTAAAGTCCCCTTTGAGGTAACTTGCTCATGCAATGGACGTCGAGCACCGAACTTACTCAAATCGCCGTTTCACGGGAACTCGACGTCAGTGCGGAACGGCCTACTGTCCGTATAGCGGGCTCTTCGGTCAAGTGGATAAGTTCCGGTTTGCCGACCACTCACTCGCATGAGTATCCCGCTCATCAGTGCTATCGTATTCGACAAGTTGCAAATAGATCGACGCACATTGTTGGAGTACGTTGGCGCGTACTGTTCAGACCCGTTCTCGCGAATTCGAAGGAGGCGAGGGATATGTGGGGGATGATTGCGAAGATAACTCTTCTTCCCGGCAGGCGTGATGAAATGATCGAAATCTTGAAGGAGAACGCAGCCGATATGCCCGGTTGCCTCAGCTACGTTGTGGCCAAAGACGCTGCTGACGAAAATACGATCTGGGTGACCGAGGTGTGGGACAGTATGGCCAGCCACGACGCGTCCCTCTCTCTACCAGCTGTGAAGAATGCGATTCCTCGAGGGAAAGCACTGGTTGCGAATTTCGAGAAGATCGCCGTCACGATTCCAGTGTAGGGAGTTGGGTGAAGTGCTCTATTGCTGATTTTGATCGGCTAGTCTCCACGACCACATAAGGAATGAAGTTGCCGTCAGGTCAATCGCCGGTTCCGTTGTGCTGTACGACTGCATGTTGTCTCGATAAACGGTAACTTGCGAGGGATCAAACACACCGTCGTTGCCATTAAACTTTCTGAATGTGTCTGCTCCATTGGCCGGACACAAATTCATGCCATTGATAACACCTGAAGTGGCGCTTGTGGCCGGGCCCTCAACTGACGCGCCCCAGAGTATCGGTGTTCCTCCGGAAGTTCCATCCAACACTCCCGCGAGGTTGGCTACCTGGTGCTGGATGCAATTTGGGAACGTACTTCCGGCGCCAACGATGAACGAAGATCCCCAGGCATTCGCGCCGAGGATATTGGCGAGCCATCGCTCAGAGTACGTGTCGTAATTCTGCGAGTGCGACACAGAGTATGCTTCACTTGCCATGACCGAAAGACCAGCTCCATGCGAGGTAATGTCGCCCGAATTCCACGCGTCGCCGAACCCCCATACGTCGGTGCCCGCCTGTGTAATCGCGTCGTCAACCTGCTTCAGCAGCTGCTTGCGAATGCTTGATTGCGAGACTGCAAAGCCAGTCGGATTCCCGGTAGATTCCAGAGCCCGGTAGAGTTCATAATGGGCAAGCCCGCTCACGTCATAGAGGTTGAGCGTGTCTGCGTATCCAGCTTTGTAGATGTTGGTCACATAGCCACTGGCAAACTGCGCGGCCTGGCGAAGATAGTCCAACGGATCCGTATGCGGCAGTCCGGAAGGCAGGTCGTTGGCATTGCTTGCCGATTGCAGTGCGAAGTAAAGCTCGGTTGCGCCAAGCTCCATGTCATCCTCCCACACATCCTCCGGATATCCGTCGAACGGGACAATGGTGAGCAGACACGTGGGGCAGGTGCCCGGGCCCGAGGGCGCGGGGTCAGGATACGACGTGTTGGCGAGTGCAAAGATGTCCTCTGCATTCTTAAGACACTGGATCGCCAAAGAGTGATCTGACGTGCGGTTGAGCTGATAGCAGAGCGCAAAATCCGCCGCCAGACGGCCCGCCAGATTCGGACTGATTTGCGAACCGGCTGGCTCGGCAACGAACACCGGACGATTGCAGATGAAGAAAGTAGTAAATGGGTCGCAAGGCTCAGGGTCTCCAGCCTGCTGGTAGTTATCGGCTGCTTGGGGCAGTGTCCAGATGTCGTACTCCGTGATCAGGCAGTAAGGCGTGGCATAGGTTCCTCCACAGTTTCCCGTGACCGAACTGGGATCTCCCTCGCCGTAGTAATCCCAATCCTGTGAATTATCCACTTGGTAGTAGAGAATTTTCGTCTCGTCATTCCACATCCTCATCAGCCATTCGATTCCAAATTTCGCCTCTGCAGTGAAATCCGAGGATACAGGCGCTCCCCGACCGCTATTGCCCGCGAAAGAAATAGAAACCGGCGGTGCAGACGGATATGGCGAAGCACCTGCACCCATCTGGTCCGGGAAATCACGAGTACCTATCTGCATCAGGGCTGCTGTGTAGCTGGTTGTCTCTACGTATTTCATGTAATCGCCGGCGTCCCACCATCCACCCGATGCGTCAATGCTGGGGGAATTTGCGGCTACTAGTGGAGGGACAGGTGGGACATTATCGACGAAATCGTTGGTGTCGAGTGGAGGGGTCTGATAGACCTTTGCGTGAACGTCCTTAAGATGTCCAGGCGCATCGCGCAAGGCATTGGGGGTGAAATGTGCGCCATCGCGTTCTGTCTCATAGAAAAACAAGGAGTTCAAGAGCAAGCCCGAGTAGAGTTTGTTCGGACAGTCGACGGCAAAACTTGGCGAGATTGCCGCGACCGGTCCCGAGATCGAGATTTTGTATAGATCGCCTCCCGGAACCGTGAAGTCGATCGCATAGACGGAATAACTTACTTTCTTGCTATGGCTCCAGATGCCAAGCGGAACTCCAACGGCGCCCGTATACGCAGAGGCGCCTTTCGAATTGAGCACCTTGAAGGTCGCGCCATTCGCCGCCACTTTGGACATGAGATAGGCACGAAAAGGTCCTTTCCCCGTTTCATACCCGACTTGACTGACTCGGACATAGGCAGATTGCGCGAGGACTACAGGCGCGTTGGCGAACTGCAGAAGCAGCATGCCAGCAAGCAAGATCAGCGGAAGACGGATTGAGCGGCGTGAGTCAGAAGCTGGCATAGTGATCCTCTTTCGTCAACTTGCTATTCAAACGATTCAATACGCGGAAATCCTGCTCTTTAGGCTCTCGCGGTGTCAAGGTGATCCCTGAGATCGGCGGCCATTTGCTTAGACCTGGTCTTGATTGGCGCGCGGCGGGTCCCCTCACTAGGCGGTTGCCTTGAGGCACTTTCAAGTGGCCCTAGCCCGGCGGTTAACCGGCTGTACGGCGTTTCGCCATAGCCGGTCTGAGAGACGGCCCGAAAGGTCCGATTGGCCGACGATCCAGCCTTTTGGGTTTATGAAGCCAAAGATCGCGTTCGCATTCCTGAAGTTACTTGAACCCCCCGTTTTCAAGGAACTAAGCGATTCACAACGGCTGCCGCTCGAATCGTTAAAGTAGTGCCGACAAGATGCGCATTCCGTCGAAGTAGAGCGGTACTAGAGAGAAGGACCAATTCTGCACTGGCAGGGTCCCAGCAGAACCAATGTCCGGACGTGCCTCGCCAATGCCCTGTCAACCGTCCGCTGTGAGTAAAGCCTGCAGACGAGCTATCGCCACCGGTCGCAATCTCTCCTGGTGCATAACTAACAAATGACAAGCTTCTTACATGCGCAGGACACAAGTGGCGATTGAGTCTGATCAACTGATCCCGCCTGAACAAACCGTTCAGGATCGCTAGCCACCCGACCAGAACCGTCATGACAACACGGATTCTGTCTGCCCTCTAGCCGTCTACAGGAGTTTGCCATGAACCGGGGAAACACATACAGGTTTGCTACGGCCCGCACACTCGGATTGACAGCATTATTCGGCACAACGAAAACGTCTTCAATTTCTGTGATGTTAGCGGCGCTCTTGTTGTGTGCGTCGGCACCGCAGAGCGCGGCACAAACTTTTACAACGCTGCTCAGCTTCGACGGGACGGACGGCGCGAACTCCATGGCGGGGCTGGTCCAAGCGACGGACGGAAACTTCTATGGCACAACCAGCGAGGGCGCGCTGGCTGCCGGGAGAGAGAGAGAACGGATTTCCCTTAACTTTCAGGTAGCGGCCACAGCCATCGGCATTTCGCGCAACCGAGTTCCTGTAGCGGAGAAGATAGCATTGCTGACTGCTGGCGCCAGCCCCACCATGCCCGTCTCGCCTGCGCCTGCAGATGGTAGGTCCTTTCGGTCAATCAGGACCACATCAATCTCCGGAGTATCTCTGAACCGGGGAACGCGATACAGCGCAAAATGGGGATTCAGGATACGGCCGTCCTTAAACTGAATGGTTTCGAATAACGCTCCACCAATGGCCTGCACCACTGCGCCCATCACTTGATTGCGCAGGCCGTCAGGGTTCACGATTGCGCCCGATTCCCAAGCCTCGACAATGCGGCGAAGCCGCATCTTTTTGGTCGTGGAGTTCATCTCGACTTCGACGCAGCTAGCAACGTAGCCGCCCTTCTCGGTTCCGCCCGCAATACCAAACCCAAGGTCCGGCGTGGACTTTGACCGGCCCCAGCCGAACCGCTCCGCTGCTGCCTGCAAGACGGCGCGCAGTCTTGCATCACTCAAGTTTTTCAGACGGAATTCCAGCGGGTCCATGCCGATGGCGTTCGCCAGCTCGTCCATGTGGGACTCGCGCGCGAAGTGGTTTGCGGTGGCCGCCAGTCCGCGATACGACCCTTGGCGCAACGGAGACTTTGTAGGGTGAAACTGGATGGCCTGATTCGCAACGTTGTATGGTGTGTTGATCCCAGACGGTCCTGAGTTGTAGTTGTGGTGTTCCCAGGCTACAAGCGTCCCATTGTGCAGCACGCCGCTGCGGATTTCGACCCATCCTGCTGGCCGGAAGTAGGCCCAGGTAAACTCTTCTTCGCGTGTCCACACCACCTTTACCGGCTTCCCGGCGGCTTTCGCGAGGCGCGCTGCCTCGACGGCACATTCGCCTGTGTGCTTGCCTCCATACGCGCACGCCGCCGGAGTGGTTCATCGCGACGTGAAGCCGGAAAACATCATGCTCGCCAGGGATGGGCGGGTCAAAATTCTGGACTTCGGCCTGGCGCGGCAGGACAAGGTGGTCGGCCCAGCAGGCGAGGGCTACGGTGGGAACCTCGAATCGGCCACAACCTGGACAAGGGTCTCCGTAGCGTTGGGTTTACGGTGAGATTCACATCAGAACTCCAGACGTGCCGAAACCTGCAGGACACGTGCCGTTGTATTGAAACTGAATGGCTCGGCAACGGTGCTCTGGATGACTCCGAACTGAACCGAGCTGTTGGTGATGTCTGTGCTTGGGGTGTTGAAGTTAGGGTGATTGGTGGAGTTGAAGGCATCCCCAGCAAGGGTCAGCTTCACCCTCTCGGTAATCCCGAAGGTTTTGCCAAGTCTCGCATCCATGGTGAAATACCCCGGTCCGCGGAGATTATTGCGGGTGCCAATGTTAAAGCCGAGGGGACCGACGTAATCGGTATTTGCCTTAAGCGGATCTTTGTAAGCAAAGAGGGGTCCACCGCGGCCGCCGTTGACGTGGCTATTCATATCCGCGATTGACCCGACCAGGATGGCGGGAGCATTGTTGGCATATCCCGCGACAAACGCGTTGGCAGCAGCAAAATATGCATTACCTGTATGCCAGGACGGGAGGCCGCTCACCTGCCAGCCGCCGATGATCTCATCGACCCAGCGCGGCGTTGTTGCGGCAAAGGTCTTTCCGTGGCCAACCGGCAGGTCATAGACAAAATTTCCGTTGAGGTAGTTGGTCACGTCGAAATCGGAGTTTCCACGGCACAACCGCGGCCGCAGAACGTCGCAGATGAAACCGTATCCGCCAAAGGCCACTGTATTAGCGGTAACGGATACGTTATCAATCGAGTGTGACCAAGTGTAATTGAGGTCGAACTGCAAGCCAAAGCTGGAATTCTTGTGTAACGTGACTAGAAATCCGTTGTAGCTGGAGAATCCCTTGTTGGTGTACATCGTGTTTTCAGAGAACTGGGCCGCCATTCCGACGTTGGGAGGCAGCAACCCGAAAGACGAAAGCGCCTGCGTGGTATCGGCAAAGTCGCCTCGTTGAACATAGGTCGAAAGCGAATAGGCAACCAGCGCTGTGTTATTCGGGAAGCCGTAGAAGACGCCGGCTCCTGGTGGAAGCACATCTTCGTACCATGGCTGCGCCGTAACAGCGAGCGGGTCTATGCCATTTCGGAGTTGCTGCGAAATGTTTGCAAACGCGTTGGACATCAACTGTCCCGACGCTGTGTCAGGGAACTCGACCAGTTGGTCTGTATCCGCCTGCGCCATCAGCCGCCGGCCCAGACGGCCGACGTAATTCGTTTTCAGAATGAATCCCTGCGGAAATTCGTGCTGCCACCCTAAGTTGAACTGAATCGAATACGGAGTCTTAAAGCTCGGATCGACCATTTCGTTGAAGGCTTGACCATTGGCCAACCCATTCGGAACGGCATCCGCTCCGCTGCCTGAGACAAATGGAAAAAACGGCTTCGTTATCGTCGGAGGCGCAGGGGGCGGCGCAGGGCTGTTAATGTTGGTGAATCTCTGATCGACCAGGAGCGAACCGGTCGGATCAGCCGGCACTCCGTACGGTTGCGTCGCGCTGGCCTGGAAGATGTAGGAGTACTGCGTCTGCTGATAAAGGATGGAATTGACTACCGTGTGATCGTAGATAATGCCTGCGCCGCCATTGAAGACCGATTTGCGATCAAAGTCAGGGCTGTAGGCGAAGGCAACTCTGGGAGCAAAGTTTTTATAGTCGTTGTGATAGAGGGCGGGACCATTATTCGCCTTTCCGCCGAGTACGTACGAGAACAGAGGTACTACCAAATTTCCTGACTGACCCGCTGCGCTCTGCGCGATACGGGTGGCGAAATAATTGTTGAAGGTAGAGTTCGATACGGACTCGTTGCCGAATTGGCTCACCGACTCAAGACCGTGCCTCTCATACGGAACGGTGTAATCCTGCCAACGAACTCCATAGGAGATAGTCAGCGAGGGCGTCACTTTCCAGGTGTCGCCGAAATAAATCTCGGTCTCGTAATAGCGGTAATCCCGGATAGCACCCGTAGCCTGTGGGAGTGGATTTCCCGTGTTGTCGTAGTTATAGGTGCTGCCCACTGATGAGTACGGGCCGAGAGCAAGGGCAAAGGCGCTGTCATACAGCGCTATGGCGCTTCCGCTACCGATGTCGCCGGGGCGCAAGGTGGCGTCCAGGTTCGGTGTATATCCGCCGAGACCGATTGTAGGCGTGTTGTAATCGAGAATTGTGTTGTTGTTTGGGCTGATCCATTTAAACGAGCCTCCAAATGTCAGGCCGTGCCTACTCTTTTGCCAGCTGAAATCGTCGCGAACTATGGGAATCGGAAAGGTCCGGCTTTGAGCGTTAATGGCTCTGGCATACGGTGGAGACAGGATCGCTCCGCCCGAGCCGTTTCCGCCGAAGGTTTCAAACTGGTTGATACCCGGCGGATTGTAGGTGTTCGGGAAGTCGTAATCCTCGAAGGTCTTCCCAACATAGGCCTGGTTCACTTTGTTATTGCTGATGGTCCACGTATGGCCCACCACCCAGGAATAGCTCTTGTCGAGAAACGGATAGGTTTCCGGATCGCCGGGGAATTGAATTGCTGCCTGTGTGCCGTTAGTCCGGGTAACGTGACCGACTCCGAACAGCTTCATCTTACTGTTCAGGGTGTAATCGACTCGTCCCACGTAGTCGTCTTCCGTATATGGAAACGGTGCGTTGAAGCGGAAGCCTGCAGTATTGACGAGATCTCCGTAGGCACCGGTCAGATCGTTGGCATGCGGATAGCGTTGGTCGATGAATTGAAGCAGCGCTGGATTAAAGCCGACCTTCTGCGGATCGATGGCCGCTACCTGGGAGGAGCTCAGCGTTGAAATCGTCCCAGCCGAGTTGACGTAATTGAGCATGCCGTTGCGGAAGGAATCAAGAGGCACAGTGCGCTCCACCAGGTTTGAGAGCGTGTCGCGTCGTCCGTTGTAGTCGAAGAAGAAGAAGAGCTTGTCTTTGAGAATCGGCCCACCGATATTGCCACCGAACTGGTTACGAACCAGGGGAGGCCGCGGCACGCCGGCGTTGTTGTTGAACCAGTCGTTGGCCTCGAAATCGGTATCCCGGTGGTATTCCACCACCGCACCATGGAAGGCGTTGGTGCCACTGCGGGTAATCAGTTCAAACTGGCCTCCGCCGCCCTCACCGGCGCTGGAGAGTGGCCCGGCGCTGACTCCCCGGAATTCCTGTACAGAATCGACCGGAGCATTGGCGACAATGGCTCCAAAATTTCCGGTCGCATTGTCGTTCACGTCCAGACCGTCCAGCGTTACGTTGTCCTGATCTACGCGAGCGCCTGTAACGGCTCCGTCCAGAGTCACGCCGGGCTGCTGCGTAAAGAGCGCTGAGGGGTTGCTCCGGTCCTGAACAGGGAGTGCCTGCAGAAACTGCACCTCAAAGCTGTTGCCGACAGTAGCGTCAGTCGTGTTGAGGGTCACCGTCTGGTTGGCTGCCGACACCTGCACCGTTTGCTGCGTTGTGCCAACGCTCATCTGGGCATTCTGTGTACGGGTAACGTCGACGTTCATATAAAGGCCGGAGATCACGACAGCCTTGAATCCGTCATGCGTGAATTCAATGCTGTAGCCCGGCCCCGGCTTGATCTGATTGAGCGTGTAGGAGCCCTCGGCGTTGTTGACTGTCGTATACGTGACCCCGGTCTGCGGATTGTAGAGCTTGACATTGACCCCCGGGATGACAGCCCCGGTCTGGTCAGTCACCACCCCGGTTATGGAGGCCACGTCCTGCGCCCGCGACAGGGCCGGGAAGGAAAGGATCGAAACAAGGACAACTAGCCTGGTCATGCAGCAGCGTGAAGTCAACATTCACCCTCCTCAAAGATCGCCTGTGACGAATCCGGAGTTGCATGTGACGAACTGACTAGTGTTCACTACCAGCAACTTTATGACCAATAGTTAGCCCTTTTTAATCAGCTATTTAGTGACGAGTCGCTAGAACAATGTTATGAAAGCCTACATATCTCGGCCAAATGGCATACAAGAAAAAGGATAACAATGCGCATTTTTGCTGACGGGCTCGCTTCTGAACTGCGGTCAATTGTCGTGGCAGCGTGCTGAAGTACCGACGTGGTTAACGATTAGTCCGTCATTCCATCGGAACCTCGGTTCCGATGTGCGAACCCTTCGTCGGCACCAGCCACATTCTGTTTGCAGTTCGGGCAGCGCATGTGATCACTGTCGAACCTCATCATTTCGCGTGGCGGAACCTTGTAGTGGCACTCAGGACATTCGGTCGTCAGGTCGAAGCTCATCGTATCTACTCTGCGGTTGCGACGCATCCGTCGATGATAACGAAGGCGGCGAATACCGTCGCTTCACTCCTTGCTCTGGAGCAAGCACATACTTGTCGTCGAGCGGCGAGCGAGAAGTTGAGGGGAGATTTTGTTGGGACACTGATTGCCTTATTTCGTGATTTCAAGCTGAAAGGAGGCGTGCTCTCGGGCGTAAGTGAGATGGAAGTGGTGACAGCACTCGCGGAAAAATTCCCGGAAGCGCGCATTACGCTCGATCCTAACGGAGCGTGGTCGCTCGACGAAGCGATTGCCCTGTGCAGTGGTAGGCAGCACGTGCTGGCCTACGCAGAAGACCCGTGCGGAGCAGAGCACGGCTACTCCGGCCGCGAGATCATGGCCGAGTTCCGCCGCGCGACCGGGATACCGACCGCCACCAATATGGTCGCCACGGACTGGCGCCAGCTCCACCATGCTGCCCAATTGCATGCCATCGACATACTGTTGGCCGATCCGCACTTCTGGACCATGCAGGGTTCGGTTCGCGCCTCGCAGTTCTGTCGCGACTGGCGCCTGACCTGGGGTTCGCACTCGAACAACCATTTCGATATCTCACTGGCCATGTTCACGCACGTAGCTGCGGCCGCGACCGGCAAGCTGACAGCCATCGACACGCATTGGGTCTGGCAGGACGGCCAGCGCCTCACCTGCGAACCGCTGCAGATCGCAGGCGGAAAAATCTCCGTCCCGGATCGTCCCGGCCTCGGTGTCGAACTCGATATGGAACAGATCGAGCAGGCTCACCAACTCTACGTGAAGATCGGCCTCGGAGGCCGCGACGACGCCGCGGCCATGCAGTTCCTCATACCGAATTGGCAGTTCGATCCAAAGCGCCCCGGTCTACTGCGTTAGGAAAATTCAGCCGCAGATCACCCGGCGACCTGCAAACATCTAAATGGTAGTGAGAAGTGGGAGGGCTCGTAAGCGAGCGCAAGCTGCCTCTCGCTGAGCCCATGCTCGATTTCCGACTTCAGGGCAATGCACGCATTGGCAGTGCTTTGCAAGGCGAATGCGATTTCCCGGCCAGATTAGAAATGGAGAACGCGCTTCTCGTCACTCACCGTTACCGACCCACACAGGCTCGGACATAGCTTTCTGCCGCAACAATGCAGACGAGCTCTTCCTCGTAAATGACCTCCGTTAGTAAAGGCGAGAGTACATGGCCTTCATCACCAATCCAGGCGAGATCAAGCCGACCGTGACTCAGATCCTCGAAGACATCTCCTCTCCAGCTTGCGAACGTGAAGCGAACCTGTCGCGCCACCGGTAGAACTTCGCGACAGAGAATGGGGAGCAATGATCGAGGTCGCATTGTCTGTCGCCGCAATTCGGAACATTGACCCAGCGTGGGTTCCGCCGGTCCATTAGACTAATAAAGACCAATAAATCAGACCTCCCGCGTTGTCACTCGCAGCCTATCCAACAAGACAAACAACCTACCAGCCAAAGCATCGGGAATGGAAAGCGGATATGAGCCGCCAAACGTTTTAAGTTGTTGTGCGCTGCCTTGCGCTGCTGTGCGACAGTGGCAGTCGGTATGGTCTGAGTCGGAGAGGGACGGCTCGGCGGCATAGCGACCGCAAGCCGCCCTGGCAACAGAGGTCTCAAGTTCCCGGGTGTTTGTGACAAGCGCAGCCTTGAAAGGCCTCTGTATCACTTTTGTATCACAGAAGGATTTTAGGATGGCCAGCTTAGTTCAAGTAACTTCTTTATTTTGAATGGTGAGCTCGCTGGGGCTCGAACCCAGGACCCACGCCTTAAAAGGGCGATGCTCTACCAACTGAGCTACGAGCTCTCACCTTTTTCAAGGTACCACAAAACGCCGTGTTTCCTGCCGCCTGTGAACCGCGCCCAGCCCCCTTCTGGCCGCTCGCCATTTCGCAAGGACGGCTACACAGCTTCAACGGGACAAAAAGCAGTGCCCGCTGCACACAACCTTTTTGCCGTCTCAACGCAATCTCATCAGCAGTGTCTTCTCTGTATCGCGACCCCTGTGCGGTCGTCCGGTTCAGGCCGGCGCCATCTCACACTCGTCCCGATTGTGCGATCGGAGGCCAAGGCCTCATCTAATCTTCATCGGAGCAACGACCTCGAAAGGCTTTGGCACAGCGCGTAGCGGCGACGTTCATCGGCTTCCCGGCGGCAAAACAATCCACGGCGTCGGCGAGATGGCGACGCTTGTGCGCGCGCACAAATGGGCGGAAACCCCGCTTGGTCCCATCGATACCTGGTCTGAGACTCTGCTCTGCGCCGTCAATCTGGTCCTGGGCAGCCGGTTTCCCACTGCCCTCTTCTGGGGCTCGCAGATGATTCAGATCTACAACGACGCGTACCTGACCATCCTTGCCGAGAAGCACCCACAGTCCCTCGGACAGGCTGCATCCGAGTGCTGGAAAGAGGCGTGGCCCGTCGTCAGTCCCCAACTCGAGGCTGCCCTCTATCGCGGCGAGTCAGCCTCCAGGGAGAACGTGCTCATTCCCGTCAACCGCCGCGGCACGCTGCAGGACGCCTACTGGACCTACAGCTCGAGCCCCGTCTACGGGCCCGATGGAAACGTCTGCGGCATCCTGAACGTGTGCCACGACGTCACCGAGGAGGTTGTTGCGAAGCGTGAGCGAGACCTCCTCTCCGAGCGACTTCATCAGGTCCTCGAAGCCACCACCGACGCCATCGTCAGCCTCGATCGTGATTGGCGGATGACCTACCTGAATCCCAGCGCCATGAAGATCGTCGCGCCCCGCGGAGACGTCGTCGGCCTCGACATGTGGGAAACCTTCCCCCACCTGGTCTACGAGAACTCTCCCTATGAGAGCTACTACCGCCGTGCCATGAACGAAGGCGTTGCCGGCGAATTCGAGGCCTATTACCCGGAGCCCTTGAACATTTGGGTGGATGTGCACGTTCGACCCACAAAGGACGGCATCGTGGTCTTCTTCCGCGACATTACAGTCCAAAAGCAGACCGAAACCGAGGCCGTTGAAAGCGCAGCCCGTCTCGATGCCATCTACAACACCTCACTCGAATACATCGGACTGCTCTCCACCGAGGGCAGGGTGCTCGATTGCAACCGCGCATCCCTCGAATTCGCCGGCAATACCCGCGAACAAATCGTCGGTCTGAATTTCTGGGAGACCCCGTGGTTCATCTACACCCCCGGCGCGCCTGAGATGCTGCGCCACGCCATCGCCCGCGCGGCCTCCGGAGAGCACGTCCGCTACGAAGTAACCCTGATGCGGCCCGTCGGCGAGCCTATCACTTTTGATTTCTCGCTTTCTCCCGTGCGCAACGCCCGCGGTGAAGTTGTATTCCTTGTTCCCGAGGGCCGCGACATCACGTCGGTCAAGCGAACCGAGGCCGCGCTCAGGGAGAGCGAGAAACTCGCCGACGTCGGCCGCCTCGCTTCCTCCATCGCCCATGAGATCAACAATCCCCTCGAATCGGTAACCAACCTCCTGTACCTGTCGATCAACACTGAAAACAAGGAAGAACTGAACAAGTATCTCCACATTGCCGAACGCGAATTGACCCGTGTCTCCGCCATCACCAACCAGACCCTGCGCTTCTACCGCCAGTCCACCAACCCCAGGACTGTGCCCTGCGATGATCTGATTGACAGTGTGCTCGCTATCCACCACCGGCGCATTCTCAGCTCGCGTGTCCAGGTGCACTCACGCCTCCGCGCCACGGAGCCGCTCAACTGCTTCGAGGGCGAGATCCGGCAGGTGCTCAACAACCTGATCGGCAACGCCATCGACGCCATGCACGAGGGTGGTAGTCTCCTCATCCGCAGCCGTGAAGGAACGCACTGGCCCTCCCGCCGTAGAGGCCTGATCGTGACCGTCGCCGACACCGGCAGCGGCATCCGCCGCGAAAACCTGAAGAAGATCTTCGAGCCCTTCTTCTCCACCAAGGGCCTCAGCGGCACCGGCCTCGGCCTGTGGGTAAGTCACGAAATCGTGCAGCGTCACCGGGGTGTCCTGCGTGTCCGCAGTTCTCAAATCCCAGGCCGGCACGGAACAGTATTCACCCTCTTCCTGCCTTTTGACGGCGTTGCTCGCGCCGCCGCGTAAGCTGTCAGCCGCACGCCCGGTTGCCGACAGCACGATTCTTTGCGAGGACGTGACTTGCGTCACAGCCATTCATCCCGCTGCTGAGCGACGATGTCCTGGAGATCGCGATGAAAACCCACCTACAGGCCGCTGGCAGACGAACGGCCGCCGCGATCGCGGTTGCGGGCGCCGCCTATACGGCGCTCGCAACCCTTGCCTCATCTCGCTGGACGTAATGCAGCAAGGATGAAAGCTTCGCCCTCGACGCTTTCATCTCGGTTAAAAAGCATCGAACGCCCTACTTCGGCTGCACAAGCGGGAACTGCGACGCCAGCTGGACATCGATCACCATCTGCGTCCTGCGCTCCACCTGCTCGAACAGGGCCGTCTTCCTCGCCGGTAGTACCTTGCGAAAGTTCGGCCAGTACTTCTGCCTGAGCGCCGCCACATCTGCATCCAGCTTCAGCACCCGCTGCGCCCAGTCGTCGGCCTGGGCGTCGGTCATCGTGTCGTAGCTCTGCGTGTATTCCTTGATCAGCGCATATTTGTCGTTGTTGATCTTCACCAGCTCGGCCGTGTATTGGTCGTATACCGGCCAGAACTTCTGCGCTTCCGCGTCCGTAAGCGGCACCTTAGTCGCGATGATGTTCCGTTTCTGAAAACGAATATCCTTTCGCAGCAGCACGATATCCTGGTTAGCTTCATCCTGCGACCCCTGGGAGCTTTGGCTTGCGCCCGCCTGCGCACTCCCGGCTTGTGCAACTGCTGAGACATGCCCCGCTGCCATCGCTCCGCCCAGCACCAGCACTATCCCTAAGGATCTCGTCATCTCGCAGCTCCTTGCCTTCGCGGTCTCTCACCTGTTCCACGCGTGCAGCCGTGGAATCCACGCCCGTACATTCCTGCAATACTCCTCATAGTCCGTGCCGAACTTCTCTCGCAGCGTCGGCTGCTCATACAGCAGCACAAACAGAGCTACGCCCGCCACCGCCGCGCACGCCCACGCAATCGCCGTCCCACTCGCCCGCCCGAAAATCACCCACAGACCCGCCCATCCCACAAAGAACCCCAGGTACATCGGATTTCGCACATACCTGTACGGCCCCACCACCACCAGCCTCTGCGGCGGAGCCATCGGCGCCGGCGTCCCATGCCCCGTCCTTCCAAAGTCCCAGATACATCTCAGTGCCACCGCGAAACCCAGCACCGAAGGCAGCGCCGCCAGCCACCGCCATCGCGCCGCACCGGCTGTGTCTACCTCAAAGCCGAGCCACGCCGGCAGCAGCCAGAACCACAGCGCAAGAAACGCCGCCCCAACCACCAGCGACGCGATCGTCGTCCCCCAATGCACGCTGCCATCGGGATCTCGCAAAACTCCCGCATGCCCGCCCGTCATAAGCGCCTACCGATAACAAGACGGAAGTATGCGCCCTCCCCGGAAGCTGGCGCAATGAAAAGGGCACTTCCGCTTCGGAGCCCTCAAACGGACCGGCGCTCCCTCACCTGCTGACTAAGCCAGCCGGTGCTGCCCGAGTTATCCGGACGCAGGATCGCCCTCGGGCCTCTTCAGTCCGCTTCGATTTCAGATCTTCCCTTACTGGGGGCTCACGGTGAGGGGCTGACTCAATTTGAAGCTCAGCACAGTCTCGGCCGGCAGCTCGATCTGCTGATTGCCGGTAGCGGTCCCTGCCACGAAGCCGGCTCCCGCTCCCACTCCCGCCCCGATCGCGGCGCCCTTGCCGCCGCCGGCAATTCCGCCGATGATCGCTCCAACTGCAGCTCCGCCTCCGGTAGCCTTCGCCGTGCGCTTGCCCTTGCCTTTTATGGTTTGCTCGAGGGTGTTGGTCGAGATCGCGTATGACTTACCCTGGATCGATATTCCTGTCAGAGCAAGGTCGAGTTCGCCTTCCCCTTTCACCTTCCCCTTGGCTTTGGCACTCACCACTGACCCCGCGACCGGAGAAGACGCGGGAATGGCGACAATTCCACCTACGCTGACGGGATTGACTAGAGTTGCGGAGAAGCTCTGGCCGGTCTGGCTGGTCTTCGAGCCCAGCGCCTGCCCCGTCCGCACCGTGATGGTCGTGCCCGCCGGAACCACAATGGGCGGCGGTGGCGCTGCCGGAGGTGCTGCCGCTGCGCCCGGTTGCGCCGACCCGCTGGCATCTGTTGCTGGTGCCCCCGCAGCAGATGAAGCAGCAGGCGAAGCAGCGTTCGGGCTGCTGCTTGAGGGCGCTGCTGCCGGCCCCGCAGGCTGTTGCGCAGTTTGCGAATTTGGATTTGAAGAGCGGCAGCCCGACAAGCAAGCCAGGCTCAGTATTGCGATCAGTCCGAGAGCGCGGCGCATAGGAGCTCCTTTCACTCAACAGGTGTTCTAACAATTCTCGCGGATCAAGTCATCTGTTATTTCTGCCAGCCAGCCCTTCCTGTCGAAAACAGGGCTGCTCCGCTATCATCAACCGGTTGCCAATCCCGGAAAGAAGGTAACGAAACTGTGGCCGCCGATCATCATCAGACCATCATCTCCGCCGACGAAGCCATGCAACGCCTCATCGAGGGCAACAACAGATTTCTCGAGGGCAGCGCCCGTTTCCCCACCGTCTGCAAGGAGACTCTCGCCGATCTGGCGAGAGGGCAACAACCGTTCGCCACCATTCTCGGGTGCAGCGACTCGCGCGTTCCCCCCGAATTGATTTTCGATGCCGATTTCGGCGAGCTGTTCATCATTCGAGTCGCCGGAAACGTCATTTCGCCTGAGGTCATGGGCAGCATGCAGTATGCGGGCGCCCACCTGCACACTCCGCTTTTCGTGGTTCTGGGCCATGAGGGATGCGGCGCGGTGAAAGCCGCGCTGGAAAGCAAACTCAATGCCGTCGAGCACCAGTCACGCATTCAGATACTCGTGAACAATATTCTTCCCGGCCTGCCCGAATTCGATTCCCAGGCCCCGCCACAGGATCGCCTTGCACAAGCCGTCGAAGCCAACGTGAGATGGTCGATGCACCAGTTGCTGGAAACACCGGAAGGGAAGCGCGCAGTCCAGGAAGAACGCGCGAAGCTGGCGGGTGCCGTCTATGAGATCGCCACCGGCCACGTGAGATTTCTTGAATGAACCCCCGAGCCGAAGCTGGGGTAGAAACAGAGTCGAGAAACAGCACTTCCGCATCCGGCAACAAGCGGCGGCGTAGCTGAGACTTCCATCGCAGATCTACGCCGACGCCCTGAAGCCGTTCGCTGCCGCGAACTCAATTCTTGTATTTCGTTGCCGCTTTTATCGTCGCCGGAGCTGCCAGCCTGGCCGGAGGCGGATTGCGGAACAGTCGCAGCAGTTTCTTCCTGACTTCCACTGCCGACGCGTCTGGCCAGTAGGCATTCTGCAACACAAACGTGAAGATCTGGTTGGTGCCCGTAAACGGTTGTGGAACTCCGTTTCCAGCCGCGCTCCCGTGGCACGACATACACGTAGTCGTCTGGAAGTACGACTCAACCGCTGAGTTGGCATAAACATTCAGATTGATCGTGCTGCTCGCATCGTTGATCGGCGGAAAGATGTAACACGAGCTGTCGCCCGGCGAGCAGGGATTGAGCGTATTCACCATCTGGTAGTACTGCCACACCGTGCCCTGAAGCTGCTTCATCCATGTTTGATTCACGGCCTGGACATAGGACGGGATCAGTGTGACCTGGCAGATATTATTCGGCGCGTTTGACCCATTCCATGGAATATTGCCGGATGCCGCACTTGGCGCCACATTGTATTGATTTGTGCACGCGCCGTTGGGCGTGTTCGCCGCCGCCAGAGTCGCAGGAGTGCCCGACGGAGGCATCGTGTTGTCCACCTGTTCAAAGCTCGCCCAGAACCATGTCGCGCCCGTCGATGGCGTAAGGCGCAGAATATGCAATCCAATCAATCCGAACAGCACCGGACCCTGGCAAGTTGTCCCGTCAGCCTGCATAAAGTAGCCCCATTGCGTGTAGTAGCGCGGAATGACAGCTTTATCCGCCACCGGATCGAGCACGCGCCAGGTCGCCTTCACTTCAAGCGCCCCATATTGCGCCCACGCCGGCAGATTCATCCCTTGCCCGTTCTTCGGAAACCCGACAAGCTGGCCGTTAGCTTTGTAGGCATTCACCTGGTTCTGCCCCAGGTAGTAACCGTTGCCCTGGATGTACGAGTACTCCGACGGGGCCACAAAGATCTGCTCCAGCGTGTACCAGCCCTCCTGATCCACCAGCGGACCGGTGAATGCCTCGTTGGTATAGTTCTTCGGCAGCGTTGCCTGAGGAAAACTGGAGTTATCCACGTACAGTGGCTGAAAACCGGGCGCGACCGGATTGCCACTGCCCAGCGCCTGGCAACTCCCTGCAACGGTGACCGGCTTGTTATACGACGATCCCGGATCAGCACCATTGGCCACCATGATCGTGCTCACATCGCGGAACGTGTTCCAGACCGCGGGGACAAACGCCCCGTTGGCGGTCGCGCCGATCGAGGCGCTCGTGTCAGGCTGCCCCATCACCCCGCCTGAGTTTGGAGTCAGTGCCGGCCAGTCCAGCGAGACGAAAGTCTGCCAGCCGAAATTCAACCAGTCCGTCTGCGTGGGATTCTGCTGTTGCACATCTACCGGCACTACCCATGGTGTCGAACCAGGCGCGGTGTTCGCGTTGCTGGCAAGCGCTTGCGGACGCGAAGCAGTTTCGGAGGGCTGGCCTGCCTGCTTGTTGCAGGCAGTGATCGCGACTACAGAAAGAACAACGACCAGGGCAGGAACGCCTGATATCTTCATATAACTTCCTCTCTTTCTGAAAGACCGGCATTTGGCAGACTGGATCGTGCTCGCCCATAACTCTGAGCAAGCAGAAGCCAATCGCTAGTTAGCTCGCACGCGCCGGCCGGCTAAGGCTGATATCCGCCCGCAATCCAGTTCTTGAAGAGAGTGATATTGTCCGCGCTCCACGGCCCTTCCGGCGGAGGCGGCATCAACGGAGGCGTCGTCCCATCCAGGTGGCCCAGCACGTTCTGAGCATTTGCAGGGACAGACATGTAGCTGTACGACGCGAGCATTACGCCAAAGCCAGCCATGTGCGGGATGTCCGTCGTCTTGCTGAACAACGGAAGAATGTCGGCAGAAAAAGAAACAGTGGCCATTTGCTCCTCCAGAAATGCGAATTGCAAACGCCGGATCGAGGAAACAAAAGTTAGCCCAGGCAATGACAACTTATTAACTGGAGACAGCTACTTCGAGCCGCCCGAACTATAACAGAAAATATTTGTAACTGTCAGAAATCTTTTTTCCGCTTCACATCACGACGTCAGCAGATGCGTCGTCAGATCCAGCGTGCACGCATCCGTCAGCATCACCGACCCCGGACCGACCGGATTGCCTGACTTGTCACACGGCGTCGTGTAGAACCGGCACACCAGCGTCGGATGCGTTGTGCTCGCGCCGGGCGTCAGCGTCACCGTGAGAAATCCGTAAGGCTGATTCTTGTCATCCGTCCCATCGGCGTAGAACTCGATCGTCACCGTCGCATTAGCCGGAGCCGACAACTTCTTCGGCGGCGTCCCCTGCTTGAACAGATCGAACGGCGCCTTGGGAAATTTCTTGCTCGTCCCGCCCGCGCACTTGGTCGCCATCAACTCGAGCTGCGTGTGCCCGCCGCACCCCACAATGAAACACGGCACCTGCTGCGTCACATTGCCCTTGCCGTCCCCGTACGCCACCGTGATCCGCTGATACAGGTGCGCGTGCGCCGAAAATATCGCGTCCGGAATCTGCCCGGCCTGCGCAAACGCCTCCTGCAGCACCATGCCGATCGGCACTGCGTGGGGATAGCTGTTGTCATTGCCGTAAGTAGGATTGCCCCGCTCCTTAAAATCAATCGTCCCGTTGTACGGCGGATAATGCAGCGCCAGCAGAATCGCCTTCGCCGCCCCGCCCGCATTCTGCGCCTTGCACCAGCTCAGCTGCTCCACCAGCCACGCATACTGCGGCCCCTTCGTCGGATCGCTGTACGCCGTCGGATCGTCCAGCACTCCGCCATTCGACACATTCGCGTAGAGCCCGATAACCCACGCCAGCGGCGTATCCAGCCGCCAGTACGGATAAGGCAGCGTTGACTCCGTCCGCGCCGGGTCCGCCGTGTTGTCCGGAGACACCGTGCCCGCCGTCCCGCACATGTTCTCGAGAAAATGCGCAATCTCTGTATCCGGAGCCGTCCCCGTATTCCCGTCATGATTTCCGGCGATGGCAAAAACCGGCAGCGGCCCGTTGCAGTCCTTGTAGGCCGCGTACTGCGCATAGAACTGCGTGTTCCACAGCGGCCCGGTCATCGCCGATCCGCTCTCCGTGTACGCAAGATCCCCCAGGTGATACAGGAATGACGGAGCCACCGCCGGACTCGCCGGCCCGCTGATCTGCGAAGCCATCCCGCCCGCCACCGCCAGCCCTGGCCCGGTCAGGTCCGGATCGCCCGAACACCCCACCATGTGAAAGGTCATCGTGCCCGCAGACGACGGAGTGAACACAAAGTTCGCCGTCGCCGGAACAGGATTAGGAAGCGCAATCCAGACACCCTTTTCAATGCACTTTTCCTTGGGATCGGACTCTTTCTTATCTTGCGTCGCTATCATCTTTCTCCTGGCCACGCAGCAATATACCACGCACCTCACCGGCCGCTTTGGACGACCCTATTTGTGCGTCATGCCTTTCGTTGCAAGTGGTGGGTCCCCGGGATAAAACTAGTGCTGGGTGAGCCGATAATTCGAGTTCAAGTTGATTAGCTACCGTGGGAATACTAGAGTTACGTCCGAAGAGCCGGTAATTCGGGAGTCAAGCTTCCATTCTTTCTGATGTGTCTCGTGGCCTAATTGATCACGAAAACGCTGGTATCGTCATATTGATTGAATGATTGACACGGTCAGTCCCGGCAGCAGAAGTGGAGCACTTAGCAGAATGTTCGAAAAATACACGGAAAACGCACGTCGTGTCGTTTTCTTTGCACGCTACGAGGCCAGCCAGTTCGGGTCACCGTACATTGAACCGGAGCATCTGCTGCTGGGCCTGCTGCGGCAAGATAAGGCGTTGACTAATCGCCTCCTTCGGTCTCATGCGTCGATTGAAACAATACGGAAACAGATTGAGGGACGTACCGCGATCCGCGAGAAGGTTTCGACCTCGGTCGATCTGCCTCTCTCAAATGAATGCAAGCGCGTGCTGGCTTATGCGGCTGACGAGGCCGAGCGGCTCTCGCACAAGCATATTGGAGCGGAACACCTGCTGCTCGGGCTGCTGCGCGAGGAAAAGTGCTTCGCGGCGGAGATTCTGCACGAGTGCGGGCTGAAGCTGGCAGCGATTCGCGAGGAGCTGGCAAGAACGACTCAGGAGAAAGCTCCGCAACAGCAAAGGAATCGCGAGTCGAGCTTGCTAGAGGAGTTTTCGCGTGATCTGACGCAAGCAGCGATGGATAGTCAACTTAATCCGGTGATAGGGCGCGACCGGGAACTTGAAGGAGTCATCGAGGTTCTTTGCAGCCGCAACAACAGAAACCCCGTTCTCATCGGCGAACGCGGCGCTGGCAAGACAGCCGTAGTTGAGGGGCTGGCACAGCTCATCGCAGACGGGGATGTCCCGTCCTTCCTTTCGGACAAACGGATCCTGGCCTTTGACTCCCGACTCTTCATCGGGGTGACATCAGATCGTCAGAAGCTCA
>CAVRNK010000015.1:0-12250 GCA_963721995.1 uncultured Acidobacteriaceae bacterium | reverse complement strand
CGCCATCATTCCTCCGCTGGCAATCGATGGGCCGATACTCTCGATCCGTCGTTTCGGATCGTCGCCCCTGACCGCCGACAATCTGCTGCACTACAAAGCGCTCAGCCCGCCGATGCTGGAAACTCTGCGCGCCGCGGTGCAGGCGCGATTGAACATCGTGATCTCCGGCGGCACCGGCGCGGGCAAGACCACGCTGCTCAACATGCTTTCGAGCTTCATCTCCGAGAGGGAAAGAATTGTCACCATCGAAGATTCCGCCGAACTGCAACTGCGCCAGGAACATGTTGTCCGGTTGGAGACACGGCCTCCCAACGTAGAAGGGCGCGGAGCGATACGACAGCGCGAGTTGGTCATCAACGCCCTGCGCATGCGCCCTGACCGCATTGTGCTGGGCGAGGTGCGCGGCGAAGAAGCACTGGACATGCTGCAGGCGATGAATACCGGTCATGACGGCTCGATCACGACGATCCACGCCAACACTCCTCGTGATGGCATTGCTCGCCTCGAGACCATGTGCATGATGGGGGACATCCGCCTACCGGAGAAAGCGATCCGGCTGCAGATTTCGTCTGCGATCCACATCATCGTGCAGGCGGCACGTATGAGCGATGGGAGCCGCCGCATCACGCATATTTCCGAACTTACTGGCAACTACAGTGATGTGATCAGCATGCAGGACCTGTTTGTCTTTGAGAAAGACGGTCTGGGCACGAACGGCAAGGTGAAGGGGAGATTTCGTGCAACCGGCATCATGCCCAAGTTCAGCGAACGGCTGAAGTCTGCGGGGATTCCAGTGCCAGCAGGCTTGATGGACCACTCGATGGAAGTGTGACGACTATGATTCTGCTCATTTCCGGATTTATCGCGATTCTCGTCGTCTCCTTCGGCGCGGTGCTGCTGGCTGCCGGTCCTACTGAGCACGACAAACGGATAGTGCAGAGACTCGCCCTGATCCAGACGGGCGCTGCTCGGCTCGAGGATGCGGGGCAGGAGGCTACGAATTTACTACGGCAGACTTCCTCCGGCCGGCTCGACTGGGTCGACGAATTATTTGAGAAATTGCAGTTGGCAGAAAGCTGCAGAAGTATGTTGCGCAGTCCGGCGCGAAGAGCACGCGTCCGGCGTCGTGGCGCAGATGCTCTGCTTTTTTTTTTAGCAGTTGGCAGAAAGCTGCAGAAGTATGTTGCGCAGTCCGGCGCGAAGAGCACGGCGTCCGGCGTCGTGGCGCAGATGCTCGGGCTCGCTGTTGTCGGCCTCCTTATCGCGTTGATTGCTCTACCCGCACTCTTTGCGGAGATTGCCGCGGCGTGCCTCCTGGGAAGCCTGCCATGGATGAGGATTGCATGGATGCGCGCGCGCAAGCTGCGCGCGTTTGAGGCCGAGTTACCAAGCTCGATCGACACGATGGCGCGCGCGCTTCGTGCGGGACACGCGATGTCAGGCGCAATCGAAATGGTCGCCGATTCCGCACCCGACGCGACCGCAATCGAATTTCGGGAGGTCTTCCGCCAGCAGAACTTCGGGCTGCCGTTGCGTGACGCGCTCCTGCAAATGCTGGAGCGCGTACCATCGCCTGATCTTCGCGTGCTGGTGACGGCAATCATCGTCCAGCGTGAAACCGGCGGCAACCTGGTCGAGGTGATGGACCGCACGGTATTCCTCATCCGCGAGCGGCAACGGATTCAGGGCGACATCAGGATTCAGACAGCGCAAGGCCGAATGACGGGCTGGATTCTTAGCCTGATGCCGGTTGGGCTGATGGTGGTCATCAACATCATTAATCCCGGTTACTCCAGCATCCTGCTCACCGACCCCCTTGGCCGGGAGCTGATTTACGTGGGGCTGGGACTCATCGTGCTGGGAGCTGTGATCATTCGCCAGATCGTCAATGGAGTTGATGTTTAGACAAGAGACATGGACCTCATCTTCTACATTGCGCTCGCTGTGACCGTCGCCTTCGTGGTCGCGCTGCTGCTCGCGCCATTATTTTTGAGGCCGGCACGCCATGAGCGACGCATTCTCGACGTCATCAAGAGCGATCGGCCCGACCAGAGAACCATCAGTGACAAGGAGCGCGTTAAGGAGAAGATCCTTGCCATTGCGCGTGCCTTCCACGCCCGCATCGGCTTTACCGGAGACGACAAGCTGAAGCAGAAGTTCCTTAGTGCGGGACTACGCGGCGGCAACAAGATGGATGTTTACCTGACCGCTCGCTTTCTCGTGCCGCTCTCTGGCGTCGCAGCCGGCAGTTTCATGCCGAGCAACACTTTTACCTGGTGCCTGGTCTTTGGCGGAGTGGGCTACCTGCTTCCGGATATCTGGCTGACGCGCCTGGTCAAGCGCCGTCGGAAGCGCATCCAGAAGAGCATCCCCGACGCGATCGATCTTCTCGTGATTTGTGTGGACGCTGGTCTCGGGCTGGATCAGGCGCTGCTGCGCATCGGCCAGGAAATCGCCGTCAGCCATCCAGAACTGCACGAGGAATTCATGCAGATCAACCTCGAACAGCGCGCCGGTAAGCCACGCATCGATGCATGGCAAAGCGTCGCTGACCGCACCAAGCTGCCGGAGTTCGCCAGCCTGGTAACGATGCTCACGCAGACAGACCGCTTCGGCACGCCGATCGTGCGGGCGCTGAGCCGCTTTGCGGAAGAGATTCGTACGCGGCGGCGGCAACGTGCCGAAGAGGCCGCTGCCAAAACGAAGATCAAGATTTTGTTCCCGCTCGTGCTGTTTATCTTTCCCTGCATTTTCATTGTGTTGATTGGGCCGGCGATTCTTCAGCTTATGCGAACGCTGAGCCACTGATTTGTAACTTCAGAGGGAACGAAAAGACGGTGCGCGGTTGTCTCGGCCGCGCCGGAAAGGAGAACGAAGATGGAAGCAAGCGTGATTATCCGTATCGTCGCAGGTGCGCTCGCCGTGCTGGCCGTAGGCGTGATCGCATTCCGCAGAAAAAAGAAAACGACCTAGTCCTCTTCTGCCTTCTGCCCAACATTCTTGAACAATCCTCGGCTTGACCGGGAAAGGAGATCGATCCATGGAAGCGACAATTATCGTGCGAGTGGTTGCAGCTGCGCTAGCCGTCGTGGTGGTTGGCATCATTGTATTTCGCCGCAAGAAGACTGCCTGAGATGCGGCTTCGGCCGCATCCCGGTACTTCCGTTCTGACCTGCAAAGGAGGATGCAATGACGGAGTCGATCATGGTCGTTGTCGTTGTTGCCGGCGCGGTGGCTGCGCTCGTCCTCGAAGTGCTTACCCACCCTTCCAACTGAGGCCGGCTGCGAGTGCAATTGAAATGAAGCATCTAACCATTAGAAATGCCGGGAAGGCTGTAACTATCGGCACACGAATCGTTCCTGCGGATACGTTCCTGTCACGATTGTTCGGCCTTCTCGGAAAGACCCGTCTTGAGCCTGAGGGCGGGCTTTTGATTCGTCCTTCTTCGGGCGTTCACACCATGGGAATGCTGTTCCCCATCGACGTTGTTGCGCTGGACAAAGCAATGCGCGTGGTGAAAGTCTGGCGCCGCCTGCGTCCTTTTCGACTAACCAGCGTGAGCTTCAAGATCTGCAGCGTTCTCGAACTGCCCGCAGGGCAAATTGAAGCCTGCCAGATCGAGCGCGGCGATCTACTGGAGATTATCAGCAGCTAACGTTAGCGAATGGTCGGTGAGAGAGGATTTGAACCTCCAAACCCTGGGTTAGAAACCTAGCACGACTTCGGATTGACCCTCCTGAACCTTCTTAACTAAACGTACAGGCATAGCACAGCATCAAATTTGAGCTACCCTCATGGCTGGCGTAGTACGGTGGGTATGGCCAGTGTTCGAAAGACCGGGGTGGACCAAAAACTGGGATCGAGCCTCAACGAGCCTATCCGCGGAATTTGGGTGACGTCGGGGTATCCTTGCTTCCCGCCGGCGTCTCCTAGAGAATAAGTGGACCGACTCCGTTTGAGGTGTCCTTGACGACTTGCCTGGTGCGAAACCTGTTGCTCGGAATTGCCGCGATCCCTTCCATTTACTACATCATTGCGCTCTTCAGCTCGGTGCGTTTTTTTCTGACAGCTTCCGCCGAGACCGATGAGAAGAGCAGGGGTTTCGAGCCGCCGGTGAGCATTTTGAAGCCGGTGCGCGGGCTTGATCCGGATGCCTATGAGAACTTTGCCAGCTTTTGCCGGCAGGACTATCTGGATTATGAAATTCTGTTTTGCGTCGGAGATACGAATGATCCCGTGTTCCCCTTGCTGGAACAGCTTATTCGCGAGTTCCCGGAATGCAAGATTCGCGTCCTGATCGGATCGGGCCGCGACGCCGTAAACGACAAGGTGGCTAAACTGGTCCGGCTTGTAAATGAAGCCTCGAACGAATACCTCGTAATCAACGACAGCGATGTGCGGGTGAAGCCGGACTATTTGCGCAGGATAGTCGCGCCGCTTGCGAATCCAAGGGTCGGAGCTGTTACCTGCTTTTACGTTCCCACCGAGGAGACGAGCTGGGTTCAGCGCTTACAAGACGTGGGAATGCTCTCCGACTTCTATCCGGGAATCCTTGTGGCGAAACAGCTGGATGGAGTGAAATTCGCGCTGGGTCCTACGATAGGCACGACGCGCACACGCTTGCAGGCTTTTGGCGGCTATGCTTCCCTCGAAAACCGTCCAGCGGATGATCTTCTGGTGGGCCGGCTGATCGCCGACCAGGGCTACGAAGTCGCACTACTCCCCTATTCAATATCGACGGTGCCCGATTACCAGTCGCTAAGAGACTTGTTCCTCAAGCGCTTGCGCTGGATCACGGTGATGCGCCATATGCGCCCATGGGGGCATTTGGGCCTGATTTTTACGCTCGGGCTGCCGTGGACGCTCCTGGCAGTTGCAGTGCGCCCTACCCTTGGAATCGCTGCGAGCTACGTAGGCGGATATCTGCTATTCCGTTTAGCTCTGACCGCTGTGGTTGGAGTGTGGGGACTCAGACAGCCCGGCGTCTGGGTGAAGATGCCGCTGGTACCGGTGTGGGACGCCCTTGCCTGCCTGATCTGGCTGGTCAGCTTCACACGCAAGAGCATCCGGTGGCGAGGACAGGACTATCTGATCCGCAAGGGCGAGTTGGTGCCCGCCCCCTGAGGCGGATTTAAGACCCAGTCCCGCACCTTTAAACGGTTTCCTTTGCGAAGAATGCCTCTTTTTTGAATTTACCGCCGGCGATGCGCCTTTCGTTTCTTGCCTGCCGCCAGTTCACCTGCGGCGCAAGCAGCGCAGGGTCGATGCGGTCCTGATAACGCAAAGCAATATTGATGAGGGTACCAACCAGTTCGTTGGAGAGAAGGTGCGGTTGCAGGCCCAGGTTTACCAGGCTGGAGTGTTTCGCGTTATAGTAATGCGATTCTGCTTCGACGCGCGGATCAGGAATATGATCGATCTCTACCTGCAGTCCCATCTGTACGCCGACGGTCTTAACGATCTCGGCCAATTGCAATACTGAGAACTGCTCGGTGAACTGATTGAACACGCGGAATTCGCCTCGGTCGGCCGGATTGAGACAAGCGATCTCCACGCACCGAACGGTATCGCGAATGTCGAGGAAACCGCGGGTCTGGCCGCCCCGTCCGTAAACCATGAGTGGGCAGCCGATCGCAGCCTGAGCGCAAAAGCGGTTGAGAACAGTTCCGAAAACCTCGTCGTAATCAAAACGGTTGATCAGCGCTTCGTCGATCATGACTTCATCGGTGACTGTGCCGTAAACGACGCCTTGATTGAGATCGGTGGCGCGAAGCCCCCATACTTTACAGGTGAACATGATGTTGTGGCTGTCATGCACCTTTGAGAGGTGATAGAAGGATCCCGGCTGCTTGGGATACGGCAGAACATCTTTGCGTCCGTTGTGCTCGACGGTGAGGTAGCCCTCTTCGATATCGATATTCGGCGTGCCGTATTCTCCCATCGTCCCAAGCTTCACGATGTGACAATCCGGCTGCAGCTCGCGAATGGCGAAAAGAAGGTTGAGGGTTCCAACCACGTTGTTCACCTGAGTGAACACCGCGTGCTTGTGATCGATCATGGAGTAGGGGGCAGATCGCTGTTCGGCAAAGTGAACGACAGCTTCGGGCTCGAAGCCCTTGATCACGGAAGAGAGAAAATCGTAGTCGCAGACATCGCCCACGAAGAGCTCGATTGTCTTTCCAGTCAATTGTTGCCAGACATCGAGGCGCTGAGACAGAGGGCGGATGGGAGTCAGAGTTTGAACGCCCAACTCGTAGTCCCAAAGCCGGCGGACGAAGTTGTCGATGATCGCAACCGAGTGCCCTTTAGATGCAAGATATAAGGCGGTGGCCCAGCCGCAGAATCCATCACCACCGAGAACGGCAATTCGCATGTTTCCTCCAAATCACGTACATGTGTCGTATCCTTCGATGCCCTGATACCCAGGAATAAGCCGGTCAAATACGAAAGTCTGACACACAAGTTGGTTTTCTCATAGTCACAAACTTCAAAAGCTCCCAGCCGATGCAAGTGGATGGTTCGTGAGCAGAACCTTGCCACCACTCTCTTCGACGGTATTTATTTGCCCCTTGCCTACCAATGCCTCTAAATCAGGAACCGCAGATGCCTTGCTGAATATGTAGTACCTTTCCGGTTTGAGCCAGAGATCTTTGAACTGACCGTCACTAAGAAAGACATCTGGTACGTCGGGCGCATACGAACCATAGACCAGATTGTTGAACCTTCCATTCAGGAGCAATGCGGTTCTGTCCGTATAGAAGAACACAGAAGAAAACCAATAGTAGTGATGATTCACGATCAGACCGCCCTGTGGCGATCGCTCCAGCACGTCCACTAGGGGCCGGGAAGAAAGATACGGATCAAACCTGACCATCGCGAGGCGGGCCGCCTGGAAAAAGACCACCATCATAGTTGCGATAGCGAGGTAGGTATACCTGCGAGCGGGACGCAGCGTGCCAATGGTCCCAACGAGGAACGCGACCGCAGCCAGAGCAAGCGGAAAACGCAGGTAGGCGAACGAGTTGATCGTCAGATCCTCCATGTGTCCCAGGGAGAGCTTGTACGCGGCCGGGTGGGAACTCAGCGCCTGGGAAATGTCACCGGGGGTTGGCACATGCCTAACAGCTACGAGGATCGCGACGGCCGCGATGACGGCACAGGCGCACATCACGGTCAGAACGCGCGTTCCTCCCCGGATCATTCGACCATTCGCCGCTATCGCCGAGCCAATCAGGAGTGCCAAAGCCGGATAACAGGGCATCGAATAGTACTCCTGCGTCGTGGAAAACGTGAAGAAGACAAGAACGAAGCCTGCCCAGCACAGCGCCAGGAGCCTGGTCTTTCCTGCCCGGTCGATCGGCCGATATCCGAGCTTCACGGCTGCAGGCAGGTAAGCGCTCCAGGGAAATAGCCAGGCCAGGTTGAGCAGCCAGAAATAGAGGCGCGGCACTGTGTTGTAGTCGCGCGGATAACGAAGATTAAGGAATCGCAGCAGTTGCTCATTGAAGAAGAAAAACCAGAAAAAGCCGTGGTATTCCCCGGGAACGCTCCTCATTGTGAAGGAGAAATAAGGTGGATTTCGAAGCGTTGCCAGGATATGCCAGGGTGCGGCAATGAGCAGGATAATGGCCAGGCCGCCGAATGGACGAAGGCGCTTCCAGACGCGAAGCGAGAAGAACTGGCGGGTACACAGGAGGTAGACCGCAGCGGCGCCGATCGGAAAAACGATCCCGATCAGGCTTTTCAAAAGCAGACCGACGCCCAGCGCCGCGGCAAGCGTGGCCGCCCACATTTGCGGATGCCGCTCCTCAGGGTCAAGGACGCGAAGAAATGCCCACATTCCCAGTGCGATAGTGAAGGTCAGCATGACATCCGGGATCAAAATGCGCGTGAACAACCAGAGTCCAACGCAAGTCGCCATACACAAGCCTGCGTAGAAGCCCGCTCGCCTTCCGAAAGCCCAGGCTCCAAATGCGGCGGTGAGCCAGCACAGAATGATGGAAGAGAGCGCGACCGGGATGCGAGCCACCCAGTCATGCACCCCAAAAACTTTGTAGCAACCGGCAATCATCCAATAGATGAGAGGAGGCTTTTCGAGATAGGCCACTCCGTCGAGGCGCGCAGTGACCCAATCGCCGGAAGTGAGCATATTCCGGGCGATCTGCGCCTGTACTGCATCCACGTCATCCATCAGCGACGGAGGAGAGAGAATGCAGCCCAGATAAACGGCGGCCGCGAAGAGCCCGAGAACCAGAAACGCCTGTCGGCCGCTTATAGTTCGACTGCGAGCGCCTGTTTCCTGAATGTCAGAGACGGTGCTGACTGAATGTTCCATCGTTTCATCCAGAGAAACAGAATGACCAAACCCCATAAGTGATAACCGATGTTTATACGCTTGCTCAAGTGAAGTTGCATGTAGTTCCGGATCGTTTCAAAGCAGAACAAGTCGGAGTGTTCTTCTTCCGCTGCGGTCAAGGTTTCCGTCATCATCGGGCGCAGAGTCCCGCGTAACCAATCATGCGCCGGGATATCGAAACCAATCTTCTTACGCTGCACAATGGAGGTGGGTAAGCGCGCCTTCATCAACTCCTTGAGCAGGTACTTTTGGCGCGCACCGCGAATCTTGAAATCGGTTGGCAGAGTCGAGGCAAATTCCACGATACGGTGGTCCAGGAAGGGAGGGCGAACTTCGACAGCATGAGCCATACTCATGCGATCGGACTTCACCAGGATGTCATCCGGGAGATAGTATCTCTGGTCGAACTCGAGAAACGGAGCAACTCCGTCGCCGGGAAGCGTTCCCTCGAAAGATGTAAGAATGCTCATCAAAGTGCCCGGCAGCGGAACACGTAGAAGAGACGCTTTTTCCGCCTCAGAAAAGGTTCCGTTCCAGTAGACATGGGCCCGCTCCGGAGACATGAGAGTGCCCTCGAGCAGACGCTTCAACTTGTATTCCAGGCTGATTTTCTCATCCGAAGGAGGCCACAAGTTCAGGCTGCGAAGCGCGATGCGGAGCGCTCCCTTTGGCATGCGCCTGAGCTGGGCGGCAATGCGGTTGGCACGGTAGGTGAGATAGCCCCCGAAGATCTCATCGGCTCCCTCGCCGCTAAAGGCAACCGTCGTACGCGTCTTGCACAATTTGGAAAGAAACCATACGGGCAATGCCCCTGAATCTGCACTCGGCTCATCGGAGTAGTACGCAAAGTTTTCGATGGCGCCTTCCAGATCTTCCTCGGGGCTGAGATTCAACTGCTCGTGATCGGTCTCGTAATGGTTTACCACCTGCCGGATATAGGGGGTCTCGTCGAAACTGCGGCCGCTGAAAGAGATTGAAAAGGTCCGAAGGCGTGTACTTGACGCCTGGGCTGCGTAGTGCAGGATGGTCGACGAATCCACTCCTCCGCTGAGCCAGACGCCCAACGGTACGTCCGACATAAGGTGCTCGCGAACCGCCTGGTCGAGGAGGAAATCAAGTTCAGACTTTGCGTCTTCGAGGGACGCTGGTCGAGGCGCAACGCTGGGGATGCTCCAGTAAGAATGCTGGGTGGTCCGGCCGTTCCGCCATTCCAGCCATCGGCCCGGCGGCAGCTTCTCGACTCCCTCAATGAGTGTCCAGGGACACGGGACATAGTTCATCGAGAGGTAACAGTCCAGCCCCTCGAGGCTCAGCTGGCGTTCGATTTCGGGATGGATGAGGATGCCCTTCAGTTCCGACGCAAAGTAAAGTTCATCTCCTCGTTTCGCGATATAAAGCGGCTTGATGCCTAGCCGGTCCCGGGCCAGTATCAGCCGCTGTTCGGCGTTGTTCCAGATGGCCAGAGCGAACATGCCTCGCAATCGCGCAAAGCAGCCCGTATCCCATTCAAGAAATGCCTGTAGGACGGTTTCTGTATCGCAATGAGTCTGAAAGCGGCGGCCCAGCGATTCGAGCTCACGTCGGACGGCGAGGTGGTTGTAAATTTCGCCGTTGAACACAATCACAGATTCGCGATCTTCAGAAAAAATCGGCTGATCGCCGGAGGCTAGGTCGACAATCTTCAGCCGGGTTGCTCCGAGAGAGCAGGTTCGCGATCGATAGACTCCTTGCTGATCTGGTCCGCGATGGAAAAGGGTATCCGTCGCACTTTGGATTCGTTCATGCTCAGGAGCCCAGGATTTTGTTGTAAATCCAACGATGCCGCACAAGCGATTCTACCCCTCTCAAAACATCACGGTACTTGCCGAGTGAGCGCGGCGGAAGCTCGGGTCAGCAAGGGAAAAGCCACATCAATGATTTTGCTTAAGATACTCCAGTTTGACGCAACTGATCAAAAAAGAGTCGCACTCCAAGATTGTAATGAAGTGGTCATTCAAAATGAAATGCTTCCGATGAATGGCTCGCACGAAGGCGGATGAATGACGGGGTATTATCTTTGAGAGATGGTGAATCTTTCAAGGCGCGGCCCGTACCCAACAATCTGTACCTGCTGCCGGAATCGGTACTGCAAGAAGCCGATGACCACGCACAAAGCTTTTCATCTGAAGACCTACTTGGTTATTGCGGTGATGATCATCGCGGGCCCCATGGGGAACGTCCTGCTGGGCAAAGGGATGAAGCATATAGGAGAATTCGCCTTCTGGCCTCCGTCTGAATTGCTTCACACGGGACTGCGAATCTTCACAACCGGATCGATCTGGCTGGGAATTGCTTCGCTGATCGCATTTTTTGTGGCTTACATGCTGGCCCTCTCCTGGGCGGACTATAGCTTCGTGCAGCCTGCCTCTTCGCTCGCATATGGCGTGGTTGCGCTTCTCGGTTACTGGATGCTGGGAGAAAAAGTGTCACCATTGCGTTGGGTTGGAATTGCCGTGATCTGTTTAGGGGTTTTGGTGGTTAGCCAGACCAATCCTCGAACGACGGAGCGGGCTTAGTTTGCGACAGGTGATTCTGTTTGCCCTGATCGTCGTCGCAGGGACTGGAGGCGAACTCTGCGTCTCGCGGGCCATGAAAGTTGTTGGCGAGGCCAGGAGTTTCCGGCCGCGTGACATCGTCTCCCTGATCCTGAGAGCCTTGCGCGTGCCGTGGATGTGGGTTGGGGTCGGGATGATGGCCACGGCTTTCTTTGCTTTGCTGGCCGCGCTCTCTATCTTCAATGTAAGCTTTGTAGTGCCTGTAACGGCATTGAGCTACGTCGCCGGCGCCTTTGGCGGTGTAACTTTCCTCGGCGAACGAGTGAACCGTCAACGCTGGCTTGGCGTCCTGTTGGTGGCCATTGGGGTCACACTGGTATGCCTGGGCAACCATTGACGGTTGACCGGGGCCACAATGACTGACCTTGGCAACTTCACAAGGCAACGCCAGATCTTTGGCAATATCCCTCATCTCGTCATCGATGCGTTCGCGCCAATCGCGCCCGCTTCCTCCTCACATCTGTTGGCATGGTACTGGCACTGCATTTCTGATCTGGCATTGCGTTCGGAACCGCTCCCGCAACGCGTGCTCAAGGGGGCCGGTTGTCTGCTTGAGATCCGAATGTTGACTACTGCGCCGCATTCATGAGAAGAGCGTCTAGGTCGGAAAGTCCACGGCGCTACAGCGCAGAGCTTTGACCTCGGTCAGAAAGAGCAGATTGCTCCGCGCAGCTGCGGTCTCGAAACGAAGCGTCCCGCTAATTCATTGGCTTGGCCAACGCGGAGCGAATCGTCGCGGCAGCCTGATCGCCCTGAATTTGTGCTCCGGCAGTATTGAAGTGAACTGAGTCCTGGTACAGATCCTGATGCTGTTGCATCAGTTTGTATTGATCGTCCAGCTCGATCCCCCCACCTTTTATCAGGGCTTCCGCGATTTCGTTGCGTTCTTCGATACGCGGGTTCGTCGCACCATTGGTAGCATCTGGTCTTACAGGTGTGATGCTTGCCCAGACGAATGCTCCGTCTTTTCCGACGAGTGAATGAACCGCGCGCAGAAACGATGGAAAGGCTGCTTTGTATTGCGCCTCGGTGTAGCCCCATCCGTGCATACCGTTGTTGAAATGCACCACACGAAATCGCACCTTTTCAAGTGCTGCGAATTCCTTTATCTGCCGCGGCAGGCGAGGGTCGCCTACCGATGTAGACGATGCCATCAGATAGACGTTCGCAACGCCGGCGAGATCCTTCGTTACCTGCGGGAAATAATTACGTGTGATCGAGTCGCCGAGCAGCAGCACATTCGGCAATTGAGCATCGGGATGGAGCGGCCGCACTTCCCAGGTCCATTCGATTTCCTCC
>CAVRNK010000014.1:0-28385 GCA_963721995.1 uncultured Acidobacteriaceae bacterium | reverse complement strand
CGCGATATAAAGCGGCTTGATGCCTAGCCGGTCCCGGGCCAGTATCAGCCGCTGTTCGGCGTTGTTCCAGATGGCCAGAGCGAACATGCCTCGCAATCGCGCAAAGCAGCCCGTATCCCATTCAAGAAATGCCTGTAGGACGGTTTCTGTATCGCAATGAGTCTGAAAGCGGCGGCCCAGCGATTCGAGCTCACGTCGGACGGCGAGGTGGTTGTAAATTTCGCCGTTGAACACAATCACAGATTCGCGATCTTCAGAAAAAATCGGCTGATCGCCGGAGGCTAGGTCGACAATCTTCAGCCGGGTTGCTCCGAGAGAGCAGGTTCGCGATCGATAGACTCCTTGCTGATCTGGTCCGCGATGGAAAAGGGTATCCGTCGCACTTTGGATTCGTTCATGCTCAGGAGCCCAGGATTTTGTTGTAAATCCAACGATGCCGCACAAGCGATTCTACCCCTCTCAAAACATCACGGTACTTGCCGAGTGAGCGCGGCGGAAGCTCGGGTCAGCAAGGGAAAAGCCACATCAATGATTTTGCTTAAGATACTCCAGTTTGACGCAACTGATCAAAAAAGAGTCGCACTCCAAGATTGTAATGAAGTGGTCATTCAAAATGAAATGCTTCCGATGAATGGCTCGCACGAAGGCGGATGAATGACGGGGTATTATCTTTGAGAGATGGTGAATCTTTCAAGGCGCGGCCCGTACCCAACAATCTGTACCTGCTGCCGGAATCGGTACTGCAAGAAGCCGATGACCACGCACAAAGCTTTTCATCTGAAGACCTACTTGGTTATTGCGGTGATGATCATCGCGGGCCCCATGGGGAACGTCCTGCTGGGCAAAGGGATGAAGCATATAGGAGAATTCGCCTTCTGGCCTCCGTCTGAATTGCTTCACACGGGACTGCGAATCTTCACAACCGGATCGATCTGGCTGGGAATTGCTTCGCTGATCGCATTTTTTGTGGCTTACATGCTGGCCCTCTCCTGGGCGGACTATAGCTTCGTGCAGCCTGCCTCTTCGCTCGCATATGGCGTGGTTGCGCTTCTCGGTTACTGGATGCTGGGAGAAAAAGTGTCACCATTGCGTTGGGTTGGAATTGCCGTGATCTGTTTAGGGGTTTTGGTGGTTAGCCAGACCAATCCTCGAACGACGGAGCGGGCTTAGTTTGCGACAGGTGATTCTGTTTGCCCTGATCGTCGTCGCAGGGACTGGAGGCGAACTCTGCGTCTCGCGGGCCATGAAAGTTGTTGGCGAGGCCAGGAGTTTCCGGCCGCGTGACATCGTCTCCCTGATCCTGAGAGCCTTGCGCGTGCCGTGGATGTGGGTTGGGGTCGGGATGATGGCCACGGCTTTCTTTGCTTTGCTGGCCGCGCTCTCTATCTTCAATGTAAGCTTTGTAGTGCCTGTAACGGCATTGAGCTACGTCGCCGGCGCCTTTGGCGGTGTAACTTTCCTCGGCGAACGAGTGAACCGTCAACGCTGGCTTGGCGTCCTGTTGGTGGCCATTGGGGTCACACTGGTATGCCTGGGCAACCATTGACGGTTGACCGGGGCCACAATGACTGACCTTGGCAACTTCACAAGGCAACGCCAGATCTTTGGCAATATCCCTCATCTCGTCATCGATGCGTTCGCGCCAATCGCGCCCGCTTCCTCCTCACATCTGTTGGCATGGTACTGGCACTGCATTTCTGATCTGGCATTGCGTTCGGAACCGCTCCCGCAACGCGTGCTCAAGGGGGCCGGTTGTCTGCTTGAGATCCGAATGTTGACTACTGCGCCGCATTCATGAGAAGAGCGTCTAGGTCGGAAAGTCCACGGCGCTACAGCGCAGAGCTTTGACCTCGGTCAGAAAGAGCAGATTGCTCCGCGCAGCTGCGGTCTCGAAACGAAGCGTCCCGCTAATTCATTGGCTTGGCCAACGCGGAGCGAATCGTCGCGGCAGCCTGATCGCCCTGAATTTGTGCTCCGGCAGTATTGAAGTGAACTGAGTCCTGGTACAGATCCTGATGCTGTTGCATCAGTTTGTATTGATCGTCCAGCTCGATCCCCCCACCTTTTATCAGGGCTTCCGCGATTTCGTTGCGTTCTTCGATACGCGGGTTCGTCGCACCATTGGTAGCATCTGGTCTTACAGGTGTGATGCTTGCCCAGACGAATGCTCCGTCTTTTCCGACGAGTGAATGAACCGCGCGCAGAAACGATGGAAAGGCTGCTTTGTATTGCGCCTCGGTGTAGCCCCATCCGTGCATACCGTTGTTGAAATGCACCACACGAAATCGCACCTTTTCAAGTGCTGCGAATTCCTTTATCTGCCGCGGCAGGCGAGGGTCGCCTACCGATGTAGACGATGCCATCAGATAGACGTTCGCAACGCCGGCGAGATCCTTCGTTACCTGCGGGAAATAATTACGTGTGATCGAGTCGCCGAGCAGCAGCACATTCGGCAATTGAGCATCGGGATGGAGCGGCCGCACTTCCCAGGTCCATTCGATTTCCTCCGGGATGGAGGCCGCTTTCTGCGCGACGGCGAAAAAAGGGAGAAAAGTCGCGAGTGCAATCACGAGCGTCGCAGGATAGATGGGGAGTAGCGCGCGGAATGTCGGACGAGCCGCCCGATTCATAAGTGTTTTCATCACCAAGATTGAGCTCCCGGCACGGATGGCTGAGCGGCATCGGCGGTGTGTTCAATGTGGCTGAAGACTTTTGCATCGAGCCGTTTACTCTGCCCTCGCTGCAGATCAATCGTTATGATGCGATCGCCGTATCGAATCTGTGTCGATCTGCCGTTCCGGCTAAGGACGGTTGCCGAGAGAAGCTTTCCTCCAGCCCACGCGATATCCACTACGAATCCGCCGCGAGCGCAGAGCCCTTTGACCGAACCACGGGGCCAGGCCGTTGGAAGCGCGGGAAGAAGTTCAATCTCTCCGGTTTCCGATTGCAGGAGCATCTCTGCGATCCCCGCTGTGCCTGCAGTATTTCCATCCACCGCAAAGATGTTCTGTTGAGCTCCAGCGATACCACCACTTGAGAAGGTAAGAAGGTTTGAGTCCGCTGCTCTTGCCAGGATGCTCACGAGATATTTATGCGCGTCGTCGCCTTTGAGTAAGCGCGCGTAATACACCACCAGATTGGCGCGTCCCCACTCGCTCTGCTCCCAGTTCGGGCTGCTCATTCGACGCTGGATAGTGATCTCGGCAGCGCGCGCAAGTTCGGGCGTTGTTCGTGGAGAAATCTGGCGCTCGGGATAGAGAGCGACCAGGTGCGCTGTGTGCCGGTGGTTCGGTATTGCATCTTCGAAGTCTTCCAGCCATTCCTGCAGCTGTCCATGCCGGCCCATCTGAAATGGTGGCAGCTTTGCTAGCGCATCCTCGACCCGCCGGCGAAAATCAGGATCAATGCCGAGCGTCTTTGATGCCTCGCTACACATTGTGTAGAGCGCGTAGACGAATGTCCGATCGCAGGTGTTGCCCATCGATTCGCTGGCGCGGCCCCCGGACGGAGTGAGATACCAATTCTCCGGGGAGTCGGATGGACCCGTGACCAGCCAGCCGTGTTTCGGCTCCGGAACCATATATGCCAGGAAAAACTCAGCCGCTTCGCGAAGGACGGGGTACGCGCGCGTGCGCAGAAACTCGACGTCTCCGTTGAATGTCCAATGGTCCCAGAGCTGCAGCGAAATCCAGATGCCTGCTGTTACAAATATTCCCCAGCCGGTACTTCCTGTAGCCGTGAACCCCCATGGATTGGTCACCGTATGCACGACCCATCCTGGAGCGCCATACATTTCCTTTGCCGTCGCGCGCCCGTGCGTTCGCATCACCTCGATCAATTTGAATAGCGGTAACTGGCACTCACCTAAATTGCACACCTCTGCAGGCCAATAATTTTGCTCTGTGTTGATGTCGAGATGAAAATCGTCAGTCCAGCCCATGCTGCTGGCCAATCCGTCATTCCAGATGCCCTGGAGAGCAAGGGGCAGGGGAGAATCCGCGCGGGACCCCGCGATTACCAGGTATCTCCCATATTGAAAGAACAGCGCCACCAATTCAGGGTCGTCGGCACCATTCTCGACTCCCTTGCGCCGCGCGTCGGTCGGCTGCCGGCGTATTGTCGCGGGGCTGCGGCCTAAGTCAATCGACATTCGACGATACAGCGGCTGATAGTCGGCAATGTGAGCGCGCTTGAGTTGTGCGTAATCCTTGCGCGCAGCGTTTTGAATAATCTCGCTGGCCATCCCCTCCGGATCTTCCCCGTTGAACCTCGTTCCGATGGCCACGAGGATAGTCGCAGCATCAGCGCCTCTGATCTGTATCGCTTGATCGCCTGCTGTGCTCCCGCCGCCCTCGATAACGGCACGCGCGCGAATTTGCAAAGCCACTCCATCGCGGCCTGAACTGTGCATGTGCTCCCAGGCGTGACCGCCCAGCACGAGCGTGTCATTGCCGATTGTCTTCACGCTCACCGGAATGACCCCTTTGCCAAAGCCCATGCGGAATGAGATCGCTCCCGGCTTGCTGCTCGTCAGCCGAATCACCAAAACGCGGTCCGGATGAGATGCAAATGCTTCACGCTGAAAAGCCTTATCGCCGTCGCGAAATATGACACGCGCGAGGGCCTCGTCAAGGCTCAGTGAACGTAAGTAGCTCGTTGGGGCGGCCGGGTTGTCGAATGCAAGCTGCAGTTCGGGCAGAGGAAGGTTGGTTCCGAAATTCGTCATGTTGCCGACGAGATATTTGCCGCAAAGCGCTTGTGCCTCTTCGTACCTGCCCGAAAAGAAAAGCTGCCGAATTTCGTTCAAATGAGGCAAGGCGCCCGGGTTGACGCCACCTGTTGTCGGCGCGCCAGACCACGCAGTCGATTCCGATAGAGCGATCCGCTCCATCCCGGTGCCGCCGTAAATCATCGCGCCAAGGCGTCCGTTTCCCAGCGGGAGTGCTTCCAGCCATCGCTCCGCCGGACGGTCATACCACAAATCGTCATGCGGAGGCGGTTCTGGCGTCACCGATTGCGCCGGCGCGATCCCTGATACGATACCGCACGCCAGGGCTCCTTGCAGAAACTTGCGTCTTGTTGGGGGCAAACCCTCTCCTCTTCTTTGACATTACTTCATGCCGTGTATTTGCGCTTGGATCGAAGCACGAGAATCGTTGAGAAAAATAGAAGGGGCGAAAGAACAGAACCGCCCCTTCCGGGATGAAGTCTCTAGAAGCTGTATTTCAGAGACAACTGCAGGAATCGCGCGTCCGGCGTGTTGTTCTGAAAAAACTTTTCGCTTGTGATCTGTCCGCCCTGTGGACCAATTCCCTGGTTCGAAGGATTCGCCCACGTCGGGTAATTCAACAGGTTGAAGGCATCCGCGCGGAACTGCAGAAACTGCTCGCGGAAGGTGGTGAAGTTTTTGAACAGCGACATATTCACCGCGTTGTATCCAGGCCCATAGACCCGGTTCGATCGCCCGCCCAGGTATGCAATCGCTTGTTGCTGATTGGTGACGATGTTTGAACCGGTAATCAGATTGCCCGGCAACGGGTTGGCAAATGAGCAGGGGTTGTACCAGTTGGCTTTCGTCCTCACCTGGGTTGGGCAGGAGGTCAGGCTGGGGTTGTTGATCGTGTCGGGCGATCCGCCCTTCGCGAAAGGATCGCGCACAAGGATCGCCCTCGCGCTCCCGCCGTTCGCGGTGCTGATGCTCGGGTATACAGTAAACGGAGTGCCGGTCTGCGCAGCAAAGGTAAGGCTGGTGGACCAGCCTCCAACAAGCTCATCTGTCCAGCCTGAGTTGTTGAGGAATCGCTGCCCTCTTCCGAAGGGCAGCTGATAATTCCCATTCAGCGTAACGCGCTGCCGAATGTCATATGGAGAGTTAGTGTATTCCTGGTTGTAGGGAATCAGGGCCGTGTTACGGTAGCTGACCCCAGTTTCCAGGCCGCCAGCATCGCTGGTGTCGTCAAAAGCGTGCGCCCATGTGTAGGTCGTAAGGAAGCTGAGACCGTGAGAAGCCCTCATCTCGAGCTTGGCTTGCAGTGAGTTATAGTTACTGACGCCGCCGAAGTGGATGACGGTAATTCCGCTGAAATCCGGGAACGGTTGATACTGCTGTGTAGAGATACCGGGAGCAAACAATCCGCGTACTGTATTCGGATAGTAACCCATTGCAAGATGCCGCGATCCGTTGCCTACATAACTGACAGTAGCCGCGAGGTTGTTCGTGATTGCGCGCTGTACCGACAGGTTGTAGCCCATGGTGTAAGGCGTCTTGATGTTAGGGTCGATGCCATTCAGGCTGGGATTCGACACAAAGTTCTGCAGGCTCACACTCGTTTTGGCACTGAGCCCATTCTCCAGGTTGACATCTTCAGATGCCAACGATTGGCAATCGCCTGACGCGCAGTTAGGTGCATAGAGGTAGACGTCATTCGACCAAGGAAAGTTCGTGCCAAGGTTCGTGTTGCCCTGGCTCTGCAAGCCGCCGTAAAAGATGCCGTAGCCGGCACGGATCACCGTCTTCGTATCCAGCGAGAAAGCGAATCCTATACGCGGGGCAAAGTTTGTAGTCTGCGGATTTGCCAACCGTTCGTTGTCCAAATACTTGAGAGTTACGCTATCTTTGGCCAGCACCGCGAGAAATGGGGCACCCAGGTCCTGATTGCGTGAGCGGCTGGGGAGTTCGTAAATGCCGCTTCCCGTACCAATGCCAAGATTGCCTGTGGGAATGAAATTCGCCTGGTTTCCGGCGTTCTCTTTGTAAGGCTGGTAATGGTCGTAGCGCAGTCCCAGGTTCAGGGTCAGACGTTGCGTGACCTTCCAATCGTCCTGGAAATATGCCGCGTTGTACCATTGGGCGTCATTGAATCTTGGGCTGGTATAGATATCGGCTTGATGCATCTGGTCAGCGAGAAAATCCGCGGGCCCGGCGCCGGTTGTGATCGAGCTTCCGACTTTTGCCGTGAACTGGCCGTTGTAGAAATACTGACCGAGCGGGGCAGGCGCATAGCGATCAAAGACACGGATCGCCTGGAACGAAACCCCGGCCTTGAGCGAGTGATTGCCAATCGTCTTGGTCACGTTGTCCAAAATTTGATAGACATTCTGCGCTTCATCCTGCGTCCCGACCGAGCCCCACTGGTTTACCCCGATGGTGCCGTCAAAGTAGCCCAGAGGCAGACCGCCCAGCCCCGGACCCAGATTCGGAACGCCCCCCAGTCCGAGTGAAGCAGCCAGTGTGTTGTTGTTGGCATTTGGCTGCAGATATTTCGAAGCAATCCAGTTATAGCCGAAGCGGAATTCGTTGGTCAGCGTAGGGCTCAAGATGTGCGTTTCGCTCAGCATGAAGTTCTGCGACAGGTTCGTGTCCGACTCGCCGCCAAAACCGCTGCCATCAAGGATGGGACCGAGAGGCAAACCGTGCTGGATAATCTCGTGTGCGTAGCTGTAGCGCGCATAGGCCTGGTCCCGCTGACTCAAGTTCCAATCGACGCGCTGATCCCACTGGATTGTGTTATCCGAGCGCCCCACATTGGTGCGGTAATTGTTATAGGTCAGGCCAACAGCTCCGATATTTGGCTGTGGATACATCTTGAAGATGTTCTGCGCAACCGCATTGATCTGGCTTTGGCAGAAGACATTGTTCGCGCCGTTGCACGACAAAGTCTGCGCTCCGCCCGAGTTCGGCTGGTAGAGCTGCACAGGGACGCCCTGATTGTTGAGATTCGTATTCAGCAACTCCGAGAAGTCTCCATTGCGCATCAGCATCGTCGGAACCGTGAATGTGGATGGGTTGGCAATGGAGATGCGATTTGCCTCAATGTCACCGAAATAGAAGAGACGGTTCCTCAAGATGGGCAGACCGAGGGTGCCGCCGAACTGATTCTGGTGATACGGAGGAATCGTCGTTGCATCCCAGCTCTTCGAATCCAGATTGGTGTTGCGGAAATACTCCCAGAGGTCGCCATGGATCTGATTCGTTCCGGACTTGATGCTCGCGTTCATAACGGCCCCCGCCGAGTGTCCGAATTCCGCGCTGTAGTTGCTGGTCTGGAGGTTGAACTCAGCCAGCGCATCCGGCGGCGGCCGCATTACAAAGCTGGAGCCGTTGAGGAAGTCGATCAGGTTGGTATTGTTGTCTACTCCGTCAAGGATGAAGTTGTTCTGTTCTGCTCGCTGGCCGTTGGCCACAAAGTCCCCGGTGCCGCTTCCGCGCGTGTTCCCAAAGGGAGGAGCGACACCGGCAGTCAACTGCGCGATGTACACCCAGTTGCGCCCATTAAGCGGAGTGTTATTGATCGTCTCTGTGTTGATGACCTGTCCCACCGTGGATTGTTGCGTTTCCAGCAGGGAGGGAGCACTCGAAACCTGAACAGTCTCGGATACGGCACCCGGTTCGAGCGTCAGCACCAAATTCAGCCGCTGCTGAATGTCCAGATGAAGCTTCTCCTGGGTGGTTGTTTGAAACCCGGGAGCGGTTGCACTGAGCTTGTAGTTACCGATCTTTAACGGGGAAAAGACGAAGTTGCCGGTGCTGTTGGCTGCTCGCTGCAGGACCAGATCGGTATCGGTGCTGGTTAGAGTCACCTGTGCGCCAGGGACGACTGCGCCTGTGGAGTCCTCGACCGACCCGGTGATTGTGCCCTGATCGACCTGGCCATGGGCGCCCGGACAGAGCAGAAGGATGGTTAACAGGCACGGCACTCCCCAGAAAGTAAACAGACGTGACGATGCGGTTCTGATTTGTTGAAACATATTTCCGCCTTCCGATGTGTTTGAGCATGGAGTGCGTCCGCCGATTTGAGGCCTCAGAATGTCATCGCTTACATATCCAAGCCGATGTTTAGGTTGGCAGATTTGAGCACTCATAAGTCGGTGCTAAATTAAGCGCTTAAATAAAGGGCTGTCAAGATATAACGATAAATAGCTGATCTATATGAGATATCGAACGATTATCGGGGTGAGCCTCAAGAGGAGTTCGACAGTTAATTGCCGCTGCAAGTAGAAAAGAACGCTCGAACTCGATGCCTTAAGTGAAGTCGGCCGCCAATCGGATGCGACCGAATGTCTTCTATTTTGAGTGCTTATTATTTTGACTGCAGAAAACCGCTTATTTATATAGTCTGTGTAGCAATCGAATGGAAACGCCTGCGCCAGTGATTTCGCCCAACGGTACCGCCGGACCTCTTGTTAAGCACACCATTGCGGATCGTCTCCGGAGTGAAATAGCCAGCGGAGCGTTGCGTCCTGGAATACGAATTGTCGAAGGAACCTGGGCGCGCAAGTTTGGTGTTGCCCAGGGGTCGATCCGCGAGGCAATCAATATGCTCGCGCAGGATGGATTTGTAACCAAAGCGGCTGGACGGAGTGCTCGTGTCGTCAGTTTCAGCGAGCAGGACGTTCTGCAGATTTTTGAAGTGCGTGGTGTTCTTGAGGGTCTGGCTGCGCGCCTCGCCGCGCAGCGAGCGTGTGATGTGAGACCTCTCGAGCAGGGGCTTGGCATGATGCGCCACGCACTCGAAGCAAATCGCCCGGAGGAAATGATCGACGGCGACCTTAAATTCCATCTTGAGCTCTGCCGCCTGCCCGGCAATACCTGCCTTTTTGAGCATGCGAAGAAGGTTCTTGTGCCGATGTTCGCGTTCGCCCGGATCAGGGTTCTTTCCACTGGGCAGAACGCGGCTGTCTGGGAAAAGGATCTTGAGGCTCACCAGAGAATCATCGATCTGGTGAAAGAGGGTCAGGGCGAGGTGGCAGAGCAGTATGTTCACCACGCGATGGCGCGGTTTGGGAAGAACGCCTACGAGAACTGGGAGAAGAAATCCATGCCGTCTGACTCCGGCCGTCGCAAAAGATCGCGAAGCGGCAAGGAAGCGGCTGCTGAGCAGGCAACGCCAGCAGGCCATGCAATGCCGTAATCATCGTTTCGAAGATCACTGCTGCCGGTTCGCCATCGTAAGCAGTAAGGTCGCGAAAATCAGAAGTGCCATCCCGGCTGCGAGGAAAGCCTTTGGCTTTCCAGCAACGCTCTTCCTCCGTAGAGAGGCCGGGTCTCGGACTTGCCGACACGATCATCGTAGGCATGGAAGGCAGCATGCAGTTGCCGGCCATGAATCCCGCCAGCACAGTGAGCGCCAGACCGGCTGGAGTGGATGAAATCATGCGGGAGACGCAACGGGGAGGCCTGCCAGGTCGGAAGATGCTCCCGGTTCCTGCGGGGTTTTGTAGATGCCCCCCTCAACCTGAGCAGGAAAAACAAAGTGTGATCGCAGGTGAGGAATGTATTCCAGGAAGAGAAGATCGTGCCCAAGAGCGATGCGGTTGAACAACACCATGTGTTGATGAAGCTGTCCCATATCTCCGACATGCGGAGCAAGCGGCAGGTTGAATTTCTTCGCAAGAAGACTGACGGTGAGAAATTCACTAATCCCGGCTAGCCGCGTAGCGTCCGCCTGCACAAAATAAATAGCTCCGGCTTGAAGGAAGTTTTTGAACACCACTCGATTAGGAATGTGTTCTCCCGCCGCCAGCTTTACGGGTGCAACTTCTCGAGCCAATTGCACGTGAGCCAGCAAATCGTCGGGATGTGTCGGTTCCTCAATCCACAGCGGGTTGAGCGGAGCAAGTTTTCGGATCATCTCCGACGCCGTGGGCAGATTCCACTGCTGGTTGGCATCAAACATCAGGGTTGCGGAATCCCCTGCGCACTCGCGAAGCATATACGCACGACGCAAATCGCGATCCCTGTCTGCCGAGCCGACTTTCAACTTGAACGCGGTGAAGCCCTCTCCGATTGCACGCTCAGTCAGTTCGCGAACCTTCCGGTCATCGTAGGCCATCCAGCCAACGGAGGTGTCATAACCGGGATACCCGCGATGCAGGATATCCTGACGCTCCGGCCGGCTCGGTAAGTGGCCGCGAAGCAGATCGATGGCCTCTTGCCGCGATAAAACCTCCTCGAGATAAGTGAGGTCCAGCAGGTCGACGATCTGTTCCGGCGTCAGATCGAGCAGCAACTTCCAGAGTGGAACGCGCCTGCTCTTCGCCCAGAGGTCAAAACAGGCGTTGGTAATGGATGCAAGGGCCAGGTGAACCACTCCCTTGTGAGGACCGAGCCATCGCATGGCTGGATCGTTCGCGAGCTGATTTGATAGCTTGCCGAAATCAGCCATCATCTCTTCGATCTCTCTGCCGGCCAGGCGCCTGGCGAGTAGTTCAATGGCATCGCATACCAGACGGTTGCCTTCGCCCAGCGTGAGCGTGATGCCTGCACCCGACAGAGCGCCGGAGGTTTCCAGTCGCGTGACGGCCAGGCTGTATTCGGGATTTGTGTGGACCGCATCGCTGCCCGCCCCCGGCGGCAGCGGATACCTCATATCGAATGCCGCAATGTGGTCGATAACATAAGACATGATGGCTCCCCTTACGAGCGTCTGTAGCCCAGCTCAGCGCCTCCGCTGACAGGGACAATGCAGCCGGTCATAAAACGCGACCGGTGCGAAAGAAGAAATACTGCTACATCAGCCACGACGTCGCCCCGCGGAGACGGGCCGAGAAGATGAATGTTGTCCAGAAGCTGCCGACTGCCGGCGGGATCCGATTGCTCTGCGCACCAGCGCTCAAGCATGGGAGTCAGGACGGCGGCGGGACAGATGGCGTTAACCCGAATCGAGAAACGGGCGTAGTCTGCAGCCATTGCTTTCGTCAGCGAAATCAGAGCACCTTTGCTGGCCACGTAAGCAGCGTGATCTGCCTGGCCAATGAGGCCGACCATGCTGGCGGTGTTCAAAATAGAACCCTTCGAAGCAACCAGCGACGGAAACGCAAAACGGGTCGTCCAGTAAACCGATTTCACATTGACGCGAAACAGATGATCCCACTCAGCCTCACTCGTCTCGTGGAGCGGAAGCGAAGGAGTGGCTATTCCTGCGTTGTTGTGCACCGCATCAATGCGGCCAAAGCGCTTGAGCACCTGCCCGACTGCGGATTCAACCATCGGTCCGTCCGCCACCTCGGCTTCAAGTGCCATACATCGTTCGCCGGCTGCAGAGGCGACCTGCTCCGCACCTTCCAGATTGCGATCGAGAATGGCAACATATGCGCCTTCGCGTACGTAACCCAATGCGCATTCCGCGCCGATTCCGTCGCCGCCTCCTGTGAGGACGATGATTTTATCCAGGAGCTCACCAGGCATTCATACTCTCGCTGTTCTGAAGGATTCCCTGTGATACGCCTAATTTGCCACTGTCCGACGCGGACCTATAAAGTTATCCTTTAATTAGGCGCTTAAATCTGTAGAGACCAGCATATGGTCCAGCATAATGTCGGTCAAGAGATCGTAATAAGCGCTTATCTAGTGAATCTGCATAGGCAGCCGCCCGAGCATCGGGGCTTCGTTGTCGGCTAAGAAACAGATTCCCGCACGAGTCTGCCGATGTCTTTGAGCAGATCTGCGCGCTTGCTCTCCGGGCCAGGGCATTGAGTGATATACGCCGTGGTGATGATGGGCGGCCTGTCGGGAGGCCAGAGAACGGCAATGTCGTTGCTCGTGTCATTACCGTTAGACCCTGTCTTGTCGGCCGCACGCCAGCCCTGTGGTAAATTTGCGCGCAAGCGATCGAGGCCGGTCAGATTTGACTCCATCCACCGCGTCAGTTGGTCACGGGAAGACGGTGAAAGCACATGTCCGAGCAGCACGGCTTGCAGATCGTCGGCCATCGCGGTGGGCGAGGTGGTGTCGCGAGGATCGCCGACCAGTGCTTCGTTCAGCGACGTCTCCGTCCGGTCGAGCCGCGTGACCGCATCGCCGATGGAGCGGGAAAAGTTGGTGATGCCTGCCGGGCCGCCAATCCTTTCGAGTAAAAGGTTCGCTGCTGTGTTGTCGCTGCGGGTAAGAGCTGCGTGACAAAGTTCGCCGATGGTCATGGTGCCGCCAGCATGCGGATCAGTCAGCGGCGAATTGAACAGCAGCGGTTTCGGCGGTATTGAAATGAGAGCGTTTAACGTTTCCTGACGCCGATCGACGCGCTGCAGGATTGCGGACGCGAGAAGGAATTTGAATGTGCTGCACATGGGAAACCGCTCATCTGCGCGATAGCCGGTGCCCTCGCCGGTGGCGGTGTCCCGTACGGCAATGCCGAGGCGTCCACCGTTCGCTCGTTCAAGCGCCGCAAAAGCCGCTGGTAACTCGCTGAAGCGCTTCGTTGTGGCGTGGAGAAATCCGGGTAAGGCGAGAGTGCTCATCGCAATGAAGCTTCGGCGGCTAAACATATATCCAGCAAAACACGAGAGCGTGAGCGGACCGTTACTTATTCTGGTTCCGGGATCGACAATCGTGAGCATCTCGATTGCAGATTCAATGTGGTTATAGTCTTAGTGAATTCTATGAGATCTTTGCTGGTTCGCCTTTTTAGTCTTCTCCTTCTGGTGCAACTCGCCTTTGCGCAAGAGGTCAGCTTCCATATCACGCCGTTACATCCTGTGCAGGAGTTGCGGGCAGAGGCGCTCAAGGCTCAGCCGCCACGCGAACAGGGAAACTTCCGCAAACCTGAGCTGGTGGAATTGGTCAAACTCGATCCCACCATCAAGCTCGACATCCGCTACGCCACCACGAACAATTTTCTGGGGACTCCCGTGTACACCCAGGCGCGGGCCTTTCTCCAGCGGCCGGCGGCAGAAGCGCTGCTCCGCGCCCATCGCGAGCTCAAGGCCCGTGGATACGGCCTGATCGTCCACGACGGCTACCGTCCCTGGTACGTCACGAAGATTTTCTGGGACGCGACGCCCGATGATAAGAAGATTTTTGTCGCCGATCCCGCCAAGGGCTCCAAACATAACCGCGGATGTGCGGTGGACCTGTCTTTATACGACCTGGCAACGGGCAAGGAAGTAAAGATGCCGAGTGGCTACGACGAGATGACCGATCGCGCTTATTCCGACTACGCCGGTGGTACGACCGAGGAGCGAGCTCTCCGCGCCCTGCTGCGTCAAGCCATGGAAAGTCAAGGTTTCACAGTCAACCCCACCGAGTGGTGGCACTTCGACTACAAGGATTGGCAACAGTACCCGATCATGAATATAAGATTTGAAGACCTTCGACCATAGAGATCTACACCGCCGCTCATCGCTGAGGCGCGTTGACTGTGGGTGGCAGGCCCCAGAAGCCGGCCAACCGCGCATACTCCGGCGCCGGCAGCTGTACCAGCAGTGGCTTGCGCGTTGGATCGAGCCAGGTGAGCAGGGTTTCCAATTCGCTCTGTGGCATAGCAGTGCATCCCGCTGTGCCATGGGTGGGACCTCCCCAAACGTGAAGGAAAACGCACGATCCGCCGCCCGGCACAGGAGGATTGGCGTGCGTGACGATACCATTGTGGCCTACGACGATCCCCCAGCGGTACGCTTCGCCGACACTGCGCATGTGTTCTGAGCTATTCCAGTCGGGAGTAACAGCGGGACGGTCAACGATGCGGTTATAGTATTTCGAACCGACATCGTCCACGCATTCTATCGACGGGGTCAGGCTCAAATAAGGCATCTTTAATCCCGGCACTGGCTGGGATGCGTCGCCAAACGCGGTGCCAAGGGCGAAGACGCCAGCGGGCGCCCTGCCATCCCCTTCTTTCTTTACCGGGTCGGAAGCGCGACGAATACCGGCGTTGTCGGTAGCGATAGCGCCAATGCCCCATCCCATGCCATTCTTACCGACCACAATGGAGATTGGCTTGCCCATAACCCGCCAAGCCTGGTGCGGCTTGGCGCGCTCATATCGCTGCAGCTGTCCTTCGACCACGTTCCAGTCTGATGTGGTGACCACGATCATCTGCGTTGAGTGCGCGAACGCATCGGACTCAACGCCGGTAGCCTTTGCCGAAAAAGCCAGACCGGCTGCGCCCAGGAATAGACTGATGAGAAAGTACATGGGTTTCATCGAATGCAGTGTAAGCCAAAGGGGTCAAAAGCACCCACCTTGAACAGATTCGGTTCTTGTAAGCCGGTTCATCGGAAACGTACTTGCCTTGGCGCCCGCGGAAGGGCCCCCTTAGTGAATATGGTGGCGCCGTCTCGTACTCGGCGACAGTCTCCGGGTGATGACCTCGTTGGCACGTCGCGAAGACCTCGCAGGGAAGGTCCAGATGATCTACATGGACCCACCGTATGGCATAAAATTCGGAAGCAATTTCCAAGTTACGATCGGGGATCGGGACCTCAGCGATCAGGACAAAGATATGACTTGCGAGCCTGAAATGATCAAAGCATTTCGGGATACGTGGTCGCTAGGCTTGCACTCATATCTCTCATATGCGCAGCGGCACAATGTCATTCTGGGTAGAACTCACGGTTCGAAAACTCGATGATGGCCGGAACACAGCGGAAGTGTTCCTTCAACATGACAGAGTTCGAGGCAAAGATGACACTGGCAAGGTCGTAGATCGACTTCTCCGGGGTCATCTCGGACCCAAAGGGCTGATTGCGCAGGAAGCGGTTGATCAGAATCCTTGATCTTCTCTTCCGCCATTCCGATGGCGGATGGAGACACCTGTTTGAGCTCGCCCACGATCAGGAGCTTTTTGCCCCGAAGAAGCACGGGAAGCGCCCAGATGTCCGACTGCGATGCCTCAATCTATGATAACGAGGTCGAAAAGCCCAACCTCGGAAGGGATCGTCTCGCTAACGCGCCACTGGGGCAAGACCCAGCAGGGCACGGCGCGATAGGCGCGCCTCATTGCTTCCTGAGCGTCTCTTCTGTAGCGTATCGCGCGCAGGCCAGGCCCGGCCCCCATCGACTGAATGGCATTCAGGTATCGCTTGAGATCCTGTTGTACTGAGCCTGGGGAATTGTTGAAGACGTTCAGCCAGCACTTTCCGGCCGCGAGTTCCTGGTGCGTACGGGCGAGAGATGTCGTACACATCTGCCGCTCTTCAAAGAGCTTCCGTAGTTGTTGGTGGACGTCGATCGAATCGAGGAGCGCGACCGCACAGCGCTATTCGATGGCTTCCCGCCAATCTGAGAGCACCACCGGGTCGTGGTCGGATTCGGCGGCCTGGGTGCGACTGCGCTCGGGTCTTTGTGTTTGCAGGCAGTTTCACTGCGGGAAATGAAAGCCCGCGCGGGGGGGCTCGCCTAAGTCCCTTATTTTCTATGAACTAGACATAAGTCCCATATTATGGATGAACTGGCGCCGACCTCCACCTTAACCATCACGGAATCAATGAAGTACGGATCCTGAGGGGGAAGGGGGGTCCCCCTCCCCCGCCGCTCCCAAATCGGGAAAGGCCCCGATCACCGCCCGTGCTCTTCGAGGAACTTCTCCACCTCAAGAGCCGCCATGCAGCCCGATCCCGCCGCGGTGATCGCCTGGCGGTACCGCCGGTCCTGGACGTCTCCGCAGGCGAAGACCCCGGGGACGCGGGTAAAGACGTAGTCATGCGTTTTGATATACCCGTCCTGGTCAAGGTCGATCTGTCCCTTGAACATGTTGGCGTTGGGGATGTGGCCGATACCCAGAAACAACCCGCTGACCGGCAGCACGGACTCGGTGTCGGTGACGGTGTCGCGCAGCTTCACCCCCACCACCTCCTTCTGCTCGACGCCCAGCACCTCCTCCACCGCGGTGTTGGTGCGGAACTGGATGTTCGGGTGACCCATCGCCCGCTCCAGCATGATTTTCGAGGCGCGGAACTGCTCGCGGCGATGCAGCAAAGTGACTTTGGTGGCGAAGCGCGTGAGGAACAGCGCCTCCTCCATCGCCGAATCACCGCCGCCGACCACGGCGATCTCCTTGCCGGAGAAGAAGAAGCCGTCGCACGTCGCGCAGGAGCTCACGCCGTGTCCGATCAGCGCCTGCTCCGACGGAAGGCCCAGCCAGCGCGCCGAGGCCCCGCTGGCGATGATCAGCGTGCGGGCGTGGATGGTCTCGCTGCCTACCTTGAGCTCGATCGGACGCTTCGACAGGTCGGCCGACGACAGGTGCCCCATGCGGAACTCGGCTCCGAACCTCGCCGCCTGCTGCTTCATGTTCTCGATGAGCTGCGGCCCCTGAATACCCTCCGGCCAGCCGGGGAAGTTCTCGACCAGCGTGGTGATGGAGAGCTGCCCGCCCGGCTCGTGTCCCTCGATGACCAGCGGCTTGAGGTTGGCGCGTGCCGCGTAGATGGCGGCGGTAAGACCGGCGCAGCCGGTGCCGAGGATGACGGTGTCGCGTACGGTGTCTGTCATAGTGGGCAATGCCCTTTCGATTGTACCCGCTGGACTGCGCTCGAACGGCACAAAGCCCGCAGGGATAAGATGTCCGTATGGCGAATTTGGCTCTTGTTTATGGTCTGCGCCTGCTCCCGGCGGAGGAAGTCGTCGGGGTGGGAGAAGGGTCTATCGAACTGAAAAACGGCAACAGCGCGCGGGTGACCCTGCACCTGCTCGAAGGCTCCCGCGAGCAGATCGAGGCGCAGCTCAGGCAGAGCATCGACGCCTTCTTCGACTTCTTTCCCGAGATCTAGACGGAAATCGCGGCCCGATCCCGAGGTTCGTCTCAGGAGGTCTTGGCCAGAGCCTCTTCGGCTGCCGACTCCTTGCGCAGCTCGTCGACGCGTTTGCCGATCGCGTACTTCAGCTTGTCGATCCCCGCGCCGGTTACCGCAGAGATCTCGTAGAACGGGAGCTTCTTCCGCTTCGCCATCGCCTGCAGTTTCTTGAGCTTGTCGGGATTGGCGGCATCGGCCTTCGAGGCGGCGACGATCATCGGCTTCTCACCCAGGCCGTGTCCGAAGCTCCTCAGCTCACCTATGATCACCTTGAAGTCCTCGACCGGATCGGGCCGCCCACTCGCATCCGATACATCCACCAGATGCACCAGCAGGCGCGTGCGTTCGATGTGGCGCAGGAACTGCACGCCGAGTCCGGCGCCGAGATGCGCCCCTTCGATCAGCCCCGGAATATCCGCCACAACATAACTATCTTCGTGCGGCGCCTCGCCGATGGAGACGACGCCCAGGTTCGGCTCGAGGGTAGTGAAAGGGTAGTCCGCGATCTTGGGCTTGGCAGCCGAGATGCGCGAGATCAGCGTGGACTTGCCAACGTTGGGAAAGCCAACCAGGCCGACATCGGCCAGCACCTTCAGCTCCAGGCGGTAGGCCCGCTCCTCGCCCGGCCTGCCCAGCTCATGCTCGCGCGGAGCCTGGTGGGTGGATGTGGCAAAGTGCTGGTTGCCGCGTCCGCCCCGGCCGCCCTTGGCGATCACGATCCGTTCGTCAGGATGGGAGAAGTCGTGGATCAGCTCGCCGGTCTCGGCGTCGTAGAGCTCGGTTCCCACCGGTACCTTGAGCACCACATCGTGGCCTTCGCGCCCGGTGCAGTTCGATCCCATGCCGTGCTCGCCGCGCTCCGCCTTGTGTTCGGGGTTATAGCGGAAGTACATCAGCGTGTTGTGCCGCTGGGTCGACTCCATGATGACGTCGCCGCCGTGTCCGCCGTCTCCGCCGGAGGGACCGCCCCGGGGAACGAACTTTTCCCTGCGGAAGGCCATGCAACCATTACCTCCGTCACCGGCCTTGACGCGAATTTTTGCCTCATCGATGAACATTTGTCTTTTCTATTTTAACGAATCGATTACTCTGCTCTCACTAATTCCTGAGGATTGAATGAGCACGGCTGCTTCGGGACGGCCCCACGTCCCTCAGTGCGTTGTGCTCGGAAGACCTGCGGAAGCGCTCGGTCGCCCAAGTAGCGGCTGCGCAATTCCCGTGTCGCGGCTCTACGCACTCATCCGCGTCAACGGGAGACTTGTAGTAAACACTGCTGCGGTTCATCTCGGCGGTCTCCCTCAGTATCTGACGGTGAGGCCGCTTTTATCCCGGAGACGACGTTCTTTCTTGATGAGTTGAGATTCAGGCGCTTGAAGTCGCAGGGAGAATTCCCATGAGCAACCGCCAGGGCGCGTTCCGCCATTCCTGGATTCCGCTACTGCTTCTGCTGCTCGCACTCGCCTTTCACATCGCTTCTCCTCAGTCAGGCACCGGTGGTTCTATTGCCGGGCAAGTCGGTGACACCGGCGGACGCCTTTTCCCCGCGCTGGTCACGCTGCGCAACACAGCCACCGGTAGCGTGAGCCAGATGTTGTGCGACCGCAATGGCAACTTCCGTTTTGCAGAGCTTGCTCCCGGGACCTACGCGATTCGAGTGAGCGCACCGGGGTTGGCGGCCTGGAAGATGGATCGCGTGGTGGTGGAGGTGGGTCGCGTGACCCTGCTTTCGCCTAAGCTGACCCTGGCCTACGACGATCAGACGGCGCCCGGGAAGGACCACGGCCTGCAAGCCGACCTCTCGCCCGCCGTCAGCAGCAACGTCGATCAGCAGGCCCTCGACAGCTTGCCAAGCAGCACCAGCCAATGGTCGGGGCTCGCCGGACTCTCTGCAGGAACTGCACCGGGACCAGGCGGTGACGATGCGCTCAGCTTTCGCGGACTCAGCCCGCTGATGAACAGCATCACCATCGACGGCACGGATCATAACCTTGCATTCTCAGGCCGCCAGCGCGGGGGCGGCGGCTATGGATACTCCACGACGCAGTCGGCCATCCACGAATTCCAGGTCAACACCTCCAACTTTTCGGCGGAATACGGGCACGCTGCCGGCGGCGTCATCAACACCGTCACTCGAAGCGGGACCAACCGCCTGCACGGCGAAGCATCCTTCTACGATCGGAACGCCGCGTGGGGCGCGGCGAATGCTTTTACCGCTCTCACAGAGCGGAACTCGCAGGGCGAATACGTGAGTGTCCCTTACAAACCGGCAGACGTCCGCAGGCAGTGGGGTGCGTCGGCCGGAGGTCCGATTCGGCAGAACAAGCTCTTCTGGTTCTTCGCCTACGACCAGCACCAGCGCGACTTTCCCGGTGTGGCTCGCGCAAATCAACCTGAAGCTTTTTTCGCCGCGCCCTCGGCGCAGACTATTCAGACGCTCGCAGCCCGGATCGGCAAGACTCCGGCTGAGGCCCTTACCTCCTGGAACAGCACCCTGACCGAGCTGAACGGGCTTCTCGGCAACGTGCCGCGCAGCGCGCGTCAGCTCATCCTGTTTCCCAAGCTGAATTGGCGGCCCAACAACCGGAACCAGTTCGTCTTTCAGTACAGCTACATGCGCCGTACTGGTCTGAACACCGTGGCTACGCAGACTTCGGATACCTACGGCATCGGAAGCTTCGGCACCAGTCATACCAGCTCCGACGCTGCAATCGCCGGATGGGAATATTTCTACACACCCAATCTGCTGAACAATGCCCGCTACCAGTACAGCCGCATTCTGATCTCGCAACTGGCGAGTGCGATGACTCCTTTCGAGCAGCAATTCGCCGCGAATACATTTGGTCTGCCGCCGCAGATCGCCGTTGACCGCAGCGCAGGCTTTAGCTTCGGCACGCGATCATCTCTCGACAAAGCGGCCTACCCTGACGAGACCCGCCAGCAGTTCGTGGACGCGGTCACCTGGATTCATCACAAGCATGCCGTCAAGTTCGGATACGACTACAACTACGTCACTGACCTGGTGAGCGGACTGAATAACCAGGCAGGAGATTACTCCTACTCAAGCGTGCTCAATTTGGTTTCTGACCTCCTTGCGCCCAACCACTGCGATGGAAGCACCACCGGCGCCGGACTCGATCCCTGCTATTCGTATTACCAGCAGGCCATTGGAGAGCCGTCCTGGACCTTTGAAACCGCCGACTATGCGGCGTTTGTCGCCGACGACTGGAAGCTTGGTGGGCGCTTCACGATTTCAGCGGGTGTGCGTTACGAGTATGAGGATCTTCCCCGTCAGAACAAGCTTCTTGTCAATCCGGACATCCCCCAGACCGGCATCATGCCTCGCGACCGCAACAACTTCGGCCCGCGGGTGGGTTTTGCGTGGGATCTCTTCGGCACCGGCCACACGATTCTGCATGGCGGTTATGGCATCTATTACGGGCGCATCTCGAACGCGACCATCTACAGCGCTCTGACCACCACTGGATCAGCGCAGGCCCAGCGCAGTTATTATTTCCGACCGCTCGACACCGGTGCACCGCCCTTTCCGTATGTCTTCTCGAGTGGCGCTTATCTCATGGTCGCGCCCAACGCGATTTATTTCGACAAGCGCTTCCAGAATCCGCAGATCGATCAGGCGGAGCTGTCTCTGCAGCAGGAACTGAGCCATCGCACGACCGTGACACTCACCTACATGGGCTCGTATGCTCGTGAGCTGCCCAACTTCCTCGACACCAATGTCGATCTCACCGCGCCTGGCGTTGTCAACTACACAATCGAGGACGCAAATCACCTCGGCCCCATCCAGACCGCCTTTGCCAGCCGCTTTTTTTATCAGCGGCTCAATCCCAACTACCGCGCGATCACCGACATCATCAGCGAGACCAACGCGAATTACCAGGCCGCGGTGGTCCGCTTCGTGCATCGTCTCTCCGGTGGATTAAGCATCAATGCCGGTTACACATACTCGCACGCCATCGACGACAATCAGAACGAGTCGACCTTTGCCGATAACAACGACATCTACGACCCTACGGACCTGAGGCTCGAGCACGGCACGTCGAACTTCGACGTGCGTCAACGTGCTTCAGGCAGTATCGTCGCTCAGACCACCTGGCGTTTCCATGGATTCGCCGGCGCGCTCTTCAACGGCTACTCGCTGGGCACATCGGGCGAGTGGCGCACTGGCCTCCCGTACTCCATGCGTACGACCGGAGCGATTCCGGCGCCGTCATGCTCCTACCAGGAGTATCTCGAATATGGAGCGGCCTGCGTGGGCATCAATAGCTCCGGCGTCATTCTGGGCGGGGCGAATTCCGGCGCGCGCATTAGCGGCCTGGGCGCAAGTCTGAATGGATACGGCGGGAACGATATCCTGCCGCAGATCGGGCGCAACAGCTTTCGCTACCGGGCGTCGTCAACATGGATGTAAGGCTGTCGAAGCGCACTCCCATTACCGACCGCGTCAGCTTCGAACTGCAGGGCGAAGCCTTCAACGTGCTCAACCATCAGAATGTAACTTCGATTGAGGCAATCGGTTATCTCATCGACAACGACAGCTCTTACGCGCGTGCCGCCCACCTCACCTACCTCGGCGGCAGCAACAGTTCCGCCTCTTTCGGCAGCGTCACCAATTCCAATAGCACTTCGCTCTATCGGCAGCGGCAGATTCAGGCTGGTTGCAAGTTCGTTTTTTGAGCATCTGAAAAGGTACCCTTTAGCGTCGCCGAAAACTCTTGTGGAAATCTGCGCTTTTTCTGAAAAGATCTGAGGATCTGAACAAATTCTTCCCTCAAGATGAAAGAAAATTCATCCCAACGCAAAGCATCTGTGCCAATATCGATGCTAGAAAGCCTTTCGCTTGCCCTCCGGGTCATTCAGTGCTCCCCGCAAGGTTCGTCGTTTAGAGGGGCTTCTTCAGGCGAGATCAACAGTAATTTCTGTCTTCACTAAAAGTCCAGCGTTCGTCGACTGGCCATTCAAACCAATCTTATTTGCTTTTTTAGGAGATACCAATGTCGCAACGTTTTCGTTTCTGTTTGTTGCCGATTCTGCTTGCGGTCCTTTCAATCCTGACAACTTTCACTCATGCTCAGTCCACCACGACAGGTGCGATCAGCGGAACGGTTCAGGATGGGAGCGGAGCCGCGGTCGGCAACGCGACGGTCTTGATTCGAAATGAAGGAACAAATTCGGAGATCAGCGTTACTGCCGACGGTAGCGGCTTCTACAATGCGAGGCAGTTGCAGCCGGGTCTATATACCGTCACCGTCAGTGCCGGCGGTTTCGGGCAGTTCAAGGCCAACTCAGTCAGCGTTGCTGTAGGTCAGGCGACGAATCTCAATCCCGTCCTTACGGTCGGCTCCGTGGGCCAGACGGTTGTCGTATCAGGCGCTGCACCGCTCATCAACACCACGACTCCGGACTTCGCTGCCAATCTCTCGCTGCAGACCATTAACAACCTGCCCATCAATGGACGCCGCTGGTCGGATCTGACGCTGCTGACGCCGGGTGTTGTCTCTGATTCAAACGGCTTCGGTCTTCTCAGTGTGCGTGGCATCAGCCCGCTGCTCAACAACGTGCAGATCGACGGTGCCGATGACAACCAGGCGTTCTTTTCCGAGGAGCGTGGCCGCACGCGTGAAGGCTACTCCACCCCGCAGGTCGCGGTGCAGGAGTTTCAGGTAAATACCGGTGTGTATTCGGCTGAGTATGGCCGGGCGCTGGGTGGCGTCATCAATTCGGTAACCAAGAGCGGTACAAATGAGTTGCACGGTCAGCTTTACTTCTACGATCGCGATAACGATTGGGGAGCGAAGAATCCTTTCACGAAGCTGACGACGTTCAATCCCTCGACAGGCACGACAACGACAATTCAGTACAAGCCCGTGGACTGGCGCAAGCAGTGGGGATTTGGCGTCGGCGGGCCCCTGATCAAGGACAAATTGTTCTGGTTCTACACGTATGACGGATACAGCCGCAATTTCCCGGGCACCGCTGTAGCGTCGAACCCCGGCGCGTTCTTCCAGGCGCCCGACGCGGTGATTCCAACCGGCTACTCGTGCGCAACAATCATTTCGACGCAAGGCAAGACGGCGCCGTCGAACCCTGTGGACGCCCAGGCTTGTGTACTGCAGGCGCGTCTTGGATTGGCCAGTTATACCGATGCTGTGAACCTCTACAACACCGACCTTTCGGCGATTACCACCAATCTGGGTCCGGTGCATCGCACCGGCAACCAGACGATCAACATGCCCAAGATTGACTGGCAGGTTAACCAGAAGAATCACGTTAGCTTCATCTACAACCGTCTGCGGTGGGCTTCGCCCGGAGGCGTGCAGACGCAGGCCACCAACACTTATGCCATCGACGGTTTCGGCAATGATTACGTGAAGCTGGATTACGGCCTTGCCAAGCTGGACACGATCATCACTTCAAACATTGCCAACGAGGTCCGCTACCAGTACGGCCGCGAGATCGACTACGAGAACTCGCAGGCGCTGAGCGCCTATGACGCGCAGTTTGTAAATTCAACATCATTCGAGGGCCTGCCGCCGACAATCTCGCTGCAAAGTTCAAACGGCTTCAGCAGCGGTGTTCAGTATTACTCGTTTCGCCCGGCGTTTCCTGATGAGCGGAAGTGGCAGGTGGCCGATACAGTGAGCTGGGTTCACGGACAGCACACCCTCAAATTCGGTCTTGATCTGGTTCACAACTACGATTTCATTAATACTCTCGGCCTGGCCGCGAGTACTCCCAATGGCAGTTTCACTTATACCTATCTCGGCAACTACTTCGCCGATCTTGCCAGGCCAACCGGCACCTGCGGATCGAGTGCCAGCGAGTACAACGTCGGGGCGCTCCCTTGTTACTCGACCTACAGCCAGAACTTCGGACAGTCCACCTTTACCCTGAACACGCTGGATTACGGCTTCTTCGGGCAGGACGACTGGAAAGTTATGCCGCGGCTGACGCTCAATCTCGGCCTGCGCTGGGACTACGAGAGCATCCCCGGGCCCTATCTCAACCTGCAGCAGCCGATCGGATCTTACACTCCGCTCCCACAGATGCTTCAGCATCCGGACGACAAGAATAACTTCGGACCGCGGGCGGGCTTTGCCTGGGATGTTTATGGCAAGGGCAAGACGGTGCTGCGTGGCGGCTTCGGCATGTACTACGGCCGCATCGTGAACGACACTATCCTCACTGCGTATTCACAAACCGGCTCGCCGGCTTCGCAGTTTTCATCGAGCTTCCGGAACTATCAGGGTGGCCCGTCATTTCCGCAGATTCTTCCTACCAACTACACGCCAACGCAACTTGCCGCGGCGAGTGTTGAGTATCTGGACAAGCATCTGCAGAATCCCCAGGCGATGGAATACGACATGACGCTGCAGCAGCAGTTAGGCTCGCAGACCGTCTTCTCGCTCAGTTATCTGGCTGCACTGAGCCGTGAGCTGCCTAACTTTGTCGACGTGAATCTGATTAACACGCCCGCTCTTAACAACAACACCAATAACTGCGTCAGTGGCAGCGATTGCGGCTATACCACGGTCAACTACGTGATCCAGGGCTCTGGTGGCAAGTGCGGACCTCTCACATGCGGCAGCACCTATTCCGCGAAGGTCTACAACGGCTACGCAAATCCGAATTTCGCTGCCATCACCGATGTGGTGAGCAATATCAACGCCACCTATAACGCGATGGTTGCCGAGATTAACAACCAGTCGTCGCGCTACGTAACCTTCGACGCGAGTTATACCTGGTCGCATTCGCTGGACTTCAACCAGAACCAGTCGACGCAGGCATCGGCGAACCAGCCGCTTGATCCGAATGCCAGCCTGCGCTCTCAGTACGGCAACTCAAACTTCAACGTGCCCAACCGTTTCGTCGGCTACGCCTTCATCAAATACCCCAATCAGTACACCGGCTGGAAGACCTATCTGCTCGACGGCTGGCGGCTCAATCCGCTTGTTCAGTTGCAAAACGGACTTCCGTATAGCGCCGCAACAAGCAGCTTTCCCAATTCCACCTCGCCGAGCTCCGGCTGGAACGGAGCCGGTGGCAGCCCCGCATATCTTCCTGTGCTGGGAAGAAACACGTTCACCTTCCGACGCGCCGCAGTGTTCGATGTTCGCGCCGAGAAGGTACTCACCTTCAAGGAAAAATACGACCTGCAGCTCATCGGCGAGTGCTTCAACGTCTTCAACCACGAAAACGTGACCAGCGTGAACACCACCGGTTACACCTTCGGCAGCTCGACCCTCGGCGACTCGGCCAAGGGCTACACTGGCCCGCAAACCTACACCACTCCGCTGACGTACAATCCGTCATTCGGAACGGTGACCAACGTCAACAGCAACTATGCCTACAGTCCGCGGCAAATTCAGCTCGCGGTTCGCCTGCAGTTCTAAGGCGCAACTGGGGCAGTAATCAGCGCGGCGGCTTCGGCTGCCGCGTTTTTTTGAGCAACCAGCTAAAATAAAAGTGGATGTTCATGGCCTTTACCGAACAATACGACGTGGTGGTGGTCGGAGCCGGCCATGCCGGCTGCGAGGCGGCCATGGCCTCCGCGCGCATGGGCCTGCGCACAGCGCTATTCACGCTGAACCTCGACCTGATTGCGCAGATGTCCTGCAATCCGGCCATCGGCGGCATCGCCAAGGGACATCTTGTCCGCGAGATTGACGCGCTCGGCGGCATCATGGGTGAAGTGGCCGATGCGGTCGGCATCCAGTTCCGCCTGCTCAACACATCGCGCGGGCCGGCCGTGTGGTCTCCACGCGCGCAATGCGACAAGCAGCAGTACCGCGTCAAGATGCGCGAAGTGCTCGAGTCGCAGGCGAATCTCTTCATCAAGCAGGCGGAAGTGGTCGATGTAATCCTCGACGATACTTCGGTCACAGGCATTCGTCTTCGCGATGGTCGAACCATCGTTGCCCGCGCGACCGTAATTACTACTGGAACGTTTCTCAACGGACTGATTCACTGCGGAGAGGAGCGCTATCCCGCAGGACGCAGCGGCGAGCCTCCTGCCGTTCTGCTTGGTGAGGCTCTCAAGCGTCTGGGCCTGCGCGGATGCCGCCTCAAGACCGGAACGCCGCCTCGCCTCGATGGCCGCACCATCGACTGGAGCCGCTTCGAGGAGCAGCCGGGCGATGCCGATCCCACTCCGTTCAGTTTTCGCACCCGCAAGCTGCCGCAGCGGCAGGTATCATGCCACATTGCCTACACAACGCCGGAGACGCTGCGCATCATTCGCGAGAATGTCTCCCGTTCGCCGATGTACACGGGGCAGATTCAAGCCATCGGTCCACGTTATTGCCCATCGATCGAAGACAAGGTCGTCAAGTTTCCCGACAAGTCGCAGCACCAGTTCTTCCTCGAGCCCGAGGGACTGAACACGCACGAGGTCTACGTCAACGGCATGTCCACCTCGCTGCCCATGGAAGTGCAGGCAGAGATCGTGCGTTCCATCCCCGGCCTGGAGAACGCCGAGATGCTGCGTCCGGGCTACGCCATCGAGTACGACGCCATCGACCCGACGGAGCTCGACCGCTCGCTGCGCGTGAAGAAGTTCACCGGCTCGTATCTCGCTGGACAGATCAACGGCACCTCGGGATACGAGGAGGCCGCCTGCCAGGGCATCATGGCCGGCATCAACGCCGCACTCTTCGCACGCGAGTCCACAAATGCTGCTCGCACTGGGAATGCTGAAGCCGTACCCCGTGGGCCACACTTTCACGCTCGATCGGACTGAGGCTTATATCGGCATCTTGATCGACGACCTGATCAGCAAGGGGACCAACGAGCCGTATCGCATGTTTACCTCACGCGCGGAGTTCCGTCTGCACCTGCGCATCGACAACGCCGATCGCCGCCTCACTCCGCACGGCCGCCGCCTGGGATTGATCGGCGACGAAGCGTGGAGCGAGTACGAGGCCAAGCAGGCGCGCGCTGTCGCTCTTGAGAAGCTGCTGGCGACGCGCAAGGCGAATCCCGAACGTGTGGCTAGATCTTTCCTGACGCGGCTCTGGGCAACCTGACGGACAAACATATGCGCAGATCCTCAAGCTCCGAGGTCACCATTGAGGCGCTGTATCCGCTGCTGCGCGAGGAACTGGCTGTGCTCGAAGACCAGTCACTCTTTGCCAAGTGGCTGAGCTCTGAGCCCCGTGCTGTGAGTCTTGTTTGTTCCGCGCAGCGGAACGAACTCAAGTCGGTGGAGACGGAAATGAAGTATCCGGCTATCTCGACCAGCAGAAGAAGTCGATCGAAAAGCTGAAGAAGGCCGAAGGCCGCGTGATTCCCGGCTGGTTCGACTACGCCGCTGTCAGCGGTCTCTCTCGCGAAATGAAGGAGAAGCTCACGCGCGTGCGCCCTGCGACAATTGGACAGGCAAGCCGCATCCCCGGCGTCACGCCCGCGGCGCTTTCACTCATAAACGTCTACATCGAGATTCAGGCGAAGCGTGCCAAAGGCGCATCGCCACTGGTTGAATCGCACTGATTCTCTCCGAGCTCGCGTATATCAAATGACACTTTTTGCCGCTGCCGGAGCGATGGTACGTTGGCATCATTATGAAAAAATCATTTGCTTCTCTTGCAGTTATCCTTAGCCTTGGTGGGGCGTTGGCAATTCCTGCCGCTGCCCAAAACACCGTCACCACTTACAAGAAGGTAAAGCTCTGCGCCACCGCCGACAAGGCCACGGCGGGGAAATCAGACAAGATCGAAGGCACCCTCAACCTCGACGCCGACTCAAAGAACGTTCTCTTTGTTGTGAACGAAAGCGTGAAGAAGACAATCCCTTACGGGAGTATCTCGGCGCTTGAGTTTTACATGGCGAGCCACATCCTGCGCATCGTCTACAAGAAC
>CAVRNK010000013.1:0-90745 GCA_963721995.1 uncultured Acidobacteriaceae bacterium | reverse complement strand
GGGTGTGGTGGCCACGCTGGATGTGATCTTCCACTGGCTGATTCCCTTCACGCTGTTGCTGTCTTCTTCGCTTAAGCGCATCAAGGGGCGGCTGGCGGTGGTGTGCTGCATCATGATCTTCGCGCGCGCCTGGGATTTGTGGTGGCTGATCGAGCCGAATTTCAAGGACGCCGCACGCAATCTACACTGGAGTGTGGGGATTCTCGAATACATACCGGTGCCGACGGCCCTGGTGGCCTTCTGGCTGGCGTACTTCTTCACCCAGCTCAAGCAGCGGCCGCTGATCGCGACCAACGATCCGCATCTTGAGGAAATTCTGGAGCCTGAACATGCACACGCCTAACGAGCACGAGTCTCACGACAAGCGCGCCTCCGTGCAGGAGGGCTACGAAGTCACAGACGTCAGCGTACAGGGGATCATGGTCTTCCTGGTGGGCCTGTTCGTCTCGGTGGGCGTCTTCTTCGTCCTCTGCTTCGGCCTGGGCAAGGTGATCAACTACGGCCTCGCGAAGCAGGACGGCCCGACAAATAGATGGAATGCGAATCCGGTCGCGTCGGCCGGCAAGCTCAAGAACATGGAGTCGAACCCGGCGCAACAGCAGCAGGAACTGAAGCAGCTGACGCAGACCTTCCCAACTCCGCGGCTGCAGACCGATGACGGCAACCAGGACCTAGCGAATCTGCATGAGCGCGAAGATCTGCTGCTTGCGCATTACAGTTGGGTCGATCAGTCGCACACCAAGGTGCGGATCCCCATCGAGCGGGCCATGGAGCTGATCGCGCAGCGTGGACTGCCAGTCGCAGAAAAGCCGGTGCAACAGGAACCGCTGATGGCCGGAGATTCGGTGCCCGTGGTGCAGGCTCCGCTGACGAACGGTTTTGCCCGCACGGGATTTGAGCCGGCGGAGATGTCTCCCACGAAAGCGGCCGGAGAACAGGCCTCGACGAAAGCGGATAACAAGTAAGTACTGGGGATCAGGATTAGGAATGCCGAGAATCGAGACAGCGCGGAGATGGAAAGCAGGGCTGACGGCCGGATTGGCTGCGCTGGCGCTCCTCTGTCTGGCAGCCCCGCTGTTGCGTGGGCAAGTCTCTAGTTACGGCGACAAGCAGATGGGCGAGGTAAGCGACCATCCGCCGGCCATCCTCGACAAGGTCACGATTACGCAAAAGCTGAACACCAGGATTCCGCTGGATGGTGAGTTTCGCGACGAGACCGGTAAGGCTGTCCGGCTGGGAGACTACTTTGGCAAGCGCCCGGTGATCATGTCGTTAGTTTACTACCAGTGTAAGATTCTTTGCCCGGAGGAGATAGACGGTCTGGTCAGCTCGCTCATGATGGTGAAGTTCAAGCCGGGTAAGGATTTCGATGTGATCTTCGTCAGCATCGATCCGAGCGAGACACCGGAAATAGCGGCGAAGGAAAAGGCGCTGTACCTGAAGCGTTACGGGCATCCGGAGACGGCCGCGGGATGGCACTTTCTGACCGGACAGCCGCCCGCGATCAACCAGTTGGCGCAGGCGGTAGGCTTTGGGTATGTGAAGGTCGCGGGACCGGATGGAGTGTTTAACCAGTATGCGCACGCCAGCGCCATTGAGCTTCTGACCGCCGACGGCAAGCTTTCGCAGTACTACCTCGGGGTCGATTTCGCGCCCAATGATCTGCGACTTGGGCTGGTGGAGGCATCTGCGGGCAAAATCGGATCTCCTGTGGATGCGATTCTGACTTACTGCTACCGCTACGATCCAAAGTTGAACCGGCACAGCCTGGTGATCGCGCGTGTGGTACAGCTGGGCGGCCTGATTACGGTATTCGGCCTGGGCGGATACATGACTGTCATGTTCCGGCGTGATCTCGATCGAGACAGGAAAAACGCAAACGGATAAAGGGAACGATGCATTTTATAAGTCCAGTACTTTGGCAATTTCTCGTTAATTGGCTCACGCACTTCGCGCTGTTTCCGCCCGAAGCGTCGGGGATTGCTCCGCAGGCGGACGCGCTGTATTTCTTCCTGATCCTGATCTCGCTGGTAGGCCTGGCGGTGGTGGCGGCGCTGGTGGCCGGCTTCTCGGTGCTTTACCGCAAGGAGCGCAATCCCGAGGCGACACAGATCGAGGGCTCGACACTGCTCGAGGCAACGTGGACGATTATTCCGCTGGCGCTGTTCATGATCTGCTTCGTGTGGGGCGCGCTGCTGTACTTCCGCATCTATAACCCGCCCACCAACGCGATGAATATCTATGTCGTTGGCAAGCAGTGGATGTGGAAGGCGGAGCATCCGGGCGGCCAGCACGAAATCGATTCGCTGCACGTGCCGACGGGCAGACCCATACAGCTCACGCTGATTTCGCAGGATGTCTTTCACAGCTTCTCGATTCCCGCCTTTCGCGTGAAGCGCGAGGTTATTCCCGGCAGGTACACGACGGTGTGGTTTACGCCGACCGTGCCCGGAACCTATCACCTCTTCTGTACGCAGTATTGCGGTACGCTCCATTCGCAGATGATCGGGTGGGTGACGGTGATGAAGCCGGACGATTACAAGGCCTGGACGGAGGGCTCGACCAGCGGCATGTCGCTGGCGCAGAACGGCGAACGGCTCTTCGCCAGCATGGGCTGCAATGCTTGCCACTCCGGTGACGCCTCGGCGCGCGGTCCGAATCTGGCAGCGGCCTATATGACGAAGGTGCAGCTGACCAGCGGATCGTATGCGACGGTGGATGATGCCTTCCTGCGCGATTCGATTTTGAACCCGACCATGCACACGACGGCTGGTTATGCGCCGATCATGCCGACATACCAGGGGCAGATCAGCGAAGAAGGATTAATCGACCTGGTGGAATACATCAAACAACTCAACTCTAACTATCGGATTCAGCAGACGCTGAATACGAGCCAGGTGCAAAGCCAGGTCCAGACCTCGACGTCCGGACCGGCGCAGCACACGGCGGCAACAGCGCCGGGGATGGTAAAGCCATGAGCACAATTGTCAGTCTGCCCGACCAGACGACGGCAACCCTGCCGAAGCGGTCCTATTTGAACGAGGAATACGGCCTGAAGAGCTGGCTGCTGACCGGAGATCACAAGCGGATCGCGATCCTGTACCTGATTTCGATCACCATCTTCTTCTTTATCGGCGGCTTCTTCGCGGGGATGATCCGGCTGGAGCTTCTGACTCCGCCGAGCGATCTGATGGCGGCAGACACCTACAACAAGATGTTCACCATGCACGGCATCATCATGGTGTTCCTGTTCCTGGTGCCGTCGGTGCCGGCGACCATCGGGAATTTCCTGATTCCCATCATGGTGGGCGCGAAGGACCTGGCGTTCCCGAAGATCAACCTGCTGAGCTGGTACCTGTATGTGGTGGGCGGCATTCTGATACTGGCGGCGCTGATCGGCGGCGGCGTCGACACGGGCTGGACCTTCACCACTCCGCTAAGTACGCATTACGTGAACACCCACGTGATCACCGCCGGCCTGGCAATCTTTGTCGCTGGCTTCAGCTCGATCTTCACCGGGCTGAACTTTATCGTCACCATTCACCGCATGCGTGCGCCGGGTATGACCTGGTTCCGGCTGCCGCTGTTCGTGTGGTCGCACTATGCGGCGTCGGTGCTGATGGTGCTGGGAACGCCGGTGCTGGCCATCACCCTGGTGCTGGTAATTCTGGAGCGCACGATCGGCATCGGAGTTTTCGATCCCACCAAGGGCGGCGACCCGCTGCTCTTCCAGCACTTGTTCTGGTTCTACTCGCACCCGGCCGTGTACATCATGATTCTGCCCGGGATGGGCGTCATCTCCGAGGTCATCAGCACCTTCTCGCGCAAGCGCGTTTTCGGATACACGGCGGTCGCGTTCTCGTCCGTGGCCATCGCCGTCTTCGGGTTCTTCGTCTGGGCGCACCACATGTTCATCATGGGCGTATCGAACTACTCGGCGCTGGTCTTCTCCCTGCTGACCATGCTCGTTGCGGTGCCCTCGGCGATCAAGATCTTCAACTGGGCGGCGACCCTCTACAAGGGCTCGATCACCTTCGAGACGCCGATGCTCTACGCCTTCGGTTTCATGGGGCTGTTCACCATCGGGGGCCTGACGGGCGTCTTCCTCGGCACCATGGGCATGGACATCCACCTGACCGAAACCTATTTCATCGTGGCGCACTTCCACTTTGTGATGGTGGGCGGCATGCTGATGGCGTTCCTCTCCGGGGTGCACTTCTGGTGGCCGAAGATGACGGGCCGAATGTATCCGGAAGGGCTGTCGAAGCTGGCGGCAGTAACCACATTCATCGGGTTTAACCTGACGTTCTTCCCGCAGTTCATTCTCGGCTACCTGGGTATGCCGCGCCGCTATGCCGCCTATCCGCCGGAGTTCCAGGTTTTGAATGTGCTGTCGACCGCGGGCGCGACGGTGCTGGGCGTAGGCTACGTGCTGCCGATACTGTACCTGGTGTGGTCGCTCAAGTACGGCAAGATCGCGGGCGCGAATCCGTGGCAGGCAACCGGGCTGGAGTGGCAGATTCAGTCGCCTCCACTGACAGAGAATTTTGTTGAGACGCCGGTGGTCGACTGGGAAGCCTACGACTACGAATGGCTGGCAAACAAGACCAAACACGAGGTGCAGACCGTTGGATAGCCAGGCGATCGCAACCCACCCGGAAGAGGCGCACGCGGAGCACGAGCACTCTCCGTATCTGCGCCATCACTTCGCCAACCTGCAGCAGCAGAGGGAAACGTCTACCTTCGGCATGTGGCTCTTCCTGCTGACGGAAATCATGTTCTTCGGCGGCCTGTTCACCGCCTACCTGATTTACCGCAATTGGTACTACCCCGCGTTCGTGGCGGGCAGCCATCAGCTGCGGATCTGGGCAGGCACGCTGAATACCGCGGTGCTGATCTGCTCGAGCTTCACGATGGCCATGGGAGTCCACGCGGCTGAAACACGGAGGCGCAAAGAGCTGATCGGTTGGCTCCTGAGCACGATCATCCTGGGCTCGGTGTTCCTGGGCATCAAGGCTTATGAGTGGCACGACGAGTGGGTGCATCAGCACGTGCCGGGGCTGAACTTCAGCATTTCCGAATTTTTGCACGTCGATCCCCGTTACCCCGAGGACAGGCCACTGGCTCCCGATATGGCGGAGAAGACGCAGGTCTACTTCTCGCTGTACTTCGCGATGACCGGCATGCACGCGCTGCACATGGTCGTCGGCGTTTCGATCCTCCTCATCCTGCTGGCGCGCGCGTGGGCCGGGGCGTACACGCAGGGGCACATGACGACGGTAGAAAACTTCGGCTTATATTGGCACTTCGTAGATATTGTGTGGATCTTCCTGTTCCCGCTGCTGTATTTGATCAGCCGGCACCAGTGACCGCGAAAGAAATTGAGGCTTAATTTATGTCGCAATTGACCCAGAAAGAAATACTCGACACCGAGCCTACGCATCATGAAGGGCACGTTGTTGGTCCGAAAACCTACGGCATCATCTTCGGATCACTGTTGATCTTCACCGCGCTCACCGTCTTCGCGTCGTATCTTGAATTGGGCGTCTTCAACGCCGTCGTAGCGCTGGGCATTGCCTGCATCAAGGCGGTGCTGGTCATCCTGTTCTTCATGCACGTGAAGTACAGCTCGCGCCTGACCAAGCTGACGGTGGCTGCGGGCTTTTTCACGTTCTTCGTGCTGATCACCATGTCCATGACCGACTACATCAGCCGCGCCTGGGGCATGTGGTAGGGCGAGGGGACAGGGTGTACAGTGTGGACGCCTGCGGCGCCAAATTCCTTCCGGCATTCAAGGCCAAGTGACGCGGCGAGATCTTCGGTTAGACTGATTCGTTTCAGGAGGCTGGGAGGTCATGATGCTCGGCCAATTTCCTCAATTCTAAGCATGGTCGGCGTGCAGTGCGGGAATTGGCGCAAGTGAGAGGACGTGACCGATGACGGTCGCCACAGCCGATCAACCTCTCTATCAGATCGTCAGCCTCGCCGCTCCGGCAAACATCAACGACGTTTTACGGACGATGCAGAGCATCGATGATCTGCTGCCCGGCACGGACGGCCTCAAGTGGTTCAACCGGCTCTACATGATGGTTACGCAGGAGGTCGATCAGCGGACTCCTGCACAATGGCAGGATCCAGACTGGCTTACGCGTCTTGACGTCGTCTTCGCCGGCTTTTATTTTCGGGCGATTGCCGGCTTCCTCGATGGCTCTCCGTCCACGCCCATCGCATGGGATGCGCTTCTCGAGGCGCGGCATCGTACCGGAATCGACCGCATCCAGTTCGCCGTGGCGGGCATGAACGCGCATATCAACCACGATCTGGCGCTTGCCCTGCCCGAGACCGATGCCGAACTCAGCCTGGTCCCCGGCCCGAACAGTCCTGAGCGCGCCGACTACGAGACGGTCAACAGCCTGCTGAAGGCAATCATGCCGTCGGCGCTGCAGGTGCTGGCGACGGGCGTTCTCGGAGAACTGGCCGAGGACACCGGCAGGATCGGCCGCATTCTTGCGTTCTGGGACATCGTCCAGGCAAGAGAGCTGGCCTGGGAATTCGCCGATCACCTTCGATGTTTGTCGGGCATCCCGCGACAGGTCGCGTTGGACAGCCAGGACCAGATTACAGGAGTTCTGGGCAGAGCGATCCTGGCGATTACCTGAGGGGGTTGTGGCCCCGCTTCCAGCTGGCCGCGGGATTCATGGACTAACGGCGCGAAAGCCGATTTTCCCACGATCGAGAAATGGCCGGATCTCGCTTGATGAACGCAAAGCCAACTGGCGACCGAGCGCTGAGATGGTCCCGAGCCGCCTACCATGAGCATCAGAGATTAAGGCATGGCTGCTGAGACCGAGACCGTTCCGGAGTTTCTCAAAAAGCTGGCTGACAATCCTCGCGTCACGGTACGGCGCCAGGGCTCGCCGCTCACAAATGGCAAGTGCATCGTCTACTGGATGCAGCGGGCGGAACGGGGTATCGATAATCCGGCGGTCGATCTGGCGATCGATATCGGGAACGAATTGGATCTGCCGGTGGTGGTCTTCTTCTCGGCGATTTCGAATTTCCCGCACGCGAATCTGCGGCACTATGCCTTTCTGAACCAGGGGCTCAGGGATATCGAAGAAGACCTGGCAGAGCGCAATGTCTCGTTCGTAGTCCGGCGGCCTCCGACCAATTCTCTCGAAAAACTGCTGGCCGAAGTAGACGCGGCAATGCTGATCGGAGATGAGAATCCCTGTCGCGAGCCGGAGCGGTGGGGAAGAGTGCTGGCCAAACGGCTGACGCTTCCATTCTGGACAGTGGATGCGGACGTGGTGGTTCCGTCGGCGCTGTTTCCCAGGCACCAGTACATGCTGCACATCATGCGCCCTCGACTCCTCGCCGAGTTGCCGAAATATCTGCTGCCGATGCCCAGAACGAAGGCGAAGCAGAGGTGGGAGCGGCCGCGCGGATTTGAGACCTTCAATGTGATGAGCGATGTGACCGCGGGATGGAGGGACTTCGATCGCTCGGTGAAGCCGGTCGACAACTTCACCGGCGGGACGCATGCGGCGCTGAAACGGCTGAAGCACTTTGTCGCGCACGGGCTGGCGGATTACGCGAAGCAGCGCAATCACCCGGAAGCAGACGGGACGAGCATGATGTCTCCATGGCTGCATTTCGGGCACATTAGCCCGATAACGATCGCACTGGCATGCGAGCAAGCGGTGCGCGAAGGCAAAGCGACGGTGGCGGCGCGCGACGCATACTTCAACGAGCTGATCGGCTGGCGGGAGATTTCGGTGAACTTCGTGAAGTATGTTCCGAACTACGACTCGATCGAGGGCGCACCGGAGTGGGCGCAGGCGACACTGCGTGAACACGCCGGAGACAAGCGTGATCCGATGTATACGCTGGAGCAGATGGAGCGGGCCGAGACCTACGACGAGCTCTGGAATGCGGCGCAGATCCAGATGGTCAAGACGGGATGGATGCACAACTACCTGCGCATGTACTGGGCGAAGAAGATTCTGGAGTGGGCTCCAAACCCGGCGCTGGCGTGGGAGTGGGCGGTCATCCTGAACGACAAGTACGAGCTCGACGGTCGCGATCCCAACGGCTACCAGGGAATCGCGTGGGCGATGGGCGGCGTACATGACCGTCCGTGGTTCGACCGGCCGATCTTCGGGACAGTGCGTTACATGTCGGGAGCGTCGACGGGCAAGAAGTTCGATTCGAAACGGTATATCGAACAGGTGATGGGGTCGTGAAAGAGCTTCGAACGGGATCAGGTTTCAGGGTGTAATGTTCTCGCGGCTTACGCGTGTTTAGGGTAAACGCCCATTACGGCGTCTTAAGGAGACGAACTATGAAGTGCCAGAACTGCCCCTGCGGCGATACCTGCACCTGTCCAATTTGCCTCTGCACAGGCCGCAAGTAACAACCAGGGGGATGTCACCATCCCATTCACCAGATGCCGGCTTCTTCCTTCAACACGCTTCTCGAACACCGGAACCAGTTCCTCGGGTTTGTGCAGCGCCGCGTTGAGGATGCTGCGACTGCAGAGGACATCCTGCAGGCGGCGTACATACGTGCCCTTCAGCGCGAAGGTGAACTGCAAGCTCAGGAATCGGTGGTGGGCTGGTTTTATCGAGTGCTGCGCAATGCAGTCATTGATCTGTATCGTCGCCGCGCTTCGGAAAGCAAGGCTCTCGAAGAATGGGGCCGGGAGCTGGAGGGCCAGGTTGTCCCGGGCCACGAGATCCAGAACGAGATTTGCGCCTGCTTCTCGCACGTCATGGACACAGTCAATCCCGCTTACGCCGAAGTGCTACGCTCGGTGGACCTCGGCGACCAGCGGTTGCAGGAATTTGCCGAAGAGCACAACATCTCGGCTTCCAACGCGGCAGTGCGCGTCCACCGCGCCCGCGCCGCGTTTCGCAAGCACCTGGTTCGAACCTGTGGGGCCTGCGCCGAGCACGGCTGCATCGATTGCACCTGCCGCAAACGATGAACTGACCCGACCCACACTACGCCGCGCGCTTGCGAGCCCGTGTGTTGGCGGCTTTCCTGGCGGCCTTCTGCAATCCTGACTTGCCTTTGGTTCTAACCGCTTTGGACGCGGCATCATGGCGCTCTTTGCCGGATCGGGAGCGTGCAGCCGACTTCGCCTGGCGGCCTGGTGTGAAGCGGTGGAGTGGGGCTCGCGCTTGAGCGCCTCCTCACGCGCGCGCGATGCACGTGGCGATGGCTCCTGATTCTCACCAGACTGACCCTTCTCGTAGTCGCGCTCCGCTCTGACCCTCGTGCTCTCTTTGGTTTTGCCTTTGGCCGGAGGAGCCACCGGGATGCCGGCTCGACGCGCCTTGCTCAGGCCAATCGCAATCGCCTGTTGGGGCGAACGGACGCCATGCTTCCCCTCGTGAACGTGCTCAATCTCTTCGTGAATAAACTCTCCCGCCGCTGTCTTGGGCGGCTTGCCTTCACGCAAATCCTCTTTCGCTCGCTCCACCGTCGCTTTTTTTGGCATTTTGTTGTCCTCCTCGTGGTTGGATGACGCCATTGCCCGCGCTGGATTTCTGAACACAACAACTCAGCGCCGAGGCACGTCTTTCTCATGTCGAAAATTTACAAACGAAAGTAATCTAGGTAGCTTCACGCCCGAGTTCCATAATGGGCCAACTCTTCCAATCTGGAACTAATCCGGAATTTTTGCTGCGGCTCGCCCTCATGCGTCGGTGCGTGTCGTGTGCAATGAGCCTGGGGCTCGTTCTATGACGGGCAAGGGATGGCGCGCCGTGAACCAGTATCGACTGAAGCTCGGGCTTTGTGCATGGATGGCGCTGTGGACGGCGGCTGCCGCAAGCAACGCGCAAGCCTGGAAGGCGGAGCCGGGCGTTGCGGCTCCGGTCACGCGTGCCGCCCGGGCTACACGCGTCGTCGACCAGAAACAGCGATCGGCGCGGTTCCTCGCCCGGCGCGGCATCGGGCAGACGGCCGCCTCTCCAAATCGAACCAGCAGCCGATATGCGCCCAGCCGATATGCGCGCAGCGCCGCGGAAATGCTGGCCGAGGCGCGCGCCGAGCACCACGCGCTCGCCGCAGCGCAGGGTAGTTCAGGCAACACCAACCTGACAGCGCCCTGGCAACCAATGGGTCCGGCGCAGGTGACAACGACCCCCTACGGCGCACTGACCGGACGAGTGAGCAGCGTTGCCGTTGACTCGTCCGACCCGAGCGGCAATACCGTATATGTGGGAACAACAGGCGGAGGCGTTTGGAGATCGGCGAACGCGGCCGGCAATCCGGCTTCGGTCACATTCACCCCGCTGACAGACACGTTGGGCGCGTACGCCGCAACCAGCATTGTGTCCTTGAGCATCGGCGCGGTGAGCGTGCAACCGGGCGGAACCGGCGTGGTGCTGGCCGGGACCGGCGATCCCAATGACGCAACAGATTCATATTACGGCGCGGGTCTCTTGCGCTCGTCCGACGGCGGCGTAACGTGGAGCCTGGTCACGCAGTCGTCAGATGTGCTGGCCGGGGGCAAGCAGGACTTCACGTTCAGCGGCAACGGCTTCGCGGGGTTTGCCTGGAGCTCGGCGAATCCGAACCTGGTGGTGGCGGCGGTTTCACAGGCAGCCGAAGGCGTAGAGGTCAATGCCGGGGCGTCGCTGTCGATGATGGGAATCTATTACTCCCAGGACGCCGGCCAGACGTGGTACATGGCGAACATCGCCGATGCGGGGAATACGGTCCAGTCGAACCAGACCGTCTTTTTGACGCGCGGCAACGCGGTGACCTCGGTGGTGTGGAACCCGGTGCGGCAGATGTTTTTTGCAGCGGTGCGTTTCCACGGCTACTACCAGTCGCCGGACGGGATCGACTGGACGCGCATGGCGAATCAGCCGGGCAGCGGGCTGACGACGGCGTATTGCCCCAGCAACGCGGGATCGACCGGGTCGCCGGCTTGTCCCATATTTCGCGGGGCGCTGGCCGTGCAGCCGGTTACCGGCGATACGTTTGCTCTGACCACAGACCTGAACAACCTGGACCAGGGACTGTGGCAAGATGTGTGCGCGTTGAACGGGAGCACGTGCTCGTCGGCTACTGTGACCTTCGCCAACCAGATCGCCGATGCGGCCCTCGAGGCGGCGAACGGCGACACCACCATTCCGCAGGCGGACTACGACCTGTACCTGGCGGCGGTTCCGTCCGGGCAGGACACGTTGCTCTTCGCCGGGACGGAGGACATCTACAAATGCAGTCTGGCGAACAACTGTGCCTGGCGTAACACCACGCACGCGACCACCTGCGCTTCGGCCCAGGTGGCTTGGGCGGAGCACGCCATCGATGCGACGCTGGGCGCGGCGGGCCTCATCTATTTCGGCAATGACGGCGGCCTGTGGCGAACGACGGACGCGGTGAACCAGCAGCAGAGCGAATGCTCGGCAGACGATGCGACCCACTATCAGAATCTGAATGGGGGGCTGGGATCGCTGGCCGAGGTCGAGAATCTCGCTGACGACGCTGGCAACGCGCAGAACATGATGGTGTCGCTGGGTGCACTGGGAACAGCAGCAACGACGGCTGGCGTCGGGCAGGCCTGGCCTCAGGTACTGGACGGTGAGGGGAACTACGCGGCCATAGATCCGGCGACGGCGGCAAACTGGTATGCGACGTCGGAGTTTGGCGTGGGAATCAACCGTTGCACCGAGGGTTCAGGCTGCGATATTGCCGGCTTCGGGCAACCGGTGATCGCAAGCACGCAAGTGGCGGGAGATCAGCAGGAGATTCCCGCGCCGTGGATTCTCGATCCCCAGGACGCGGCGAACGTGATTGTAGGCACCTGCCGGGTATGGCGGGGTCCGGCGACGGGCGGCTCCGCGTGGAGTACGAACAATCTGTTGAGCGGAATGCTGGACACCGACCAGGAGCCTTACTGCGATGGCAATGCGGAAATCCGCTCATTGGCCGCTTCCGGGAGCGCGACCGACGCGCCGGGAACGGCGGAACAGATTTACGCTGGCATGGCGGGACTGATGGACGGCGGAGCGACGGTTCCGGGACATATCTTCACCGCATCTGTGACGAGCGGGTCGGGCAGCACGACGACCTGGACAGACCTCTTCCATAGCCCGGTGGCCGACAGTAGCCCGTCGGATGGCCGTTCAAACCCAAATGGTTATGACCAGTTCAATCCCGGCGGCTTCGACATTTCGAGCATCTATGTCGATCCTCACGATCCGACCGGGCAGACGGTCTACGCCACGGTTCAGGGCTTCAGCGGGAACGGACTGAACGTAGCCAGAGTGTATGGGTCGACGGACGGGGGAGCGATCTGGTCGAACCTGACTAACAACCTTCCGAACGCGCCGGCCAACAGCATCGTTGTCGATCCCAATGATGCGAATACGGTCTACGTCGCAACCGACACGGGGGTGTACGTCACGCGGAATATCAGCTCCTGCCCGGTTCCTTCCACGCCGTGTTGGAGTGTCTTTGGGACCTCGCTGCCCAACGCGCCGGTGATTCAGCTTGCCGCATTCAATGAAAGCTCGACCTCGGTGCTGCGCGCGGCTACCTATGGGCGCGGCGTGTGGGAGATCGGGCTGGTGACGGCTGGAACAGCTCGGACAACCGCGAAGGCGACACCCACTTCTCTGATGTTTCCCAGCCAGCAGGTGGGCGCACTGAGCGCGCCGCAGACGGCGGCGATTGTCAACACCGGAACGATCACTCTGGACGCAACCCAGGTAAGCATCAGCGGCGATTTTGCCGAGACGGATAACTGCGCGAATCCGGTGCTTCCGGGCGATGCCTGCACGGTCAACGTTACTTTTACCCCGTCGCAGACCGGCCAGCGGACTGGAATACTGACAGTCTACGGAAATATCTCGGGCGGCAGCGCGGCGGGACAGGTGACAGTGTCGCTGAGCGGGACCGGAGCCCCGGGCGCGGCAATCGTGCTCTCGCCCCAGACCCTGAGCTTTCCTGAGACGCTGCTGGGCAAAACAGCGACCACGCAGGACGTGACCATCTCGAATACCGGAGGGGTGACGGCCGGCCTGACCAGCGAATCGGTGACCGGAGATTTCTCCATCACCGCGAACACGTGCGGGGCGTCCCTGGCGCCCAACACCGGCTGCACGCTGAGCATTGCTTACTCGCCTACGGTTCCGGGCAGCGAAACGGGCTCGCTCAAGATCGTCGACAGCGCGGGAACCCAGACTGGGCAGCTAACCGGCATGGGTGAGGCACCGGCGACCGATGGACTGGCACCCCTGAGCCTGACCTTTGCGCCGCAGGCGATCGGACTGTCCGGTGCCACGCAACAGGTAATCCTGACCGACAACGGAGACCAGGAGCTCGACCAGGTCGCAATCCAGTTGCACGGGGACTTCAGTGCGGTAAACCGCTGCGGGACGTCGCTCGCCGGGCACTCGACATGTGCCATCGTGGTGAGCTTCGTGCCGACACAGGTTGGCGCGGAGTCGGGGACGCTGACGGTAAGCGATATACAGCGCAGCCAGACGGTGACGCTGGCGGGCACGGGCCTGCCTCCGCCGCGTCTTTCGCCGGCACCGGTGTCAGTCGATTTCGGAACCTACACTGTGGGCCAGACGAGCTCCGTGCAAACGGTGACGCTGACCAATAGCGGGGGCGTACCGCTGAGCAATGTCACCACCAACATGAGCGGAGATTTTGCTATCGCCCCAGGCCTCAACAACTGTCCTCCAACACTGGCGGTCGGGACACAGTGCCAAATCGGCATGGTGTTCTCACCCACCGACGCGGGTTCCCGCAGCGGCTCGCTCACAGTCACGGCTACGGAACTGAGTAAACCGCTGGTGATCCCCCTCACCGGCACCGCCGTGCCCGCCTCGGGAGTCTCGGCAACGCCTGCGTCGATCGATTTCGGATCCTATGCCCTGGGCCAGACAAGTACAGTGCAAAAGGTAACGCTGACGAATAACGGAGGCGTTCTGCTGAGCAGTCTCAATGCCACCGTGACCGGAGACTTCTCAATCTCCGCAGCAGGCAGCACCTGTGGATCCACACTGGCCGTGAAGGCCCAGTGCCAGATCGGCGTGGTCTTCAGCCCCAGCCAGGGCGGCCAGCGCGCCGGCACGTTCACGCTGACCGCGGCCGAGCTTGCCAAGCCGTTGCTGGTCGCGCTTTCCGGCACGGGTCTGGCCTCTCCGGCAATCTCGACGACGCCGGGATCGATGAGTTTCGGCAACTACAACGTTGGCCAGACCAGCCCGGTTCAGACAGTGACGCTGACCAACAGCGGCGGTGTCCCGCTGACCAACGTAAATGCGGGCGTAACCGGCGACTTCGCAATTCCTTCCGGGGCCAGCACGTGCGGACAAACGCTGGGAATCGGCGCACAGTGCCAGGTTGGTGTTGTCTTCGTACCCACGCAGTCCGGCTCACGCGCCGGATTGCTCTCGGTAAGCGCCACTGAGCTGAACTCTCCGACCGTAGTCGCACTCTCGGGTGGCGGCGAGGACTTTTCGATCACCGTCAGCGGGTCGAATACGGCAACCATCACCGACGGACAGACGGCAACCTTCATGCTTTCCATCCTGCCATTGAACGGCTCGACAGGGACGGTGACGCTGGCCTGCACCGGCGCGCCGCAGAACTCGACATGTTCGCTGAATCCCACGTCGGTAACCCTGACCGGGCAGAATTCTGCGACGGCAACCGTGACGTTTGTGACCGGGCAGGCGGCCTCCAGCGCATCGATCGAGAGAGGCGGCCCGAATCTCAAACATATAGCCCTTGCCCTGGCCGTCGTAGTGCCGATGGGATTTCTGGCTGGCAAGCGGCGCTGGTGGAGAGCGTGGATGCTTCTCGGTGCGCTAACGCTCTTTGTGCCCGGCTGCAACCTCAAAGTGACACCGGGAGGCCAAACATCGCCGACCGGCCCGACCGGACCAACGGGACCGACAAATCCAACACCATCAGGAGCCTACACTTTGACCGTGACCGGCACCGAACCGGGTCTGAGTCACGCGGTTACGCTGTCCCTGACCGTAGAGTGATCGCCTAAAGGCCAGATTGCGCTGACCACAAAGAGGTATCTGACCCGGCGTGCGCTTCCGCTAGCATAACTTCCAGCAGAATTATCCGAAGGCTGGTCATTTATGGAGCTGGCCGGGCAAGCGACATGCGTCTGCGCCAGGCTCCAGCGGCGATTTCGCCAATGCCGTGCCGGGGCGAAACCGTTCTCGTCGCGTAGTGAAATCAGCATCAGGCGGCGCGGCCGCCAAGCCTGTGAAAAGATGTGTTTAGAACCGGGAACGCCCTACGGGAACCTTAGGACAGAGTGGAAGGGAAAAGAGTGGCAGCGGCATGAACGACACGGTATTGGTGACGGGCGGCGCGGGATTTATCGGTTCGAACTTCGTCCTGAGCTGGATTGCGAAAACGAAGTCCACGGTGGTGAACCTTGACCTGTTGACTTATGCCGGAAATCGCGGCAACCTGCGGTCAATCGAGGAGAATCCGCGGCACATTTTTATTCGCGGCGATATAGCAGACCGGGCGCTGGTGGCGTCACTGCTGCGCGAGCACAACCCGCGGGCAATTCTGCATTTTGCCGCCGAGAGCCATGTCGACCGCTCGATCGAAGGGCCCGGGGCCTTTATCCATACGAACGTGGTGGGGACATTCTCCCTGCTCGAACAGGCGCGCGCTTACTGGAATGAACTGCCCCGCGATGACAAGCCGGCGTTCCGGTTTCTGCACGTCTCGACGGATGAAGTTTACGGGACGCTCGGGACGGACGATCCCGCTTTCACGGAGGAGACTCCGTACGCGCCGAACAGCCCTTATGCAGCATCGAAGGCGTCTTCGGACCACCTGGTGCGGGCTTATTTTCACACCTACGGGCTGCCCGTCCTGACCACAAATTGCTCGAACAATTACGGCCCGTATCAGTTTCCCGAGAAGCTGATTCCGCTGATGATTCTCAACGCGCTCGAGGGCAAGCCGTTGCCGGTCTATGGCGATGGGCTCAATGTGCGCGACTGGCTCTTTGTGGGCGACCACTGCGCGGCGATCTGCGAGGTGCTGGAGCGCGGCCGTCTGGGCGAGACGTACAACGTCGGCGGCACCAGTGAACAAACGAGTGGCGAGCGGAAGAACATCGAGGTGGTGACCACGATCTGCGACATCCTGGACGAGCTCCGCCCTGACGCGAAGCTCGGTAGCCGCCGCGGAATGATCACCTATGTGAAAGACCGGCCCGGCCATGATCGGCGTTACGCGATCAACGCCGAAAAGATTACGCGCGAGCTGGGCTGGCGTCCGGAAAAGCAGTTCGAGAGCGGCATTCGCGAAACGGTGGAGTGGTTCCTGGCCAACATGGACTGGGTGAACGACGTACGGTCGGGCCACTACAAGGAGTGGATCGACCTGAACTATTCCGATCGGCTCTCGAGCGAAGCGGTTTCGGGGCGAGCTCGATGAAGGGAATCATTCTCGCTGGCGGCTCCGGCACGCGGCTCTACCCAGTCACGCACGTGGTCTCAAAGCAGCTGCTGCCGGTGTACGACAAGCCCATGATCTATTACCCGCTCAGTACGCTGATGCTGGCGGGGATTCGCGACATCCTGATCATCTCGACGCCGCAGGATACGCAGCGCTTCGCCGATCTGCTCGGCGACGGTCGGCGGTGGGGCATTTCGCTGAGCTATGCGGTGCAGCCGAGTCCGGATGGGCTGGCGCAGGCATTCATCATCGGCAAAAGCTTTATCGGCAGCGACGCGAGCGCGCTGGTGCTGGGCGACAACATCTTCTACGGGCACTCGCTTACCGGGCAACTGCAACGGGCGGCGAAGAAGACCAGCGGCGCAACCGTCTTCGCCTACCAGGTGCAGGACCCGGAGCGGTACGGCGTGGTCGAGTTCGATGCCAAGGGACGTGCAATCAGTTTGGAAGAAAAGCCGGCGGCTCCCAAGTCGCGCTACGCGGTGACGGGACTCTATTTCTACGACAACGAAGTTGTGGAGATCGCGTCTTCGCTCAAGCCTTCGCCGCGCGGCGAGCTTGAGATTACCGACGTGAACCGCGCATACCTGGAGCGCGGCCAGCTCGACGTGGAGATTATGAGCCGGGGTATGGCATGGCTGGACACCGGCACGCATGAATCGCTCTTTGAGGCGGGAATGTTCATACATACCATCGAGCAACGGCAGGGACTGAAGATTGCATGTCCCGAGGAAATTGCCTACCGCTTCGGTTACATTACCGGCGAGCAGCTTGAGACACTGGCGGCTCCGGTGCGAAAGAGCGGGTACGGGCAATACCTGATTTCGCTGCTGAGCGAGCCGAGTTTTCCGGGTGGATCGGTCTAGCCGCATGCAGATAACAGAAACCGCATTGCCGGGGGTGCTGCTGTTTACGCCCAGGATTTTTTCCGATTCGCGCGGAGCATTCTTCGAGACCTACAACGAGCGCGAGATGCGCGAGGCCGGGCTTCCGACGGAGTGGCGGCAGGACAATTTTTCCATCTCGGCAAAGAACGTCCTTCGCGGCATCCACTATCAGATCATTCAGCCGCAGGGAAAGCTGGTGCGGGTGGCCTACGGATCGGTGATCGACGTTGCCATCGATCTGCGCCGCAGCTCGCCTGATTTCGGAAAGCACGTCGCGGTTGAGCTCTCCGGCGAGAACGGACTGGCTCTGTGGATTCCCCCGGGCTTCGGGCACGGGTTTGCGGTGCTGAGCGACAAGGCCGGCTTCTCCTACAAGGTGACGGACTACTATTCGCCCGCCGGCGAGCGGACCGTGCTGTGGAATGATCCCGCGCTGGGCATTGCGTGGCCGATCTCGGCGGAAGAGGCGATCGTGTCGGTAAAGGACGAGCAGGGCAAGCTCCTCAAAGACGCCGAGGTCTTTTTGTGACGGCGAGCGGGGCCGTGACGGCGAATCGCGTTCTGATACTGGGAGCGCAGGGGCAGCTGGGAATCGAACTGCAGAAGGCTTTCACGGGCGCTGGCGAAGTGGTGGCGTTGGGGCGCGAGCGGTGCGATCTCGCGAATTCTGAGTCGATTCGCAAGGCGATGGCCGAGGTCGCGCCGTCGATTGTGCTGAATGCGGCTGCATACACGGCAGTTGACCGGGCGGAGTCCGAGCCCGAGCTGGCCATGCGCGTGAACGGCGAAGCTCCAGGAGTGCTGGCTGAACAGGCGCGCACGATCAATGCCCTGCTGCTGCACTATTCGACCGATTATGTCTTTGATGGGTCGAAGCGAGGGGACGGATCGAAGCAAAGGCCGTGGGTCGAGGACGATCCAGTAAACCCGCTGAACGAATATGGGCGCACGAAGCTGGCCGGTGAGCGCAGGATCGCCGAAGCTGGCGGTCGTTATCTGATCTTCCGCACAAGCTGGGTGTACAGCCCGCACGGAAACAACTTTCTGAAGACAATGCTGCGGCTTGGCCGCGAACGCGATCAGCTTCGCGTGGTGAGCGACCAGATCGGTGCTCCCACGACGGCGGCTGCGCTGGCGCGGGCGACGCGAGCGGTGATCGACGGCCTGGATTCAGTCTCTCAAGGTGAGGCGTCCGGGATTTATCACATGACCTGCTCGGGTGAGACGAGCTGGTGCGGCTTTGCCCAGGAGATTTTTCGCCAGGCGCGCGCTTCTCAGGGTAGGAAATGGCCCGAGGTGGTGGGCATTCCGGACACGGAGTATCCCACGCCGGCAAAGCGGCCGAAGAATTCGGTGCTGTGCAACTCCAAACTGCAGACACGGTTCGGAGTGGCTCTTCCGCGGTGGGAAGATGCGCTGGGCGAGACTCTGGAAGACATGGGCGCGGACTGACGCGACGCCGGGCGACATATAATGTTGCTTTATGGCCGAAAACGAAAGAGTTGCCGCTGAAGATGTCCGTCGAGTGGCGGAGCTGGCGAACCTGGAGCTGACCGAGGGCGAGAGTGTCCGCATGCAGCGCGACCTGAACGCCATCCTCGACTACGTAGCTCAATTAAATGAGCTCGACACGTCAGCCGTGGCGCCGATGGCGCAGGTGTCGGACGTGCTGCGGAAGGGTGGCGAAGACACAACCGCAGCCTTGCGCGAGGATCGCGTAACGCCTTGCCTTGATCGACAACGAGTAATGGCGGCTGCTCCCGAGACGGACGGGGTCTTCTTCAAAGTTCCCAAGGTTATTGAGCGCTGAGCCCCGGCCACACAAAAAGCTAAATCCCAGGTCCGAAAATCCTGGAGCACCCGACGGGATCATTCCATGACGACGAAAATTTCAGAGGTAAAGCTGCCTTCCATCGACGAGCTCGTGGAAGGCGTCACGAAAGGCACGACGACAGCCCTGGAAGCGGCGCGGCTGTGCTTTAGCCGCATTGACGAAGAAGACGCAACGATTCACGCCTACCTCTCGCTCGATCGCGAGGGCGCACTCAAACGTGCGGCGGAGATTGACGCGAAGGCCGCTGCTGGCGAGGCTCTGCCGGTGCTCGCCGGGGTGCCGATGGGCATCAAGGACGTACTGGTTATCGACGGGCAGCCGGCGACGGCGGGCTCGAAGATTCTCGAGGGCTACCGGCCTCCTTACACGGCGACGGCGGTGCAGCGCCTGATTGACGCGGGCGCGGTGTTGCTCGGCAAACTGAACTGCGATGAGTTTGCGATGGGCTCGTCGAATGAGAATTCGGCATATGGACCCGTCCGGAATCCTCATGACACGGAGCGCGTGCCGGGCGGCTCGAGCGGAGGCGCGGCAGCCGCGGTTGCGGCTGGTATGGCAGTCGCAACGCTGGGCTCGGACACCGGCGGATCGATCCGGCAGCCTGCCTCTTTCTGTGGCGTGGTCGGTGTGCTGCCGACCTACGGACGCGTGTCGCGCTACGGCCTGATTGCGTTTGCGTCTTCGCTCGATCGAGTCGGCCCGTTTGCGGCGACGGTCCGCGACGCGGCGAAGGTGCTGGGCGTGATTGCCGGGCACGATCCGATGGATGCAACATCGTCGACCGAGCCCGTACCAGACTATCTAACCGAGATCGACAAAGGTGTTCGCGGCCTGCGCCTCGGCGTTCCGCCGGAGTATTTTGGTGAGGGTCTCGATCCCGAAGTGCGCACAGCGGTCGAGGCAACGATCGACCGGCTGAAGGCAGCGGGAGCCCAGATCGTTCCGGTTTCGTTGCCGCATACACGCTACGCCGTGCCGACCTACTACGTGATCGCGACCGCCGAAGCGAGCGCCAACCTGGCGCGCTTCGATGGTGTGCGCTACGGATATCGCGCGCCGAATACGCCCACGCTTTCCGGGATGTATCACTGTTCGCGCGAAGGCGGCTTCGGAGCGGAGGTGAAGCGGCGGATCCTGTTAGGGACATACGTGCTGAGCGCCGGTTACTACGATGCGTATTACAAAAAGGCACAGCAGGTACGGCGGCTTCTGACCGAGGATTTTCTCAAGGCCTTCGACGATGTCGACGCAATCCTCACGCCGACGGCGCCGACTCCGGCGTTCAGGCTGGGTGAGAAGGCCGACGATCCAATGGCCATGTATCTCGCCGATATCTACACGGTGACGGCGAACCTGGCAGGTATATGCGGCGCTTCGGTGCCGTGCGGCGAATCGCGCTCCGGTCTGCCGATCGGAATACAGATTCTCGGCAAGCAATTCACTGAGTCGACTGTGTTTCGGGTAGGTCAGACGGTGGAGAGGCTTTCTTAGAAGGACGCGCTCAGACTCCCAAGCCCCAGATTCGAGACCTTGGGGGATCTGAATACTATTAGCTCTATTAACAGTTACGTATCTATGGGCATTCGCATCTTGACCCGATAATTGCTACTTCTTCGATTACAGATTCGATAGAGCTACCGAGAGGCTGGTAGTAGCGCGCCTGCGGATCAGCACAGGCGAGGCACAGAATCCGGCCGTCGCGTTCGATGAAGCGCTCGTAGCTGATGCCTTCACCGCACTCAGCGCAGGCGATGCGCTCCCCCTTGTATCCGGGAAATTCTTTCGGCTCGATGCGGACAGAGACCCACTCTTCCGAGAACAGGTCTCCGTCAGGCAGCTCCCGGTAGGCCTTCATCTGCTGCTTGTTCTTGTTTTCGATTTCGGGATAGAGCTCGCGGGCACGCGCCTTCGATGATTCGAGGGCGGCGATGCGCAGGGCGCGTCCCGACTCGAGGTCGACGAAGGTGGCGGCCATCTTCCCCCAGTCGCGGAACTTGAGGGCGCGCTTGCCCAGTCGGCACCCGGTGACGACGCCGATAGCGTCCGTCGCGCAGCGGTCGATCTCGACATATGCGACCAGGCGCTTGCGGTCCTTGCCGCGCGGCTCATCGATGCCCAGACGTCTGCAGCCGAGCGTGGCCGTGCGCACCCCGAGAATCTGGCCGGCGCAAAGGTGTCCGTGAGCGATCTCAGCAAGCTTCAGCAACTCGTCGAAAGATTCCATTGCATAAGTGTAGATGCCTGAGACCACGGTGTCGTGGCAGGCGATCGGCTGAGTGCTGAGTCCGTCAATTGCTTGCGTCGCCCGGATCCCCGCCGTCGCCGTCTTCCACCAGCACTGCCGAAAGGCCAACCAGGTCGAAGCTGACCTGCTGGCCTCCGACGGGCTGGAAGGCGATGCGGAGGGGCTCGCGCTGCCAGGCCGGCGGGGTGCAGGCGGGGGAAGGGTGGTCGACGGGGTTCCATTCGTGGAGCTTCTTGCTGAGCAGTGGGCGGCGGGCAGCGACCTGCGCGACAACGGCGTAGAGCTGGCGGCCTGTGGAATTGAGTCCGCAGTAGGCGGCATAATCGCGGAACCACACGACTTCGGAGACCGCGGGGTCGTAGTCGGGCAGGCGCAGGGCGGTGACCTTGCCGCTGACGCGGTCGATGAGCAGCCAGGGGCCGCGCTGCCAAACCCAGCGTGCGGCCCCCGCGTGGCCACCTGCATCCGTGGGGAGGGCATCATTCAGTCGGATGGCGCGGCGGACAACGAAGCTTCGGTCAGTGATGTCGTGAGCGTCGCCGGTGGTCCACTCCTTCACCTTGCCGTCGACGAGAAGCGGGCGGACGCGCAACTCGGTCTCGTCGGCGCGGGCTCCGGCGGGGTCTCCCGTGAGGGAGTAGGGGACTTTGCGGACGGCTCCGAGAGAGACGGCGTGGGGCTTGGCTCCGGCGGCGTGGGCGAGCAGCGCGGTGAACGCAAGAGCGAGAGCGATGGCTGACCGGAGCATCGGTGATCCAGCATAGGGGGTCAGGGAGGATTGGGACAGGTCACGGAGGTAATAGTGGCCTCAGGACACATAGCGATCAGCGGTCAGGTCCGAAAATCCGGTTCTGAGCCCCCGAGCAGTCCATGGGTGTAGACAATCTACATCGAACAGCGTAGAGTGCCTACATCTATGAGAAAGTCAGGAGAAAAGAGCGCTCCGTATCAGAACCGGGTTGAGCTGCTGCAGGGCACGCTCGACATGCTGATTCTGCAGACGCTGCAGTGGGGCCCGCAGCACGGGTATGGGATCAGCCAGGCCATCCGCACGCGCTCGGGTGAAGTTTTGCAAGTGGAGACGGGATCGCTCTATCCCGCGCTGCACCGGCTGGAGCGGCAAGGCTGGGTGCGCTCGGAGTGGAAGCTGACTGACAGCAACCAGCGCGCGAAGTACTACCGCATTACGGCGACGGGAAAGAAGCAGCTGGCCTCCGACCACGGGCGCTGGCAGCAGATGGTCGAGGCGATCGGCGCGATCATGACGGGCGAACTGGAGCAGGGTGAGCCGTGAGCTGGTGCGGTTCCCGGCGCGGCGCAGTCGCGATCTTGAAGAAGAGAGGCTGCAGCGTTGGCCGCGAGCTATCTGCCCGCGGCGCGCGGGCAGGCTGGCCCCCGTCGCCTCTCTCAGAGAGGAATGACGTTTGCGCTCTTGCGGCGTCACCGTCTCGAGGCGCGTCACTTTTGACCGCGCGCGAGCCATTCCTCGCGGGTGATCTCCCAGATTTCCGAAGGCAGGCGGCCGGAGACGTAATTGCGATCTCCGACGGCGACCACGCGCATGTCCTGTTTTTCGGAAATGCGGCGCGAGCCTGTGTTATCAACAGCCTTGGGTACGCGGAGTAGCGGCATTTCGAGGACGCTGAACCAGAAATCGGTGACGCAGCCGCTGGCTTCGAGCATGAGTCCCCGGCGCTGGTAAGCCGGATCGAGCCAGAAGCCCCGATTGGCGTCTCCACGCGTGAGGCCGATGCTGCCGATGATGCGCTCGGGATCAGACTTAAGCCGGACGGTCCAGTGCCATGCGTCGCCGCGTTCCATGGCGGGGATGGCAATGTCGCGGCAAAAGGTGAGCGCCCCGTCGGGCGGATAGGGCCATGGGACCTGATCGGTGAGGTAGCGGACGATTTCCCATTGAGGAAAGATTGTCTGCACCTGCGACGCATCGTCGAGCGAGATGGGTCGAAGGATGAGGCGTTCGGTGTGGAGGGGAGGGATCATCGAGGCGTGACGCTGCGAGTCTACCTGCCCGCGTTGGCCGCTTCTTCAATCGCCTGGTTGTAGTGCTGGCGGGCGCGCGGCAGCGGGTGCAGTTTGTAGAGGATAAGTTGATCGCGGTCGGGGTCATCGAAGGCGTGGAAGGTGGCCACCCGTTCAAGCGTGTACTGCGTGCGCAGGTCTTCGAGAGTCCCGGGATCGACCTCGTTCCAGGCGGCATACCAGCCAGGTCGGTATTTGTGTATGCGCATGGCGAGGTCCCATGTGCCGAAGTCGTCGCAAATGGCGGGCAGATGGGTGATGAGGGTGATGTTATCTCCGCTGACAGAGAGCAGCAGGCGGTTTCCGCTGGGATGGTGGTCGATATAGCCGGTAAGACGGCGTGCTGCGGTCATCCAGGTGTAATCGGGATGGCGGGTCCAGTGGAGAATCTCGCGCAGGTTGGCGGCGCTCACGACCGTAGCGACACCAACAGCGGCCCAGGCAAGCGAGCGGGCGAGCGCCGAAGTGCGGAATCCAGCTGAGCCGTTCCCGGCGGCGTTGACCAGTGCCTCGATAGCCAGCGCAATGACGAAAACCACCGGGTAGGCGAGAACCTGGTAGTAGCGCGGCTGCATGTTGTTATGCCAGCCGATGAACAAGATGTATCCCGCGCAGGCGAGCAGCGACGCAATGACGAGCGGGTCGCGCCAGAGGTTGCGGGCCCACGCTTTGCGGACACAGACCGCCGAGACAACGAGAAGCCCGACAGCGAGCAGGCAGAGCCATGGGTCGATCCAGAGCGTGCCGTGCAGCGCGTACCAGAAGGCGGCGAGGTATCCGCGCAGACCCTCGGGCTGGTTCCAGACGTTGGCGGCGAAGAGGTAGTGATAGTCGTAGACGTAACGCGGGCGGACGAAGAGCAGGTAATACGCGGTGAAGGGACTGAGCCCGGAGAGAACTGCGGCCGCCAGCGGCCGGATGCTGGCTCGTGATTTGTAACCGTGTTCGTGCCAAATAAGAACCAGCGTCGAAGGCAACAGAAAGATTGCCGTCGTTTTAGTGAGGATGGTCAGGCAGAGCAGCAATCCGATAGTGATGTGAGCGACCGTGCGGCTCCTTTCGCTCATGCGGGGCAGCAGCAGCGCGAGCAACCACGACGCGAGCAGAAACAGGGTGAGAGGCTGCTCGAGGATCGCCAGGCGGCTGAAAGCGAAGAGAAAGGCGTTGGCGGCCAGCAGCGTGACGGCAAAGAGTGCGGTGACGCACGACGCGCGCGTGCGTACGACAGCGTAAGCGAGCCCCAGGTTCAGCGCGAAGATGCCCAGAACAAGCAGGCGCGCCGCCACCAGGCTGACTCCGGTGAAGTGGAACAGGGCGAGTTCCAGCGCCGGCAGGATCGGGAGCGCAACGGAGGGGTTGAAGTCTCCGTGCACATACCAGGAGCCGAGAACATAGTGCTCGATGGCGGCTTTGCCGTACCACCCTTCATCGGTGTACTTCGAGTAGTCCATCCACGGGGAGTTGTTGGGGAAGTCGGCGCGGAGATGCATCGTATGCAGCGAGAAGAGCGCAGCGATCGCTGCCAGCCAGAGGCCGTAGAGTGAGCGGCGGATTGGGCGCGGTATCGTCATCGCGTCTTCAAGGTTTCTACGAGTCGCTTACTGAGGGCAGAAAACCGGCTGTACTTTGTTCGGAACCGGAAAGTGATCCAGAAGTTGTGCGGGCGACAGGGCCGCTGCCGCAGAATCACATATTTGGGAGAGTATAAATGCCGTTTCCGGCGGGGCAAGCAATTTTCCCCGGGGTTGGTCAGCGACCCGGAGGGAGGCGCATAAAAAGGCTGATCGGGCCGCGCTCCCGCAGAAGCAGATCCCGGCCGGGGAATGGCTCATTCACCTGGGGATCGAAGCCCTCCATCAGTCCGGACGGCGAAATGCGCACATTGAGGAAGTGACGGCCGGTGATCGAGCCAACAATGGCATCGCCGATCAATTTCGTCGTGACATTGCGATAGAAGCTGTCGGGATTGTCCTCGATGCGTCCGGCGTCGAGAGCATTATTATGCCGGACGGTGGCCATCTGCCGCAAAGCCTTGGTGTAGTCAAAGGCGTTGTAAATCTGTGCATACTGCCACAGATACTCGGGAAATCCGCTGTCGTATTTTCAACCCACTCTCGGTCGCAACCTGCTGAATCGTGTACTTGTGGGGCGACCGTGTTCCGGCGGAAAGAATCGTGCGATGCGTGGGAGTGGGTATTTGGTCGAGGTTGGCTTCGTTAAATAGCAACGTCCGGGGAAAATCTCCTTCGATTTTCAGCCGCGCCATGGTTTCACGAAAGAGCTTTTCGGCATCGACCTGTTTCCCCTGCTGGAGATGCAGAGCATAAGAGATGGCGCAGAATCCGCAATTATCCAGGCGTCCTGTGCCGTTGTACGGATTCTTCGGCTTGCCCATGTGGGCTTACCACCTTTGCATGATCTTACTCGTAGGCCAGTGCCTCGATAGGGTCTTTGCGGGCGGCCTTCCATGCGGGATAGAGCGCTCCGAGGATTGAGCCAACGAAGGCGATCGCGGCTCCGCGAAGGCGCCAATCGGCGGTGATGGGAAAGGGCAACGTGGGGAAGCGGTAGCCGAGGATCATCTTCAAGGCTTCCGCGACGACGATGCCGACGACGATGCCGGCGATGGTAACGATGGCGGTTTCGCGCAGCACCACGTTGACGATGTAAGCGCGGGATGCGCCCATCGACTTAAGAATGCCGATCTCGCGGGTGCGTTCGAGCACGGCCGTGTACATCGACTGGAAGATGACCAGGAAGCCGACGATAACGGCGATAGTGATCACTGCGCGCAGGGCGATGTTGAAGCCCGGCAGATGCTCTGGTGTCATCAGCGAGGTGAATTCCTGGATGGTCTGGACGGTGTACTGGCTGAGCCCGGGCGTAGCCAGGATTTCCTTACGGATGAGCTGCTGGTTCTTGAGGTCGTCGCTTTTGATGTAAAAGAGCGAAGCGTTGTCGGGGGTGCCCATAAGGTTGCCGAGGGTGCGGATAGGCAGGAAGAGGCGCCCGCCCTTGCCGTGTTCGACGATGCCCGAGATACGGAAGGGATGGTTGAGCACCTGGATGGTTGCTCCCACCTTGCGGCCGGGAGCGTTGCGGGCATAAAGGTCGTCGACAATCACGTCATTGGGGCCGGAAAAGGACCCTCCCGCGACGAAGACGAAGGGACGCAGCGCGTTGAAGCTCGCATAGTCGATGCCCCAGATGGTTTCAACCCCGCCGACCATGTTGAAATCGGTGATGGCGGGCGCCGCCACCTGGACATGGGGCAGCTTGCGCAGGACTTCGGCAACCTTTGCGGGGACGGGTGCGCCCCCGACCGAGCTGATAAAGCTGGCATTGGGCGGCCGGACGATGATGTCGGCGCCGATGCCTCCAGTCTGGCGGCTGGCATTGGTGACCTGCCCAATCATGATGGCCACGATCGAGAGGATCATGACGACCTCGATGGCCACTGCCAGGATGCTGATGAAGGTGCGCACCGGACGGTGCAGAATGTTGCCGAAGACGAGCTTGTTCATGAATTTGGTCGGATGCGGGGTGTGCGCCCGGTGCTTGGCGGGATTACCGGACCGAAAGCTCAGTTTACCAAAATGGGGGTTCCAGGGCGGCTTCCGGGTGCGGCCCGGTTGCATCGAATGGAGCCCTGGGAATCACCTGGAGCAAGGATTCACCGTGGAATCGACAGCCGGTTGAGCCCCGATCTGCTTCATTTCGAGCTGACTCGCAATCCGGCACCCTCAAGTTTGCGCGCTCGCTCGTCGATACTTTGGAGAGCGCAGTTGTTGCGGAATAGGGCCCAAAAGCCTTTAAAAATAGCGAAAAATATGGATTTTTCTTTTGACCTGCAAGCGCGACCGGTTTTATGTTTACCTTAAATCCCTAGATTTCCTGCGAGTTAGCTGAAATTGATCTGAGGTTGGCGGTATGGGCGAATTTGGCAAAGAGTTGCGAACAGAACGTGAGAGCCGCGGCATAGGCCTCGACACGATCAGCGACTCGACCAAGATCAGCGGCCGGTACCTGGCAGCGCTCGAGGAAGACCATTTCGAACAACTGCCGGGCGGAGTATTCAACAAGGGAATCGTGCGCAGCTATGCGCGGATCGTGGGCCTGGATGAAGAAGTCTGGGTGAACCGCTACATGGAGGCTTACCAGCAGAGCGGCCAGGTCAAGTTCGACGACGCCGACTGGATCGCCTTTGCCGAAAACGTCGGCAAGAGCCGCGAGAAAGAAGGGCATCGGCCCGATCTGCGGTTGCGTTGGGCAGGTGTGGCGATGCTGCTTCTGCTGCTGGTGGGGCTGGGGTGGTTCGTCTGGCGGTACGTGAGCGACCGCGTCGCGGCCTCCAATTCTGGCGGAGGGCACTCCATCTCGGAGCCCGCTGACGCTGCGGCGCTGGTTCCCGCAGCTGCCAGTTCGAAACGCTGACCCGGCTCCAGCCGCTCACCGAAAGCCCGCTTTCACGCGCCGGATAAAACCATCGCCGTCCCCGTTCGCTGCGCCAATTCCCTTCTGGCAGCGCGGTTTTCCCCTCTGAGATCTTCGCTTTGCCCCGGCATACCCCGGTTTAGTACCATAGCTAGAGTTGTTTGAATCCCAGTTTTGCCGCCGCTTTCCGTTCGGCCAGGTAACCTTCGCAGCGAGCGAAGCCCTTTGCGGCAGTTGATTTTTAAGATCCATCGATGGAGGAACCTGCTTTGCCCGCACGCGATAAATTCCTGTTTACTTCCGAGTCGGTGACCGAAGGTCATCCGGACAAGATTGCCGACCAGATCTCCGATGCCATTCTCGACGCCTGCCTGGAGCAGGATTCCTACAGCCGCGTTGCCTGTGAGACGCTCACAGCGACCGGCCTCGTCGTCATCGCCGGTGAGATCACAACCCGCGCTTATGTCGATTTCCAGACGCTGGTGCGCGGGGTGGTAGCCTCCATCGGCTACGACAACGCGCTCTATGGTTTCGACTCGAACACCTGCGCGGTGATCTCGTCGATCAACAAGCAGTCGGGCGACATCGCCATGGGCGTCGACACCGGCGGCGCTGGCGACCAGGGCATGATGTTCGGTTACGCCACCAACGAGACCGAAGAGCTGATGCCGGCTCCCATCTCGTTCGCGCACAAGCTGGCGCGGCGGCTGACCGAGGTTCGCAAGAACGGCAAGCTGTCCTACCTGCGCCCGGACGGCAAGAGCCAGGTGACGGTGGAGTACGACGAGCAGGGCAAGCCGGTCCGTATCGATGCGGTGGTCATCTCCACCCAGCACGCCGAGCACATCGCCACCGAAGAGCTGCGCGCCGACATCCTGAAGCACGTCATCCAGGCGGTTCTGCCCGAGAAGCTGCTCGACGAGAACACCAAGTACCACATCAATCCCACCGGCCGGTTTGTGATTGGCGGCCCGATGGGCGATACCGGACTGACCGGCCGCAAGATCATCGTCGATACCTACGGCGGCATGGGCCGTCACGGTGGCGGTGCTTTCAGCGGCAAGGACCCGACAAAGGTGGACCGTTCGGCGGCCTACATGGCGCGCTACATCGCGAAGAACATCGTGGCTGCCGGCCTGGCCGACCGCTGCGAAGTCCAGCTGGCCTACGCGATCGGCGTGGCCGAGCCGGTAAGCGTGCTGGTCGATACCTTCGGCACCGGCAAGGTTCCTGAAAGCAAGCTGCAGGAGCTCGTCCGCGCCAACTTCCACCTGACCCCGAAGGGCATTATCGAAAGTCTCGACCTGCGTCGTCCCATCTACCGCAAGACAGCGGCTTACGGCCATTTCGGCCGCTCCGACAACGGCTTCCCCTGGGAAGCAACAGACAAGGCCGCGGCGCTCAAGGAGCAGGCTGGTGTCAAGGCTGCCAAGTAGCAGGGTAGTTTCAGAACACATGGGCAGGCCTTCGGGTCTGCCCTTTTGTTTTGCGCGTTTTTGCCGCTGACTCACTGACCTGCTGACCCGCTCACTCGCTTCCCTGCGTTAAACTCCCGCCATGGACCATCTCTGGACGCCGTGGCGCTATGCGTACATAACAGATTCCGACCCGAAAATGCGCAGGGGCGTTCCGCTGGAATTGGCGCAGTGGACCGGCGACCTGGGCTGCGTCTTCTGCAACATGATCGCGGCGGCGGACCACGCGATCGAGCACGGCATGAGCGTCGATGCTGCCGAGCAAGCGGCGGGAATCGTCCTGCGCGCGCAGCAGGCGTTCGTCTGTCTGAACCGTTACCCCTACAACTCAGGCCACATCATGGTGGTTCCGTACGAGCATCAGGCTTCGCTGGCGGCGCTCGATCCGGCCATCGCGCATGAGCTGATGGATCTGACGCAGCAGGCGGAAAAAGCACTGAACCGCGTCTACGGTCCCGAGGGGTTCAATATGGGGCTGAACCTGGGCAAGGCGGCGGGAGCGGGTGTAACCGGACATCTCCACTTGCATGCCCTGCCGCGCTGGCTCGGGGATACGAACTTCATGACCGCGGTGAGTGAGACGCGGGTTCTGCCGGAAGATCTCTCGGTCACCTGGCAGCGGCTGCGCGAGGCCTTTCAGGCCGTATAAATCCTTCCAGAATGACGGGGTGGAATCGTGGAAGGTGGCGACCCACTCTGGCGACCGAATTCTTTGGGCACTGCATCCAACATAAGTCGAAAGGCACGAGCCGCAGGAATCCGACCGCCGAGCGGTCTGAGACGCCCAGAGTGAAACGCTTGGAGGAGGAGTCATGGCATCGAAAGAGAAGACGCATTCAGACGCGAGGCCCGATGTTCACAGGAACCCGGCCGAGCGGACGGCGAGCCACCATCATCCTCCAGCTAGCGTGCAGCCGGTCGAGGCGGAGGACCCCAAACAGTCCGGCGGACACCCGCATCTGCAGAAACGCACACTGAACGAGAACGTGGAGGGCGGCGCAGCCCAGCAGCATCCGGAGAGCCCGGCCGGCCAGCACGCGACGGGATCGTTCACCGGAAGTGACTCGCCGGATCTGACCAAGACGCCACCTCGGACGCCCCGAAAGAGCGGCCACAGATAACTCCTGCAAGTCAGCCTTTGCCGAGCCCGTTGCTCGCGGCGGTGGGCGCAGAGTCCACTTCACTTCCGCTCGGAGCGCTCAGCTCGAATGGCGTCTCTGATTCGTCGGGCTCGTCGAAAAGCTCCTGCTCCATGGCCAGATCGAGCATGGCGGTCGGCATCGCTTTCGACGGCTTTATGCCCAGGCTCCTAAGCTGCTCAGCGCGGCGAATGACATTGCCCCTTCCTTCAGCAAGCTTCTTATAGGCCTCATCGTAGGCGCCGCGCGCATCATCGAGCTTTCTGCCAACATCGGTGAGGTCTTTGGCGAAGGCCGCCAGCTTATCGTAGAGCTCACCGCCGCGGCGAACGATCTCCTGCACGTTCCTCTTCTGCTGCTCCTGCCGCCAGAGATGCGCGACGGTGCGCAGCACGAAGAGCAGGGTGCTGGGGCTGACCAGCAGGATGTTTTTGTCCCAGGCCTCCTGCCAGATCTTGCCGTCGCCGGAAAGAGCCAGCATGAACGCCGGCTCGATGGGGACGAACATCACGACGAAGTCCAGCGAGTTCAGGCTGTAGAGCGACAGATAATCACGCTGCGAGAGCTCGCGGATGTGCTTGCGCACCGAAGCCAGATGGCGGCTGAGCGCCGCATCGCGGGCAGCCTCATCGACCGAGCTGCAATATTCGCTGTAGTCGGTGAGCGAAACCTTGGAGTCGAGCACCAGGTGCCGGCCTTCGGGCAGGTCGACGATGATGTCGAGCCGCGCCCGGCGGCCGTCTTCGCGGAAGATCGTCTCCTGCACGCGATACTCGTAATCCCTGCGCAGCCCCGATGATTCGAGAATGCGCTCGAGGACCATTTCGCCCCACTCGCCCTGCGTCTTCGACGAGCCGCGGAGCGCGCTGACAAGGTTGGTTGCGTCTTCCGAGAGCCGTTCATTGAGGGAGCGCAACTGCTCGATCTGAGTCTTTAATTCTGAGCGGCCGGCGACGCCATCTTTCTCGAGACTCTCGACCTTCTGCTGGAATTCGCCGAATTTTTCCTTGAGCGGCGCGATCAGGTTGCCGAGGTTGGCCTGATTTTGCTCGGTGAAGCGCCGGGACTTCTCTTCAAGAATGTCTGACGCGAGCGACTTGAACTGATTCGAGAGCTCTTCGCGGGCGGAAGTAAGCAGCGAGAACTTCTCCTGCGCTGCGCTTCGTTCGGAGTCAAGCCTGCTTTGCAATGCTGCAATATCTGACTGGAGCTTCGCCGCCTGATCGCGCAGGCGCTCCCGGTCGGCTTCGGAGCGCTCAAGGGCGGCGGTGCGCTGGGCGAGGTCAGCGGCCAATTGTTCGCCGCGCAGCCGGATTTCTGTTTCCTGGGTGCGGCTTCCGCGCACGATCCAGAAGATTATCGCGCCCGCGGCGAAGCCCACGGCGAGCGCAATCACAACAAGGAGGAGCATGAGTGAACTATACCGCCGGGAACTCGGCATCGTCGTAACGGCAGCTGTGGATGGCGCTGTAAGTTACTCAAAATAAAGCTACGGACAGGGGTAACTCAGAGGACACCCGACCGGCAAATGACCGGCGGAGCGATGTTCCCGGCACGTGAAACTGCTCCGAAAAGATGCGACCCGCCCCGAATTAACCTGCCATTAACCTGAGCGTCATCTTGCCCCGCATCCCGGTTCTAGAGGGCCCGTTTATGACACCTGCTTCCACTCATGCTTCCCCACATCACGGCGATTTTTCCGAAATGGACAATGCCAAAATCTCAGGTCATCACTGGAAGATCATGTTCATCTCCGGCATGGGCTTCTTCACCGATGCCTATGACCTGTTCATCGTCGGTGTCGTCATGACGCTGCTTAAAGATCTGTGGCACGTCGGCAAGCTGGAAGAAAGTCTGGTCGAGTCAACGGCCCTGCTGGCATCGGCGCTGGGAGCGCTGCTCTTCGGGCGCGTTGCCGATATGCTCGGCCGCAAGCGCATTTATGGCGTCGAAGTGCTGGTGCTGGCCGTGGGCGCCATCGCCTGCGCCTTTGCCCCGAATATCCTCTGGCTGATCGGACTGCGCTTCATTCTGGGTATCGGCATCGGCGGCGACTACCCGGTCAGTGCGACCATAATGAGCGAGTATGCGGGCAAGAACCACCGCGGCATGATGGTGACGCTGGTCTTCGCCATGCAGGCGGCAGGCCTGATCGTCGGACCGCTGTTTGCCGCGGGCGCTGCTGTCTACGCATCTCTCGCACGACCTCGTCTGGCGCATCCTGCTTGCCTTTGGCGCAGTGCCCGTGCTGGCCGTCTTCTGGCAGCGTCGCAAGTTGAAGGAGACGCCCCGCTTTCTGCACGCCAACGGCAAGCACGAGGACGAATCAGGAAAAATTGTCAGCATCGACCAGAACAACCGCGCCAGCCAATCCGTGTCGTTCTGGGATGGCTTTCACCGGCTCGTGAATGACGAAAAGCTTCTCCTGCGGCTGAGCGGCGCGAGCGGCGCATGGTTCCTGATGGATGCGGCGTACTACGGCAACACGGTGTCGAGCCCGCTGGTGCTCTCCGCCCTCGGCGGCGGACACACACTCCTTCAGAAAACGCTGACGCAGCTGATGATCTTTGCAATCTTTGCCGTACCCGGCTATGCGGTGGCGGCGCTTACCATGGACCGGCTGGGCCGGAAGACCATCCAGTGCCTCGGTTTCACCATGATGGCAGTGACCTTCGCTCTGCTGGCGCTGATTCCGAATGTCGAGAAGATGGCTATCCCGTTTCTGTGCATCTACGGACTGAGCTTCTTCTTCACAGAATTCGGCCCCAATGCCACGACGTTCGTCTATCCGTCGGAGATCTTTCCGGTGCGCGTGCGAACGACGGGGCATGGCGTCGCTGCGGCGATGGGCAAGCTTGGCGGCTTCCTCGGAGTTTTCCTGTTCCCCTATCTGATGGGCTGGAAGGGGCTGCTGGCAGCTGAATCGGCGGCAGCGATCGCCAGTGTGGCGGGCCTGGTGCTGACGATCTTCACGCTGCCCGAGACCAAGGGGAAGAGCCTCGAAGAGCTTTCGACGGAACGGTCTACGCCGGCGGGGAAAGCCGCGGCGTGAAGGTGCGTACGGCAACCAGCCGCAGGGACGAGTAAATCATTTGTAACGGTGAGGTTTACGCTTGCCTCGAGCACATCCACCTGAAAGACTTGGAGGATGTCGCCTCTACGGCGACCAGAGATAGAGATACAGAACGCGGATGATTGAAAGTAAAAGCGTGGAGGGCACTGGCCTGGAGGTCGTCGACCTTTACAGTGTCCCCGGATTCGCCCAGCGCCATCGACCGCACCATGACGCCTCGCTGCAGATGGAAAGCATGCGGCGGGTTGCGCAGGGCTTTGTCGAAAATCCAGCGACGATTCTGCAGGAACTGGTAAGCGCTGCCATCGAAATGTTCGGCGCCGACAGCGCTGGCATCAGCCTGCAAAACCGAAACCCGGACGGAAGCCTGTCCTACCGATGGGTCGCCACGGCAGGCCAATATGCTCATTTTCTGAACGCCGTTCTTCCCGAATTTCCCAGCGCCTGCGGGCTCTGCCTGGAGCGGGAGCGCCCGCAGCTTTTCACCGTCTCGCAGCAATTCTTCGACCTGCTCGGCGTGCAGGCGGCAACCATTACCGACGGCATCCTGATTCCCTGGCGCGTAGAGGAGCAGCGCGGAACCATCTGGGTCGCGGCCCATGGCCGTACCGAGGCCTTCGACAGCGACGACTCCCGGATGCTTGAACTGCTGGCGAACTTTGCCGCCATGGCAGTACGGCAGCAGCACCAGCAGGAGCAGCTGATCCAGCAGGCGACAGCCGAGGCGGCCGCCGCCATGGCAAACGAGCTGGCGCACAAAATTAATAATCCTCTGCAAGCGCTTATCAATGTCATTTATCTGGCCGCCGAAGGCGAAGGCGGCAAGGACTCCCAGGAGCTGGGCCAGGATCTGATGATCGACCTCATCCGGCTTTCCGACATAGTGCAGGAGCTGCTTGCCCTGCCCGGCGGAAAGCGCCCGCCCGCCTCTGCCCAACCAGCTAGAGATTCTTCGGTTGCGCTAAGCTGAACCAATTTCCGAAGGGATCTTTGAAGACACCACGCCGACCGGAGGTCCGCCACTGGCGCTACGCCGCAGGCCTGCGCGACCTTTCAACTTCCAGTTCGACGATAATGCGCAACACCTGCCGTCTGAGTTCGCGCACCGCGGGATCGTCCGGGCAAAGCTGCGCCCGCTTTTCCAGGCGCTCGAGCGTCGACCGAAGGATCTCGATGATATTGGGGGAGTGGCGCTTCAAAACGACTCAATCGCTCCGATGCAGGCCTCGGCGCCGGGGATGTCCGGTTGATCACCTGGAAGGCGTGAGAATTGCCAGGCTTGGCATAACCCAGACGCCGGCGTGCGCTTTACACGATATGAGGGCCTCAGTAGACTTGGAATTTCGGAGCAAGGAAAAGCCACGCCTCAACCATCGCAGCGTTGCAGCCGGGTCGGGGCCTTATTTTGTGCCGAAGAGTTTCCGCATCAACAGATATAAGAGCAGCATCCAGTGAGAGGAGATTACGCATGGCAGTGGAAGAGAAGGTAAAGCAGATTATCGTCGAGCAGTTGCAGGTGGATGAGGCCGAGGTGACGCCGGGCGCTTCATTCCAGGAAGACCTGGGCGCCGATTCGCTCGATGTAGTCGAGCTGGTCATGCAGTTTGAAGAGGCATTCGACATCGAGATCCCCGATGAAGACGCCGAGAAGATCAAGACGGTCAAGGACGCGATCGACTACATCGATAAGAACGCGAAGGCAGGCAAGTAACCTTGGATCGTAGGGTAGTAGTTACGGGAATCGGGCTGGTTTGCGCCGTCGGCAATACCGTGCCCGAGACCTGGGAGAATCTGGCGGCGGGCAGGGGCGGTATCGCGCCGATCACCCAATTCGATACGACGGGTTTCTCCGTCACCTTCGCAGCCGAGGTGAAGAACTTCGATCCGCTGCAGTTCATCGACAAGAAAGAATCGCGCAAGATGGCGCGCTTCATTCATCTGGCCCTGGCAGCGACCGATGAGGCGATCAAATCCGCGGCGCTGACGATCGACCCGTCGAACGCCGACCGCTCCGGAGTCTTCATTGGTTCGGGCATCGGCGGATTCGAAGTCATCGAACGCGAGCACTCGAACCTGCTCAACGGCGGTCCGCGCAAGATATCTCCTTTCTTCATTCCGGCAGCCATCGTGAACATGGCAGCCGGCCATGTGAGTATCAGGTACGGCGCCAAGGGGCCGATCTCAGCCACGGCAACGGCCTGCACCACCAGCGCGAATGCCATCGGTGATGCTGCCCGGATCATCCAGCACGGCGACGCCGACGTGATGATCGCCGGCGGCTCGGAAGCGGCGGTCACGCCCATGTCCGTGGGCGGCTTCGCGGCCATGCGCGCGCTCTCCACGCGCAACGATGCGCCGGCTTTGGCCAGCCGTCCCTTTGACAAGGACCGCGACGGGTTCGTCGTTGGCGAAGGCGCGGGTATTCTGATCCTCGAAGAGCTGGAGCACGCCAGGGCGCGCGGCGCAAAGATCCTCGCCGAGCTCAACGGCTACGGCATGAGCGCGGACGCATATCATATGACCGGCATCGCTCCCGAGGGCGAAGGCGCGCAGCGCAGCATGCGGGCGGCTCTGAAAGACGCAAAAATGCAGCCGGAGGAGATCGACTACGTCAACGCGCATGCGACTTCCACTCCGCTGGGCGATGGAAATGAATCGCGAGCCATCGAGACCGTCTTCGGCGAGCACGCGCTCAGCCACACCCTCAAAGTAAGCTCGACCAAGTCCATGACCGGACATCTGCTCGGCGGCGCAGGCGGCCTTGAGGCGGGCATCACCATTCTGACGCTGCTGAACCAGAAGGCGCCGCCCACGATCAATCTCGAGAATGTCGATCCCGAATGTCGGCTGGATTATGTAGCCAACACCGCCCTGCCGATGAAGATCGACGCGGCTCTGTCGAATTCGTTCGGCTTCGGCGGGATCAATGCGTCGCTGATTTTCACGCGCTACAAGGGTTAGCGATCAGCAACCAGCGAGATAAGAGGCACAGCCACTAGCTGTGCCTCTTGTCATTTCTAGACTTTGTGTTGGCCTGCTAAGAAGCCGCCGCGAATCCCACGCCCACCAGCACAAAGATCAGCCACCATCCGATCACCGCTGCCGCCGCTTTACCCCGTGACACCTTCGCCACAATCGAGATTCCGAGCGTGGTCAGCAACACCGACCAGATTTCAAAGATATCGATGTGCTGGCAGAGAGACGCCAGCCACTTGGGAGCATCGGTGCTCAGAAAATAGCCGACGTTGGTTCCAACAGGGTTCTGGATAAGAAATGAATCGGGCGCGAGTCCGGCAAACAGCGCCACGATGGCCAGCAGATACTTAATATTCATCACCAGGTTGGCGTACATGTTGACGGCAAAGACCTGGCTGAATTTCGCGCTGCCCCCGAAGATGAAGTTGGCGGTGACCCACACCAGCAGTGCAAAGATAGCGGTGAAGACGAGAATAAGCACGGGATAGCAATAGGTAACTATCGCCGTGATCTTCACGCCAATGGTCTTCTGCGTGGCCTGCTGATCCGCGGGCAGCTTCTCGAATTGCTCCTCACGCGAGGGCGCCTGGTGCAGATTGTTTTCAAAGACCTTATCCCATCCCACCTTCTGCTGAACGCCGAACGAGAAGCCGGCGGCAACCAGGATCAAGATGAGCAGCGGTCCCCAGAAGGTCGCCTTGCGAAGAATGTCGGTGAAGGTTTTCGACGGCGCCACGAAAGTGTCGACGACGCGCTGCGTTTCAGACAGGGGGGCAGTCAGGTCTGGCGATGCGGCTACTGAATCGGGCATGGGACCTCCGGAAAATTCGGTTGGCGGCTGCGTTCTTTGTTTGGCGGGATTTTATCCTGCCGCGAACGGGTACGGAATGAAAATCCTGCAGTGCTTTCGCGATCATGCCAGGTGCGGAGTGGCGGGCTGCATGGTGCGCCGGATCTCCCGGACAGCCTGCCAGATATAAATGACCAGACCGACGACCAGGCACACCGCCCAGATACCCGCGCAGACGAGAATGCAGATATTCAGGATTCTAGTAAGCCCCACCACGTCCTGGTTGCCCGGCAGTACGAAGGTTTCCGTGTGCAGCAGAGCATTGACAATCCATGCTGACAGCAGCGTCGTAGCGATATGGAAAGTGGGCGGAAACCAGGTCAACTGCGGGCGTATGAGCGTGACAACAGCTTCGAAGATGGAAGCAATGGATAGCGCCACGATCGGCCAGTAAACCGTATGCCAGATCGGGGCGGCCTTGAGGAAATACGCAGCCGGCCCGATGATCAGGAACGGATAATTTGGAATCGCCAGCAGCCACAGCAGGCCGAAAATCCCGAAGATGACGCTGCCCACGGCACTGGCACGGCGCTTCGTCGTGGTTTCAACGTTCAGCTTCGGAAGCTTGCGCGGGTCCCAGTCGCTGAGACAGGGTGTCTTTATCGACACGCGATCGATGGCGGCAAAGACGAGAGTGATGATGCCGAACTGCGTGAAGACGATAGTCCACAGCGTGCCGAGTCCATGCCATTCGCCGGACAAGTGAGCCGCGGTCTCCGTTCGATGGAAGAGCAGGATGCCGAACCAGACCAGCAGCCACGGGATGACATAGCAGAGAGCGACGATCTTGAGCACGAAGACGTAGATCGGGTATAAGGCCGGGCCGATGAGGCTGCGCTGGGGTAGAAACTGCCCGGCGACCAGGATGGGGCGGCCGCGTTGCTTGAGCAGATCCGACACCTCGGATTCTGTCATCGCGCGCCCCAGGTCCGACTCGCGGTCTTCGATCTGCGAGCGCAGGTCTTCGGAAATCTCGGCGAGAATGTCCTGCTTCTGCGCGCGCGGCAGCCAGAAGCCGACCGCCTGCAGGTAGCGGCCGACCAGGTCGGTTGATGGAGGCTGGGTTCGGGATGTGGTCATTGGAGTTGTTCCTTTGGCTCAAGCATTTCCGGCTGGAGCGCAGTTTCCGGGTTTGCGCCCGGGGCGGTTTGCGGTGAGGGGACCGGCGCCATGATACGGTCGATCGCCGTATGCATGGCTTCGTTCTCATTCAAAAGTTGGTAAAGCACGATTTCGCCCTGCGGAGACAGCCGGTAGAAGCGCTTGTTGCGCTTGTCCTCCTCGCGCCAGTGGCTGACCAGCAGCCCTTGGGTCTCAAGGCGGCGCAGCAGGGGGTAAAGCGTGTTCTCGTCGATCGCCAGCCCGTGCCCTTCGAGCGCTTTGCGCAGGGCATATCCGTAATGTTCCGTCCGGAGCTGGGCGAGGACAGCCAGGATCAGGCTGCCGCGTCGAAGCTCGAGACGAAGGTTCTCAAAGATTTCTGTTTCCATGTTCGTCACACACTGTGTAGCAAACAGTATGTGTGATACACCGTATGCCGCGCGGGTAGGTCTGTCAAGAGTTTTTTGCGGATTTTTCTACGGGCGTTTGCCGGCGATAGGTTCCTGCTGCTCAAATTTGCGCGTAAGGCATTGGTTCACGCTCGTTTTCAGGAAAACGTACCCAGCTGGCTACTTTCCTTCCCGGCCGGGGTTCAGTAATCTCAAGAAGCTCTGCTTCTTTGGCCCCAGCGCCCAATCGGCTTAGTTGGAGCTACGATTCTCCGCGGTCCAACCTGATGTTTCGGTCCCCAATTGTGTCCCTTTCCGCGCTGGCACTGGCCGGCGCGCTTACGCTGCCTGCCGCCGCTGATACGCATACCCACGCCGCGCCTCACAAACGCTCATACCACGCTCGTCAGGCCGCCTACCACGGCCAGGTCACTGGGCATCCCCACGCCACCTCCCATCGCGGGAGCCGCCATCATGCCAGGCTCGCGCCGGAAAACCGCACGGTCAGTGAGACGATTGAGCCTGAGCCGTTGATAAACATGCATCTGGCTCCGCTTGCAGGGTCGCGCGAGTCGCTGGTGCGTCAGAACGAGCGGACCGAGGCCGACGGCCTCACCCGCATCGAGGACGACGCGCAGTTGAACGAACTGCGGCGCCAGAAGGCGCTGGTGGCCGTCCCGGTGAGTGCATCGCTGCGCATCAATGAGGGCTTGCCGGTAAACCGCCGCTACTGCCGCCCGTGGACGGCAAAGTTCCTGACCGATCTTGCCCGGGCGCACTCCGCCCGCTTCCACCGGCCATTGCAGGTCAACTCGGCCGTACGCACCGTCGCCTACCAGCGTCGCCTGATCGAGGTAAACGGCAACGCTGCGCCGGCCGAAGGCGACATCGCTTCTCCGCACCTCAGCGGGGCAACCATCGATATCGCGAAGAAGGGCCTGTCCATATCGGAGGTCGCCTGGATGCGTGGCTACCTCCTGCCGCTGCAGATGTCCGGCAAGCTCGACGTGGAGGAAGAGTTCTACCAGTCGTGCTTCCACATCACCGTGTACAAGTCGTATGCACCCGCAGCTCCGCCGAAGACTCCGGTGCGGCGCTCATCGGCTGCCCTGCTAGCAGAACGGGTGCGGTAATTAGCCTACTGTTCGTCGAAGAAATCTGGATCAATTTTCTTCACGATATATGAAGTCTGATTTTGCACCCCAATTCCGAAATCCACGCACAGTTTGGCGAATTCAGCGCCGTCTATCAAAATTATCTTTTTTTTCGATACGGGATATATACTCTCTCGCTTCGCTTGAGAAGGTGCTTGTAGTGATGAAAACTCCCTTTTTGCCACGTTGGCCTTCAAGACTGCCTGCAAAGCTCTGAATCTCCGGCCTACCCACCACAGTAGTGCTCCAACGTTTTGCTTGAATGTGGATGACGTCAAGGCCCAAGCGATCCTCCTTAATAACTCCATCAATCCCGTCATCCGCTGTCCGTCTGGTTGTCCTTCCGGCATCCTCAATTGATCCGCCATAGCCCATTGCAACGAGTAGGCTCACGACCACCTTCTCGAAGAACGTCGGTGAAGAGGACTTTAGAGCATCGAGTAGTTCGACCTCCAGACTTTTGCGAATAGCGCTGAAGGTTCTATTGAGCTCTTCCTCTGGACTCTCTTGCGTAGCAGGTGTATCAAGTTGTTTTCCTTCTATCTTGCCCTTACGCTTAAATTCAAGATACTCGGGGAATCTTTCAAGATCTTTCGCAGTTATGTCTTTTGGCTTCTCTGCCAGAAGAGCTCGGCCACGGTCAGTAATCTGAAAAACTCCCCAGGAAAGGGACTTTATAAGTCCTGCTTTTCTAAGATAGGTGATTGCCCAGAGTACTCGATCCATCAAACGGGTGCGACCATTGGGAAGGCGATCTGTCAGGTCCTCTTCACTTAGCTCAAACTGACTTTGAACATATTCGAGGGTGTCGGCAGGTCGATGGGGCTCACCATCGCTAACAAATCTCAGAATCGGCAGCAGTGTCTTTTGAAAGCCTGGAACGCTCATGCGAATCTAAGGATAGCAGTCACTTATTCTTGATCATCCCGCTAACATAGCTGCGTGGCGCAAATGCCTCCTGACCTCACCCACTGGACGACTATAGCAGCGGCGCTGCTTGCGTTTGCGCCGGTGGTGGCGTTCGGATTCTGTGGCCCGGTTCTGGGGCGCATTCGCGCCTGGCCGCGAGCGGCTCAGATCGTTCTGCCGGGAGTGCTTGCAATTCCATACGTGCTCGCCCTGCGGCCGCTGGGCTGGTTTTACTGGGAGTGGTTCCGGCTTTACGCTGTGCTGCCGGTCATTGTGGCGTGGCTGCTGTCGATAGTCGCAAAGCGCGACCCGGAGCAGCGTGGGCACTGGCTGGAGTTCGTGGTGTTGATCGCGCTCGGACTCGCCGTCGATCTGCGCTGGTTCGAACCGGCGTGGCCTCGCGGCCTCGCCTTCATAAACAAGCTGCTGCTGCTCGATGCCGGGCTATATGGGTTCCACTGCGTGCGCGGACTGAGCGGCGTCGGCTTCGATCTCCGGCTCAAATGGAATGACTGGAAGATCGGACTTCGGGAGTGGCTCTTCTACACACCGATTGCCATTGCCTTGGGACTCGCGCTCGCCTTTCTTCACTGGCACCGGCATATCGACCGGCCGTGGTGGATCCCGCTGGCCTGGCTCTTCACCTTCTTTTTGATCGCTCTGCCCGAGGAGATCTATTTCCGCGGCTGGATGCAGAATCTGCTCGAAAGAAAGCTGGGGCGCACGGCTTCCCTGCTCGTAACTGCCGCGATCTTCGGCCTCTCGCACTTCAACAAGCACACCTCCTTCTTCAACTGGCGCTACGTTCTGCTGGCGGCAATCGCCGGTATCTTCTACGGACGCGCCTGGCGGGCGGAGCGGCGCATTGGCGCATCCGCCATCACACACACCACTGTCGACACGCTTTGGGGTGCCTTATTGCGATGAAGCGATGGAGAACAAGGGATTCATGAAACGGCGTAGAGCCGAAGACTCATTCGCTAATGGCTAATGGCTGCCTTACCTGTTCACGCCGCTGGCCAGATAGCCGCCGTCGATCACCAGGATCTCTCCGGTGACGAACGAGGCCGCATCGGACGCGAGATAAATCGCGCCTCCGGCGATCTCGTCGAGCTTGCCGAAGCGGTTCATCGGGGTGCGCATCAGCAGCTCGCGTCCGCGATCGGTGTTCGATACCAGCTCGTCATTCAGCGCCGTGGGAAAGATGCCGGGCGCGATAGCGTTTACGGTCACACCGTAGGGAGCAAATTCCACCGCCAGCGATTTCGTCAGTGCGCCGACTGCCGCCTTGCTCGCGCCGTATCCTGCCACGTCGCGGAAGGCGACCAGCGTAGCCAGCGAAGCGATATTCACGATGCGGCCATAGCGCTGCTCGACCATGCTGCGGCCGAAGATCTGACAGCTGCGCAGCGTGCCCGTTAGGTTGGTGTCGAGGATCATCGACCAGTCTTCTTCGGAGCAGTCGAGCGTGGGCACACGCAAGGTCATGCCTGCGCAGTTGAAAAGGATATCGACGCGTTCAAATTGCTCGAGCACTGCGCTGTGCAGCGCTTCGAGCGAACTGCGATCGCGCACATCGGCGGTGACGCGCAGCGACCGCCGCCCCGCGGCCTCAATCTCCGCCGCGACGCTGGCCACTTCTTCCGCGCGGCGCGATGCGGCGATCACATCGGCGCCGGCCGATGCCAGGCCGAGCGAGATCGCCCGCCCTAGGCCGGAGGTCCCTCCAACCACCACGGCACACTTTCCCGTCAGATCGAAACAGCAGGACAATGCGCTTCTCCCGCTTCGCCGGAATGCGTCGGCGAATACTTCACGATACAAACTTAATCTGAAAATGCAAAGCACCAGATTCTAGCATGCCGCTTGGGTCCGGCGGTGCCTGAGGTGTCAGGTCATCAAAAAAGTCAGCCCATACCCCTTGACAACCGTGAAAAGAGAGCCCTATCGTTTCGCGGTATCGGAGTTTAGGCTCCCGGCGGCTCAATCTGCCGGCACGGGCAGCCCAGCAAGAGAACACAGTCAATGAACAGCAAGGTGCAGGACCCGGGCCAACGTAGGAGCAAATAGTACATATCACAAACAAATGCTTCATTCACTTTCGCATGTCGATGGAAATGCGGGCCTGCCGGGTCCTTCAAAGCTGCGCTTGCGATTCACCATCATCCGTTTCACGCCTTTGGAGGCCTCATGAAACCGATCGCATCCCTGCTAGGGGACTCGCTTCGCAACTACCGGCACGCGCGGACCACACTCCTCGCGACCATCTTCCTGCTTGCCGCCCTTGCCGCCCTGCCCTGCGTTGCAGCCGCTCAGGCCCTCTACGGAGCCCTGACCGGAACCGTCACCGATAAGACCGGTGCCGTGGTGCCGAACGTGGCCATCACTGTAACCAGCCAGGACACGGGAGCGGTGCGAACCACAACCACCGGCGCGCAGGGCGACTACCTCGTGCCCAGCCTGCTGCCGGGCACCTACACCGTCTCGCTGACGTCGCCGGGTTTCGCGGGCTTCACACAAAAGAACATCGCAGTGGAAGTGAACCGGCAGGCGCGCATCGACGTCACGCTGCAACCGGGGGGAACGACGCAGACGGTGACCGTAACTTCGGCGACGCCGATGCTGCAGACGGAGACGGCCGAGGTGAACCACGAGATAACCAGCGAGCAGATTTCGCAGCTGCCCGTCACCTCCAGTCAGGGTCGCAACTATCAGAGCCTCTATACGCTGATTCCCGGTGCAGCGGCCGTACAGGAACAGAACTCGACGGCTTCCAATCCGTCGCGGGCCATGTCGCTGAACGTGAACGGCGTCGAGGACATGAGCAACACGACGCGCATCGACGGTGCCGTCAACACCTATGGATGGCTCCCCTACCTGGTCGCGTATGTTCCTCCGGCCGACGCCATCCAGACGGTGAACATCGTGACCAACTCCTTCAATGCCGAGCAGGGCGTGGCTGGAGGCGCGTCGATCAACGTCATCACCAAGAGTGGAACCCGGGACCTTCACGGCAGCCTGTGGGAGTACTACCAGGATGCGGCGATCAGCGCGCGTCCCTACACGGCGACCCGCCAGGCACAGCCCACGGTTCCAAAAAATATCTTCAACGAGTACGGATTCTCGATCGGCGGCCCGGTTTACATCCCCAAAATCCTCACCGGCCGTGACAAGCTTTTCTTCTTCCAGGATTTCGAGAGAATCACCCGCCGCCAGCTGATAACCGGAACGCAGACCGTGCCGACCACACCTCTTCTGACCGGCGACTTTTCAGCAGTGGCCAGCGGCATCGGCTCGGCCAGCACTATCCTCTACGATCCTCAGCCCGGAGGCACCGGACCGTACCTGCCGTTCGGCTCCCGCCCGACATTCCTGTCCGAATACGGATGCAACTGCATCCCGATGTCGCGTGCGTCAACAGCCGCCCTCACGATGCTGGCGAACCTGAATAAGATTTCGTCGGGCATAACCAATCCAAATTACGCGAACCAGCTGGCGAACGATTTCCTGGGCAGCGGCACGCTGGCCTACAACCGCAACACCGCGGATACGCGGATCGACTATGTTCCCAGCCAGACCACGACCGTCTTCGGGAAATACAGCATCGAGCCGTTTTCCGTCACCGACCCGCAGGAACTGGGCCCGGCAGGCGGCGGCACATTCGATGGTGGCCAGCCGGGTGCAGCCAGCGGACGGATCCAGAACGTCGGGCTGGGCGCTACCCACGTAATCAGCCCCAGCCTGGTGCTCGATGCGGACTTCGGCTATACGCGCCAGAGAACGGGCGCGCAGTCCACGGTTGATCTTATGGCCGGCTACTATGGCCTGGATACGCTGATGATTCCAGGCACGAACGGAGTGGGCACGAACTACATCGGGCAACCGACCTTCGCATTTGGAACCGTGGCCAACAACGGCTCGAGCACCGGCTTTTCGTCGCTTGGAAACAGCAACGGCGCGAACCCCTTCCTGTTCCGCGACAACCAGTTCACCGGCGACGTGAACCTGAGCTGGACCAAGGCCACGCACTCGATGAAGTTCGGCTTCACCTACTACCATTTCGACCTGAACCACTTTCAGCCGACCAGCGGCGGGGGCGTCAGCAGCCCGCGCGGCGGCTTCCAGTTCCAGGGAGGGATGACCAGCAATTCCGCCAGTGGAATTACCGTCTACAACACGCTGGCCGACATGCTGCTGGGCCTGCCCAACAATGGAACTGGAATTGCCGTAGCCAAAGAGACGCAGCTGACGAATCCCAATTCCCTGCGCTGGACGGAGCTTGCCGGCTACGCGCAGGATCAATGGAAGGCAACTCCGCAGCTAACCGTCACCTACGGCGTGCGCTACGAGTTCTATCCACCGCCGTATCGCGATCACACCGGCGTCTACCGTCTCGATCCGACCTTGCCGCAGACCGCAAATGTCATCGTGGGCGGCGTGGGCAGCGCTCCCTACAACGCGGGTTATGACATGGGTTGGGGCACGATCTTCCCCCGTCTGGGAATTGCCTACCGTCTCAACGACAAGTGGGTGGTTCGCACCGGAGCGGGAATCACCTCCGACCCGGACAGTCTGCGCTTCCTGCGCGATGCATTCCCAGAAGACCTCGCCCCGACGTACAGCGGTACGGCCAACGGTACGGTCGCGGTTGATCCGACTACCGGCACACCGCTGACCCTCTCCAACGGCATCCCGCCACCGGTATTTCCTGATTTCTCTACCGGCTACGCCTCGCTCCCGGTGAGCGGATCGACCAACACCGCTCCGGCAAATTACCGCCGCGGCTATATCGAGAGCTGGAACCTCTTTGTGCAGGGCGACCTGGGCGCGAGGTTTGTCGCCAACGTCGGCTATGTGGGAACGCGGGCGGTGCGCCAGCTTGCCGGCTACACCCTCAATTCGGCGCCTCTGCCCAGCGGTTCAACCATCTGCATGGCGAACGGACAGTACAATCCTTCTTCGCCGTACTTCACGCACCCGCTGGGATCGAACCCCTGCAACTTTGCGGCAAACGAGGTCATCAACACCGAGAACTGCGCTGGAGCTTCCAGCGCGACCTGCTACAACACCGGCGGCATTACCATGAACGCGCCTGCCTTCTCCGCGAACTACAACGGGCTGCAGGCGCAGTTAACACGCCTGGCAGGACGCTCGTCGCAGTTCGGTCTTGTCTACACCTATTCGAAAGCGATGGACGACGAGGACAACGGCGCCGGGTCAGGCTCAGCCGGGACGGCATTTTCGTACCCGGCATATTTCCGGATGAACCGCGCTGCGGCGAGCTACGATCACACCAACAACCTGCAGTTCTGGGGGATTTACACACTGCCCTTCGGAGCCGGCCAGAAGTGGGCCAACCAGGGTGTTGCTTCGTGGATCTTCGGCGGATTCCAGTTGAACGGCCAGCTCAGCCATATCAGCGGCGGCCCCTTCTCGGTGAACCCGACGTCGAGCTCCATCAATTCTCCCGGCAATACGTTATATGCCGAGCTAGTGAAGCCGTACCACCAGTTAGGCGGGCATAACCGGACCCCGAACAACACCGCCGTATCCGGCGGAAAGCCGTGGTTCGACCCAACCTCGTTCGCCAACCCGACGCAGCCGAAATACACCGCGACCATGACGCCCTCGGAGATCGCCTCTCCGATCTTCGCCAACATCACCCGCGACGCCTTCCGCGGACCGGGACAGACCTACATCAACGCCAGCATCTTCCGCTCGTTCCACGTCTACAAGGAATCTGCCTTCCAGATTCGCTTCGAGGCGTTCAACGTGCTGAATCATCCGATTCTCACTAACCCGAACTCGACGGTCGGCGGCAGTACCTTCGGCTATATCACCACCTTCGGAACCACTTCTCCGGGGGCTCCGCGCGTGCTGCAGTTTGCCGGCCGTTTCAACTTCTAGGCTCTATTTGCGGTCGAAGCGGCTTCATCGGCCACCTCCCAGGAAGCTTCGGAAACAGCCGGAGCTTCCTGCCTTTTTCTTGACCTGTTTGCCGGCCGCTACTCAATCGCGCAAGCGAAATTCGTAACTGTAACTAGAGATAACTCAGCCACCAGTCGCGCCGCTCTGCCTTCACCCCTGCGAACCACCTGCAGATCGGATAGAGCGACACCACGATGACCATCCACACCAGGTAAACCACCCACAGGTCGTAGCCAAAGCTTGCCGGAAAGAGCTTTGCCGGCCCACCCATCGACGGAAGCGGATTGAACATGAATGAGAAGGCTGCCCGTCCGTAGCGCGCCCACGCCATCAGAACCGCCAGCGTATGAATGGCATAGAAATGCAGCACGAAGTAGAACATCGGCACCCGTCCGAAGACCACCAGCGGATGCGATGGCTTGAGCGAGCATCCGTCGAGGAGGGCGAGAACCACAATCGCCGGCCCCAGCGTCATCAACAGGAAATCGAGCGAGCCCGGATATTTCGTGCAGTTCAGGAACGACAGCACCGTGAACAGGGCCGATTTCTGCACAGCCCACGGCGCTGGATCTCCGTAGTGATTGATCGCGCGTATGACAAAGAATGCGAGCGTAGCCAGCAGCCCGATCCTCAACATGATGCGCCGCCGTCGCGCGCTCTCAAGCAGAAAGAGCCGGCCGAAACAGAAGCCGGCGGCCATCACCGCGATCCACGGCAGCAGCGTGTAGGGGACCAATACCTGCCTGCCGGCGAAGACCACCACGCCCGGCTGGTGAATCAGTTTCCACGCCCAGCCCGCTGACCCGAACCGTGATGCAGAGATGCCGTCGAGGCAGTTGTGCAGCGCAATGACAGCCACGCTTCCGATCGCCAGCACCCGGAGCGGCAGATAGATCAGCGCAGCCATCAGGATCATGCATGCTCCGAAGATCCAGAGAATGAGCATCAGAATCAGGTAGCTCGACGAGAAGTTGAAGTCATAAGCCAGCTGCATCACCGTCAGCTCGAGCACGATGAACCAGAGTCCGCGGGTCCACAGAAACCGCGACAGCTGGCTCCTGCTGCGATTGCCTCTCCGCCACCACAGAAACGCCCCCATACCAGCGGCAAACATAAACACCGGCAGGCAGAAATGAGTGATCCAGCGGGTAAAGAAGAGCACCGGAGTGGTTTTGCTCAGATCCGTCGGAGAGAACGACGCTGCGCTGGAGTGAAAGAAGTCGCGCACGTGATCCAGAGCCATGAGGACCATGACCGATCCGCGGAGCACATCAATACTCTGGAGGCGAGGAGTGCTCTGCAGGCGAGCAACCGAATTCCGGTGCGGCTCCATTGGAGGCAAAGAGGGCGTGAACGTAGGATAGCGGCATCAGCACACCGCAGTACCCAAAAAAGAAGCGCGGACCGAAGCCCCGCGCCTCCTTCACTGCCCCCACAGCAGCTTTAATTGCCAATCGAGATGCTGGTTTCGCTCGGGCTGATGAGACTCGCCCGCTCACGATGTTCAACACGCTGCTCTGCGTGCGACTTGGGAATCTCTACGCTGACCGCGCTGAAAGGTCCACGAATCTCGCGGAGAAAGCGGTCGTCTCCGTACTGGTCGAAGACCAGACGGCCACGGCTCGAAGCGGAGATAGCCAGTGCCTGCCATGGTCCGTCGGAACCGCGCACCAGCACCGCAAAGCGTGGATGATCGATGTCCTGGATCAGGATTTCATTCGCTGAAATCTGAGAAGCTTCCTGATCGATGCGATAGTTACCCGCAGGAAGCACTTTCTTTCCAACTGCGAAGGCGAACGGAACGTTCACCCTGACTTCATGCGCGTTCTGCGCCAGGGCACTGCCCGCGGTCAGAAAGCAACCCGCAGCAAAAAGGGCGGCGACTGTAAATTTCTTCAAAGCAATTCTCCTCTTTGTTCGTCGTGTGCGCCCCTTGGATCCTCGCCAAAATTCGTCTGTCGATCTTTTCTTCACTTAAACTAAGATGCGCATGCGCGGCTTTCGATTCTGCCCGGTCGTCCAATCCAAGTGACGCATTCACCGTGAGTTACCCGGTCATACCTACGCAACTGATTGATTTCAGAGACCGCAAATTTCGCTTATTTTTTCGATCGTTCGACCAGCAAAGCCTGCGCCTGCCCACGGCGTCTACCAGCTGATCGTGCGCGTGCTCGCCGGTGCACGCGTGAACGAGCCACGGACTGCGCCCACTCTGAACGTCAATACCTTCTGAAGGGCTATTTAGCTCTCGGCCAGTCGGGCCGTGGCCAGATCGCTCGCCACTGCCGTTCGCGGTTGTAATTCAAACAAGGCGAAGCCGGTTGGGATCAACAGCAGATAGCAGCCTGCGGAGATCAGCAGGGTCACATTGATGCCCCACGACATGCTGATCATCACACCCAGTACCGAGGCTAATACGCCCGTCGCGCCGTTGACCCCCCAGAACCACGGTGTCGGTTTTTCATCTATCGCCTCGACCAGCCGCATTCCTGTCGGGAACGCGAAGCCCAGCAGAAAGCCCAGCGGCATGATGGCCGCCAGAGAAACGCCGATGCGCACCAGCCGCTCGCGATCTGTAGTGGCCTGGAACACACCCGGGAGAATTCTTTCCATCGCCACCAGGTAGCCAGTGACGATAAGAGCCCACACCATCAGTTTTCCGCGCGTAGCCAGCTTGAGCCGGTCCGATGTCAGACTGCCCAGGCCGGATGCCAGGATCAGACTGAACAGGCACACGCCCAATGAGTAGATGGGGTGGCCAAGATACACGCTGAAGTATTGCAGCAGCGCGATTTCGCCCAGCATAAATCCCATGCCGATCAGCGAAAAATACAAACTACCGCCCACAGCCAGGCGCCGGGGACACTCACGCGCAGCGCTCTTCAGAGGCACCAGGATCGTCAGGATCACGGCAATGACTGAGAGGAACAGAATCATGATGAGCACTGCGGTCGCAATCATGTTGCCCTCGATGACGCCGGCTTTTATTTGACCTGTCCTCAGCCGTCGCGCCACGGTCACCAGGCTTCGAACATCGAAGATCCGCAGCTGGTTAAAAAAGAACGGCCGGGCATCGGTTGGCACGGCGAGATCGAGGTACGAGGATTCCAGGACGCGGTGCAAAGCAATCGGATCTTCACTCTCCGTAATCTGGCGCAGATGGCTCGACTCCGGCGGATGGTCAGGTGCCAGCAGAACGTTGAAACCGCCCTCTCGCACGGCGTCGTTCAGTGCGCGCACCTCTTCCTCTGTGAACGGCGATTTGGACAACACCAGAGTGGCGATATTATTGACCGTCGCGACGTACAGGTAAGGGCGAACATCCTTCACGCCGGCATCCAGCAGGGCAGCGGTTGCCAGGCCGCCCATGCGCGCCGTCTCATCGGCGTCGCCGGGGCTGTACCAGCGGCTGACTGTGAATATCCCATGGCTGTTGAGGGTCTTGAGGAAAGCTCGCCAACCCTCCAGGGTGTAGAGGCCGTTCTCGCTCAGGCTGAACGCGCCTGCTCCAGTCGCCGCCCACGTGTCGATCATGCTCATCTGCACCAGATCGAACTTCTCTTTCGTGGCCGCGAACCAGCTGCGCGCATCGTCCACGTGCAGCTTCAGATTCGGCAGAGTCGTGAGACCGGAGTAGTTCTTGTAAAACGGGTGCCGCGTGTGCAGATAGATGAAGATCGGATTGAGCTCCACGCCGGTGATGTCCGTCACTCCGAACAAATGGGCCGATAAAATATCGCGGCCGCCGCCAACGCCGATCACCGCGGATTTGTGGATGCCAGGAAGACGATACGCCAGGTTCACCAGGTCATAGCGCAGGAACGCAATCGAGTCGACCGTGCCATCGTAGTGGAACATGGACGACCCGGCCGCACCATCGATCGTAAGCGCCGCCTGGGGAATCCGCACGTCTGCGGGCAGGTTGGGAGACGGACCCCACAGTTGAGGGGTGGTCAGCATCGGATGCTGCGCCCTGATACGAGAATAGGAGTTCCATTTTTCGTATGTCGTCCGTCCCGCTATCTCGATTCTGTCTTTGACCAGAACGGGCGTGAACCCCATGGGCGACAGTGAATTGAACAGGGCTAATGTCGCCAGTGCGATCACTACGGGCACCGGCCTCCGCCACCACGGCCTGGAGTGCAGAATCTCCCGTGCCGTAGTGTCAGCGCTCGCAGCAAAAGCCAATGCCGACAGACCGGAGATGGCGCCGGCCACAATGACAGCGGTCGGCCCGTCGAGGACATTCAGGATAGCGATCACTGCTACGCATCCCGATGCAGCGCCAAGAAGGTCCACACCGTAAACCTCTCCCCTCGGGAACGGGCTGCGTGTCAGCGCCAGACTGACCACAACGCCCGAAAATACGTAGGGCACAGCCATTGCGGTCAACAACAAGCCCCACGAAACCAATGTCACCAGCGAAAAGGCAAGTGAGGTGATCAGGCAAAACTGCACGATCACCGACGCCGGCATGGCCACTGCAGCCATGAGCGAGAAGTTGGAGAGCGTGACCGGCAGCGGCGCAGACTGGAATCGCTCGCGCCGCAGATAAACCCAGACGGCGCCCACCGTCATGCCCAGCATCGCGACGCTGATCGCAAAGAAAGCCATGTAGTACCAGGCAATAACCGACAGAATGCGCGTCTGCAAAATCTGAAATATCAGCAGGGAAAGCGTGATCAGAAAGACGCCCGCGAGGAAAGGAATCTTCCGCATACCGTTAGAGAGGGCCATAAGCAGCTCCATGAAGGGGAACAAGGTAGATCGAAGGGGGCAATAAAAGCGTAACTATCTGGAAACGGGCCTGGCGGGGGGAAAAGCGAAGGGGGATAGCCAAAGCTGCACACTTCAGCTGGCGTCAGCTTATGCGAGAGCGAGCGACGGCGCAAGAATATTTCGTTCTGAGGGCAACAAGTCAGCTTCGTTGAAGCAGGCCAACCGCCGCTGTCTGGTCAGATAAGACGCGCGGCTGCTATGCTTCTCGCTTCATGAAACCGAGGCTGCATCTCGCTTGCGGTTTGCTCTTGGCTGTCGCGCTCGCCGGGGGGTCTCGGACCTTCGCTCAGGAGCCCGATCCGGAGATTGCGAAGCAGCCTGCGCGCCCGTCTCCCGTATGGCTTAAATCGGGAGTCATCTACCAGATATTCGTGCGCGCGTTCTCGCCAGCAGGCAACCTGAACGGCGTCACCGCCCGCCTCGACGAGCTGCACGCGCTCAACGTGAACATCCTCTGGCTCATGCCGATTCACCCCGACGGACAGCTTAAGAAGAAAGGCTCGCTCGGCAGTCCCTACGCGGTCCGCGACTACTACGCAATCGATCCCGCGCTGGGCACCAAGGATGACCTCCACGGTCTGGTGCAGGAAGCACACAAGCGGCAGATGAAGGTCATCATCGACATCGTCGCCAACCACACTGCATGGGACAGCGTCATGATGGCGCATCCCGACTTCTATAAGAAAGACGCGCAGGGCCACATCACCTATCCGCACGACTGGACCGACGTCGCGTGGCTCGACTACTCGAATCCCAAACTGCGCCAGTACATGCTCGACATGCTCGTCTACTGGATCAAGGACTTCGATCTCGATGGGTACCGCTGCGACGCAGCTTCAGAGCTGCCGACCGACTTCTGGGAGCAGGCTCGCGTGGCCCTCGAAAAAGTGAAGCCGGACATCATGCTCCTGGCCGAAGCCAACAAGCCCGATCTGCTGAAGAGCGCCTTCGATATCGACTACTCCTGGCCGTTCATGCATACGCTGAACGACGTCATCATGAACGGAGAACCGGCGACCGCAATTCGCACAACCGTCGAACAGCAGCAGGCGCTCTTCCCCATCGGCGCCCTGCACATGCGCATCAGCGACGATCACGACGAGCTGCGGGCGACTACGCGATACAGCTATCCCGGCGCGATCGCCGCCTCGGCGCTGATCTTCACACTCGATGGCGCACCGCTGATCTACAACGGCATGGAGGTCGGAGACTCCACCCAGTCGGCCGCGCCCGCGCTCTTCGAACCGCAGAAAATCTTCTGGGATGCAGCGGTCTGGCATCCGGACTACCCGAAGTTTTACGTAGCAATCGCCGGGCTACGCAGAACACATCCGGCGCTCGAGCAAGGCGAACTCATCTGGGTGCATAACTCTGACGAGCGTCACGTCGTTACCTACCTGCGCCGCTCCAGCACCGAGGAATTTCTGATCGCGATCAACCTGTCGAACACACCATTTCGCGGGAGCGTCGAAGCCGACGCCGGAACCTGGAAGGAGATCGAGCTTCCCATCTCCAAGCCCGAGCCTGCCGCCGTCCCCTTTGTCTCACTCGATGCTTTCGGGGCCCGCATTTTCGAGAAGCAAGCTCCATAGGAGCAGGGAGAAGCAGACGCCCTGAGGAATCAATCATGGACACATCACCATCAATACCCGCCATCGAGACCGCCGAAGGCGCTCCGCCGCTGGCCAATGCCGCTGCCGCACCCGTAAAGCGCGTCGTGCATTTTCGCAAGCCGCAGCGCAGCTTCTGGCAGATATGGAACATGAGCTTCGGCTTCTTCGGCATCCAGTTTGGCTGGGGCCTGCAGATGGCCAACATGAGCGCCATCTATGAATATCTCGGCGCGCGCGCCGACCAGATCCCCATCCTCTGGCTGGCTGCTCCGCTTACCGGCATGCTGATTCAGCCCATCATCGGCCACGCGAGCGACCGCACCTGGGGCCGGCTCGGCAGGCGGCGTCCATATTTTCTCGCGGGCGCAATTCTCGCTTCGCTCATGCTTCTCTTCATGCCCAACAGCTCCGCGCTGTGGATGGCCGCCGGCATGCTCTGGATCCTCGACGCCTCCATCAACGTGAGCATGGAGCCCTTCCGCGCCTTCGTCGCCGACATCCTGCCCGAAGGCCAGCGCACCTCCGGCTTCGCCATGCAGAGCATGTTCATCGGCCTCGGCGCCGTCATCGCGTCTGCACTTCCCTGGTTGCTGACCAATGTCTTCCACATGCAGCAAGTAGCTGGAGATCTGCGCGCAATACCCACCACCACACGCATTTCCTTTTACGTTGGAGCGGTGGCCTTCATCGGCGCCGTTCTCTGGACCATCTTCACCACGCCCGAGTATCCGCCGGAAGACATGGAAGCCTTCAGGGCGCTCAAGGCGCAGAAGACCGGCATTGCCGCCAACGCGCGAGAGATCCTAACCGCGATCGCCGAGATGCCCGACACCATGCGTAAGCTCGGCCCGGTGCAGTTCTTCACCTGGCTGGGACTCTTCTGCATGTGGCTGTATTTCCCGGTCGCCGTCGCGCACAACGTCTTCGGCGCGAGTGACCCCAAGTCGCCGCTCTACAGAGAGGGAGTGGACTGGGGCGGCGTCTGCTTCGCCATTTACTCGGCAGTCTGTTTCGCATTTTCCTTCGCGCTGCCGTGGATGGCCAGAAAGTTCGGCCGCAAATACACCCACACCCTGTGCCTGCTATGCGGTGCGCTCGGCCTCATGTCGGTAGTTGTCATTCATAACAAATACATGCTCGTCTTCACCATGCTGGGAGTGGGTATTGCCTGGGCGAGCACCCTGTCGATGCCCTACGCGGTACTTGCGGCATCGCTGCCGCCGGATCGCACCGGCGTGTATATGGGCATCTTCAACTTCTTCATCGTTACGCCGGAGATCTGCGCGTCGCTCTTCTTCGGATGGATCATGATCCATCTGCTGAACAACAACCGCATCTACGCAATCATCGCCGGCGGCGTCTTCATGCTCATCGCCGCCGCGCTGATGCAACGCGTGAAGGACCCGCGTACGCTCAGCGTGCAGGACGTGTAAAAATCGCCGTCCAATTTGGATGTTGGCTTCGCCGCAATCGATCTGTACCCTGTTGTGACCCTTTGGGGAGGGCACTTATGATCCTTGTCGTCGGCGCAACCGGGCTCGTCGGTGGTGAAATCTGTAAAAAGCTGGCCCTTCGCGGCGAAAAGGTTCGTGCGCTGGTCCGCACCACCAGCGCAGCGGAGAAGATCGAGGACCTGCGCTCACACGGCGTTGAGCTTGTCATAGGAGACCTCAAGAATCCTGTCTCTCTCGCCGCTGCATGCCGTGGGGTTGACGCGGTGATCTCGACAGCATCATCCACGCTTTCCCGTCAGCCCGGAGACTCTATCGAGTCCGTCGACGCCGCTGGCCAGATGAGCCTGGTGCACGCGGCAAAAGCAGCAAATGTCCAGCGCTTCATCTTCGTTTCTTTCCGCCGGCCGCCCGGTTTGTCCTTTCCGCTGGCAGACGCGAAGCGTGCTGTCGAAGAGGCGATCGCGACCATGAACTTTACCGTCATCCAGGCCAGCTATTTCATGGAAGTGTGGCTCGGTCCGGAACCGGGTTTCGATTACGCCGCGGCGAAGGCCCGCATCTGTGGACCGGGTACCGCGCCAATCAGTTGGGTTTCGTTCGCCGATGTCGCGGAGATGTGCGCTGTTGCTGTTCGACATCCGGCGGCGTCGCGCAGGACGATTGCGTTCGGCGGCCCGCAGTCGCTGAGTTTCCTCGAAACGGTGGCTCTCTTCGAGAAAATAGGTGGCAAACCGTTCACGGTGGAACATATCCCGGTGGAAGCGCTGCGGGCGCAGTTCGACGCAGCGACGGACTCCATGCAGAAGTCGTTTGCAGCGCCGATGCTGGGCTCTGTGAATGGTGATGCGATGGATATGACGCAGATCGCAGACGAATTCGGGATGAGACTTGCAAGCGTCGAGGGATATGCGCGAAGCGTGCTGGGCAAGTCTGCAAGCGCATGAGCATCTGCCGGCGCCTTCAGGCTATCGACGGACTTTTCTCTGATGCATCCTGAGCTTCGGACCGTACAACTGGTCTGAGCAGCGGCCACCCTTTGCGCAGCACATAGTCAAGCCACGTTCCCGCAATTTGAGACGTGAGGACGGCAGCCACAACCAGGGTCGTGTAGAACTTTGAGCTGATAATGCCTGCGTCGAAGGCAACGCTCGCCAGAACGATACCCGGTCCCCCGCGCGCGTTGGTTGTAATCGCGAGATTGATCAGGTCCAGTCCCCGAAAGCCGGCGAGTCGCCCGGCGAGCGACATCGAAAGAATCTTGATGGCACAGGTTCCGGCAACAAAAGCCGCTATCATCCATAGCGACAAGCCCCGGATCAGGTCCAGCTTCAGCCCGACGATCGCGAAGTAGAGAGGGACGAAAAAGGCAAAGGACACCTTTCCGATGGCATCGAGCGCATCCGCGAACAACCTGCGTTTCTTATGCACCACGGCGAATCCGGCAAGGAACGCGGCGAAGACCAGGCTGACGTCGAGGGCTCCGGCGACAGCGCAGTAGATAAGCAGGATCGCGATCGCATATCCCGCGGGGGAATGGCGGCGAGGACATTGAAGCGCGAGGCATTGATTCGTTTTACGAGCCGCGGAACGATCGTCAGCCCCAGCAGAAAGAAGCCGACGGTTGCGATGAGGTGATACGACATCGCGCGCGGATCGAGGACTCCCTTGCCGGCCATTGCTATTGCCACGGCCAGAGCAAGCCATAAGACGATGTCCTCGAGCACCGCGACTCCCAGAACCAGTCTGGCGAAGCGCGTATGAAGTATTTTCAGGTCGGTAAAAATCTTCGAAACAACCGGGACGGAAGTCACGGCGACACCGACGGCAAGAATGATAATCAGCGAGACGCGATTGCCGTTTGGACCGGCCAGCGCTGGGACGATCAACCAGTGGCCGAAGATCAGGCCAAGCACGAATGGCATCCCTGTGCCGACGACGGCCAGCCACGCGACTTCCCGCCGCTCCTCGCGGGTGAAAAGATGCTGAGTTTCTGCTCCCGAAAGGAACATCAGCAGCAACAGGCCCAGCCAGTAAATGAAGTCGAGAATATTTCCCTGATGCCTTGCGGTATCGAACAGATGAGCTATGAATGGCAGTCGGCCGAGCACGGCTGGACCTAACACGACTCCCGCCAGGATCTCGCCGATGACCTTCGGTTGCCGCAGCCGCACAAACAGGTAGCCCAGCAACTGCGCTAGCCCCACAAGCAGCAGCAGTACGACGAGAACGGAAGTCAATGCAGAATTGGACAATCTATGTCTCCCGCCCCCTTGGAATGCCGCCCCTCTGAAACGGTTGCTGCGACAGCAGGCAAAGCTTCGTCCGCATTGCCTGCCCGACGATGGGTTATTGTCGCATTGCCGAGAGGAGCGCGGCGCGGTCCCTCGGGTCAACGAATCAAAATTGAACCTGCGTTGTGGCATCTCCGGCTATGATGCTCGGCATGCTGAGGTCCACACCTGCGGTGGTCTTTATTCTGATGACAGGAATCCTCGCGTCTCAGGCGCATGCCCAGAAGTGCGGCTCCGGCGCGCAAAGTACAATCTCCACCGACCGGCCCCAGGTCACCGCATCCAGCATCGTCATTCCTTGCGGAAGCCTGCAGTTCGAGAACGGCTTTGCCGTCACCGGCAATGGAGGCCAGCAGACCACCGACTTCCCTGAGACCGCAGTCCGCTTCGGAATCGCCCGCAAGACCGAGCTTCGCTTAAGCGTTCCCAACTACTTCTACAACTTCGATACCGGCCCGGGATTCACCAACGGATTCGGCGACCTGAGCCTGGGATTCAAACAGCAGCTGGGACCCACGGCCGGCAAGTTTGATATCGCACTCATCCCCTCAGTCAGCCTTCCCACCGGAGCCGACCTGATCTCCAGTCACGGCTACGATCCGACCGTGCAACTGCCCTGGTCGCGCGGCCTCTCGAAGAACTGGACCGTCGCCGGAATGTTCTCCGTGATGTGGCCAACCCAGGACAGGCGGCACAACGCGACTGGCCAGGCCAGCATGTACTTCGACCGCCAGCTTACCGCGCCGTGGGACGCCTGGGCCGAATACTCCGGTGCCTTTCCCCAGCGCGGCGGCCCACAGCATCTGATCAACTTCGGCACGTCGTACAAGCCATCGCCACATCAGCAGATCGACTTCCACGCCAGCTTCGGCCTCTCCGCCGCAACCCCGGATTACTCGATCGGCCTCGGCTACTCCTTCCGCCTGCAGGTGATTCACGCGAGATGATGCGATGATCCGACCGAACTTCGACCGCAGCGTCAGGTCCGCACCTACTGCGGCTCCAGCACCACGTAGAGCGTCCCTCCGTTCCGGCTGACCAACAGCAGGATGGGTTGATTGCCAACTCCGGAAATTGCCTGCCGGTACTGATCCACATTGTGAACCGGCTTCCGGTCGACCTCCTCGATGACGTCTCCCCGCTGAATTCCCGCCTCGGCGGCGGCGCTCATCGGATCGACGCTCGACACGACCACGCCGATCACGCCTGACGCGATCCCCAGTTGCTGCGCAATGTCGGGAGTCAGATTCTGCACCTGCAGGCCTTTGAGGGACGTTGCCCCCTGGCCTCCGCCGTTCATCGCCTGGCCCGTCTGGCTGCCTTGAGGATAATCACCCAGAGTTACGTCCGCTTCCTTGGTGACTCCGTTGCGAAAGACCTGGAGATGGGCCACCGCCTCCGGAGCCATTTCAGAGATTCGAACGCTGAGGTCGTCCGGACCGGTGACTGCCTGCCCGTTCAACTGTAGGATGATGTCTCCTCTCTCGATTCCCGCCTTGGCCGCCGGGCCGGACATCTCCGATCAATGCCCCTCCGCCGTGGCTCAGGCCGAAGGCTTTGGCAATGTCCGGATCCACTCCTTGAATCGAAACACCCAGGTATCCCCGGATCACTTTGCCGTGGTCGACAATCTGGGTCATGATGTTTCGCGCCAGGTTGATCGGAATAGCGAAGCCGACGCCCTGATTCCCGCCGCCACCGGAGATGATGGCTGTGTTGATTCCGATCAGATCTCCATGCAGATCGATGAGCGCGCCACCGGAATTACCGGGATTGATGGCTGCATCGGTCTGGATGAAATCTTCATAGTGCTCGATGGCGCCGCCCAGCGCGCGCCCGGTGGCGCTCACGATACCGGGCGTCGCCGTCTCACCCACACCAAATGGGTCGCCGATGGCGAAGACCAGATCTCCAACCTTCAGCCTCGACGAGTCGCCCACCGCCATCGCAGGCAGTCCGGTGGCATCGACCTTCAGCACCGCTACATCTGTGCGCGGATCTGTGCCGATCACCTTGGCCTTGTACTTTTTCTGATCGCGGGTAAACACCTCCACATCCGAGGCCCCGGAGACCACGTGATTATTCGTCAGAATATAGCCGTCGGAATTGACAATGACGCCGGAGCCCAGGCTGAACTGCCGCTCCTTTTGCGGGCCCTGCGACTGCGGTCCCAATTGATCGCCGAAAAACTGGCGAAAGAACGGATCGCTGAAAAAGTTCGGCATATTGTTCTGCTGGTTCACAACCTTCGAGGACGAGATGTTCACCACCGAGTTCAACGCCGGATCGATAACCGAAGAAAAGCCATTCTTGAAATTGCCCAGGGTGACTGGAGTGAAATTGCTGGCCACGTTCAGCAGCACTTTCTGCTGTCCGAAAACCCGCTTCGGAGGCCCGAAGACCCCGGCGCGCCACAGGCCGCCCGCTATCAGTGCCGCGACAACGATCGCAACCAACCAAAGAGAACCAGACTTTCGAGCCGGAGCGTTCATGATTTCCCATCCTTCCTTCGTGAGTTCCGTGGCCGCGCTTGAGAGAAGGCTCTCTAGGCGGCCAGTGTCTGCAATACACGCAAGTAATGCAGAACGTCCTCGCGTGAAAGCATGCCTACAACTCCATTGCCTTCAATTACCGGCAATTCCTCGGCGCCGTTGCGTCCCATCTGTTCGAGTGCCGACCAGAGCGGCGCTTCCGGCCCGATGGTGGCGAGCTTCTGGATCGGCAGCATTACCTGCGAAATCGTCGTGATCGGCCATGCGGACCGAGGTGCCGCGCGCAGCGCCGCCAGCGTCACAATGCCGGCTGGGCCAGTGGGCCCGCTCACGATGAAGTTGTGGCCTTCGCCTGCCAGAATGTAACGGTCCACCATCTCCTGCAGCGTTATGCTGCCGGGAATGCGCGGGAAGTCCCGCCGCATCGCCTCCTCCACCTTGTGCCGCCCGATCAAGCTCTTCCAGATTTCCTGCTGGAACTGGCTCGCTGCCGCGCTCTCCAGGTACCAGCCGATAAAGGCGGTCCACAAGCCGTTGAAGAACGCCCCGGTCAGCGCCATCCACACGCCGGCAAAAATCAGGAGGAAGCCGAAGAACCGGCCCGTGACCGCCGCGGCAATGGTCGCACGTCTGTAGTTGCCGGTTATCCGCCATATCGCCGCGCGCAGCACTCGCCCGCCATCCAGCGGAAAGCCCGGGAAAAGATTGAAGGCAGCGAGGATCAGGTTCAGGAACGCGAGGTATTTCACCATCGCGAAGAGCAGCGGCAACGAGGACACCAGCGGCTCAATCTCCCAGAAGAAGGCAGCCAGCGCAAAAGAAGTCAGCGGTCCGACAACCGCGATCCAGAACTCGTCACCCGCGTTCGACGGCTCGCTGGCAATCTGCGATAACCCGCCGAAAAGAAACAGAGTAATGCGGGGAACTGCGATTCCACGGCGGCGCGCCACCACCGAATGGGCCAGCTCGTGAGCCAGCACGCTGACGAACAGCATGACCGCCGTCACACTGCCCATCAGCCAGTACTGTCCCGTTGTCCAGTTGTGGAACTCGGCCGGATAGTAACTCACGGCCAGCAACCACGCCAGTAATCCAACCATCAGGAACCAGCTGTAGTCAAGGTCGATCGAGATTCCCCATATCCGCCCGATGGGGATGGCACGGCTAAACATCTTCATCTCCCTCGTGTCACGCAGAAGCAGCGTCCCGAGGACCAGCACAAGCGAACGTGAGTTTGGGGCAGAGATCCAGCAAGTCTGTTGGCGATTGCTCCAAAGTGGCCCAACAGGAAGACTTATTAACCGAGATGCAAATCGCCTCCCGGTCGTTGTTCTCAGAGGCTCTCCCACGAACGCGGCGAAGCCGTTTCGCTCCTGGCGTCGTTGAGCCGAGCAGGTCCGCGCGCCGCTACTTTTCGCGGCAAGCCTATTCGCGTCTAATTGCAGTTATGGCCGAATCTCCGCAGTACGTCTTGCCTGCGCACATCGAGAAGCTGCGCGCCGAGCTCGATGCGCTTCCCGGCGAGCCCGGCCTCGGCTTCTTCGGGCCCGATTCGTTGACTTGGCGGATCAATCGCGAGTCCGCGATCTTCCTTGGTGCCGGACGCGCGGCGCTGTTGCAGCTGGCTCATCCCTGGGTCGCGGCCTCGCTCGTCCATCACTCGAATCTCATGAACGACGCCATCGGCCGCTTTCACTCCACCTTCCGCGTCATCTACACCATGCTCTTCGGCACGCGCGCCCAGGCGATCGCCGCGTCCGAGCAGGTGTACCGCCTGCACACCGGCATTCGCGGCGAGCTGCCTAGCACCGTCGGCACACGCCCGCGCGGCGAGCATTACGAGGCGAATGAGGTCAACGCCCTCTGCTGGGTCTTCGCCACGCTGGTCGAGAGCGCCATTCTTGCCTACGAATTCGTCCTGCCGCCGCTGACTCCAACCCACCGCGAGCAGTATTACGCCGAGAGCAAACGCACCGCCGCGCTCTTCGGCATACCTTCAGACGCGCTGCCCGCCGACTGGTGGGCGTTCACGCGATACGCCGCCGACATGATGGAGTCGCCGCTGCTCGCCGTCGACGACAACGCCCGCCGCCTCGGCCGCAGTGTCATGTCCGGCGTCGGCACCTGGATTCGCCCGCCGCGCTGGTATGGTGCTCTCACTGCATGCTGGATGCCGCTGCGTTTGCGCGAGGGTTTCGAGCTTTCCTTCGGCGCCGAAGAAGAGAAGTCCGTGCAGCGCACTGCTCGGCGTCTGCCATGGGTGTATCCGCGCATTCCCAGATTGCTCAGATTTGTCGGCCCCTACCACGAGGCCGAAGCGCGACTGCGCGGACGCACTCCCGGACCGCTCACGAGACGAAGCAATCTTTTCTGGATGGGCCAGCCCCGTTTGCTCTACCCGCAGCTCTCACGCTAGGCGCGCGAAGCGGCCGCATTATTTGTCGTGCAGCAAGTCCTGGCTCACTTTGTAGTCGTCCGGACCCCCGGTCACCGCGATCGGAACCACCGCTCCGGCGTGCCGCTTCTTGAAGAATGGCGCCAGCGGCTTCAGCAACAGCGATTTGAAGCCCGTCGTCACGTGCGAAATGTCCGACTCCATCTTCAGGTTGCCAACCAGGTGCACCGTCCCCTCGCGCAGATCGTAGGTGCCGTTCAGATCCGCCGAGGCTCCCGGAATCTCAAACGTCAGTTGCCTGGTCGAAACCACGCCGTCGCGAATCTTCACCTGCCCTTCGAGCGACGACACCACGTCTGCCGCCGGATCCACCTCTGCTTCGCCCGCCTTTCCATTCTTCTGATCTGTCCCCGTCGACTTCAATCCCTGCGCTCGCTGGCTGAAACCCGTCAGTGTCTGCTCGGTGGCGCGATCGGTCAGCCGCTCGCTTGGCAGAACGAAGCCGCCATCCACGCTGAGCCGCTTGAGAAACCCCGTCTCGTCATTCTGCGGTGCAAGGTGTGCATGAGCCTTGAGTGCAACCGTTCCGGTGATCGGCGGCTGATTTTCAGAAATGGCCGCAGCAGGTCCTGCACGCGCCCCTTGCTTACAGTCAGATCGAGTTCCGTAGTCTTTGGCGTGTTAGGTGCACCGGCGACCGTGCCCGCCGCCTCGACCGTGGTCTTGCCGGTTTTCACCTCCACCCCGTGAAGAACCAGGTTGCCGTTAAGAGCATTCACCGTGCACTGCACCGTTCCGTTCACGGGCGTAGGCTGGCCCGTTCCCTCCGCGAGGTCACCGGTCGAAGCCGTTGCATAGAGTTCGATCGCTGCCAGCGCGCCAGAGAAGTCGCCCTCAGACGAGAGCGTTCCGTGCAGTTCGCCGATCTGGTCCAGTTCCACGCCGTTAAACGTGAACTTCCCCGATACCGGCGTTCCTCCCAGATTCTTGGGGTTAAGCGGGCCGAAGCTCCCCCTCGCCTGGATCCGTCCGGTAGGATGCGCGTTCTGCATATCGACCGAATAGGAGATAGCCTGCCCCTGCTGCAGATTGTGCATGATCAGCTGGCGAATGGGATAGGTATAGTGCCCGCCGTTGGTGCGCATCAGGTCGAGCACCGCTCCATGAATCACCAGCGTCTCCACTGCCGTCACCGGACCCGCAAAGTCTCCGCTGCTCCCCGGCGGAAAATCCTCCTGCATCGCCCGGCTGCCCACTGCCGGAATCACCACGTGCAGCCCCTTGATATCCACCAGCTGCACTCGCCGTCGAAAAAGCAGCAGATCCAGCCAGCTTCCCTGAACGATCAGGTCCTCGGTCGAGCCCACTGGCGGCAGGTCGGGCGCAGAGTTACGGCGCAGCGTAAGTGCCTTGGCCACAAAGCCGGGATGCGGAAAGTAAGTGCGATGGTAAGCAGAGACCGTAACCTTGCTGGCCAGCACCTGCTCCAGAAGAGGCTTTACATTGCGATAGCGATACGGCCAGTACTGGTCGACAACGTAGATCCCCGCCACCAGCAGCGCGAGAACTGGAAGACCCAGGCCGAGCCCCCATAGGAGCCGTTTACGGTGCCGCCTCACGAAAGAGGCGGCCTCGAGTGTCGTGATATTTCTGCCACGGCCTGCCCGCCTTGGTCCAAGCGTTATGGTTGGGATGCCGCCCGGTGCTTCGCAGTTATATGGGCGTCGTCGCCTTAATGCCGAACTTCCGTCAGAGCGCGAGTCGTCGCCTGCACCGCGACCGCAATCACGATCCCGGTCAGAATCAATCCCAGAAAAGCGATCACGATGGCGATAATCTTCGATCTCCGGTCCGTCGGTCGGAGATCGCCGTAGCCCACCGTTGTCGCCGTCATGAATGACCAATAAACGGTATCCAGGAATGACCATCCATGCCTCCGCCCCACCGTATGGCCCAACACCATGATTGCCCCCAGAAGGCTGAATACCAGGGGGAACATCAGCCAAAGGCCGAGGGCGAAATCCTTAAGAAACACAATCGTCAGGCCTCGGGGAAACACGGATGACGGCTCCTTAAGTGGCTTCGCAAAAACTAAGGGAGAGTCGGCTTGCGCGGCCTGTCAGCGGCTGGTGCGGCTCTCGCAGGCAGCCTGATTATAGACCTGAGGCCGAAGCGCCTTCAGTCCTGCTCACCCAGCGTCTGCGCGTATGTCTTGCCGTAGGGATAAAACAGGTCTTTCCGCCCCTCCTGCCACGCCGTCTTCAACTCCGGAGTCGTGATGCCCCAGTCCGGCCGGCACTTCTTCGTCACCGCGCGCAGATCCTGGCGAAGCTCTTCCATCGTGGGCCGTCCCATGAACCAGTACCCGTTGTAGACCTTGTAGACCACCAGTCCCGGCTCGAGCACGATGACGTGCGGGATCATCGGATTGTTTTTCGGATCGGTGTACTCGGCAATATCCAGATCATTTTGCACCACGCGTCCGGCGTCAGACAAAAAAGGCCAATGCGCATCCACGCCAGTGCGGTATTCGTTCGTCTGGGTGATGTTGTCCGTGCTGATGGTGACCAGCCGGCAGTAGGCGACCTCGAGCTCGCGATGCAGTTGGACCAGCCCTTCGGCCTGCCGGCGATCCTTTGGGCAGAAGCTTCCGCGGCTGAGCACCAGCACCATCGGATGCTGGCCCTGCAGGTCGGAGAGCTTGCGGCGCGTCGCCGTGTGGTCGGTAAGTTCGTAGTCGGGAAAGATTGCACCGGGAACAATATCAGCTCGCATGGGAACAATAACCTCAGGTTTGAGATGTCGCTCAGTCGCCGCAGGTTGAGGAATCTTTGCAAACCTGGAAATCCGTTGTGGCTCGTGTCTATTGAATCCAATTGAGCCCACGGGAGCATGAACAAGCCGATTCACCATCTTTTCTTCCCCACCTTGGCCGGCAGCAAATAGACTTCGAACGCGGACAGACAGGAGAAACCCCATGGCCCTGCACAACACCGAAGAACTCAAAGCTGCCCCCACCAGCCAGATCGAGTCGGAGATTCTGAACGACAGGACTGAGACCTACGAGTTCCCCCAGGGCACGCAGGATTCGCAAGCCGTTTATAAGACCATCCACGATCAGCTCGTCCGCGACGGCAACTCCCAGCAAAATCTCGCCACCTTCTGCACCACCTGGATCGAGCCCGAAGTCAAGCAGATCATGGACGAGTCCGCCGACAAGAACATGATCGACAAGGATGAATACCCGCAGACCGCAGCCATTGAAGAGCGCTGCGTGCACATGCTCGCCGACCTTTGGAACTCGCCGGAAGCCGCCAGCACCATCGGCTGCTCCACCACCGGCTCCAGCGAAGCCGCCATGCTCGGCGGGCTCGCCCTGAAATGGAACTGGCGCAAACGCCGGCGCGCCCAGGGCAAGTCAACCGATGCTCCGAACCTCGTCATGGGTCCCGTTCAGGTCTGCTGGCACAAGTTCTGCCGCTACTTCGACGTCGAAATCCGCGAAGTCCCCATGGAAGCCGACCGCCTCCTGCTCACTCCCGAAGAAGTCATCAAGCGGTGCGATGAAAACACCATCGGTGTCATCGTCACTCTCGGCGTCACATTCACCCTGCAGTTCGAGCCTGTCCACGAGATCAGCCTCGCCCTCGACAAGCTGCAGGCCGAAACCGGCCTCGACATCCCCATCCACGTCGACGGAGCCAGCGGTGCCTTCCTCGCGCCCTTCACCCAGCCGGACCTGCTCTGGGACTTCCGCCTGCCCCGCGTAAAATCCATCAACGCTTCCGGCCATAAATTCGGACTCGCCCCGCTGGGCGTCGGCTGGGCTCTCTGGCGCGAGAAGCACGACCTTCCCCAGGAGCTGATCTTCGATGTGAACTACCTCGGGGCAACATGCCCACCTTCGCGCTCAACTTCTCGCGGCCTGGCGGCGAAATCATATGCCAGTACTATAACTTCCTGCGTCTCGGCAAAGAGGGATACCGCGAAATCCAGAACGAGTGCTATGCGCTGGGGCGCTATCTCGCCGAAAAGATCGCTGAGTTCGGGCCGTTCAGGATCATTTACGACGGCCACGGTGGAATCCCCGGCCTCTGCTGGGAACTGAAAGATCCCGCATCCTCAAGCTTCACCCTGTATGACTTCGCCGATAAGTTGCGCGAGCGCGGCTGGCTCGTTCCTGCCTATTCCATGCCGCCCAATCGCGAAGACCTCGTCGTCGAGCGCATCCTCATTCGCCACGGCTTTACGGGAGCCATGGCCGACGCGCTTCTCCTCGAAATGCAGGGCGTCCTCGACCAGTTCGCCCAGCATCCGCCGGAACCCTCATTGGCGCTCGCCGGCGCAGAATCGCACGACCATTCCGGCCGATAGCCTGCACGCCGCCGATTCCCCGGCCATAACAAGACGTGCGGGCCACCCCATTGCTGCACGAAGAAGTTCGGAGCGCGCCGACTGTGTTCTGATAAAGCCACGAAAATATCCCACAAAATATCGAGGTGCGGATGCGTAGCAAAATCACCCTCCAGGCAATTGTTCTGCTTACATCCTGCGCGTTTGCAGCGGCGCAGCATCCCGTCATATTTTTGCGGCCCGATGGCGCTCCCAATGACGCTACTAGTTCTGCCGCCAACGCTCCGCCCGAAGTAGTGAGAGTCACTCCCGAGGGAGATCACGTCGTCTCCAGTGTTCACCGGCCCTCCATCACCGTGTACCTTCCGCCGCCAGCTACGGCCACCGGAGCAGCGGTCCTCGTCATCCCCGGCGGCGGACACCGCGAGCTATGGATGGATCACGAAGGCTACGCCGTTGCCGACTGGCTAAGCAGCCATGGCGTCGCCGCTTTCGTGCTCAAGTATCGCCTCGCGCGCGAACCCGGCTCTACTTACACCATCGAGGGCACCGAGCTGCAGGATGTTCAGCGCGCGCTCCGCCTCATCCGCAGCCGCGCCTCGGAGTGGAGCGTCAACCCTGACCGCCTCGGCGTCATCGGCTTCTCCGCCGGCGGAGAACTCGCCGCACTGGCCAGCGATCGCCCAGCGGCGAATCCTGGTCCAGAAACCGCTGCGCCCAATCAGGCCCCCAATCCCGACGCTGATCCCATCGATCGCCAGAGCTCCCGCCCGGCTTTTCAGGCGCTCCTCTATCCGGCCATTCCTCGCGACCTGCAGCTTTCGAAGCAGACGCCACCGGCCTTTCTCGCCTGCGGCGCCAACGATCGCCAGGACATCTCCGAAGGCCTGCCGCAGCTTTACCTTCAGATGAAGAGCGCCGGAGTGCCCGGCGAGCTGCACATCTTCGCCGGAGTAGGACACGGCTTCGGCATACGCAAAACCAACATCGGAAACGTCAGTACCTGGCCCGACCTCTTTTACGGGTGGCTTCACGCCAGTGGCTTCATCTCGACCAAATAGATGAACGGATCCTCCGGCAAATTTATGCGTCCCGCCGAAGTCCTCCGCTGCATCGAAAAAGAGCGCAAAATAGGTCGTACTTCCGGCGAGGCGTGCAGTTACTCGTTTCCGGGCCGCCATAACGAACGGCTGTCCAGACCCGATCCCAGATGCAAGGAGAGAAAATGGTCGACGATCCTGGCCGCACAGATCCTGGCCGCACAGATGTAGGCCGCACCGATGTAGTGCATGGAGACGAGCAGTGCCGGGACGGACATTATCGCCCCAAACAGGATGTGCGCCAGCAGGCTGCGATCGGTGATCCGACGGCGCAGCTGGATCCGAATGACGCTGTTTCCCTGCAGGCCCAGAACCCGTTCACTCTTGGCGATCTCAGGGTCGGCTCCGCCTCCGAAGCAGCTGCCGGCATCGAGGCGATCTGGAACACAACGCTTTATGGTATCGGGGAGATGGGGCCGATACGAGCTCCCGAAGCTTTTCTGAAGATTAACCACGTGAACGGGTTTGATTGTCAGAGCTGCGCCTGGCCGAGCCCGGATAAGAAGCGGAAGATCTTCGAGTTTTGCGAGAACGGAGCCAAGGCAGTCTCTGACGAGTCGACCAAAAAGCGCATCACTCCGGAGTTCTTCGCCCAGCATTCCATCGAGGATCTGGCCGCGCAGTCTGATTACTGGCTTAACTCGCAGGGCCGTCTGACATCGCCCATGGTGCGGCACGCCAACGCGACGCACTATCAGCCGATCTCCTGGTCCGATGCCTTCAAGATGATCGCGGATGAGCTGAACGGTCTCGATTCACCCGATCAGGCGTCCTTCTACACCTCCGGCAAGACAACCAATGAGCCTGCCTTTCTTCTGCAGTTGTTTGCGCGCCAGTTTGGCACCAACAACCTTCCCGATTGTTCCAACATGTGCCACGAATCTTCCGGAGTGGCGCTGGTAGAGACGCTTGGCGTAGGCAAGGGTGCCGCGACTCTGGAAGACATGGAGAGTACGGACCTCATCTTTATCTTCGGCAACAATCCCGGCACAAATCATCCGCGCATGCTGACCTCCCTGCAAAAAGCAAAAGACCAGGGGGCAAAAATCATCGCCGTCAATCCTCTCCCCGAGGTCAGCCTGATGCGGGTAACCAACCCCAACCCGCAGGACTACCCGAATCCCCTGGAGCTGCCGGTTGCGCTACTTGGTCACGGGCAGGCGCTTGCCGATCTGTACCTCCCGGTGCGCGTCAATGGCGACGTGGCCGCTATCAAGGGCATCCTGAAGGATCTGTTCGAGCGCGAGCGGGACGGCCGTCCCTCGGCGATTGACCACGAGTTTATCGCGTCCTACACCGAGGGCTTCGAAGCACTGAAGGCGGATGTAGAAGCCGCAAGCTGGGAAGAAATCGAAGAAGAAAGCGGGCTCACGCGAAATCAGATCGGTATCGCCGCCGCGATGTACGCAGCGTCGAAGAAAACCATATGCGCATGGTGCCTCGGCGTCACCCAGCAGCGAAACGGCGTCGACAATGTCCTGATGATCGTGAATCTTTTGCTCGTTGGCGGCAACATCGGGCGTCCAGGCGCAGGTACGGTATGTATCCGCGGGCATTCCAATGTACAGGGCGACCGCACCATGGGCGTGTGGGAGCGTCCGCCCAAACCGTTTCTGGACGCGCTGCAAAAGGAGTTCAACTTTGAGCCGCCCCAGAAATGGGGGTACGACACCGTCGAGACGCTGCACGCCATGTTCGACGGAGACGTCAAGGTATTCTTTGCCATCAGCGGCAACTTCCTCTCGAATGTCCCGGACACGGTCTACAGCGCGCACGCCATGCAGCGCTGCAAACTCACCGCCCACGTATCGACCAAGCTGAACCGCTCTCACCTCATCACAGGAGAGCGTGCCCTGATCCTGCCCTGTCTGGGCCGCAGCGAAGAAGACGTCCAGGCCACCGGCAAGCAGTTCGTCACCTGCGAGGACTCGATGGGCATCATCAATCCATCGCGAGGCCTGTTTCGGCCTGCCTCACCTCACCTCATGAGCGATGTGGCCATCCTTGCCAATCTGGCCATTGCCACCTTCGGGCCTCGAACGACCATCAACTGGCTTGGCCTTGCGGCGGACTACAACCTGATCCGGGATGCAATCTCCAGAGTGATTCCCGGATTTGAGAATTTCAACGCGCGACTTGCCAGTGAGGGATTCTTCTATCTGCCCAACGCCGCGAAGCAGCGCGTCTTCAAAACGAAATCCGGCAAGGCGGTCCTGAGCGTCTGCCCGATCCCGAAGCATGACCTCAAGCCCGGCGAACTGCTTCTAACCACCATCCGCACCCACGATCAGTTCAACTCGACAATCTACGGACTCAATGACCGCTATCGCGGAGTCTTCGACGGCCGGCGCGCCCTGTTTCTAAACCCGCTTGATATGCAGGCAATGAATCTCAAAGCCGGTCAGATCGTGGACATCTATAGCCACTTTGAAGGAGAGGTACGCATGGCGCCCCGCTTCGCCATCGTTCCCTACGAGATCGCCCGCCGCAGCGCCGCCGCGTACTACCCGGAGACCAACGTTCTGATCCCCATCCGTAGCGTGGCCGCCAAGAGTAATCAGCCGGCCGCCAAGTGCATTCGCATCACGCTGTCTCCGTCAGATTTCTGCGAGCCGCTGCATTTCTCCCGGGAGAACATAGATCACAACATGAATCGAGCCGTGCCGCGTGTTCCCTGAGCGATAATTGCCCGAAGCGTCTGACGCTGTCAGGCGCCGCCTCGAAGATCCGCTTCGTTGTGTCGGGAATGAGGGGGAGCAGAGTTGAAAACCCTTTTGCTCTTACTATTGTCAGCATCGTGCGTGGCTGCCCTCGGGCAGAGCGATCCGGATGGCGCCCCCACATCGCCAACCAGCCCGTCAGATCAAAGCAGGCCATTCACTCCCGCGAAGAAACACACGGATGAACTCAATCAGGAACTCGACGTAGACGCGCTCGCGTTATCAAAGATACCCGCCGACCCGCTCATCCAGCCCGATCCGCTGGCTCCGATCATGCGCCCGGTCGACAAACTTGCGGATAAGAGTGCTCAATCTCTCCGGCTGAAGTTTGGTGTGAGTTATACCTTTCTCAATCAGTACGCGACCATCACACCCGATAGCGTCCGTCACAATCAGTTCAGCGGACGCCTCGACTTCACCGGCGCCTGGGCTGCGTATGAGCATGGCAGCACGGCCGGATCCATAAGTCTTTTAGTTCGCTCCGGAACCAACATTGGTATAAGCCAGCAGTTCAACCTGAGCGACCGCCTCGGCTCAGGACTCTACCTGAATTGTCTGCAGGGCGGCGGCCCGCAGGAACCGATCACTCTGAACATCCTTTACTGGCGGCAGGATTTCCTCTACCACCGGCTTTCGTTTTATGTGGGCAAGATCCATCCCAACGAATATGTAACTCTCAGCATGTTCAATAATGACGAGCGCTCCCAATTTTTGAATGGCGCAAACGATGGCAACGATGCTGTCGCCTCCGATGGGACATACGCCGCTGGCGCGGCGGTTGAATTCCAGGCCACCCGGCATTTTTTTGTACACGCCGTCGCCGTGGACACCGAGGGCGCACAGCAGAGAAATATCGAAACACTCGCCGATCGAAAATACGCGGAAGGCGTTGAGCTGGGATGGTCCTCTGGTACGCTTGGTGAAGAATACCGGCTTTACCGTGGCGGCTTCTGGCGAGACGATACGAAGAACAACGGCAGTGGATACGGCGGCGGCTTTGAATTCGATCATGAATTGTCCAATGGCTGGACGCCATTCGGAAGATTCGCCTTCGGTACCAGCAAGGGGACGGCCATCAAAGATATCTACGGGCTCGGTCTGGCTCGCGTTCGTCCCTTCGGACGCAGAGGAGACATGTTCGGCGCTGCATTCAACTACAGCCAGCCGAATCTTCCGGGTAAGCGCCATGAGAGCGTATTCGAGACGTTTTACCGCCTGCGTCTCACTCAGAGCGTGAAGATCGGCCCCGACCTCGAAGTCTCGATTCACCCCACCTACGCAACCAAGGCCTACACGACAACTCTCCTCGGCGCCCGCATGGAAGTTGTCTTCTGACGCTTGGAATGGTCACTCAAGCCGAAATCAGGCCTTTGCAGCTCATTCGGCACATCTGGTCGAAATCAGAGGCATTGATCTGCCCAGATCAGGCTCACCTGTCGCCAATGGTCATCAATGAACCTGGTATCCAGGTAGTTCTTCAGAAACGCGCACGAGACGTCCACGTGTCGAGCCGTCGCGCCTTCACGTCGTTCCTCCCCACAATCGGCTGAGTCCCACAGCTTGCGCACCATGGACGTGTCATTGCTGTGCACGGCAATTCGCTTCGCCTCATCGGTCGGCAGGAAGTAGAAGTTCCCCTCCTTGTCGCGTACAAAGAAGCCCTGCGGTTCCTGATTCAAATCGAAATTCATGGCGTCTCCTCTTTGCGCATATGCATGCGCTCTATTCAGGAAAGCGCGGCGCGCAGAAAGAAAGGGCCAAAGTATTCGTGGCCTGCATCAGCTCGTTAGCGTCAGCCGCCGGCTCCGCCCTTCATTTTTATCAAGCGTGCATAGACGGAAGTATCGGACAGGGTGTATCACTGATCCGGTCGTAAGCAGCCGCAGTCCTCGCATAAACCACACACAGGAGAAAGATCATTGAACCAGGCATACATCGGAACGATCATGCTTGTAGGCTTCAACTTCGCGCCCATGGGTTGGGCGTTTTGCAACGGTCAAACTCTGCCCATCAATCAAAATCAGGCGCTCTTTGCGCTGCTGGGAACAACCTACGGCGGAGATGGATGAGCAACTTCAAGCTCCCCACCCTGAATGCCGGCGCGCTGCAGACCGGTCTCAATTACATCATTTGCCTGAACGGGATTTTCCCGCAGCGCCAGTAGTCGACCATCGAACGGAAAATCACCCCAACTGAAGTCACTTCGATGAGGCTGCCTCATTCTTCCCGCGGCCTCGCGGGAAGAATGGGGCAGGTCAGCGCTTTCCCAGTCAGCGGGTTTCCGGTTCGCAGGTTGGAAATGTGCGACTCAGGCCGCATCCGAGCGCCTTAGTTCAAAGCTTCGGCGAGCTGAGGATAGAGGCCGGCATGGCTGCTCTTATAAAGGGCCAGCAGCCGCTCCGTCATCAGGTGGTAGGCCACCGCCGCTTCATGCAGATAGAACGGGAGATGTATGCGGCCGGTGTGCAGCGACATTCGCAGCCTCACCTGAAGCGTGGCACGTCGTAGCTGCAGGGCATCCCGCCGCATCCGCTCGGCCACAATCACGCCCTCTTCAAAATTCCAGCGCTCCGCGTAGGCTGCCAGCGCGATGAGCACGTCCGCATTGTGGCGCATCCGGCGCACGCCTTCAATGCCGCCCACTGCCGCCCATACATCCATCGGCTCCAGAATCAGCTGGTTGGCCTGGGGATTCAGGTAATCGGTGGCGACTTCGGAAACCGGCGCGCGGGGCACCGCCTGCAGATGCGTGAGCAGATCGATCCAATCGCAACGATGCAGCTTGTTGGTGATGAGATGTTGATAGAAGAGTCCGCCGAGCAGAACCAGAGCAACCGCGCAAAGTAAAAGAACAGGCAGCATAGGTTTGACTCAGGGGTTGGGCGACGACCGAACCTTGTCAAGATCGTACTGGACGCGATGGTGGAGATCAACGAGATATTTCCGCATTTCCGGTGACAGGGGCAACCGCTCAGGCTCGGGAAGCCAGAAAACAACCGCCCAGTAAACCACAGCACCGATCCACACGATGCTCTGTACACGATCCAGTGTGCTTAGAACCCGCTCGCTATCGAGCACTCCATGCAGCGCATCCACCGAGAAAGTAACCATCGCCCAGGCCGTCAGTCCCCGGCCCAGGCCCATCACGTGGTTTCCCCATCGCAGGCCGAGCCGATTGGCCGACATCAACATAGCCAGGAACAGCTCGCAAACGATGATGCTGGCAAACAGGTTTCCGCGCAATTCCCAGGCGTCGAGGGATGTTGGGGCGGAGGGGTGAATCAGAAACGCGACGGCTGCGGCCACCAGGGCGCCCAGCGATCCAAAGGCCACGAACCGTGTGCGCGCATCGCGCAGCCAGGGGCCCGTAGGGCGAAGAACGATGCGCGCCATTTCGAGTACAACGCCGATCTGCAGGAGGAAGTCTAGGATGGCAGAAAGCCAGTAAACTTCCGCGTACAGACGCGATGAACCTTCCCGGTAGATTCCAAAGAGCGCGATGGTCAGCAGCACATCGAAGGCCATCCACGTGGTGAAGACCGGAAACTCCCGTCCGCGTTTCTTCCACACGAGAACGAGGACCAGAGCGACGTCAGCAGCGAAGCCCGCCGCCCAAAGTACGTTGTCGAGAGTCGTCAGATCCATGCCGCCCTGCGGCTATTATCCACGCTCTCAGTATCCGAGGGCGGTCATTACAGCGCTGACTACGGCGCTGAAGTGTATCGATCCCGCCGGAGGACGTGGGTTCGTGCCGGAAACGCCGGCAAAGGCCGATGCGGACATCGAGATAAGGGAAGCAAAGACAATGGCACGGGCGAGGTTTTTCATGAATTCTCCTGAGGCGCAGAGGTGCGCTTTTAAGAGCGTATGCCCGACGCGGGCTTCAGGCCAAAAGAAATTCGGTATGCAAGACCTTGCAAGGTAACAATTTGTTCCCATTCTGACTCGCAGGCATTCATGGCGGGCGTGGCGCACTCTGGACCTCCGAACTGAGAAGTTCCACTGCCGGACAAGCCTGATCCCGCTGTTGCGACTTTGTACGCCGAATTTCACCGCGGAGCGCCTGCCGAGGTTCCGATCTGCCGGGCATCGTGTCCTATTAAAGCCACGTGCCACAAAGACTTGTCTAGAATCTGACCGAGGACATTACACGATGGCAGAGCTAAGCAGAACAGGCATATCGCTGGATCAAAACCTCCTGTCTGGATTCGACAAGCTGATTGCGCGGAGAGGGTATAAAAATCGTTCTGAGGCGCTGCGCGATCTTATCCGGGATGCGCTGCTCTCTGAGGTGATCGACTCGAATAAACCTGTGGTGGGCACCCTCACGTTGGTTTACGACCATCATGTGCCCAACCTCTCGCAGAAGCTGACCGAAATGCAGCACCACGCCGAAACAATGGTGTTGGCAGCGACTCATGTTCATCTGGATCACCGCTATTGCCTTGAAGTAATCATCATGAAAGGCAAAAGCAAAGAGATTCAGGAGATGGCTGACCGGATTCTGGCAACTCGCGGAGTGGAACTGGGCAAGCTGGTATTGACCAACTCCGGCGCCGCACTCAGACCGGGAAATAGCACCGACGCCCGTTAACCTCGTCCAGCCTCATACTCGCGTCACTGCCGTGGCATTGCGTGCCACCATTCTACAGATCGTGTTATCGTGAATTGCGTTCTACGCAACCCTGCGTAATGTAGTTAGCCAGAAAACTGGGATAAAGCTCATGCCAGCTGATAACACGATATTTAAAGTCATGTTATTGATTCTGGGGATGGTGGCCACTACACTGACAGCAATTGCGCAGCCCGACACTGCCAAACCAGCCGGCCAGGTCGCAGCCGGCGTTAGCCAGATCGAGAAGCCGGTCGCCAGGAATAATCCCCAGCTATCAGGAACTGTCGTCGACACGTCCGGCGCGGTGATTGCCGGGGCTACCGTGCTGGTTCGGAGCGCGAACGGTACTGTACAAAGAACGGCCCAGTTGGACAGGAACGGCTACTTCAATATTTCTGGGCTCTCGGCAGGTAATTATCGAGTCGTCATATCGAATCCCGGTTTTCAGACCAAAGAAATCCCTGTGACCCTAGGAACCACCGGAACCCCGGCACCGCTGCAAATCTCCCTGGCTGTGAATGCCCTGAGCACCACCATAAACGTGCAGGGCCGGGAGGACGATCTTATCGGAATTGCAGATTCCGCCACCCAGGGAACCGTGGGCGCAAAGGAAATCGAAGATCGTCCGATTCTTCGTTCCGGAGAGGTTTTGGAGACGGTCCCCGGTCTCATCATCACTCAGCACGCCGGCGGCGGTAAGGCCAACCAATATTTCCTTCGCGGCTTCAATCTCGACCACGGCACAGATTTCGCTGTATTCCTCGACGGTATGCCTCTTAACCTGCCGTCGCACGCGCACGGCGAGGGTTATGCGGACATGAACATTGTCATCCCGGAGTTTGTGCGGCGGCTGAATTACGAGAAAGGTCCCTATTACGCTGAGGTCGGCAACTATAGCTCAGCTGGATCGGCCAACATCCAGTATTTTAAGACGCTGCCCCGGAACTTCTTCCAGGTGGAAGGCGGCATGTACGGCTATGGGCGGGCGGTTTTCGGCGTGTCGCAAAAGCTCGGCTCGGGCAATTTGCTCTACGGCGGAGAAGCCTATCACGATAACGGCCCATGGACGCATCAGGATAACTATTACAAATTCAACGGCCTTTTAACCTACAGCCGGGGCGACAGCACCAATGGTCTCAGCATCAGGGCGCGCGGCTACCATGGGAATTGGCACTCGAGCGATCAAATCCCCGTTACCGCAATACCCCTCGTTGGCTTCTTCGGCGCACTGAACCCAACGGACGGTGGCAATTCACAGCGTTATAGCTTGCAGGCTGAATGGCATCGCCAGGGCACAAATTCCGCGACGGCAATCATGGGCTACGGATTTTATTATGATCTCGATTTATTCTCCGATTTCACTTACTACCTGGATGACCCCGTAAAGGGCGATCAGTTCGAACAGCAGGACAGGCGCTGGGTGGCTGGGTTTGACGCAGCCCACACGATCTTCAGCCGATGGTTTGGCCACAAGGTGGAAAATACGTTCGGCCTGCAGGTCCGCAACGATTGGGTTCACAACGGCCTTTTCCGGACGCAAAATCGTGTGCGCACGGACAAGAATGATATCAACGCCTGCAATGACGAACCCATCCCGGAGTGCGATACCAATCCGGATCTGATCGCGGTCCTGCCCGCGGCTACGGATTTGAATAAATTTACGGACACGATGGTGGGTTTCTATGGGGAAAATAAAACCCAGTGGGCGGAAAAGTTCCGCTCCGTCCTGGCCATACGCGGCGACGAGGCAATCTATAACGTCACCAACCTGACTCCCATCTATGTCGCCACCGAATTGCCCGGCGCTCCGGTGGTCAACTTTGCAGAGCTCAATTCCGGCACGGCCAGCAAGTTCCGGCCCAGCCCCAAAGCGAGCTTGATTTTCGGCCCGTGGTTCAATACTGAGTTCTATTTACAGGGCGGAGCCAGTTTTCACAGCAACGACGCCCGCGGCACAACGCAAAGGGTTGAGCCGATTTCGCCCGATTATCCTTTCCCAACCCCCTCTACCCCGATCACGCCCCTTGTCCCAACCAAAGGCGGGGAAATCGGCGTGCGCACGGTGGCCGTCCCACATCTGCAAAGTACCGTCTCGCTCTGGTATCTATACAGTGCTTCCGAACTGCAGCAGGATGGCGACACCGGAGGCACGGTTGCTTCAGCATCGCCGAGCAATCGCTATGGCGTCGAATGGGCGAACTACTACACCCCACTGGAACATCTGGCTTTTGATTTTGACTTTGCCGACTCCAGGGCTCTCTTTACCGCAATAGACGCGGATGATGCTGCACCCGGCAGCCCGGGTGGCAAGTATGTACCCGAAGCGGTTGGTTTGGTGATTTCATCAGGCATCACACTGCAGAGTTACAAAGGCTTCTGGGGGAGTCTGCGCCTTCGCGCCTTTGGCCCGCGCAATCTGACTTCCGATGCGATCGATCGCTCCAGTTCAACCACACTGCTCAATGCGGAGGCCGGTTATCAAATTGGCGAGACATGGCGCGTTTCGGCCGATTTTTTTAACTTGCTTAACCGCCGCGACCACGACATCGACTACGCGTATACCTCCCGAATAACGCCAACCGCCATGCCGGCATTCACTGACGTTTTCCACCCCGTCGAACCGTTTGAGGTGCGAATCGGGTTGCGAAAAACTTTTTGATAAATGCCGCATCGGCGTGGACAAGCTCTGAAACCTTGTTCGCTTCGAACTGAGAAGGTCTCGCCGCCGGCGATTCAAGCTTCTGCCGGCCTGAGTTGGGCAGTTTTACGAGCTGCCCAGAGAAACCACGGAGTATACTTCAGTCGAACTCCGAGGCGTACTGTATGAGGCCAGCATCGATCGCTCTGATTCTTATGGGCACTGCGATGGTGATTCTCATGGGTCCCGTCATTTATTTGGCCATCAGGAAGTTTGGGCTAAGAGGCTACTGGTCTCACAATCCCTTCGAAGCAGTGCCAGAATGGGCTGTGCCCTGGGTCAGAGCCGGGCTCCTCGTCCTCTTCGTCGGTTGCGCGGTGCGGATCATCTTCTATTCCTGAGTCAAAGGGATTCGGAGAAGGTACCTGCTCCCTTTAGACGATCCATGGCGATCCCCGCTGAAAGTCAGGGATTCGTCGACGTAGTCTCCGGCGCGAGGCGCAGCCTTGTGTTGATGCTCGGCCAGTACTGGCGCAGCAGATTCCCGGCAAACCTCCACCCCAGATCGGACGCGTAGCGGGTAAAGGTGCCGCCCGCCGTGCGATTTTCGTCGGGGTAGTAGGCATTGGCGAGCCCTTCACCCATCAATGGGCCGATCAGACCGGAATAGTTGACGACCCTCTCTCCGGAGTCGCTGCGAGTGATGAACACTCTGACGGCGGAATACTCCACCGATTGCTTGAACGACAGATTCTTCTTCACATAGAAGCGCGGATCCTGATGCAAGGCAGAAGCCAATACAAAGGTCCCGAAGATGTTGCCCGACGCGGCCCGGGCCATATCGGCTCCAACGCGCTTCCCATATCCTTCCCAGCCCTGGTGATATCCGGAGGGACTATTGATCGCCTGGCTGAATCCCGCGCCGATCAAGACGCCGCCGACCGTGGAAAACGCAACGCTGTTATTGGCAGCCAGCTTGAATTTGTCCCAGCTGCTCAACGGCCCTTGGGCGGTAGCGAGGTCGGGAAACACCAGGGATTTCCGTTGCAACAGTTTAAAAACCTCGACGCTGCCCTGAATCGGATTGGCCGTCGATTGCGGTGTCGCCGGCTGTTGCGGTTGCGAGGATTGCTGGGTTTGCGTACCTTGCTGGGTTTGAGAGGGCGCATCCGGCAGCGAGTCAGTTTTGGACTCCTGTGCCATGACGCCAACCGACAGCAACAAGCACGAGAAAGCCGCGAGGATCCAACGAGGCGTTAAGGTCATCGTATAAGCATCTTACCGTCACGCCCGAGGGTCACTCGCAGGATAGTCACGGCCCCTCGTCGTCCCGATTCGACATATTGTGTCGCTTTATGTCACTGACAAGCCGCGCATCTGAGCCTTCTGAAGTCACGCTACCGGTCGGACAGGCGGGCCCATTCATGCCGAAGGCTTGAGTGGGGTTGTCCCCAAAGCGAGAGAGAGAGTCAGGCCAGGAGTCAAGCAACTTGGCCGAGAATTTTCCCCAATCAACTAAAATAGAACAGGATTATTCACTTGACGAAGGGTACAGCGGAGATGTCCAATGACGCCAAAGCTACCAGTGCTTCGGAGGAGTGATCGTTCCATGACCTACATTGCCGCGTTTCGCTGCCGAAAAGGGGTCGTAATGTGCGCGGATACTCAAGAAACTGTTGAGGCTGGGGGTGGGGAACCAGAAGAGAAGCAATACGCAGAAAAACTGTACACCGTTGAGGATTACTCGCACCCTCTGGCTCTGTGAGCTGATTGCGCTGTGTCCGTTAGTCATCCGGGACGGGCTGAGGCCACCAGCCGCCGTGAGGCTGTCAACGGATGAGCTGTTTGCTGAGCTGGACGTGGCAGCACGGTTTCAAACAGATTGCCTTGTGTCCGCACCAGATGAGGCCGTGACTGTTGCTGATGTAAGCACAGCGGCAATCGTTTGGGCGCAACGTGAAGGCTTGGGCGCGGATGCGCGGGGAATCCTGAGCGAGTTGCGCAAGCGGTTTGGGAAGCGGTACACAGTCCGCAAGATTGGAGGCAAGAGCATCCGGGTGTTTGCGGGCGTTCGGCTCCTGGACGTGCTTCCTGCTCGCGGCGGGGTGACAGTCTCCGCAGCATGAGGCATGAGCTACAGCGGGTACACGGTTTTTAACTTATCGGGTTGACCCTTAAAGAAAACAACTAAGGGGTGCGACGGACAAGGCGAAAATCGTGTAGTTCTTGTAGCAGCCTAGCGGTCGAAAATACTGTTCGTAGCAAATGAAAATGTCCGGTTTTGTTAGCAGGTGAAATGTCCGGTTTATATTTCATCCAGCCGCCGCCGTCGTAGCTGTTGGAAAGTGGGAATCCCGCGCCGTTTGCGGGATTTCCAAGCGAGGTGGAAAAGTCGGCTTTTGGACTTTCCCACGGAGCGGCTTTTCAACAGCTTGCTTAATTGCCGTCTGCGTGATCGGTGTGCCCTGGCTGGAGTAGCGTCCGAGGCGGCGTGGCCCGTGGGTCATGCTGAGAGTGCCGTCCAGATGCTGGTGCACGATGACGTTGCAGTCGGCGAGGGTGCCGCGCCAGCTTACCTTGTCGATCTGCAAGGCCAGGTTCTGGAAGCTGACGGTGTTGTCGCGACTGACCGTACGCTCGAACTGGAGCGAGAAGATCAAGTCGAGGTCGCGGCGCGGGCAGGCGGTGAAGGCGGTGCCGCGCTGCGCCGCAGGCACCTGGAAGCGGCGGTTGAACTCGTCCACGTAGTGCTCGCGCAGAAAGCGGTTGGCTTCCGCAAGGGTGCTGATCCCGTGCAACCGGAGCTCCTGCGGCAGCCGTCCCTGCCAGGTCCCGAAGTTGCGTTCCGAGCGGCCCCGCGCCTGAGGCGAGTAAGCCGGAATCATCTGCACGCCCAGATCGCGCAGCGCACGGCCCACCTGGGTCAAACGATGCGGGTCCACCTTGCCGCCAGCCTTCGGTGTCAGCCAGAAATGACTGCCTCGATCCGAGTACAAGGCGCAGAACAGCCCCTTGCGCTCGATGACTTCTCGCAGCGCGGCCATCACCGTAATCGTCGATTCTTCTTCCACCAACTGGGCGTAATAGATTTCACTGGTAGCGTCGTCCAGAATCACGATCAGGTCATACCAGCGCTCATCCTGAAACCACTGGTGGCGGCTGCCGTCGATGTGCAGCAACATGCCCGGCAGCGGGCGCCGTTCGCGCCGCTTGCGGTGTATGCCGCGCTTGCGGGCCTTGGCCACCAATCCCGCTCCCTGCAAGGCCAACTTTACCCAGGTATAGCTCAGATGGATCCCGTGCTCGGCGCCGAGCTTCTCGTGAAAATGGCGCACGTTCAGGTCAAAGTACTTCTCCCGGTAAAGCCCCAGCACCTGCTCGGCCTGCGCCAGTGGCACACGCTTTTGGCTTGGCCGGCCGCGCCGCCGGTCGATCAGTCCGTCGTAGCCGTGTTCTTCATAGCGCTCTCGCCAACGCCGCATCTGTCGCTCGCTGATGCCGATGATCTCCGCCGCCTGCCACCAGTTGATCTTCTTCCCCATCGCTCGCAAGATTACTTCCTGCACCTTCATCGCCCGCTCCACTGCGGCCCTCGGATACGTACCCACGCTCTCTCGCATGGACATATCCTCGCCGCCCGCTAAGCGGACATTTCACCTGCTAACTTCACTGGACATATCATGTGCTAACGACAAGCGGTCGAAAATACTTGCCGACTTTGACCCCTTGTGCCATACTTCCTCGCACCGAGAGAATGCTTGTAAGTAATTGATTCTGAAGATGGTCGGGGAGAGAGGATTCGAACCTCCGACCCCCTGGTCCCGAAAACGTAACTGAATTTAGGATCAACAACTTACAATTCTCAACGGCGGCGCTTCAACCGAGAAATAGCTGCTCATTCCTGTACTAAGTTTTCAATCCAAATCCAATGGGTGCCCCATTGTGGGTGCCCTTGCGAATTAGGTCCCGACTGCACTGCGATGGAACGCGCAACTCATCCCGGGTGACGCCTCTGAGCCTCTGAGGGCTTGGGCTTTTTCTCAACTGTTGAAAGGCACTTGTCCGAGATGCCGACTTGAACGAAGCCGCAGGCGCCGCGGACGCTGCGGCGTGGGCCTCCGAGTAGTCTTTCTGCCGGTATAAAGGTGTGGGTCACAAGGAGATTCTTGTGACCCATTTACGCAGGATCATGCTGGAGGCACTCCAGCGCCGCAACTACTCTGATGTGACCAGCCGCCGCGCCTTCCGGCGTCCCGAGAACCCATGAGCAGGCCCGCCATGGAGGTGGCCGACATCCTCCGTGCGCAGGGCCACCCGTTCCTGGAACACTATCAGTCCAGCTTCAGCTATCAGCAGCTGAAGGCATTCCGGGCCATTCTGCGGTGCCGCACTGCCGCCCTCGGCGGACACATCGATGTCTGCCTCAAGTGCGGTCATGAACAGGGTATCTCTTATAACTCCTGTCGAAATCGCAGTTGCCCGAAGTGCCAGGCGCAGGCTCGCGAACGATGGCTCGAGGCACGGCAACAGGAATTGCTCGAGACCGGCTACTTCCACGTCGTGTTCACCGTGCCTCACGAACTCAACCCGCTAGCACGCAACAGCCCGGCCCTCTTTTACGACCTGCTGTTCGCGGCCAGTTCCCAGACCTTATTGGAGGTCGCAGCCGATCCAAAACGCCTCGGCGCCGAGATCGGCTTCCTCTCCATCCTGCACAGCTGGGGTTCGAACCTCCTGCTCCACCCGCATGTCCACTGTGTCGTCCCCGCCGGAGGATTCTCCCCCGACCACCAGCGCTGGATCCATACCCATCCGCGCTTCCTGCTGCCCATCCCCGTGCTCCGCCGCGTCTTTCGCGACAAGTTCCTCTTCGCACTGAAGCACCTCTACAGCAACGGATCGCTCGACTGCAGTGGCCCCGCTGCTGCGTTTCAGGAGCGGGAACTGTTTACCGAACTGATGGAGCGATTGCAGCGCAAGAGGTGGATCGTGTATGCCAAGCCGCCCTTCGGCGGACCCGCACATGTGCTCCGCTACCTGGGCCGCTATACCCATCGCATGGCCATTTCCAATCACCGCCTGCTGGCCTTCGACGGAGAGCGCGTCAGCTTTCGCTGGAAGGACTATGCCCATGGCGGCAAGCAGCGCATCATGACTCTCGATGCCACCGAGTTCCTGCGCCGCTTCTTCCTCCACGTGCTGCCAAAGGGCTTCGTGCGCATCCGCCACTTCGGACTGCTCTCCAACCGCTTTCGAAGCCGCAGCCTCCTGCTGGCCCGAAGGCTGCTGGCGCGCGATGGCCGCGATCCGCTTCCGCCACCTAAAACTCCAGCCGCTAACGCTCCGCTCTGGCACTGTCCCCGATGCGGCGGTCCCATGGGTGTGGCGCGGAGTCTGACAGCCGCCGAGCTATCCCTATCAACACATATCGATTCGTCATGATGCTCCACGCAAAGCCGGACCCTCGACTTGCTCCCGGCGCGCCGACCCATTCGTGTCTCCAACCCATCCCCTGCGCTCAGGCCATCGCCCTTCTATATCCAAAGCAAGCCCTCGACCAGCGACAACTCATCTATGGACACACCAGCTTTCATCAACATCGCTACCGATTCTTGCACCACAGAACACTGCAACCGGTCCCCGAGCCTTATTCAATATCCATAGATCCCAGGCAGATCACCGCGTCCGCTTAAAACGCCTGCGCCTTCCTTCAAGTCCCCTTATCGAAACCGCCTCGAATCATCGTCGAGCCTCCCCCGGGGCTTATTTCTCGAGGCGCTTCCGATGAAGGCTAGCGACTTCGAGCCTTATTCAATATCCATAGATCCCAGGCAGATCACCGCGTCCGCTTAAAACGCCTGCGCCTTCCTTCAAGTCCCCTTATCGAAACCGCCTCGAATCATCGTCGAGCCTCCCCCGGGGCTTATTTCTCGAGGCGCTTCCGATGAAGGCTAGCGACTTTCCGATACATAACCGGCGCTGCGGGTGAACTGAATCGTAGGCCTATCACGATTCTGCGAACGCCGAAGTAGCGATTCCGTCTCGCCTCTTACTGAGGCTGCCTCGCCACCGGATGCTCAACGCGGGAGCATGGGGGAATCTCACTCGATATGAAGGGCTTGCTGGGGTTCCAGGCGAGAGGCACGGTTGGCCGGCATCCAGACGGCGAATAGAGCGACCAGGCAGAGCACGACGGGAACTGTGGCGAAGGTCAGAGGGTCCCACGTTTTGACACCGTCGAGAAAGCCTGCAATTAATCGTGTGAGGCCAAAGGCTGCCCCGATGCCGATGACGATGCCGACGAGCGCCAGTCGCATGCCGTGCCCGACCATAAGAACCCGGATGTGTGACCGATCGGCTCCGAGGGCCATTCGGACACCGATTTCCTGGGTGCGCTGCTGGACGGAGTAAGCCATAAGGCCGTAGATCCCAATTGCGGCGAGGATGGGAGCCGCGGCTCCAAAGATGCAGAGGAGCAGCATGTTGAAGTCTTGGCTGGCGGTGGACTCGCTGACGACCTCGGTCATGGAACGCACGCGGGCAACTGGGAAGCCGCCGCTGGCCTGGCGGAGCTGCTCGGTGATGGCGGTAATGGAAAGATGCGGGTCACCGTGAGCGCGGACGACCCAGATCATGGGGCCGATGCCGTTGACGAGGGTGGTCATGCCGTCGGTGACCTGTGAGACGGGGATGATCAGGAGGGGTTGGGGCTCGCGGTTGAGGCCGTCGTCGTGGAAATCGCCGACGACGCCGATGATTTGGCGAGAACCTTCCGCGAACTGCGGGCCGAGACCTTTACCAATAAGGACCTGCTGACCGACGGGGTCGCCTTTGGGCCAGTTCTGTTTTGCGAAGGTCTCGTTGATGAGGACGACGAGGGGTGCGGAGCCCGTGTCCTGATCGGTGAAGTCGCGGCCGCGCAGAATCGGGATGTGAAAAACGGAGAAATAGCCGGGAGAGGCGCTCAACCAATCGGCTTCGCCGTTATAGGGGGATTTGCCCTCGGGCGGACGTCCAATGATGTTGAAGGGCATATCATAGGGGTCTTCGAGGGGCAGACAGCAGGTGAACGCGGAGACTTCGACACTCGGGATGGCATCAAGGCGCTCGCGGCCATCGCGAGAGAGCTGCGCCATTCCGGCAGCCTTCCTATATTGCTCGCTGGTGAGGGCCATCTTAAGGGTGAGGACAGGGTGAGGGTCGAAGCCGGGATTTACTGCGCGCAGGGCGAGGAAAGTGCGAATGAGAAGTGCCGCTCCGATGAGAAGCACAAGGGCTAGGGAGACTTCGCTGATGACGAGCAGAGAGCGAGCTTTGTTGTGTCGGAGGCCGGTACCCGAGCGGTTGCTGCTTTCCTTCAAGGTGGAGTTCAGGTCGATGTGTGAGACGCCGATGGCGGGAAACAGGCCGAAGAGGATGCTGGTGAGAATGGAGATGCCGAGGGTAAAGGTTAGGACGCGCCAATCCATGGCGATGCCGGCGCCGTGCTCGCCGATGCGGGGCAGATCATGGGGACTTACGGCCAGGAGGGCGCGGACGCCGATGCAGCCGAGGATGAGTCCGAGTATGCCGCCGGCAAGGCCGAGGGTGATGCTTTCGGTGAGGAGCTGGCGGATGATGCGAAGCCGGCCGGCGCCCATGGCGGCGCGGATGGCGAACTCACGTTTTCGGCTGGTGGCGCGGACGAGGAGGAGATTGGCAACGTTCGCGCAGACGATGAGGAGTACCAGGCCGACGGCTCCGAGGAGGACGAGGAGTGAAGTGCGGGCTCCGGCTACGATGAAGTCGCGGAGAAGCAGGGCGCCGAAGCTGTCTTTGGGGCCGAGGTCATCGGGGTAGAGGCGGCGGTACTGTTCCGCGGCAATCTTGAGCTGGGAGTTGGCTTGGGCGAGAGTGATGCCGGGCTTGAGGCGGCCGGCGACATAAAAGTAGTGGCCGTGGTTGCTGCTGTTGGGATCGATCTGGAATGGAACCCAGAGGTCGGAGTCAGGAACGGTAGCGAAGGTTCTCCCGATGACGCCGACGATGGTATAGGACTCGTTGCTGAGGGAGATTGTCGTGCCAACAATGTGCGGGTTGCCGCCGAATCTGCGCTGCCAAAATCCGTAGCTGATGACGACGACGTGTCCGCCGTTGGGGGAATCTTCCTGGGAAGTGAAAGTACGGCCGAGGATGACGGGCGCGCCGAAGAGGCGGAAGTACGATTCAGAGACGTGGATGCCCTGCACCTGCTCGGGCTCGGCGCCGGTGAGATTGAAGCCTGGACTGCCGATGTCGTAGGCAGACACGTCCTCAAAGACGGAAGTCTGGGCGCGCCAGCTGTTGAAGTTGACCGGCGAGCTGCTGAAACCGGTGTCGTCGGGCAAGGTTCTCATGAACTGGACCATGCGGTCCGGTTCGGGGTAAGGGAGCGGCTTCAGCAGGACGTTGTCGACGACAGTGAAGATGGCGGTGTTGGCTCCGATGCCGAGCGCAAGGGCGGCCATTGCAGTCAGGGAAAATGCTGGATTGGCGAACAGCATGCGGAGGGCATAGCGGAGATCCGACAGAAAGTCGCGCATGAAGGGTCTGTCTCGAAGCCAGGGATGCAGGGGATGGGGTGTTAAAGATTGTAAAGCTCGGAATGTAGAGGCTGCGGCCATGAGCTCCAATGCGACCTGGAATTTCGAGCCCGGCAATACCGATGAGGATGGGGCTGTCGGGTCCTATACCTCGTCCACTCCCCAATTGGCTGACTCCGATTCTGTTGCACACATTGACGGGATTACTCCTCTAAAACGCCCCCGGCGTTCCGCGATATGCCATTTTCCGAATTACTGGAGCCTTGCCGACTTCAGGGGTACCAATCATTTCTCGATGAGTGAGTTGGCGATGATGCGCCGACGACTCACCCACCCGCAATGCAGTTTCGGAATGCGCGTTGGCCGGCTGCGGTGCAACCCGTGGCGGCGGGACAGGTTCCCGCGACCCCCGGAAGCAGTCGGCTGCCGGCCGTTCCAACGCGCAATTACGCCATCTGTCTGGGGAATTTGCCAAGCATCTTGTCGATCGCTTTTGCAAGCTTCTTCGCATTCTTTTCCGAATTATCGCTTAAGGTGTCGTGCGCTATGCCGCGCCAGACCAGATGGTGCGAACCCGTCTGGTAGACATCAATCACCAGCGTGCGCACCGGAACGGTTTCAACGGTGGTCGTGGATATGCCGCCCCAACCGCGCCAACGCCAGCCGGGTCCGAGACCTTCGTAGAACGTGTCGTATTCGGCACGACTTCTGCGCACGGCGACTGCCGTCAGTGTTACATCTCCTCCCATGGGTACCTTCTGTCACCCGCGCGCCTGAAGGACGCGGTCGACATCCTCACGGATCCGCGCTTCGGCGAAAGGATCCGAGGAATGGACATGACCCCAGGAATAGGTGTGGAACTGCGAGAAGTTTACCGAATGATCGTAATCGGTCTCCACCTTCTGAGCCGCCGCAGGAAGCGAAGCGAAGGCAGCCAGCAGTGCAGCTATCAAGAAAAATTTTCTCAGTACACTCATAGTGACATCCTCCTCTCTCTTCTCGTTAGTCAGGTTCGTCTCTGAAGGGCTTGCCTGCACGAATGATGATCGTGCAGGCTGCCTTATGGTTACCGTCCCGGGTGATGCACCTCCACGCGAGGTGCAACCGGACGCACCCACGGATGGGCATAGGGATGCACATAGCCGATCCGGTTCCCCCACACCCGGACCCACGGACTGTGGTCGATGAGAATCGTGTGGGCCGGCCACACGAATCCCGAACCAATCCACCAGCCCCACGTCCCGAAGGTTGCTCCAATCGTGATGGCGGGGCCGAAGCGAATTGCAGTCGTCACGACGACGCCGGGTCGCGGGGGAGCAAAGACTACGTACGGGTCATACCAGGGCACGTAAATCACTGCCGGATTCAGAGGTAGCACCTCAATATAACCGCCCGAATCGACAACATTCACGTACCCATTCGGCGCTAGATAGCCATACTGTCTGGCTAGCCGGCGCATCCGCTGCACCGCGTCCATCACTTCCGGTCGCTGGTTCAGAACGGCATTGCCGAGCTGTTCGGTCCATGCCTGATCCTTTGCCATCATGTCCAGCACCGAAGGGAACGGCAGCAGTCCCAGCACGCTGGGATCCCATTGCAGATGGTCAGCCTGGATGGCCGATGCCAGCGCATCGCCCTTGATGTAGCTGTGCTGATCGGCCCAGGATGCAGCATCGGGAATCTGATCCCAATAGGTCGAAGCCGTTAGAATCTGTGCCAACAGCGGATCAGGATAAAGCGCAATCCGCTGGACGAGCTGGTCCAGCTGCGGCGGAGTCAGAGGAACTGGCTGTGCCGCCAGGTTCCCCGTTTGGGCAACTAAAACCGCCGTGAGACCCAGAACCAGCAGCCGGGTGAAAAGGGACCGACCGCCATGACGGTCGGCAAGATGGCGCCATTGAGACGATTGAGTAGAAAAGCGACGTAAACAGAGCATCGTTTCCTCCACAGAAAGTCGTTTTGTGACACCCGCTTTGCGAGCGACTGTCTTTGGATTCTCCGAGTCCTTTCATCTCGGTCTATCCACTCGCTTCTGACGCCGAACCTTGGGAAAAGTTGCAAAAAATATGAGCGCGAGGCGCTCATATTTTGGTATTGCGCATAAGTATTATTTAATCGGTAATTTATTGTGCTATCCACGGTTCATCCCAAGGTCGAAACATGAGGACGTTACGCTCATATTTACCGCTGCCTCGCCTTGACCCTGCCCCCTTGATCCGGATCTCCAGCGCGCAGAACTGTGGAAGCAAGGGAGGCAATCCACAACCAACCCACAAATTCCGCCGTCATGCGCGATTTCCGCGTATTCAGGCAGTCCCCGCGGGTTCGTAAGTCATTGCAAAACCTAGTAGCTGAAAATTGACATGATCGGATTCTATGTTTTGGTGTTGTAAGCGATTTATTGCAACCCAGCTATTTGGGGACACTGAGCGCCAGCCACAGCTCAACCACAGAATTCCGGCTTTGTATACGCCTCTCCGAGTCGAGCAACGTAGACCACCTATGAACTCTATCCATCTTCGGCAGAGTTCTCTGCACAATTCGAGATAGGGTAAGGCAGGGAACAAGTGCCGTACGTGAAATTAAAACGTGCGTGGGCCGATTTCTGACGAGAAGCCGTTTTGTGGGGAAGTTAAGTGTCGCAATTACTCGGAGACCTCGTCTTCCTGCTGCTGCTCGTCATGGCCAACCAGCGAAAATACGATTCCGAGAGCCAGGACCGCACCAGCGAGTGCCGCTATTATGCTCGGCGCAGTCTGATAAAGATCAAGAATGATAAATCTGCGAACCAGGGCTAACAGTGCAATCAAGACAACGGCCCGCACCTGAACGATGGCACGGCGATGATGCCTGACTACCAACAGCGTGTGCTTGAATTCAAGTGCGATGAGAACGGTGAGCACCATTCCGAAGAGGGCCTGAAAAACCTGGGGATCGGCGGGATTGACCACATGACTCTCCATCAGCTTGAGAGTGTGAAGGAGCAACTGCCAAGTGGCCAGGGCGATAATCACGGCAATAACCAGCGTGAGCACCCCGACAACTGACTGCTCGAATCTCTCATAAATGGAGAGTGTCTGCCATTTGGACCGCAAATTCCTGAATTCGGTTGCTAGAGTGAGTATCTTGTTCGCCATAAATCCTCCTCAACGTTTTGGCGCTCCCCCATCCGGTCACTGATCCTGATGCCTCCGTCCGCCGCACTCCTTCATCTTTCTCCTCGTGTTCCGACCTGCGTTCGAGGCGTAGCGACGTTCGCGCCAAATCTTGCAGCGGAGATTACGCCTATCAAGGACTGGCTGGAGCTCGAGGCAGGCGTGTCGCCCTTCTACACCCATGATTCTACGGAATGGACACGGACCTGCTCCTCAAGAAACCATGGACGGTATCGCGGAAGGCAGAGTTCATGCTGGGCATCGGTCCCGAATGGATTTATATCAAGCAGAATGGGAAAACGGTCAACTCCATAGCTGGTGAGTTGGCGGGAGACTTCATGTTCTGGCCAACCGGCAAACACCGCTTCGGCTGGTTCCTTGAACCGGCTTACGACTACAGCTTTGCAAGAGGCCACCAGCAATCCATCGGTATGAGCGGTGGTCTGCTCATTAAAATTCCGTGATCGTTACGGAGCATGGAAACGCGCCTTATCACGAGGCATCAGCTGTAAGCCAATAGTCAACTGACGCTAACAGGCCAATGCGCTCATCCAACTCGGTTTCGTGTTGTTCACGACGGATAAGTCCTGAGAAACGTTAGATCTCTATCGGGACTGCCCCGACGACGAGGCTGGATTGAGCTCGTTTATTTGTTCCGGGGCAGTTTCGATAGAGACGTTTGAACTGAGCCGCAGGCGTTTGCGGGGGATGCGGTGATCTAGCTATGTATTTTCAATAGCGCCGAGATGTTGATTGGGGGCACTACGGGGTCAAAGTTCGCTCGATGGAGCAGTGGGAGCGGCCTAGATAAGCGGAATTGTCTTCTTCCGTGCGTAGTCAACAGCCGTATGGAAGGAGCTTGGGCAGCTTGCTGGCAGAGGACCGCCTTGCATGTGCCAGCATGCCGTCGGGCGACAGGGTTAGAGACGTCGTGGGCCATGGATGTCTTATGAGCTGTCAACGTTGCACCTCTGTGGGGTAGCAAGGCTTCGATCCGGTCGGAAGTAAAGTTGCGCGCTGGTGAACCGTTCGATGACCAGCATGGTTGCTGAGCATGCAGGACAACGCGGCAGGTTCGCTGTTTCGGTGCGATCTGCACATGCAACTGTGCCGAGCAACTCGCGGCAGCGTTGGAGCGCAGCACTCCGTCTACGGTTGGCGAACAGGCCGAAGTGGCGGATGCGAACCAGGCCTTTGGGCAGAACGTGAAGAGAAATCTGCGCAGGAACTCATCTGCTGAAACGGTCATGATCTTCTTTTCCGCCGCCATGAGCATAGTCTCGCCAGCGGAAGGAGACGCGATCGTTCTCTGGAGGGCCACGAGCCGATGGTTGGAGATGGCAACGCGATGGGTGTAGCGAGCCAGATAGTTGAGAACATGTTCGGCACCGCCGAAGGGTGGCTTGGCGTATACGACCCAGTCCATCTCGCCGAGTTCCCAGAGGAAGTGGCTGAAGGCGCCAGGTGAGGCAAGATGCTTCAGTGAGTTATGGAACTGGAGTCTGTCCTGTTGGAACAGTTCACGGAGTTGTTCGCAGAACTTGTCGCGGAAGACTTCGCTGAGTGCTATGACGGGCAAAAAGAAGCGTGGCGAGGAATCGATCCATCTGGCGCCATCGAGAGCGAGGCCGCCGGCGGGAACGATGTAGTGGATGTGGGGATGCTG
>CAVRNK010000012.1:0-11827 GCA_963721995.1 uncultured Acidobacteriaceae bacterium | reverse complement strand
CACTGTGCGTGGATGCGGCGGCATACGAGAATGCGCAGACGTATTTTTCCATGCTGGACGATGTCGCTCCGGATGGCATGGCGTGCATGACGGGGGATTTTGACGCGGAGCTGGAGTGGCTTTTCGCGCAGCCCGATCCCACGGTGAGCGAGCGCGCGGGCGTGCAGCTGATGACGATCCACAAGGCGAAGGGGCTGGGCTTTGATGTGGTGATTGTGCCGGGGATGGATCGGAGGTCGAAGGCGGATGAGCCAGCGCTGATTACATCGCTGGAGCGGACAACGGAGGGCGGCCAGAGCGAGATGCTGGTGGCGCCGATTGGGGCCAGGGGTGGGGAGAAGCATCCTACGTACGGCTGGGTGCAGAAGCTGCGCACCGCGCGGCAGGATGAAGAGGTCAAGCGACTGCTGTATGTAGCGTGCACGCGGGCGCGGAGAGAGCTGCATCTGCTGGGGACGGCGACGGTGATTCAGTCGGGGCTGAAGGGTGGCGACGCGAAGAGCCTGCTGGAGGTGGGTTGGCCGGCGTTTGAAGAGAAGTTCATCGAGGCGGCAGCGGCGCGGGCGGCGAAGGATCGGGTGACAGCAACGGTGGTGGATTTTCCTCTGGAGATGACGCACCAGGCGAGCCTGTTCGACGTGTTCGATATGGCGGCGGGGGCGGAGAGCAAGCCTCCGTTGAAGGTGAAGCGGCTGGCGGCGCTGGCGGAGATCAAACCGCGCGGGAAGAATGTAACTGTATCGAGCACATTTCCGGCGGAGAGCGATGCGCCGGAGTTGGTTCGGCCGGAGGGATCGCGGCGGGCGCGGGTGGTTGGGAATGCGGTGCATGCGCTGCTGGATCAGATCAGCCGCGGAGTCGGTGCGACGGCGATTGAGCAGAGGGCACGGGGAATGCTGCGGGCGGCCGCGTTTTCAGGCAGAGCGCTGGATGAGGCTTTACAGGAAGTGATGACGGCGGTTGAGAACTGCAGGCGGGATGCCGTCGGCCGGTGGATTCTGGAGGCGCGCGTGGGGGCGCAGTCGGAGACTTCGTGGTCGGGATGGGTTGGCGGGGAGATGGTGACGCTGCGGGCGGATCGCGTGTTTCGCGGCGGGGCTGCTCCGATGGAGCCGGGACTGGAGTGTCTGTGGATTATCGATTACAAGATGAGCGCTCCAGCGGGCGAGGCAGTCGAGGAGTTTCTTGTGCAGCAGCGAGAGTATTATTCGCCGCAGCTTGCGCGGTATGCGGAGGCGTTGAAAGAGCTTGAAGGTTCAGAGATGCCTATGCGGTTGGGGTTGTATTATCCGCGGATCGGACGGCTGGATTGGTGGTGAGAGGGCAGCCAATAGCCAACAGCCATTAGCCAATAGCCAATAGCCAATAGGGCTACTTGCCATGGCTGAAGATCAGCAGGTTCAGGGCAGACGCTGATTGGGAAAAGCAGGTCCTTCGGCTTCGCTCGGGATGACAATTCTAATCTTGCGGGTTGTCGGATTCAGGCGGGTTTGGATTCGTCGACGTGCATGTGGTGGCGGACGTCGGCGCCGCGGACCCAGAAGATGACGTCTTCGGCGATGTTGGTGGCGTGGTCGGCGACACGTTCGAGAGAGCGTGAGATCATGAGCGCGGCCAGGGCCTGGGGGGCGAGGTGCGGCTCCGTCTTCATTACGTTGAGGAGTGTGAAGTAGGCGGTTTCGTTGAGCTTGTCGACGGCGTCGTCCATGGAGAGGACGGTTTCGGCGAGGTCGGCGTCAGCCTCGATGAAGGACTGGAGTGATTTGCGGACCATGGAGGCGGCGAGCGAGGCCATCCTGGGTGTGTCGACGGGGAGATCGGCCACGGGAAAGGCTTCGAGTTCGCGGACGCGGTCGCTGACGCTGGTGGCGGAGTCTCCGACGCGCTCGAGATCGGCGTTGATCTTGATAACGGCTAGGATGAAGCGGAGATCGATGGCCATGGGCTGTTCCATGGCGAGGAGATCGAGGGCCATCTGATCGATTTCGCGCTCGAAGCGGTTGATGGCCAGCTCGCCGCGATCGACGAGGTCGCAGATGGAGAGATCGCGGGTACGGTAAGCTTCGATGGCGCGCTGAATGGACTGTTCGGCCATCCCGGCCATTACCAGGAGCTTTTCTTTCAGGTCGTCCAAACTGCGCTGGAACCGAATTCTCGTCATCCAAACCCCGCCTGTTATGTAATCCTGCGATCCTCTACCACCCTGGCTGGCCGATAGAAGAAGTGCTACTCATCCGAACCTTCCGGTGATGTAATCTTCGGTCCTCTTCCACCCCAACGAACCAAACCCGGGTTCGCTGGGACCCCGGTCTTTGAGACCAGAAAGCTGATCGGAGAAATGTGCCTCACCCGAACCTCCCGGTGATGTAATCTTCCGTTCTTTTGTCGCCCGGGTTTGTGAATATCTTGTGCGTCGAATCAAATTCGACAAGTTTTCCGTTCAAAAAGAAACCGGTCCGCTCGGCAACGCGCGCCGCCTGCTGCATGTTGTGGGTGACGATGACGATGGTGTACTGCGATTTGAGCTGAAAGATGAGGTCTTCGATCTTGGCGGTGGAGACGGGGTCGAGGGCTGACGCGGGCTCGTCCATGAGCAGGACTTCGGGATCGACGGCGAGGGCACGCGCGATGCAGAGACGCTGCTGCTGGCCTCCGGAAAGGCTGGCTCCGGATTTTTTCTTCAGGTCGGACTTTACTTCGTCCCAGAGGGCGGCGCTCCTGAGCGAGCGTTCCACGACTTCATCGAGAACGCGGCGGTTGCCGAAGCCGTTGAGGCGCAGGCCCGAAGCGACGTTGTCGTAGATGGACATGGTCGGAAACGGGTTGGGCCGCTGGAAGACCATGCCGATGCGGCGGCGAACCTCGACGGGCGAGACGTCGCTGTAGATGTCGATCTCGCCGATCTGCACCTTGCCGGTGACCTTGGCGATGGGGTTGGTCTCGTGCATGCGATTGAGGCAGCGAACGAACGTGGACTTGCCGCAGCCGGATGGACCAATGAGCGCGGTGGCCTCCTGGGCGGGGATGTGCAGGTTGATGTCGAGCAAGGCATGGTTGGTGCCATACCATGCATTGAGATTCTCTACCTTAATCCCGACGCCCACTTAATTCGCCCCTTTCAAGACGCCGCGCGAGGTTACATAGCGCACCAGAGAAACCGATATGACGATGAGGGAGATGAGGACCAGCGCGCCGGCCCATGCGAGGCGATGCCACTCGTCGTAGGGAGAGTTGGCATAGACATAGATCTGCAGCGGGAGGGCGGCGATGGGCTGGCCGATGTTGACGCTCCAGAACTGATTGCCGAAGGCGGTGAAGAGCAGAGGCGCGGTCTCTCCGGCGACGCGGGCGAAGGCGAGCATGCAGCCGGTGATGACGCCGGGCGATGCGGTGCGCAGGCTGACGGAGAGCACCGAACGCCAATTGGGCACGCCGAGCCCGAGGGCCGCTTCGCGGATGGAGTGGGGCACCATGAGGAGCATCTCCTCGGTGGTGCGGGTGATGGTGGGAATCATCATGATGCCGAGAGCGACGCCTCCGGCGAATGCGGAGAAATGTTTCTGGGGCAGGACGATGAGTGAATAGACGGCGATGCCCACGACGATGGAGGGAACGCCGTTGAGCACGTCGGCGGTAAAGCGCACCATGTTGGCAAGCTTGCCGCCCTGTCCAAACTCGGCGAGGAAGATGCCGGCTGCGATGCCGATGGGAACGCCGATGGCGCTGCCGATACCCAGCAGAACGGCGGAGCCGATGATGGCGTTGGCCATTCCGCCGCCGGTTTCACCGACGGGCTTGGGAACATTGGTGAAGAAGGCGAGATTGAGAGAACTTGCGCCCTTGTACAACAGGTAACCGAAGATGACGACCAGGGGCGTGATCACCAGGATAGTGCTCAGGACTGCCAGGCCAGAGGCGAGATGATCGGCTATGGTGCGAGTGTGCCGGTTCCAGGCGCTTGTCTTGTACTGAGTAGCCATACTGTTCCTATGCCGACCTTGCTGGAGCGCCGCGGGTGACTGCCCAGACGAGCACCCGCGCGAGCGCGTTGACGACGATGGTAACCAGAAACAGCGCGAGGCCGATCTCGATCAGGGCGCTCCGGTAGGTGTCGTCAGAGGCCTCGCTGAACTCGGTGGCGATGACGCTGGCCATGCTGTGAGCGGGGGCCAGCAGGTTCTTCAAGATCTGCGGGCTGTTTCCGATGACCATGGTGACGGCCATGGTTTCGCCGAGGGCGCGACCCAGGCCGAGGATGATGGAGCCCACGATGCCGATGCGCGCATTGCGCAGCACACCCATGCGGATCATTTCCCAGCGTGTGGCGCCGAGAGCAAGCACGGCTTCGCGCTGGGAATGAGGGACGGCGGACATCACCTCGCGGGTGAGCGAGGAGATGATGGGCAGGATCATGATGGCGAGGATGACGCCGGCTGCAAACATACCGATGCCGAAGTTAGGCTCCGTGAAGAGGCCAGTCCATCCGAGAAGCTTGATCAGGATGGGATTGACTTGCTCACGCAGGATGGGGACGAGCACGAAAAAGGCCCATACGCCGTAGACAATGCTGGGAATCGCGGCCAGCAGCTCGGTGACGAAGGCGAGAATGCCGCGCAGCATCTTGGGGCACATCTCAGTAATAAAGATGGCGACACCGACGGCGAGCGGGACGGCGATGACAAGAGAAATGAACGAGGAAGCGAGTGTTCCGTAAACGAAGGGCAGCGCGCCGTAGTTGCCGTTAACAGGGTCCCATGCGCTTCCGAAGAAGAACTTGATGCCGAATTTGGCGATGGTGAGCTGAGAGCGGAGAACCAGTTCGCTGAAGATGAGCGCGACGATGGCGAAGATGCTGAGAGCGCACAGCACCATCAGCCAGCGGAAACTCCGATCAACGAAGGCGGGGTTGCCTCGCGACTGGAGAAATTTCCGAACCGCAGAAGGCTCGTTGCCGGGCCGTGGCCCATCTGGCTTCTCAGTTACCGGAGAGGGCGTTTCAAAAGGTCCGGGCACACGAACGTCCTGAGTTTTAAGGTTCACCAGTATCTACCCTAAACGCCAAAAATAAAAGGACCGTTAAACGTATTGAAAAATAAGGCGTAAGGACAGCCAAAATCTGGTTTCAACCGCGTTCCGCCGGGGAAATGCGTGGCGGGCTGTGGAAAAAGATTATGGGCCGGAGCTTTATTTCCAACTCAGGCCCATCGATCGTTGGGAAATTGCCCCAAGTCCGAAAATCCTGACCTGGGGCACCCAAGTAGTCGCTATTTCAGCTGGGCAACCGTGGCGCGGACTTTCTGCGAAACGGACTGCGGCAGCGGCGCGTAATAGAGGGCGCTGGTCTCGGATTCTCCTTTGTCGAGCATCCAGTTGAGAAATTCCTTGATGACCTTGGCCTTGGCGGCGTCCTGCGGCTGGGCAGGGATCAGCAGCCAGGTGAAGCTGGAAATCGGATATGCATTCTTACCGGGCGCGTTGGTGATCGAGACGCGATAGTCGGCGGGCATATCCTTTACGCTGGCGGCGGCTTCGGTGACTCCCTCGATGCTGCCCTTGACCCAGTTACCGGCGGCATTCCTTATGTACCCGAACGGAATCTTGTTCTGGAGAGCATAAATGAGCTCAACGTAGCCAATGGTGCCGGGAAGCTGGCGAACCATGCCTGCAACTCCCTCGTTGCCCTTGGCGCCGATGCCGATGGGCCAGGGCACAGCGGTGCTCTTGCCGACGCTGTTCTTCCAGTCGGAGCTGACCTTGGAAAGATAGTCGGTGAAGATGTAAGTGGTTCCGCTGCCGTCGGAGCGGTGGACGACGTTGATGCGGGAGTCAGGCAGCTTGACGCCGGGATTGTCCTTAGCGATGCGGGCGTCGTTCCAGTTGGTGATCTTGCCGAGATAGATGTCGGCGAGGACATCGGGCGCGAACTTGAGCTCGGTGTTGACGCCGGGCAGGTTATAGATTGGAACGACCGCGCCGAGGACGGTGGGAATGTGGATGATCTTGACCTTGGACTCAGCGAGCTGCTGGTCGCTCATGGGGCCATCGCTGGCTCCGAAATCAACCGTGCCCGCGGTTACCTGGCGAATGCCGCCGCCCGAACCGATGGACTGATAGTTAATTTCAATCCCGGGATGCTGCGAGCTGAATTCGCTGAACCACTTGGAGTAAATGGGATACGGGAAGGTGGCTCCTGCAGCGTTCAACTTTTGCGCCAGCCCCTGGGACGCTGCACACGCGACGAGCGCGGCAGCCAAAAACATGCTCTTTCTCACAGACTTTCTCCCTCGTTGTGTCTGGGGGCATTGTCGGCGGGAATTGTTACAGGGGGTTTACGGGACGGTAAAAAGGGCAAGAAATGGAATCCACAAGTTGCAAAATAAATTGCCTGCTATGAATAACTTATGGGGAATCAGGCGTTTTCGGAGACGGGGGTAACGGAGGACACGAGGGGGAGGGTGAAGAGAAAGGTTGCGCCCGATCCGAGCTCGCTTTCTACCCGGATCGCGCCCCCGTGGGCGAGGACGATGTGCTTGGCGATGGCAAGGCCTAGGCCGGTGCCTCCGGACTCGCGGGAGCGGGCTTTGTCGACCCGGTAGAAGCGCTCGAAGATGCGGTTGAGATGTTCAGAGCCGATGCCGGGCCCGAAATCCTGCACGGAAAACTCGACGCAACCGTCAAGCTCACGGGCGCCAACGAGAACGCGCTTGCCTCCTTTGCCGTACTTCATGGCGTTTTCGATGAGGTTGCCGAAGACCTGGGTGAGGGCGTCTTCGTCGGCGAGGACCCGGGCGTCGGTTGCGCCTGCGGACTCGAGGGTGACGTCGGAGTCCAGGACCATGCCGGTGAGGGATTCGATGGCGTCCTGGACGAGGGTCGAAGCGGAGACGGGGCGCAGTTTGACCTTGTAGTCGCCGGATTCGACGCTGGCGAGGGCAAGGAGGTCTTCTGTCAGGCGGGTCATGCGGTGGGCGTTTTTGAGGATGGTGGCGAGGAATTCGCGGGCGTTGGCGGGGATTTCGAGGGTGTCCTCGAGGAGGGTTTCGACGTAGCCGGAGATGGAGGTGAGCGGGGTGCGCAGTTCGTGGGAGACGTTGGCGATGAAGTCGCGGCGGGTTTTCTCGGCGCGCTCGATCTCGGTGACGTCGTGGAGGACGGCGACGGCTCCGCCGTCAGGGGTGGGAGCGGCATTGACTTCGAAGACGCGCGTGGGCGCGACGGAGGTGGCTCTTCCGCTGCGCGGCTCGCGGTCGTTGAGTGCAGTCTCGACGCAGGCGAGCACTTCGGGATCGCGCACGGCGTGGACGAGGGCCTGTCCGGGGCGGGTGGCGCCGGGGGCGATGCGCTGCATGACGGAATTGGACCAGCTTATGCGGCTGGCGGCGTCAACGGCGATGACGGCTTCCTGCATGCTGTCGAGCAGGGCGGTGAGCTCGCGCTGCTTGGTTTCGAGGGCGCGGAAGCTGGCCTCGAGGCGCGCGGCGGTGGCGTCGAGGGCGTGGGCTACTCCGGAGATCTCGTCGAGCGGGCCTTCTTCGACGCGGGCGGAGAAGTCTCCCGCAGCGATGCGGTTGGCGAAGGTGACGATGCGCTCGAGGCGGGCGGCTCCGCGATGGGCGAGGAAGGCGGCGAGGATGGTGGCCAGGGCGACGGCGATAAGCGAGACGATGAGGAGGTCGCGTTGCAGGACGTGCATGGTGGCGTGGATGGCGGTCATCGGCGCGGCAAGGCGGACAACGATGTCGTCCTCGGCGACGGCCACGTAGAAGGTGTCTCCGCGCTCGCTGTGGCCGACGCCCCGGGGCCTGGAGAGCGCATAGGCTACCTCGGGCGAAGTGCCGGGTGCCGGAGCCGATTCGGAGCTGGCGAGCACGGCACCGGAACGGTTGAAGAATGTGATCTGAGCCCCGGCGTCGGCTTCGCCGCGCTCGGCGAGCTGCTGCAGCTGGGTATGGTTGGCGGCATCGGCCTCGCGGGCGAGCAGGCGCGCCTTGCCGGCGAGCGATTGGGCGAGTTGATCGCGGAGCGAGTCCTCGACAACGCCGCCAAGAGAGAAGTCGAGTATGGCGGTGCCGATGGCGAGCACCAGCACGAACGAGAAGAAGAGCTTGGTGAAGACTCGGCCAGTCATAAAAGCAGCCATTAGGGATTAGCCATTAGAAAACAGGGAACAGTGTTCAGGGAACAGGGATCAGAAAAGCAGCCATTAGCCATTAGTGATTAGCCATTAGCTTTTGCCCGGGTAACAACATTGCACCCTTCCACAGTTGGGTAGGCCGTGTTCTGGCAGCTAGTCCCTGAAAGCTTAACTATATGATCAGCGACTAATCCCTAATGGCTAATGGCTGCTTTTCATGCCGGGCGCGGGACTTCGAAGCGATAGCCGGCGCCGCGGACGGTCTTGAGGTAGCGCGGGTTCTCGGGGTCGGTCTCGATTTTCTCGCGGATGCGGCGGACGTAGACGTCAACGGAGCGCGGCGTGACGAAGCGGGCGTCTCCCCAGACGGCATCGAGGAGATGGTCGCGGCTGAAGACGCGGCCGGGGTGACGGGCGAGGTAGTCGAGCAGACGGAACTCGGTCGCGGTGGTGGTGGTGAGCTCACCGCGCACGCGCAACTGCATGGCGCTGGCGTCGATGGAGACGTCCTCGAAGGTGATAGTAGTGGGCGTGGTGGGGCGTTCGAAGCGGCGGAGCACAGCCTTGACGCGGGCCAGGAGCTCGCGGGTGGCGAAGGGCTTGGTGATGTAGTCGTCGGCTCCCAGCTCAAGGCCGAGGACGCGCTCGTTTTCTCCGGCTCGCGCGGTGAGGAAGATGATGGGGATGGTGCTCAGCGCGGGGTGGTTGCGGAGACGGCGGCAGACGTCGAGTCCGTCACCGCCGGGCACCATGATGTCGAGAAGAAAGAGCGCGGGCGGCTGGCGCTCGGCGTCGGGCACCAGGTTTGCGGGGGTTCCGTAGACGCGAACACCGAAGCCGGAGGCTTCGAGATGATGCTGGACGAGGCGGGAAATATCTGTGTCGTCTTCGAGTACAAAAACTGTCTGGCTCAACCGGTGTTTTCCTCGAGGTGCGACGGCCTTTGCCGGAAGGCGAGGCTTAGCACGATTGCCATCAGCGTATCCCAACCGGGCAAAGAGAATGCAAATGTACTGTGAATTTGTCCGTGCACATTAGAGCCCCTTTGTCCGTCTAATCAAACAGCGCGCAGGCGCCCATGAGATGACTTTTCAGGCAGTATGGAGAATTACTTCCGGTTTGGCGGTCATCGGGCCGGAGTGCCGTTCCGTCGCGCGAAGTCCGTCTGTCGTTTTTTGAATCTGGAACGAACGTTCGATGATCGGACAATGGGAGTCTCCAGATCATTGATGTCGATGAGATCCAAGTTTTGCTTTTTTCTTTGCTGGTTTGCCTGTACAGCGATGGCTCAGCAGAGTTCCGCTCCGAAGCCCAGGAGCGGGTCCATTATCGGGACGGTGACGGACGTACAGGACGAGGTTGTTCCCGGGGCTACCGTGGTTCTGGGCAGCGGAGGCGCGAGCGGGCAGCAGAAGGCCACTACGAACCAAAGCGGTTTTTTTTCGTTCAGTGCCGTGCAACCGGGTGTTTCCTACCATTTAACCATTCACGCCAACGGCTTTGTGGACTGGACCTCACCCGCGATTCAGATCACGCCGGGACAGTATAGGGACCTGGGCTCCATCCGGCTGACGATCTCCGTGGCGGCAACGACGGTCGTCGCGGCTCTTCCTCCGGAGGAGATTGCGACCGAGCAGGTTCATGTCGCGGAGAAGCAGCGTGCTCTGGGCTTTATTCCGGCGTTCTATGCGGTCTATGATCCGCATCCGGTGCCGCTGACGCCGAAGCTGAAATTCACTCTCGCCTATCGTACGGCGATCGATCCCGTCACCCTACTGGGCACGGCCTTCATCGCGGGGATCGATCAGGCCTCCGACACGCCCGACTATGTTCAGGGGGTGAAGGGCTACGGCCAGCGGTTTGGGGCCAACTATGCCAACGATCTGACGGACGTCTTTATTGGCGGGGCGATTCTGCCCACGATTCTGCATCAGGACCCGCGGTACTATTACCAGGGCACGGGCAGCAATAGATCACGCATGCGGCATGCGATCCGGAACCCGTTTGTCTGCAAGGGGGACAACGGCCAGTGGCAGCCGAACTATTCGAGTCTTGGCGGGTACCTGGCTTCGGGCGTGATTGCCAATACCTACTATCCGACAAGCAATCGCGGACCCGGGCTGGTATTCCGCACGGCCGGAGTCGATATCGGCGCCGACATTGCCAATGCCATCATTCAGGAGTTCATCGTTCACAAAGGCAAAAAGTGATTCCGTTCAGTGCGGGGCAGGTCGTGGTGACGAGCCTTTCCCGCTCACGACCGGCACTGCAGCGGGCCACAGTCATCGGCCCACAGGCCACGACATGCTCAATGCCCAAATTCAGTCAGGACGCAGAGGTTTCGATCAATCTCAAATTCCTCAATACAGTTGTTGAGCAAAAACTTAGTAATGGAAGGTTGGCCAGTGTTGACCGTAGATCCCTGAAAACGTTAGGTTCCTATCGGGACTGCCCGCGTGAGATGACGGACAGCCGGAGTAATTTCTCCGGGCAGTTTCGATAGGATCGTTTGAAGTGAGCCGATGCGGTTTGCGGCGGACGCGGTGATCTACGTCCGCCTATGGGATTTCAATTGTAGGTATATGATTACGGAGCGCTTGCTTGGAAACTGCAAATCGGTCGCACATGCAACAACAGTGATGTTCATGGCAAGCCCAGTATAGAGATCAGCCTAAAATCTGACCAGACGCCGTGACGTCGATCGTCGCCGCCGCGGCAGCGCCCGCCGCGCAGCGGCTTAGTTGTGCGCCGGACATGTTCAACCGCTTGGAGGTGCAAGTCCTCCACCCAACCTGATGGAGGTAAGGGTTAGCAATGACGCAAGGGCTACCACCGCGAGGCGGGGTCTGAAGGAAGCGTGGAGCAAATGCGCGAGTCGATGGACAAGAACCGGATACAAGGCGTGAGCGTAGGGCGAGCGGGCAACTTACCGCGAAGCCCATATCCATCAAGTACGCGGAGCGTAGATCCGGCGACTGTGCGCAGAAGGCGATTGAACTTACCCCGGGAGATCTGCTCCGTGTCGCTTCGGCGACTGAGGCTGCCGCGAGGCATCCTGATCGCGGAGCAGAGGTCAGCAGAGGGCATATTAGGCCATGAAGTCGGCAAGGCTAATGAGGCACTCCAAAGCCGAAAGGCGGAGTCAACAGATAGGCTGAGCCGGGAACGGTGGTTGAAGGCCCGAACGAGAGGAGAGGCAAGTAGGACATGAGTCTCAACAACGACATGCGGCAGAACATCCAGAGCAATCTGGACTTCTCTTCCTCGCCAATGGGTGAAGCCCGGAGGGCGGGAAGGGAAGGGTCCGAATCGTTGAGGACGACGAGTGTGCCCGAAAGCCCAGCTGGAACCTATCGAACCATGGAGGAGATCGTTGAACGAGAGAATCTGAAGGAAGCATTACGACGGGTCAAGGCGAATAAAGGTGCTCCGGGTGTTGACGGAATGACGGTCGACCAACTCGGTGACCACCTGAAACAGCACTGGCCAGCTTTTCGGGAACAACTGCTAAACGGAACATACAGACCAGAGCCGGTGAAGCGGGTAGAGATACTGAAGCCGGACGGTGGGGTGCGCAAGCTGGGTATTCCGACGGTGCTGGATCGATTCATCCAGCAAGCGGTCATGCAGGTTCTGCAACAGCGGTGGGACTCGGGGTTTTCCGATCACAGCTACGGTTTTCGAGCGGGGAGA
>CAVRNK010000011.1:0-217410 GCA_963721995.1 uncultured Acidobacteriaceae bacterium | reverse complement strand
CACGCGCCGACTTAATGCCGAAGGCGTCCCCCACTCAGTAAGGCAAGTGCTCGCTGGGAACGCTCGGTAGTCTGGGCCGTGCTGCGGAATCCCGCCTATCGTGGCACCGCCTGCTTCGGCAAGACCATCGCCTGGACCCCCGGACGCGCGTTATGCGTCCGCAGCGCCGCCGTGGCGTGACTACGCCCAGCATGACATCCGGTCACGAACGCCCGCGCGAAGAGTCGATAGAGATTCCCGTGCCAGCTCTGATAACCGAAGAGAGCTTCGCCCGGCCCCAGAGCTCTCTCCAACCGGGCAAAATGCGATCGCGCCGGCGTACCATTGCGCCCAGTGTTGTGCAGGGATTGGTTAGCTGTGCGAAGTGTGGTTACGCGTTCTCGCGAACCTCGACGTACACTACCGCACGTAAGATTTCACTACTACAAGTGCATAGGCTCCGATAGCTACGCAGAAAACTGGGCGGTCCTGTTTGCGACAACGCCCGCTTGGTCCGGCAAGATCTCCTCGATCAGATTGTTTGGGCCGAGGTGATCCGACTTATTGGAAGAGCCGGCTCTGATACAACAAGAACTTGATCGTCGGCTGGCAGCAACGCGCTCTGCCAATCCAACCCAAAAACGTGAGCAGAGTCTGCGAGGGAGTTGACGCATGTGGGCAAAGGCATCGAACGACTGCTCAACGCCTACCAAGGAAGGGCTCTTGTCGATTGAGCAGCTGCGCGAGCGCATGCCTTTGCTGCGTCAGCGCCAGCAGTCGCTCCGTGCTGAGCTGCAGGCGATCGCTGACCAGAGCAACGATCAGTTTGCATTCCTGCGCCTGGCCAAGACCCTTAAGCATTCCTCGCCCGCCTGCGCAGCACCGCTGAAACGCTTACTGTCATTGAGCGCAAGCGCATCGTACGGCTCGTGGTTAAAGAAGTTCTTGTGGGGGATGACACCATCACCATTCGCCACAGCATCCCCATCCCTTCAGGGCCCCCGCAAAATGATGGCATCCAGTCACGGACAGACTCAGATTACCTTTTGTGTAAGGGGCGAGAGCAGCGTCCTGCTGAGTAATGTATATCTCCACTATGTGCTCGATCTGTGGTTCGAGCGCGTGGTCAAGCCACGACTTCTGCGTGTAGGCCTCATTGGTGCGATATCTGATGATTTCGTGCTGTGTTTCCAATTTCGTTCAGATGCTCTCCGTGCCTAAGGAGGCGCTTGCGAAGAGGCTGAGTAAATTCATCTGACCTTGAGCCGAAGAAGACCAAGCTCGTTGAATTTGGTAGGTACGCGTCTCGACACGCAAGCAAGCGTGGTGGTAAACGCCCGGAGACGATCTACTTCCTGGGCTTTACTCTGTACTGCACTCGCAATCAGAAAGGGAACTTTCGAATTGGAATGCTTACGGAAAAATCACGACTGCGACGCGCGCTCATGCGCTTGCAAGACCAGATGCGGCGGATGCGGCACTTGTCGCTGCGAGAACAGGTGAATTATCTCAATCAGATGCTCCGTGGTCACTATGCATACTACGGCGTTGCTGGAAATCTTCGGGCACTGCTGCGGGTTCATCGGGCTGTGGAACATCACTGGCGCAAAATGTTGAGCAGTCGGAGCTGGCACGGTACGGTCCGGTGGGAGCAATTTCAGCGGATCAAGGAACAGTTCCCGCTGCTTCGACCAAAGCTGCATTACTCCTATAAAGAGCTGCAGGCTATCGCCATACTGTGAATCAACGTCTGACGAGCCCAGTGCGGGAAATCTGCACGCTGGGTTCTGTGGGAGCCGGGGGCGGGTGACTGCTTCCGGCCACCCAGTGGGCGATCAGCGATGATCGTCCCTACCGCGACCACTTGGGAGCTCACGAGCAATGTGGCGAGCACTTGTCCGAAGAGCCGGTTTGAACGAAGTCGCCGGCGCGATGAGTTCGCCGGGCAGTTCAACTAACAAAGCGTGGCATTGCGCCGGACTAGTTGATGAATCGACCTCGTCCCGGTTTCGCCGAGCATCAGCACGGTTGCGGCTGAACCCGCTGCGCGGTGGGCGACTCGCTATGCAGTCGCCGCACCATGGCGCCACACAGCGATGGCGGCCAGGGCGCGTTCCGGCCGCTCGGTCAACGGCGTGAGGGGCCAAGGTAAACCGCGCCGGTATTGCCATCCAGCGATAGAAAATCTCCCTCGGCCAGAAGCCTCCCGCCGATCCGGCACTGGCGGTGATCCAGGTCAATATCCAGCCCTGGGCAGGCGACGAGGCATACCTTGCCGAGCTGGCGCGCCACCACCGCCGCATGGGATGTGCGTCCGCCCGAAGCAGTGAGGATACCCGCCGCAAGCGCCATGCCCTCGATGTCCGTCGTCACCGTCTCATGCCGCACGAGGATCGCCGATGTGCCGGCCGCCGACAGACGCTTCACCGCGTCAGGGTCGAGCGCGACGGCGCCACTCGCCACGCCCATGCTCGCCACCTGCGCCACCGCCAGCGTCTCGGGTACCGGCAGAGCGAAGCTCGTGCGGACCACGGCTTCAGGTCGATGCCCCGGAGCCGCGCGAGCGCCTTCAGCCGGCGTGAGCACCCTTCCTCAACCATGTCTACTGCGATCGCCAGAGCGGCCCAATCCGTACGCTTGGCCTGCCGCGTCTGCAGCAGGAACAGCACACTGGATTGGACGGTAAACTCGAAATCCTGCGCGTCGCCGAACAGCACTTCCAGCTCGTGGCCGAAGTCGTTCAGCCGCGCCCAGACGGCCGGCAGCACAAGGCGCAAGCGCTCGTTGTCGCGTAGTTTCTGACGTCCGGCCACCACGTCCTCGCCCTGCGCGTCGAACTGAAAGTCGAAATACAACTCCCGGGCGCCGGTTGCGGGATTGCGCGTGAATCCGACGCCGGCGCCCGACCTGCCGCCAGCATTTCCGTAGACCATGGTCTGTACCGTCACCGCCGTGCCGGCCTCGTCGCTGATGCCATTCAATCGGCGGTAGCTGGCCGCTTTCGGCGCATCCCAGGAGCGGAACACTGCCCTGGTCGCCGCGGCGAGCTGGTCGTGGGGTTCGGCGGGAAAGGCGCTCCCGACCAACGCGCGGTAGCAATCGAGCATCGCCAGCGTCAGCGCCCGGAGGTCGCGATGGTCAAGCTCCCGCTCGTTCTCCGCCTCCGTACGCTCCAACGCCGCGGCGACCAGAACGTCGAACGGCGCCGTCGGGAGATTTGCCACCACCTCCGCATAGCCCTGGACCAATCGGCGGTAGCTGTCCCAGGCTAACCGCGGATTGCCGGTCAGGCGGATCAGGCCCTCGACCGTCTCGGCGTTAAGGCCCACATCCAATACGGTTTCCATCATCCCCGGCATGGACACGGCAGCACCTGAGCGAACTGACACAAGCAACGGCCGCCGCGCCGCACCAAATGCCAGGCCGGTCGCGGTCTCCAACCGAGCGACACCCTCGGCCAGCGTGCGGCGCAACATTGGTTCATCCGCCGCTTGGGTTCGCCGGCACCACCCAGTTGGCAGCACGAAGGCAGGCGGTACTGGAAAGCCGGCCTGCGCCATGCGCATCAGGTTCCAGGCCTTGTTTCCAACCTCCTGCGCACCGCCTTTTGCCAGCGCCGTCCCGGGTAGAATGGGATAAAGCTCAACCATCGATCACATCCTCAAGTACATGGTCGCGCAAAATCATGCTGGCGTGCTTCAGAGCGTCCGCTGCCGCCTCGAGCTTGCCGCCGATCGCCGTGAACAGATGCAACTGGCGGAAATCCGACGCGTGCTGAACGGCGGTCGCCATCAGCGCGCGCTCCGCATCGTCGGCCTGATGCTCGAGGGCGGCGACGCGGTCGATCGTGGTCAGGAAATCCTCTGTCTCGGCGGGGCTCGCTCCAAGGCCGATTTGTGAGGCATGGCCCAGCGCCTTGATCCATTCCTGCGATGCTTCCGCTACGAGGTCGGCCAGTATCTGCAATGGCTCCAGCGGCTTGCCCTGAAGCGTGTCGAGATCGAGTAGGAAGACCGCATCCTCCAGCTCGTCAGCCGCATCGTCAGCGCTCTCCAGCAGGGCTAGAAACACCGCGTAATCCGGCCGGCGGCGCACTGCCTCGCGCGTCTCCACGACCAGCTGGTCTGCATCATGCTCAAACCGGCGGGCGCGCCGGGCGCGCTTACCCGCACCGTCCGTCTCGGCCTGCAGCCCATCCCGCACGGAGTTGGCAAGTTCGAAAACCAGCCCGGCGTGCTCGGAGGCAAGATGCAGCCAGCGCCTCGTTGAGGCAAGCCGCAGGCTGCAATGCGGTCTCGCCAATCACCGACAAAATCTGCGTCTTCATTTGCGCTCACCCGCCCTATGTATACACAGTGATGATGGAATCTTGATAAAAGCAAGATGCGAAGCCGATCTCCCGATCCATTGCCGAGGTCATGTCGCAGCAACGTAATTTGGGCTTGAAACGTCGTTGAGGATTCGCTAGGTGCTGACATTTGGCTGAGACGGGTGCACAGGCATTCGAAGGTGCTAATTTTTCTTGATCGAGCAAGGCGATTTCAAGAGGCCCATTACGGTGCTGAGCCGCTCGTGGTGAAGACAAGTTGCCCGAATGCCAAAAGCGTAACGAGTACCATAACAATAAGCGAGGCAACACAATAGATACACCAAACATTCAAGATGTGTGCCTTGATATTGGTGAGATATAACGCGAATGCCAAGCCAAGCAGCGCGGCGATCACAGTAAGCGTTTTGCGACGATGCCATGTGAGCAGCGCCAGGACCGTGTATCCAACGATGCCGAACACCGCAACCGGAATTCCCCCGACAACAGCATATGAGCTGTGATTCACGAATTCTGAATTCCACGATGATTTCGAAACGACTTCATGGCCATCGCCAGAATAGTGAATCCCGAGTGTGATCGATGAAAGTATCATGCCAGCCAACGCGAAAACCACAATGAAATAGCGCATATCCCTTCCTCGAATTTACGGCAGCTTTGCTCTCACCTGCGCCGGGTCCCAACGCGGGGATTCCCTAGCTTGGAAAATTCCGAATCGTGTACGACGATGAACGAGTTCTCTGCAAAGATATGGTCGATGTTTCCACTTTCCATCGGCGGTCGGCCAAACAGGCTGGTGTCATCGAGGGCGACCACACTTACCGACTCATGTGCTCCATCCTCCAGTTTGACCAGAGCACCACCGGAGAAGACTGGCACGGCATATTTCACGCCCGAATGCTCCGGACTGCATCGAGCGTGTAATCCGGTATGCCGATGGTATTGGCAACTGTCTGAACCGCCGGATCCATCACCCACATTTTTGCGCCGATGTTAATGACCGTGGCGGAAGAGCGGTTCAACACTCCCGCGAACATGGAGGTCATCATGACCATTAGAAAAACAGCGAATGTGATGCCCACAAGGAGTGCAGTAAATTTTGCCCGATCATTGACCAGCAGTTTGTAGGCAAGTTTGAGGATTCCCAACACTGTCAGCTCCTGTCCTCTACTGCTTCAGGCTGCCTCACAGGAGCAACCAGGGCTGTGATCAACATCACAGGCCGAAACCGTAACCAAATGTTTGGGGGATGTAGGCAGGGTGCTCCTAAAGATGGATCGTCAGGGCTCTTCCGGAGTTCGACAATGCGAAGCTGTGATGCAAATCAATCCGGCCGAACAACCTTCGAGAAAACTGCAAAAGAATTTCCAGCGCCTGTGCCGGGACCCCACATGGCCATGGCTGCCTTCGCTGATCGCGAGCAACATTCATAGGGTGTGATGCGCATCACCGCATAGCGCCCGGGCAGAGAGTAGGTTCATCCGTGTTGGGCGTACCAAACACGGAGCGCTGCTGTCATATAGCTCACTCGCACGAGTCCACAACCCAACTTCCCGCTCGCCGACGACACGCGCTCCGTTAACTGGGAACCCCGGAGGCGGCCCATGAATTTCTCACGTTTCATTGCTCACAGTCTGCGCCTAACCACCGCACCCTTCGTCAATCCTGCACATCACATATATTTCCTGTTTGCACTGCTGCTTTTTTGTCCGATTGCTGCGATCGCACAGGGCACTCCCCCGTCCTGGGTGCAGGCCTTTGGCTCTTCAGGAAATGGGGCCAACACCGCCAATTCCATCAAGGCTGCGCCCGACCATAGCTTGTATGTGGGCGGTCAATTCACCGGAACAGCGACCTTTGGAGGGACAACCATTGCTGCGTCTGGTGCATTGGATATCTTTCTCGCGAAGTACAGTCCGTCCGGCTCGCTGCTGTGGATAGCGGACACAGCGCAGCAAGGAGGCCCCGACGAGAACATTGCCGGTAACGGTGTCGACCTGGATGCAGACGGGAATGTGTACATGACCGGAGAATTCTACGGGGATGCGACTTTCTATTCTGCAAGTGCAGCCGACAAGCAGATAAAGGTGGCCAGCGGACCGACGCCCGCGATTTTTTTTGCGAAATACAATCCTTCCGGTGCGCTGTTCTGGGTCCAGACGGTCACGTCCGACTATGGCCCAGACACAGCTGTCCCGATGATTGGAAAAGGGCTGGCAGTGAATGCTGTTGCCGGCACGGTTTATCTCGGATGCGTGTCACAGGCTAACTTGACGTTTTCGTCCGCAGATGGCTCGTCTCATACCGTTGCCGGCTCGGGTCCTGGCAAATGCTGCTCGCCAAGTACGATACCAAGGGCGATTTTAAGTGGGCCCAACTTAACTCGAATGGCGGAAACACTACCGGCTATGGAGTCGCGGTCGACGCTCAGGACAATTCTTATACCATTGGCTGGTTCGATGGCCAGACCACCTTTTCCAGTGCCAACGGTCATGACATAACCATCAACGGCTTCGGTTACCCAGACATCTTCCTGGTGAAGTACGACACGAACGGCAACGCCAAGTGGGCGAATCACATTGGCGGCGGATGGGAGTCCATACCCGCCGCAGTCACGACAGGGCCGAGTGGAGAGATCACCCTTTGAGGCTTAGTCGGGAACGGAGCCCAGACCATCGTCACCTCGCAGCCTCCGGGAGCGAACATCAATCTGGGAAGCGGCGGCACTAACCCCGGCAGCGTCGAGAGAGTCGTTGCTACGTACAATCCGGCCGGGGTTGCGGTGAGAGCGATGAGGCGTGGCGGACCCAGCGATGAGAGCGCCACCGGAGTCGCCTACGACTCGCGGGGCAATCTCTACGTCGAAGCAGCTACCCGGGGAAATGATAAGCCACAGTTATTTGTCGACGAATACTCGGGCAAGAATCTGCTTTGGGAAGCAACCGCAGACGCGGGAACATATATTCTTGGTGTCGAGCCATCGCTGACTCCGAGATTGACAGTCGATAGTGCAGGCTCAGTATTTGTGGCAGGGGGTTATATAGGCGCAGCAACCTTCGGCGATATCAAACTGAGCGGCCTCGGGCTCGGAAGTCTTTGTGGCGGAGCTGAACACGGCATTCGCCAATCAGTCTGCGGATTTTTGCTGCGGCTGTACGCTACTCCGACGTCGGTCAAGCAGGGCGATCTGCTCACCTTTACCTTCCCGGTGTGGAATCGCGGCCCAGATGTGGCCTATCTCGAAGAGCTGAAGACGCACGTTCCGGAGGACACGACGTTCGACTACATCCGCATCTCCGGCACGCCGGGCTGGGAACATGCACCACTCCGCGCTATGGGGGAACGGGGCCGATCACCTGCTACGAGAACAGTGCTATGGCCCCGAATACAACGTGGACGCTGCGGCTGACGGTGAAGGTGACGGCTCCATCAGGCAGCGTGATCACTGAGACGGGCACCGCGACGGAAGTCACGCCGGATCCGAATACAGCGGACGCAACTGCGACAGTGAGCACGGCAGTCGAGTAAGACAAGGCGGGAACAACGAAGCTATTTCCTTGTCGGGCTCCGCGGCTGAAGTGGGGCCCGTGGTCTTGATCACTGTGAATGCGAACACCCACCATGCGCTCCAGCGAGAGGATGTGCCTTTCGCTTAGCCCGTATTCGGGAGCATCGATTTGGTGGCCGTCAGGAAAAGGCGAGACTGGACGACGTTTTATAACCTCGTTCCGCTGAAAGATCTCTTGAGTAGCGGTCTTGCTTTCATCGAAAGTCGGAATGGAAGAAAACAGGTCGTACGTGCAGACATACTTGCTTTCGATCATCCGGCGGCCGCGAACCTACATAACCGTCCTCCGATGATCCTGCACCATCGAGACTGCCACCTAGGCGGTCGAGCTGTTCAAAGATGGTTATATTACGGCCAGGAATGTCTGCATCCCGGATGAGAAATGCGGCAGCCGCAAGCGAAGCGATTCCGCTACCCACAAGGTAGATTTTCGTTTCCATCGTCCGCACTGATCCTTGGTTTTTCATAGAACGCCTTTCGTTCATGTGTAGTCATCGACCATCGGACTCGCTATGCGATATGAGGCTGGACTGCGAGAACTGGACAGGGTGATTCCCGAATCACATGGGATAGGATGGCCCAGGGAGCATGATCCGCCAGTATCGAACGCTCGCGCGCGCCCATGACAATCAGGTCAGCCCTGCGACGCTTCGCACCGCGCACAATTTCTTCTGCAGGGTTGCCCGTTACGACTTTGAAATGAACGTGCTTTCTTAGCTCGGTATCATGCGGCACCAACTGACGCAGCTCCCTCTCTATCTTCTCGCCGATGCTTAAACTGGGATTTTTCTTTTCCTTAACCTGCTCCGAGGCCACATGCATAACTGTGAGCGTGGCGCCGGCGTCTCGCGTCAACGACATGGCATACTGAGCTGCCCGCAGGGAGCCTAGAGGCAAGTCGGTCGCCAGCATCATCGACTTCAACGGACGGAAGGTTCGCGCACAGTGCGGGCCAACCACCAGGACGGGACAGTGCATACTGCGGATGGCTGCTTCTGCCACCGAGCCCAACGCCATCTTTCCGAGTCCGCTTCGGCCGTGTGATCCCATCACCAGCAGGTCGATTCCTTTCATTTCCGCGATCTCAAGGATGATTTCAGTCGGGGGTCCGCACAATGCGATTTCCTCATGACGCGTGGTGCGCACTTCGGGAATTCTTGACGCATATTCATGGAGTTCTTCCTGGGCGCGCTCAACCTCGACCTTCTGCAATTCAGTAGATATCGTGGCAGTGTCAGCTATATATAGTTGCGGCGCTACTACGTAAAGAAGGTGCAATCGGCTATGGAATTGCTTTGCCATTCGCGCCGCAAATTTCAGCGCCAGTGTCGCTGATTCTGAGAGGTCAGTTGCCACCAGGATTCCCTTGATATGGAGCGGCGTCGTCTCCAAATGCAGTGTGGTCCTCGCCTGCTTGTGTTCGGTTGCAGAAATGCTCATGTTGTCCTCCTGGGTTTGCATCTATCGACTGACGCGAAGCTATCGTCGATCAGCGTAAGTGCGCTTGTAGTCAGAGCGCAGTGATCACGGTCACAGCAATCTTACGAAGGGGTGTGACACGGTAGATGCTTGAGTTCGGTCTCCTCCCAAGTGGCGTGCAATTTGCCAAGCGCGTCAGCTTCGTAAGCGGAGGGACCGTCAGAAAGCGGGGACATTGATATGAACCAGCTAGCCGTTGCCAGCCACACACAGGAGTTGTCAGATGCGGTCTTCAAAAACCTGCTTGTCGCCTACGACGCATCCGAGGCCTCGGAAACCGCGCTGCAATACGCGATAACCCTCGCCCATAATTTTGGTTCTGTTGTAACCGTTGTCTCCGTGCTACCCCCTTCCGACCTTGCCATTGAGATGGAGGGCGGATTCGGCCGTTGGCAGGCGCATCGACAGACGATCGAGAATCTGGAAGAAGTGGGAAAGCGGCTTGCCGCACAAGATATTCGCAATCGCCTAGTGCATCGTGCCGGAGCTGTTGCCGATGTACTGGTCCAACTGGCCGCGGAAAACAAAGTCGACCTCCTCCTGCTGGGAGCGTACGGCCACCAAAGAATGGACCACCCCCGGCTTGGATCAACTGTGGAATTTATGCTTCGCTCGATGCCCTGCGCGGTGCTGACGATCGGCCCCGGTGCTGTGCTCCACGGACCCCCGGTACCTCCTACGCGGACACTGCTTTACGCATCCTCACTTCCCACGAGAATGGGACCGGCACGGCGATTCCTGATGGCCTGGGCGAAGAAATCCGGGTCGCATGTAGAGATCATTCATGTAATCGACCCGCAAGTCGAAGCACAAGACCCCCGAAACTACGCTCGGATGAGAGCCGCGGAAGCCGCGCTGAGCAGGGAGTTGCAAGAGGCAGGCGTTAATGCCGCCTGGAGTTTAATCACAGGTCCCCAAGCTGAACGAATCATTGAACGATCGGACGCGATTCATGCCGATCTGATCCTCTTCGGACTCGAACATATACAGCCAAGGTTCGAGATCGTGGGTGCAATCAGCACCACCATCTGGGGGGCTTCCTGCCCTGTGCTTACAGTGCCAGGACCGGCGTAAGCGACGCTGCGATGGAGATGTCCCGCTCAGTGAATAGAGTAAAACGCATCGAGGCATGTTATGAACATTTCCGGGAAGTTGGTGGAAGTGAAGCTGGATAATATTCTGTTCGCCACGGACTTTTCGAGGAGCGTCGAGACCGCCAAGCTGTATGTGAAGGCTCTCGCAGAGCGTTATGGATCCGTCGTCCAGTTGATGCACGTGGTCGATCTTGGCGCGGCCTTCAGGGCTCCGGACGCCGGCGTTAGCATCGATATCTTCCGAAGGTTCGGAGAAGAATCCCTAAAGCTTCTGCGCAGTGAAATGGCCGCGAAGAACATACGTACGGAAACGATACTGTGTGAAGGAACCGATCCAGCCGATGAAATTCTGCGAACTGCGCAAGATAATTCGGTCGACCTGCTGGTACTCGGCACGCGCGCGCATAAAGGGTTGGCGAAGCTTGTACTTGGATCCACAGCAGAGCTACTGATTCATCGGGCAGTATGCCCGATTCTCACTATCGGACCGGAAGCCTGCTCGCCGGAGGAACCGCTAAACTTTCGGAAGATTGTGTATGCGACGGACTTCTCTGCTGAAGCCGCCAGGGCAGGCCCGTTTGCCTTGTCGTTCGCCCGGGACTTCGGGGCCCATATCTATTTTTGCCATGTCAGTCCGGCCCCCGATGGAACTACGCAGGTGGATGGTCAGGAACTGAACGAGGAGTTCACGCGCGCCCTACAACAACTGGTTCCCGATCTTACCCGGGAGCGCTGCGAACCGGAGTGCGTTCTCGAGCACGGGTATGCGGCCGATGGCATTCTACTGCTGGCGCATCGCGTGAAAGCAGATTTGATTGTCCTGGGAACTCGACTTACCTCCCACTGGTTCGACAGTTTCAAGGCGGGCGTGGCCTTTCAGGTAATCGGCAGGGCCCACTGCCCGGTGCTTACCATTCGAGGATAAGGCTACGAGAAGAAAAGAGCGATTCAGGAATAGTCTGACTTTTCGATGCCCAACTTCTTCAATTTGGAGTTCAATGTCGTCCGCTTGAGTCCTAGCTTCTCTGCTGCTCCGTTGGGACCGCCAATAGCTCCCTTGGCTTCCCTGAGGACGCGAAGGATATGCTCCCGCTCCGCGGCTTGAAGATTGGGGTCCGCAGGAGTCGAGGTCTCGTCTTCGACGGCTTCTAACTCCGCCAGCGGGGCGCGGAGTGTCGATCCAGGCGTTAGAATCACAGCTCTCTCAATGAAGTTCTCGAGCTCTCTTACATTGCCCGGCCATGACCACCCGCAGAGAGCAGCCATCGTTTCTGGCGGAATCGTTTCAATGCGCTTGTTCATGCGCCTGGCGTGCTTATTGACGAAGTAATTCACCAGGACAGGAATATCTGCTGATCGCTCTCGTAGTGGCGGGATCGTGATGGGAAAAACCCTCAGGCGATAGTAGAGATCGCTGCGGAACTCTCCAGCCTTGACCATCTTGGCGAGGTCGCGATGGGTCGCGGCGATCAGACGAATATCGACTGGAATCGTTCGTTTTCCTCCGAGTCTCTCTATCTCTTTCTCCTGCAGGGCGCGCAGGAGTTTTGGCTGGAGCTCCAGGGGAAGATCGCCAATCTCGTCCAGAAACAGGCTACCCCCGTGAGCCAATTCCAATCGCCCGATTCGCTGTGAGATTGCCCCGGTGAAGGCGCCTTTCTCGTGTCCAAAGAGCTCGCTTTCCAGAAGACCGAAGGGGATCGCGGCGCAATTCAACTTGACGAAGGTGTTGTCATGGCGCGGACTGATTTGATGAATCGACCTGGCGATGAGTTCCTTGCCCGTCCCTGTTTCGCCTAGAATCAGCACGGTTGCGTCGGTCGGCGCGACGGTTTCCACCTGCTTCAACACTGTCCTCAGCCCGCGGCTTTCACCGACGATTTCTTCGAAGTTGTATTCGGTGCGCAGCTCCTCCTCGAGGTAGCGCTTTTCCTCTTTGAGCCTGTTGCTGAGGTTGAGAATTCGTCGATAACCATGGTCGATCTCGATGGCCCCGGCTATTTGATTTGCGGCCTGAAGAAGCATTTCCATGTCTGTTTGCTCGAAGGCAGCTTCGCGCCGGCTTCCGACAAACAGCGTGCCGATCATCTCACCACGACAGCTCAAAGGAACCCAGCAGCCCGACTTGATTCTCGCCTTAAGTTGAAGGGTGGGTTCTCCAACCTTCCCAGGACCGATTTGGTTCATCAGGAGCGGTTCCTGGTTGGTGAAAACCCAGCCTTCCGGCGTTCCTTCGATAGCCAGACTTGTTTCCTTGATCGGGCCAGATTCTTTCGCAGAAGACAGTATCTGCACATGCAGATAACCGGCTCTGCTCTCGTCGTAGAGAGCGATGGATGCATAGTCATGGGGCAACAGCCGCTGAATACTGGCCTCGATCGCGGCCAGCATCTGGTGGATATCCGGGTTGGCCAACACCGTTTTGCTCAGTTCAAGGACCAGCGCCTCTTCCGCTCTCTTGCGATCTGTGAAGTCGCGTGTGACTTTGGAAAATCCGATGATCCGACCATCTTGCCCGCGCAGGGCGGTAATGATTACGTTGGCCCAAAAGCGTGTGCCATCTTTCCGGATCCTCCATCCCTCGTCTTCAAATCTGCCCTCCTCCGCCGCCACTTCTAACTCGTGCTGCGGCTTCCCGCGCTCGATGCTTTCCCGAGGGTAGAACTTCGAGAAATGCTGGCCAAGGATCTCTTCTGCGCGATATCCCTTAATTCGTTCAGCGCCAGGATTCCAGCTAGTGACTCTTCCCTCAGGATCCAGCATGAAGATCGCATAGTCGCGGGCGCCGTCCACGAGCAGGCGAAAGCGCTCCTCGCTCGCGCGGAGAGCAGACTCGGCGTTTTTGCGCCTTGTGATGTCCCGCACGACCGTCAGGACGGTGTGTTCTCCATTTGTCTCGACCGGGCTGAGCATGATGTCTACGGGAAACTCGGTTCCATCCTTCCGCAGGCCGAAGAGTTCAAGGCCGGTTCCCATCGGACGGACGCTCGGGTTGGCAGCATAGGTGTTGCGGTGGTGCGGATGCTGACCGCGAAATCGCTCGGGGATGAGCATCTCCACATAGTTTCCGATCAGCTCTGCCTGTGTGTAGCCGAAAAGCCGTTCTGTCGCCGGATTTACTGCGGAGATTCGACCATCGCCGGACGTCACCACAATCGCATCCGGGGAGGCCACAAAAAGCCTTTTGAACAACGCCAGCTCATCTTCAGACGCGATTTTCTCGGGCAGAGGACCAGTTATCTGCATGTGCCGCAGCCCCCTGCTGGATGCTTTGCAACAGAGCCGCCAGCATGATGCACTCTCCGATTCGATATCCCAGGAGTAATAGGCGGGGGACTGCCTAGCCACAGCAACGATCCTGCGACAATCAATTCCTAAGGGAATGAGTGCAATGTGCTCAGGAGTATAGCATTACCGTAAGGCAGATTCGCAAATTCCCATTGGGAAGCGAGCGATTTCCTTGAGAATTCGGCGTCGCGGATGGCGTCACCCGACGTCAGTCTCCGCTGATCGCCTGCAATGCAGCCCGATTGGGGATCATCACGGTTGCTCCCTTGAGCACGACCAGATGCCTGTTTTTGAAGTCACTCAGGGTCCGGGTGACGGTCTCGCGCGTTGCGCCTACAAACTCGCCAATCTGCTCGTGGGTTAAGGGCATCTTGATTTGCGCGGCTTCCGAAGTCTGATTTTCTTCAGAAACCCAATGCAGAAGCAGGCGGGCCATCTTCTCATTCGCGGTTGTGGAGAGGCCCACAGTCCGTAATTGGTCACAGGCGTTGCTGTACTGAGAATTCAGCTGCCGGATGACCGTCAGGTAGACCTCCGGGAAACGATGGACGAAGCGGAGGAAATCCTCACGACGGACAAAGGCGATCTGAGATGGATAAAGCGTTTCGGCATTGACCTCGTAGGGAATTCCGGACATCGAGGCGCTCAGGCCAAGGATCTGACCGGGTCGGGCGATCTGGAGCATCAGGGTCTTGCCGCCCCTGGAGCTTACCGAGAGTTTGACCTTGCCGGAGCAGACCAGAAAGATACCCCGCGCCGTCTCTCCCTCAAGGAATAGGATTGCACCCGAAGGATAGGACGAGGACAGCTTGATGGACTCTAATTCTTTGGTGGCCGCCGGCGAGAGATGGCAAAGGAAGCCATCTCCCTTTAGCTTGCAGTTTTCGCAGGTTGGGGCTGTGTTCCGAACGTCTGAGACGTACATATTAACTCTCCTCGACTGGCTCAAGCGCCGGAGCGCTCCTGACCTGTTTGGCAAAATATTGAGTTAGGGGAGAATCCGCCAAAACCTCCGCACCGGTCGCCCTGACAATTTCCCGAAGAACCTGTGTTCCGTCTCGATCCATGAACGTAACGTTGCGGATATCCAGTCGCAACTCCTTCTGACTTGTGGAAGCCCACAGATCAGGCCAGGCACGAGCCAACTCGGCCGCCCAGGGCCCAACAATCTTGCCCTCGACCTTGAGCGCTGCCACTCGCGTGTCGTCGTTAATGGAAATCTTGAGCATCTATTCATCTCACCGATGTTCTTCTACCGTGCACTCCGGTGACCAACCTTAAGGGGACCGCTCGGCTTTCACGGTGGATATTGAAAGCAAATAACTTCTTACCCAGTTCGGATCATGGACCCCCTCAGGGACGAGGACGCCGAGACGAAGGACGGAGACGATATTTCGCCGCGGAGGCGAGGTATCGTCTTGTCTGATCGAATGAAGCGGATCGAGTAGTAGTGTGATACTCATCACCGCGCGTTCGATCTCGCCTGACTAAAGTCCGAAATAGATCCAGCGCAACCCGCCGGAACGCTTTGAAAGGAGATCCTCATGAATCCCTCCAAACAGTTCCCATTCGAAACCATCGTTGTCGCAACAGACTTCTCTGAGAAATCCTCGTCCGCGCTTCGCTATGCTCAGGCTATCGTGCGCTGCCATGGCGCCAAACTGGTGCTCGTGCACGTCATTGATCCGATGGGCTATGCCTTTCCCATGGGAATTCCGAGCTCTGTTTCCTCCGATCAAGCGGCTCGCGAGGAACTGAACCGGATCGAACAGCAGTTGCGCGCGGAAGGGATTCCGGTGCACTCCGTGATTGAGACAGGCGACATCTGTGAGCTCATCCTGCAGGCCGTGCGGGACCACGGTGGAGATCTTCTGGTTCTCGGGACGCGAGGAAAGACGGGCGCTGGTCGCGCGGCTCTCGGAGCGATCGCACGCCAACTCTTGGCGAGGACGGAGTGCCCCATTCTCACGGTCACTCCCGATGTCGAACCTCTCATGCCGTGGGCGGGAAGATGGAGAACCGTTTTATTGGCAACGGATTTCTCTTCTTGCTCTCTGGCCGCGCTGACCGCAGCCCACCGCATTGCGAACGTGCAGTTGACCGTTCTTCACTCTTCAGCGGCAGAAAATGAAGTTGATCGGCGGATTCAACTGGAGCGGCTACGCTTCTTGGCGCCGATGAACGAGTCACATACCGTTCCCGTCGAGCACATCGTAACTGTGGGAGAAGCTGGCCAAGCGATAGTGAATTTCGCCCGCAAGCATCAAGTCGATCTTGTAGTCCTGGGGAGTCCAGCGACGATGCTTTCGGAAGAGGACATGCGAACAAGCACCGTTCTCCATGTGATATCCGGAGTCCATTGTCCTGTCCTATGTATCCCTGCTCATCGCCAGGCGAAAAGGACCGCCACGTCAGGAGAGCCGATCCTCGAATTGCACTCAGGCCAAGGGCGGGATATTGCTGCTGACAGGCAAGAACTTCCAGTGTGATTTCTGTCACAGCTCTCTGATCTCTCGCCCGCTAGATTTGGATAAAGAACGCCGGCAATCCCGGCTCAACACTGGTTTCCAGAAAGAATGAGGTGGCTATGTCGACGATCAGCCCGGTCAAAGTTACTTTTGATCACATACTCGTTCCGACAGATTTTTCCGATGCATCGCTGCGCGCGTTGAAATACGCCCAAGCCATAGCTGGGCGAGAAAATTCAGAGATATTGCTTGTCCATGTGAATCAGCCGGTAAATCCCGTCATCCCGCCCGAAGCCGCCTGGATCGATGAGTCGGAGATTTTCGAGAGGCAGCAGGAGCAACTCGATCAGAGTGCGGCTGCTCTACGTTCCGAAGGATTCCGTGCCGAATCGCTTTCACTTGCTGGAGATCTACAGGATGAGGTTTTCTCGGCTGCCAAGCAGCACAAAGTGGACCTGATCGTATTAGGCACCCACGGCGATCGCGGCCTGGAGCGGTTTCTGGCCGGCTCGGACGCCGAGGTGGTATTGCGGCACGCGCTCTGCCCTGTCGTCGCCCTCGGACCCGCGGTCCCCGATTCCCGGCACGCGACGTGGCCCCCGCGTGAGGTGCTCTGTGTGACCGATCTCGACCCGCGTTCGGCCGGAATTGCTGCCTTCGCGTATTTGCTTGCCCGCCATTACGAAGCGCAATTCGTGCTCTTTCATGCAGACAGTTCTGGCCACAAGCAGGACGTGAGCTGGACCGCTTTTGACGAGGCTTTTCGAAAACATGCTCACGTTCCAGGGGGACTCGAGGCGCATTTGTCGTTTCGAACCTGGCTGGTGAATGCAGCTCCCGGAACCAGGATCGTCGATCTGGCAAAGGAACGCGGCTCCGATCTGATTGTGATGGGCGCGCGCGCCGCATCCTCGATCGCGACGCACCTGGCGCGCGGCACCGCACCGAAAGTGCTGGCCGAGGCCACGTGCCCCGTTATGACTCTCCATCAACCCTAGCCCCGAAAACAGGCCTATTACGGACGAGCACCGCCTCACAAGATACGCCCGAGCGCACGGCTACAGCCGCAACCACCACTCGTCTACAAGAAACGTCAATACACATTGAACACGTGATCGCTCATACGTGTGCCTGATTGGGCCCCGAGCGTGATCCGAGTTGTTTCAGTCTCTGCTGCTCGAGATAGTACATAGAGAGCAGCATCTGCAGGCCGAAGAAGATGGAGTAGCTTCCGATAACCGCGACCGCTTCTCGCTCCACTTCGCGAGCGGCTATCGCCAGAAGCGCGCTGAAGAAGAAAGCAATTGCTGCCAGAACATACATCACCGCCTGCACTCTTTTCGTGCCCTCCCAGCGTCTGGCCAGGTGAAATTTTCCGATGCTTAACAGCAACGCATAAATTGCGATAAGGAAGCAAAACATCCCTATTGTCCCGCCTGGATAGAGAATCAGAAAAACGGCGCCCGCCGCTGCTGCAGTGCTTAGCAGCAGCAGACCTCTAAGCTTGACTACCTGAGGGGAGCCTTGACCGATGGCACAAATCCAATCCACGGCTGCGATGAATAGCAGCGACGCTGTAAGCAACAACATGGCGAAAGCGCACGCTATAACGTCGAAAACCGGGTTGGTCATCGTCCCATGAATGTAAAAGAGTCCCAAGCCCAACCCCAGCATGGCGAATCCGTGCGCCATCATCAATTGTGCACGTGTGTCTTCCTGCAGCCGTATCATGCGAATCACCTCCCCTTGAGCATGGCAGGCGTTGGCCAGGCTGGCTGTGATGATTGTCACCTCGGATAATCAGGATTACCGTTTCGCATATCTAGCAGCAATGTGCTGCTGGGCTGCAAACAGTCAAGGCCTTACGCGCGGTAAGCACAGGACAGTCATTACCCTGGCCTCAACGGTGACCGCGATCACATCCACGATTGCGGTAGGGTCGTAGTCTGAATGCGAGTGCGGAGGTAGCAGCATGCCTGTCATCCAGATCGAAGCCCCAGTTGCCATCCACAATATCTTGTTTGCCACCGATTTTACGGAGGCGTCCGACAAGGCATTCAAATATGCGAAGGCCCTTGCTCGCCATTTTCAGGCCCACATCACGGTTGGACACGTGCTGCGGGCCTCTGTGCACGATTGGCCGAAGCTTGGGACCGACCCTCAATATCAGAAGTTATGGCGCGAAACAAAACAAAGCTTAGATAAACTCTGCCGCCGACTTCAGCGGGCGGATTTACAGGCGAATGAGGCGTTGCTCGATGGAGATCCGGTAGAGGGCATCCTCAAAGCCGCCAAACATCACAAGGCAGACCTGCTCTTACTCGGAACGCATGGATTTAGAGATATCGAACGCCTCATGCTGGGTTCCACAGCAGAGGAGATTCTTCGCAAGGTCGGGTGCCCTGCGTTTACAGTCGGACCCAACACTCGCGATCCGAACCGTGGAGACATACTCTTCAGACGGATTATTCTGGCCACAGACTTAAACCGAGAAGCAACGTCCACTGCCCTTTATGCGTTCTCATTGGCTGCGGAAGAAGCTTCTCACATTAGCATCTGTCATGTGCTGCCTGAAGGACATGCAAAGACCGTGGACAGCAGTAGGCTGGAAGCGGAGTTCATGCAAGCAATGAATAAACTCATTCCTGGGGACATCTGGAAGAAATGTGCAGCTGAATATGCTGTGGAATACGGGAATGCGGCAGACGAAATCCTGGCACTTGCCACGAAGCAGAAGGCTGACCTCATTGTTCTTGGCGCACATTCCAGTTCGGCAATGGCCACACATCTGGCGCCAGGCGTTGTGTTCCGCGTAATCGCCGGCGCCGAATGCCCCGTGCTGACGATACGTAACTGATCTGATGGGTGAGCCCGCACATTTGTATTTTTGCGAGCAGCACGGAGCACGGACGACACATGAAGGTCCGCGTCCTCCTGGGCGCGCGATGGTCTTCGCGCTCATCGAGCACACGTCGAATGTGACATTGATTTTGCGTCAGGCCCTCACATAGGCAGACTGGCCTCCGGCTCAGGATGGCTGGATTAACAGGGCATGATCGCTCTTGATTTCGCTCTCGCGCATCTCTTTCCGCGGTTGAGTGAAGAGAGTGAAGACAGGGCACCTCGCCATCCGGATCACATCGTAAGCCATTCCGTAGTTTGGCGCGATGTTTGCCTGATCGGTTCCATGAACGCCCATGACGATGAAATCGACACAGCGTTCCTTTGAGGTTGAGACCACAATATCTGCTGGACGTCCAGCGCGCGTCAGGCATTCCGTGACGAGCGACGGATCTTTCATCTCTCGCAGGAGCTTGTTGAATTCATCCGTAGGTCTGGCGGACTGCATTCCATCAGCATCCTGTTCATCCACGTGCAGAAGCAATAGATGTCCATCGAGATGTTCGGTTAGGCGTTCCGTGTATTCCAGGGCAGCGCGCGAAATCTCGGAAAAATTTGTTGGAAACAGAACGATGCGTGTATGCGTGCCTTCGCATGCGTCGCTGCGCACACGCATGCCAACGGTCAGAACGGGGCAAGGCATGAAGCGAAGCAGTGTCTCGGCAACTGAGCCCAGTTCTTCCCCAGCCTTATGCCCTTTGCCTCGTGTGCCGATCACGAGAAGATCGACGTCCCGTTCGTCGATCAAGTCGGCGATCGTTTCGCGAATGTTTCCAGACCGCACAATCGATGCCCAACGCACGTCATCATAGGAAAGTCCGGATGTGACCTTCTGAAGCTCTTCTTCTGCCGCATCCATGAGCTCGGAAAGGCGTGTTCCGGGCTTCGCTATGTTCAATTCATTGCGCGTCCTGTCCACAACATGCACAAGCAATAGCTTCGCCGAAAAGCGCTTCGCCCATTGCTTCGCATAACTCAACGCACCGTATGACGCGTCGGACAAATCCGTGGCAACCATGATCGTTTTCATACTGAATTCACGATATTCGCGCATAGCGCACCTCATTCGTTTTCTAAAGCGGTAAGCGCACCTTTGAGGAACGCTTCTTGTTGCCCGGCTTTCAGCACTGTTCGTCTCCTGGTTTTAATGACCGCAGTCTTTGCGGACGGATGGCAACCTTCAATACAGCGTCTCTTTGTTCGCTGAACAATGCGTAAGCATCGGTAATTTCCTCCAGCGAAAAGCTGTGTGTGAGCAGAGGAGTTAAATCGACGTGCTTGTGCAATACCAAATCCATAAGACGGCGCATACGCTCCTTGCCGCCGGGGCACAGTGTAGTGACGATCTTGTAGTCTCCAATACCAGAAGCAAAGGCATCCATGGGGATGGCCAGCTTGCCCGCATACACTCCGAGACTGGAGAGTGTCCCTCCGGGACGAAGGGCGCGCAATGCGGTCTCAAAGGTTGCCTGCGTTCCGAGTGCTTCAATGGCGACATCGACTCCGCGACCGCCGGTCAGCTTCTGAATTTCTGCCACAACGTCCATCGTCTTGGGATCAAGCACGATATCCGCTCCCATCTTGAAGGCCATCTCTTTGCGCGCGGGGTTCGATTCTGTTGCGATGATGAGGCTGGCTCCCCTCAGCTTGGCTCCGGCAGTTGCGCATAGTCCAATAGGTCCCTGGGCCATCACGGCAACACTGTCCCCCAATCGAACATTTCCGGTCTCGGCAGCAGAGAATCCAGTAGACGCTATGTCGGCCAGCAAAATTACTTGCTCATCGCGCAGTTCGTCGGGAATCTTTGCCATATTGGCTTGCGCATAAGGCACCAGCAAATACTCCGCCTGCGCACCATCGATCGTATTGCCAAATTTCCAGCCCCCGATGGGCACTCCCCCGCACTGCGACCAATTGCCATTCAGACAAGACAAGCATTGCCCGCAAGGCGTGATCGCACCTACTAGTACGCGATCTCCTACTTTGTATCCGGTAACCCCTGGGCCCAATTCGTGAATGACACCTACGGCTTCATGGCCCACAATCAGGCCCGGCGTGACCGGGTATTCGCCTCTGAGAATATGCACATCGGTACCACAAATAGTGGTTAGCGTGACGCGTAATACCGCCTCTCCATAATCGGCTCTAGGGATCGGCATATCTTCGACAGCAATCTGATTTGGCCCATGAAAGACAAGAGCTTTCATGGTTTTCGCTGCCTGAAATGTTTCTTGCTCCTCTGAAAGAATCGCAGTCGTCATAACTCTGTACCTCTTTGAAACGAATCTACGCCGCGACCGTCGTGTTGCCGGTGATGTACGTCACCCTTCCTTAACCTACCCGACTCCTCAGCCAGCCCGCTCACTGCTGCCATATTTGTCACACCGGATTAGCTGGCAATCGGATCGAACGGCGACTCCCTTCCGATCTCGATGAACCTTGCGCCGTGGAATCTATCGCGAGCATTTGGTTTTCATCCTGCCTACGAGGAAGATAGTCGATGCCATCGAGCCAAGCGGATGTTGAGCAACGGCAGGGGTCGGATCAGCAAGCCGTTCTCCGCGCAGGAAGCTCAACTGCCTGAATATTTGAAGGAGGCAATCATCACCCGCCTGAAGACCCCATGCCCTGGCCCATTCTGATCGCAAGCCGCTCGAGATGCCGCTCGCCGAGCATGTCGGCTGTGAAAGCTCCGTTCGCCTGAATGATCCGGGCAATGCAACCTGTCCATCCGGTTTGGTGGCTGGCGCCGATGCCGGCGCCGTTGTCGCCGTGGAAGTACTCGTAGAAGAGGATGTTGTCTCGCCAATGTGGGTCGGTCTGGAACTTCTCCGTGCCGCCAAAGACCGGCCTGCGCCCCGAGCTATCCCGGGTAAATGTACTAATGATGCGTTCGGCCAGGTGCTGCGCGACCTCGAACAAGTTCATAAGTTTCCCGGAGCCGGTCGGGCATTCCACGTGGAACGAGTCGCCGTAATAAGAGCCCAGCCGCATAAGCGAGAGGTAGAGCAGGAAGTTGACCGGCATCCAGACCGGCCCCCTCCAGTTGGAGTTCCCGCCGAACATTCCGCTGTCAGAATCGCCCGCCAGATAGGAAACGCGATACTCCTGACTGCTTAGATTGAAAACGAAGGGGTGGTCCAGGTGGTAGCGTGACAGCGCGCGGATGCCATGCGGACCCAGGAATTCGTTCTCGTCGAGCATTTTTGCAAGGATGCGGCGTAGTTTCTCCTCGTTCACGGTGGCGAGCATGCGTCTGCCCGCCAAGCCGGGCGTCCCCGGCATATGGAGGTTCGCTCGAAGTTCGGGATGACGATCCATAAACTCGTATAAGCGTTTCGCGATCATCGGCATTTTCTCCATTACCTCTCCCTCGAAGATCGCGACCGCGGCCAGGGGCAAAAGACCGACCATGGATCGCACTTTCAAACGGAAAGCCTGGCCATTGGGCAGGCGAAGGACGTCGTAGAAGAAGCCATCCTCTTCGTCCCACATCTTGTCCTGATGTTCGCCCATGCGGTCCATCGCCCCGGCAATCCACATGGTGTGTTCGAAGAACTTGACGACGAATTCCTGATAGGACGGGTAATGGAGCGCGAGTTCCACCGAGATACGCAGCATCTGCTGGCTGAAGAACACCATCCACGCGGTCCCGTCAGCCTGCTCCAGGTACCCGCCGGTAGGCAGCGGCGAGCTGCGGTCGAAGACGCCTATATTGTCCAGGCCCAGGAAGCCGCCCTCGAATACATTGTTTCCTGAACGGTCCTTGCGGTTCAGCCACCAGGTAAAGTTAACCAGGAGTTTGGAGAATGCATAGGTGAGAAATTCGAGATCTCCCTTGCCGTTGTTTCGCTCCTTGTCGGTCAGGTAAATCTGCATGGTGGCATACGCATGCACTGGAGGATTGACGTCGCTGAAGTTCCACTCATAGGCCGGCATTTGCCCGTTGGGGTGGAGGTAATCGTTGCGGAGTATCAGGTCGAGTTGCGACTTCGCAAAATCCGAGTCCACTGTCTGAAACGCCAACATGTGAAACGCCAGGTCCCACGACGCATACCATGGATACTCCCACTTGTCCGGCATTGAGATGATGTCGTCATTGTCCATGTGGAACCACTCGCTGTTGCGGACCTTCCGGCGCACTTCAGGCGCTGACCATGGCCCGACATGGTGTTCCTTCAGCCACTTGGTGAGATCGTAGTAGAAATACTGCTTGCTCCAGAGCAAGCCGGCGAGCGCCTGTCGCATTACCATGGCGCGATCCGGATCGGCCATGACTGCAGGCGGCGTGACGCTTTCGTAGAATTCGTCCGCCTCTTTCAGGCGCTCGGCGAAGACGTCGTCGAAATCCTTGAAGGGACTCTCCGGTGCACCCTCAATGGGTCGCGTCAGACGCAGGCGCACAACCCGGGTTTCGCCGGGACCCACGTTCAGGATGTAATGCGGAGCCGCCTTGGTCCCCAGCTTGGCCGGGTTCACCGCCTGTCCATTGCCGCTCACAACGAAGTCGTTGATACCATCCTTAACGTAAGCAGAAGCGTTCTGTTCGCCGAAAAGCTTTGCCTTGTTGCTCTCGTTATCGGTGAACAGCAGCGGCACATCTCCCTCGCAGTAGAGCTTGTAATCGGGAAAGTTCTCATGAGAAACCGGTTCACTATGATGGGCTGAGATTACGCTTGCGCCTTCCATCTTCTGCGCTGCCAATAGGGGTTTGACACCGCCATCCACCCACGACCACGTGTTGCGGAACCAGAGTGTCGGCAACAGATGCAGCGTGGCAGCTTCAGGTCCCCGGTTGGCAACGCTGACTTTTATGCCCAGGTCATCCGGTCCGGCCTTGGCGTATTCGACAAAAACGTCGAAGTAGCGGTCCTCGTTGAAGACGCCCGTGTCGAGCAACTCATACTCCAGCGCCTGGCGGCCGCGATGGCGGTTCGTCTCGATGAGATCCGTATACGGATACGCTGCCTGCGGATACTTATAGAGATACTTCATGTACGAATGCGTCGGCGTGCTGTCCAGGTAGAAGTAATACTCCTTGACGTCTTCGCCGTGATTGCCTTCGCTATTCGTTAGCCCGAAAAGCCGCTCCTTAAGAATCGGGTCCTTGCCATTCCAGAGAGCCAGTGCGAAACAGAGAACCTGGTGATCGTCGGAGATGCCCGCCAGGCCGTCCTCGCCCCAGCGATACGCCCGCGACCTCGCCTGATCGTGAGTGAAGTAATTCCAGGCATTCCCGTCGTCGCTGTAATCTTCACGGACGGTTCCCCATTGCCGTTCACTCAAATAGGGACCCCATTTTTTCCACGGGGCTTCCCCAGTGCGGGCTTCATCCAGTCTGCGCTGTTCCTTTGTCACGTCCCCTCCAGGGGTGTTCGCCCAATACAAGACGGCCCATTCGCGCTCCCAAGGCAGGAGCCATTATTCTCCGATCCTGCCCAGGACCGCAACAACAGGGAATGAATGCTCGATGTAGCGACAAGTTTCGACCATCTGATCGCCGGTCACTGTTCCCATCTCCTCGTCCATCGTTTCGTATCGTCTAAGTTCGTCTTCAATCGCAGCTGCGCCAAGTCCTGCATCTGTTTGTCCGCCGCGAAGAAGGCCGTGCGTAATTTCGGGTTCACGCAATGCATTCCCCGGGGGCTGGATGACTCCTTGCCAGCAGCCCAAGCAGTACCGAAAGCGTCCGCGACACCCTCGCATTCACCCACGACGATCAGAACATGCCGGCGAATGCACCTGTCGCATACCCGCGCTCTGTCTGAGACTGTTCGATTGTCGCGGCGTGCCTCACGGTGATTACTGGACAAGTGGCTTGTGTAATGATCCCGTACGCCGTACCGTCTCCTTGAACGGGCCAGAACGATCCGTCAGCGTCCACCCCGAGCACGATCAAGTCAGCTTGCATCTCCGCGGCAACGTTAAGAACATGGTCTACAACCCCTCCCATCTCAACTTGGGCATTCACATATGTCCACAACGGGGCTTCGTCCGGAATGAGTCTTCGCAGTTCTAGCCGCGTCGACTCTGCGATGCGCTCAGGCTCGTATCCAAGGTGCTGAGCTTTATTCAGTACGTGCAACAGCGTGATCTCGGCCTGATAGAACTGCGCCATTTCCAGGGCCAGGCGCGCGCTGTGTTCAAACCCTTGCCGTAACGAGACCGGATGCAGGATTCGTTCCGGTATCCCGCGGGCCGGTGCCCTATGAGCACGCGGGCCAATCGTGCATACCGGCAGATCCACGCTGTTAAAAATCTCCTGGGCTACAGAGCCGAGCAGCAGCCTTTTCAGGTGCTGCCGCCCATGCGTTCCGAGTATCAGTCGATCTGCATTGACCCTTTGCACCAGCTCAGGAAGCACATGTTGCGGGGATCCTTGGCTGACAATGAAATTGCAAGTCACTCCGCAGTTGCGCACTTTTATTGCCATTTCCTCAAGTTTGCATGTTGCCTCGAGTTTCATGGTTGCCGCATCAGCGAAAGAGACGGCTCTGGCATCCAATGGAATAGATTCGGCCGGTGGAGTTACATGAACGATGGTCACGGCGGCGGCGCTGGCCCGGGCTTGCGCGATCGTGTGAGGAAGCAGATAGTCTCCATCGTTCAGATCGGTTGCGAGAAGAATATGATCTGGAGCGACATAATCCTGTTCGCGATTTTGGTTATTGGCGGCGTTCATAGCGTGCCTCCTGTCTGCTCCAGACTTCCGCATCCTCCCGAAACCTGCTGTGTCCTAGAGCACTCAAAATTGTGATGGGCGTCACATACGGAAGGCTCCCCGCAGGAGTAGCTCCCTCTCGAAGTATGTATCGCGTCGGGGGCTTGACCAGCGCAATCGACCCCGTGCCCTGTCTCAGCCTAGGAAGGAACCGAGGCTCAAGGCCGAAATTGCGTACATGGTTGTTCGCGCAGCTGGATGACCGGTGCTCACCATTCTGGGATGGACGGTGGCGTAGCGTTCACATGTAATCTTGGCGTTCGCTTCAGCGTCGCGCTGTCCTTAGGGGCCAGCCGCGCCTTCAAAGCAGCGCGTGTCTGCGATAAAACCAGGACTTCACAACTTGGACGAGAAAGAGATAGGTGACTGCTAAGCAACGCGATCGCACCCAACAGTGACAGGGGCAACGGAGTAAATCGCAAGAAGCGTCCGAGTGGCGTGTAAGGCAGCGCAGTTGCAATCGCAACGACGGTTAACACGCTGATTAACAATGGCCAGCTGGGCCGGCTCTTGAGCGGGTTGGCTGCCGTCCTGATCACAAATACTACGAGGGTCTGGGTCGCAAGAGACTCCACGAACCATCCCGTGTGGAAAAGGGCCTCGTTTTTCGAAGCGTGGAATACCCAGAGCAGCACCGCAAAAGTAAGGAAATCGTAGATTGAGCTGATCGGGCCGATGATCACCATGAATTGCTGGATGAATCCGATCTTCCATCGCCGGGGCTGTCGCTTCATGCCGGAATCAACGGTGTCGGTGGGGATGGTCACCTGCGAGACATCATAGAGAAGATTGTTCAGCAGGATCTGGCTCGGAAGCATCGGCAGGAAGGGCAGGAAGAGAGATGCCGCGGCCATGCTGAACATGTTGCCGAAATTCGAGCTCGTGCCCATGATGATGTACTTCATGATGTTGGCAAAGGATCGCCGTCCTTCGAGAACGCCGTCATTCACAACAGCGAGGTCTTTTTCGAGCAGAATGATCTTGGCCGCGTCCTTAGCTACATTCACTCCATTCATGACTGAAATCCCGACATCGGCAGTGTGCAGCGACGGAGCGTCGTTGATTCCATCACCCATGTAACCAACCACATGCCCGCGTCCCTTTCAGAGCGACGATCACGCGATTCTTCTGTTCGGGAGACATGCGGGCGAAGATAGCGCCGTGCTCCGCCTGGTAGGCCAGGGCGGCATCGTCCATCGTATCGACCTGGCTTCCGATGAGTAATGAGCTCCGTTGCCCAGCCCTACATCCTGCGCGATCTTTTGGGTTACATACTGGTTGTCGCCCGTCATGATGACCACGGAAATCCCGTTCTGCTTCAGTGTCTGCAGAACGGAAAAAACTCCTTCTTTGGGAGGATCGAGGAACGCTGCGAAACCTACGAACGTCATGGCATGCTCGTCTGCGATGGTATACACATCTTTTTTCTCGACCTTCAGCACGGCCACACCGAGCGCGCGATAGCCGTCGGCACCCAACTTCTTGAAGGTGTTTTCAGCCTCTGCTCGCCGGCTATCGTCGAAAGGCTGAGATATGCCCTCGACGATCACCGTCTCGCAGATGGCAAAGATACTCTGGGCCTCCCCCTTGGTGATGAGAAGGTAGTCATCAGCGTTTCGCACGACCACTGAAAGCCGCCGGCGGTTGAAGTCGAAGGGGATCTCATCCACCTTGTCATACCCCAGTATGCAAGGGGGTTTGTGTTTCAGGATTGCGTCATCAAGCGGGCTCTTGATGCCGGCTTCAAAATGGCTATTCAGGTAGATGTACCGCAGGACATCCTCATCAGGCTTACCCAGGCAATCCACGTGCCGGTCGAGTACGATATCCCCTTCGGTGAGCGTGCCGGTCTTATCCGTGCACAGAATATCTATGCTGCCGAAGTCCTCGATGGCCGCAAGTTGTTTCACCAGGACCTTCTTCCTGGTCATTCGCGTCGCGCCCTGAGCCAATGTGACGGTTATGATCATGGGCATCATTTCAGGCGTCATGCCGACGGCAAGCGCAACCGCGAAGAGGAAGGATTCGAGCACCGGCCGATGGAAGACGATGTTCACCAGCAGGACGAAAAGCACCAGCAATAACGTCACCCGTGTGAGCATCATTCCAAAGTGGCGTGTGCCCCGGGCGAATTCCGTCTCCGGCGGCCGCTTTGCCAGACGCCGCGCGATCTCTCCGCAAGCGGTATCTCTGCCCGGTGCGGACAATGACAGCTGTCCCGATTCCGGTCTGAACCGAAGTGCCGAGAAAGACGCTATTGCTCGCGTCCGCAATGCCGTGTTTCTCGCCCGCAAAGCTCAATCGCGGTCTTCTCAACGGGCAAAGACTCGCCTGTGAGCGCCGATTCGCGCACCTGCAGATCCTTGACGTTCAGCAGACGAGCGTCCGCGGGCACAAGATCTCCTGCCTTGAGCCGAATCACGTCTCCGGGCACCAGGTCGGCGACCGGCAGTTCCTGCTCTCGTCCTTCCCGAATCACGATAGCCGTGATGGCAATCTGCTTGCGGATTTCATCCACGGCGTGGTGGGCCTGAAATTCCATCAGAAAGTTCAAGAGAACGCTGAACAGGACGATGGCGAAGATGATCGCTGCGCCGATATGCTCACCGAGTGCAAAAGACACGCCGGCGGCAGCAACTAGGATGATGACAAGGGGATTCGCGAAGAAACGAAAGAAGCTCATCAGCAGGAGCGAAGCGAGATTCCGGGGCCAGGCTATTGGGGCCATAGAGGCGCAACCGCCGGCTGGCCTCATCGGCGGTCAATCCTGCCGGAGTTGCCTGAAGTTGTTGGAATACCTCCTGCAGCGAGAGATCCCAGAAGTCATCGAGAGGCCTTGCGCTCTTTCCCATTCTCAGCTTCCGCACGGTGTCATGTCGGTTTCCCTAAGCCTTCAGCGGCGATCCAACCCAGGATGCCGTCGGGCTCTCTCCGGTACAACACAATGGAAAGAAGGCCGATCAGCATCTTGTGATAATTCCTTCGCGAGATCGTCGTCAGGTGAAAGGGGGCCTTGTTCGCGCCCTGCCTTCTCAAGCATCCGACGCATGGATTCCAACCTGTCTGCGAGCGGCTGCGGAACATATTGACCCAAGCCAAAGGCCTGTGGGTTGTCCAGTACTTGACCCAGTTCGGTATATACTTCGCGGATTTGTCTTCGCATGGCTTTACCATCCTTCCAATTGCATCCTACGAGGGGCGATCTCAACTTGCTGTGATATGGCTCACACCATGCCGAGTAGCGCGAACTGACATACTGTACTGTCGTGCGATTGTCCTGGTTCAGGTCGGGCGCACTTCCCGCCCGTCCTGGCAACTTCGCCAGAACGACAACCGGCCGCGCCTTTACGCTGCATGATAAGTTGCTTAAGCACTTGGCATGCCCGGGATCACAGAAATCCAATGGGCTTGACTGGCTGGTGTCAATGATGCGGCGCCAATCCGATGCTTGGCGTTCTTGAACGGTGAAGGTAAGGTCTTCCCAAAAAGCGTTGATCATTACATAGAGATCGGTGTCGCCCTGAGAGGCTCCGTGCAGACAATAAGCCAGCGTATGCGAATCAAATGAGAGATCCGGAGTCTGATTGACTCCATACCAACGCACATCTTCTCTCCAGAAGCGGCTACGGGCGATCGAAGGATGTGCCTTGCGAAAGGCGATCATGCATTTAAAAAAACGATATACATCCTTGTTGGCTAAAAGCAGGTCCCAATTCAGCCAGGTGATCTCGTTGTCCTGGTTGTAAGGGTGGTTATTCCCCCGCTGGGTATTCATGAATTCGTCGCCCGCGCGGAACATCGGCGTACCATTTGACAAGAAAAGCAGGCAACAAAAGTTCTTTACCTGTTGTTTACGTAAAGCGATGACCTCGCCAGGAACATTTTCGTCGCCTTCCCATCCGCAGTTCCAACTCAGGTTGTGATCTGTGCCGTCACAGTTATTGTGACCATTGGCTTCATTATGTCTTTGGTTATAAGCGACAAGATCATACAGGCAAAAACCGTCGTGGCGGGTCACAAAATTGATGCTCTGATATGCATGATAGGCATTCATCACATCGTCGGGAAAAAGGTCGTTGCTCCCGTACAGCCGTGTCATGAGAGCCGAGACCATGCCCGGATCGCCTTTTACAAATGCGCGCACATCGTCGCGGTACATCCCATTCCACTGCAGCCAGGAGATGCCGGGAAATGTTCTGCCTAGCTGGTAGCTCACCGGGTCCCATGCCTCGGCTATTAGCCGAACGGTGCTCAATTCTAGCGCTCCGTTCACGGCTGCGAGCACCGGCGGGTCCTCCAGATTGATAGGGCCATCCTCATTCCGGGTAAAAATCGATGCCAAGTCGAAGCGAAACCCGTCAACGTGCATCTCTTTCACCCAATAGTTCAGGCCGTCCACGATCATCTTGCGCACATAGTGATTGGCGCAATTTAACGTATTACCGGTTTTAGTATCGTCGCGATAGCGTTGCCAATCAGACTCCAGCAAATAATACGTGCTGTTGTCGATGCCCTTGAAGCTATAGATAGGGCCGGCTTCATCTCCTTCGGCCGTGTGGTTATAAACGACATCGAGAAGCACTTCAATTCCGGCTGCATGAAAGGCCCCTACCCATCGCTTGAAACTCACTCAAAATTTCCTCTGCTTGATCCGTACTCGCATAGCTGCGGTGCGGCGCAAAGAGTCCCAGCGGCATGTAGCCCCAGCAACTCCCCTCTTGTGGGTCGTGTTGGGTCACCGGCATGAGTTCCACAGCAGTAACCCCGAGATCCTTCAGATAGGGAATTTTCTCAATCAATCCCGCAAATGTTCCGCGCTTGGCAATGCTTACACATGAATTCGCGCGGGCCGTGAATGCTCGAACATGCAGTTCGTAAATCACTAGGTTAGATGTGTGTACAGGCGGCGAATTGTCTGACCCTGAGTATGGTATTTCCCCGAGAATTACGCCCAAAGGAGCCCTTCCCGTATTACTGCCCGGCAGTTGTGCAACTTCACGGCTGAAGTCGTGCGGAAAATGTAGGGAGAGCCGTAGGGTCCATCAGGATTTTCTGATTGTCGAACCGGTGACCCGCCCCAGGCTCATTCGGTCCCGAGACTCGATAGGCATATTAATTAACGAGCACTAGAAACCACCCCCGCCTTTAAGCGACAGTGCCAGATTCGCCCAGATTTGTTAATTTGGGGGTTAAATTTGTATTCGTACAAGGGATGCGCGATCTTCTCTCGCGCATAGAGAAGCAGCGTCACCTCGGACGCGTGTTTGGAGTACAACGCGAAATTGAATGCCTTGTCTTCCGCGATCCAGGTGACGCCGAGAGGGGATGCCGTCCCTTCTTGACAGTACCAATTCGTGCTCATGAGTCGCGTCGCAGGCGGCTCTTCGCTTCTCTCTGTTTCTTTGCTGGACGGCGCAGTTTGCCTGATGTCCGGTCGGGAAGCGGCTTTGACTTTTGTAGTAGCTTCGTTTCTTCCAATTCGATCTCTGCTTCCTTCGCATTGATGCGTTGCTGTATCTCGCGATTTTCTCCTGTATCTGGCATGCTCTCTCCTTTTCGACCGTTACTATTTTCTATTGGCAACCGAAACCAGATCAGGCCTTACTCGGGTGACTCCTCGCGTATTGTGAGAACAGGACAAGGTGCATTTGCTGCCACGCTGTATGCTGTTCCCCCCGAAATGGCTCACGATTGATGCAAAAGTTCCCGCTCCCCGCGCCCCCATCACGATAAGTTGAGCATGGTTTTTCATGGCCTCTTCGAGGATCACCCCGGCAGGCGAGCCAAAGCCAATCAGGCACTTCGGCTTGTATTTCAGTTCAGCATCGTCCGGCATGAGCTTCCGGAGCTTTTCCAAAGGCTCTGCGCTCGCCATGGTTCGCTCAAAGGAGAAAGCGACATCTTTGTCTTCAACAACATGAAGTAGAACTAGCTCCGCATTGTGCTCACTGGCAATGGACAAGGCGTAAGGCAGAGCGATTGCCGCTCCGGCAGACAAATCTGTGGGGTAAAGAACCGTGCTCAGGGCAGTTTTTCCAGCATCGCTGAAGCGGCAACGAGGTCCGACTGTCAACACAGGGATCCGGGAAAAGCGAAAGATTGTTTCTGCAGTCGATCCCAGAGCTGCTTTCTCTACTCCTGTCCCACCTGACGTTCCCACAACGATCAGATCCACACCTTTTAGGTCTTCGAGCAAATCCCTAGGGCCTCCCATGCGGACCAAGGCGGTGCATTTGATGTCCCGGAGATAAACAGCCTCCGTCTTCTTGAGCAGACGGTTCTCCAAATCTTCACGGCGGGCGTCAAAGGCTTGATACACAGAGCAGCTTCAGGAGCTGAATATGCGCAAGATGGCGGCAAGTAAGCGTGCCCCAAGACCAGATTAGCTCCATGCGTTCGCGCAAAAACTGCCGCGCATCGAATAGCAGTATCCGCATTTCGTGAAAAATCTGTAAGCACAGCGATGTTCCTAATCTTCAGATCGGTACGCCGTGGCTGGGTGATGAACTGTGGCCATATTGAGCCTCCTAAGTGGAACCCTCAACTTCGGATGGATCATATTTGCTCATAATCTTGATTAGGCGAAGTGATGGCCGTCACTCGTGTGAGTCCGCCGCCCTGTGCTCGAGCACTGACCCGCTAAACCAGTGATCGTCCGTTTGACTGGGTTTTCTGTTCACGGGACAACATTGCCCACGGAGATATGGCGACGCTCGATTCGAATATCGGGCGTTTTCTTTGGAGGCAGCGATGTTTCTATGTCAGCCATTACTTGAAGTGCTTGCCGGACGCGGCATTGAGGACATCGACGCCTTCCTGAAGGTGCCATCCTGGAACGATCTTCCTGATCCTTTTTCGATTCCGTCGATGGAAAAAGCCGCGGCTCGTGTCCTCTGCGCTGTCCGGAATCGCGAACGCATCACCATCCATGGCGATTACGATTGCGATGGGGTCCTCGGAGCCCACATCTTACGCAGCGTACTGACTGGTTTTGGTGCGGCGCCCAGAACCTATCTGCCTCACCGGGATGAGGGCTACGGTCTCAGTTCACCAACAGTCCATCGCTTTTCGTGCAGCGGAACCGACTTGCTTATCACGGTCGATAACGGCATCAACGCGCGGGCGGCCGTGCGATTGGCGCAACGGCTGGGGATCGACGTCGTCGTGATCGATCACCACCGCATCCAGGAGCAGGCAGAGACCACAGCAGTATGGTCTGATGCGTTCTGCGGAGCGGGCCTGGCTGCGATGTTTGCGTGGGCGCTCGCGCTGAAGGCGGGCTGGAACGATACGAAGGTTGAGCGTCTGTTGTCCGGGTGCAGTCCATATGCAGCGATCGCTTCGATCGCCGATTGTGTGCCGCTGCTCGATGGCACACGAACTCTCGCCAGGCTGGGTCTCGCCGAACTCTCCCGATCGAGGCACAAAGGACTGCAAGAGTTGCTCAAAACCGCTTGCACCGATCCATCCCAACCGGATTCGCGCGACGTGGCCTTCGGCGTCGCCCCGCGGATCAACGCTGCCGGCAGAATGGCCCATCCGGCTGAGGCGCTTGCCGTGTTCGAGGCAGCGCTCGACGAAGAGGCTGCACGGCAGAGCGTCGACAGGCTCAATCAATTGAACCAGGAACGCCGGCGTATCGTGAAGGCGCATTTTGAAGAGCTCGTCGAGTCGATCGGAACGAATATTCCAGCTGGCTTGGTGGTTTATCGCGAGACGAGCCCGAAAGGGATCGCAGGCCTCCTGGCGAGCAAATGTGTCGAGAGGTATTCGGTTCCCAGCATCGTGCTCGTCCCATCGACAATTCCTGGTCAAGTAGTTGGATCAGGAAGAAGCATCGCTGGTATCGATCTGGTCAAGACTCTCGACCGCTTAAGGACCTGTTTCTTCGCTTCGGAGGACATGCTCAAGCGGTCGGCTTGACGATGGCTGTCGACCGCATCGAGGAATTCCGGGAGAAGTTCGCTGGGTTGTGGAACCGCTGGTGCGAAGAGACAGCCAAAGGCTTCATGCCGAAGCTGAGCTCACCTTGTCATTTGTCGGGCGCCATTTCGATGAACAACTCCTTCTGCTCGAACCGTTCGGAGAAGGAAATCGCCCCCCGGCATTCTCCATACGCATGGCCGAAGTCCTGAGCGTCAGAAACAAATGGGCACGGATACGGCAGGGAAGAAGCAGCGTCGAGGTGTTCTGCTGGGACGTTCCAGTGACAGAACAAATGAAAGGGGATTTTCTGGTTGAGTTTTACGGCAAAACACGCATTTTGCGTGGCTTCAGTCCTCGATGAAGCCGAGTTTCTCGGCCCGTTTGACAGAGCTTCTCTTTCGTGGGAAAACCAGCCCACGCAGGAAGAGGAGATAGACATGCAGTCCCCAGCCACCGAGATCGAACAAATGATTGTGCAATTGAATGAATTCATTCTCCCCAGCACGCTCATGGAGAGCTTTGACGCCTACCGGGGAGAGAAATACAAGGAAGCGATTAAAGCAATTCCGGAATCCACGCTTGCCTGGTTCCTGGACATGTTGAACCGCTATCGCGGCCCTGAAGACAGGAAGGAGTCCCTGCTCGAAGTGTTTGATCCGTGTATGTACACGGAGAATCACCCGGCGTGGGAGAGCCCGCCAGGCACGGTCATTGAACTTCCCGCACTTACTTCGGAGATTGCGGCAATGGCAGAAAAGGGATCGGAGCTGGTGGAGGTGGCCCGAGAGGAAATTCGGCAGTTCCGGAATCATGCGGATAGCTACGACGACGAAGAATTGATGCAACTGGGAGAAATCGCTAAGGCCGGGCTGGCAGACCAAAAGACGGTCTTCCAGACGCGCGAGGAGGCCATTCGATATCTGGCATTGAACGCCAGCGCAGAGATGGAGGATCTGTGGGTAGCTGATGCCACAGAATGGCTGGAAGTACCTGTACGGAGAATCGAGTTTCCGGACATGGTGGCGCGGCGCAGAGAGCAGTTGCTTTACGGCCAGCTTGCGCCAGCGCTGAAGGAAGAGGATCTCGTGTGCTACGCGGACAACGAAGTGCGGAGCTTTGCCTGCGACATGCGAAGCCTGTTCCTCCATGACCGTTCGCGGCACCTTGCCATCTGCACGGGCTGCCAGAAGCGGCTCGAGGCGTGGACAAGGATTATCAGCGACTTTGACAACAAGATAGCGACAAACAAGGGGCGGGCAGACGCCTGATTCCGCATTTTGCACAAAAATGGGTCCGGAACCCATCCCAACGTGGATGCGGAGCGCCGATTTTCGATTTTTTTTTCCGCAATCGGTGTCCGATTCCGCAGTTTTCCACAGCCCTATATAAGTAGAGGGACTTTTTTCGGAGGAGTGCGAATGCCGGTTAATCTGCCACCGAAGGCGACTTATTGCTGGATGAAGCGGATTCGGATGCGCCGGTTAGCATGCATCGGGCACCTAGAGATCTGCGATACGCTGCACCGGATTGGGTCCACGAGTAGTGCCAGCTGTTATCGAAGCGAACCGACGCGAAACGCTTTCACCCGTCTATTCGCTCGTGCTGTTATGCTGATGCTTCCTCAGAGATGTGAAGGAATGGGGAAGAGGTCAAACTCGGTTCTGTTTGCTTCAAAGGATGAGACGTTGTGGCCGTCCGATGGATAGGCAGCAACATTGCTTAAGGGTGTGGAAGATACGCGGATAAAACGTTCCAACCCAAAGCTTCATATCAAAATGCCGTTTCCAGCTTATCTGCGTGAACTCAGCAGTGGCCCAGGTGATCATTTCGACATTCAGATCGTAGTCCGCGGAACAATGCGGTTGAGATTGCCGTCGAGTAATCGGTCTCCTGGCCGCCTTTTGTGGGAGTTTTTCTCGCATGAAGCGGCAACGACTGCATCTCGTCGACGAGAACAACGATCCTCTGTCACCGGCCATACAGTCTGCCGTCGAGGCCGCACACTACTGGGCGGTGCGAGAATTCCCCCGTATCGACCCGGCGCTTCTTGCGAATTGGGCCGAACGCTTGGCGAAGAGCATCGCAAACAAGAATTTGCGAGGCTCGGTCCGACGCTATGCACACACGGCAATGCACGAAACCGTGCGACGCTGGCTCAAGACAAAACGAGCAAGCGAACTAGCAGTTGGCCTGGATCGCGAACTCGAAAGCATTGCCGGAATGCATGAAGGATTTCATGGAGAGGTTGACCGAGCGATACTTTTTGAACAATTGAAGTCCAGGCTTCGTGGACGCGACCGGAGCATTCTTATGTTGCTCCAATCAGATGCGACACCCGCAGAAGTTGCCATGATCCTAGGCATGAAATATGAAGCTGCCACAAAGGCCATCCAGCGGGTCCGGGCTCGAGTGGCGATATGCCTCGGAGCAGCACAACAAGAGAAGAGAACAACTACCCCTAGACGGGCAACCAGCATGGATTGGAACAGCCTCGCATTGGCTCTGGACTCTAACGAGGAACAAGTTGCAGGTATTGAGCGCTTTCTGGAATGGATCGCGGTTTATCGTCATCGATATTCACGATAACCCACGATGTGAGAAATACGGTTTCAAGCGGCACCGGCTATGCCTTTAGCCAGTCCAGCTGGGGCGCGCCACATCCGAGCAGCGGCTCCGGGCATTAGGATCAATCTTTATCGGGAGGTTCCTGCAGGGTTGGGTTATGCATAAGAGAGAATAAGCGCCGTACGAAGCCATGAATTTCTCCGTTATACAGAACGTGCTATGGGCAGCGAGCTTTGCCGCAAACTTTGCCCTGTTGTTTGTTCTAATGTTGAAAAAGCGGACTCGGGAATTCCCTGTCTTTACGGCCTGGATCGGGTTCCTGAGCGCAGAGATGGCGGTGCTGTTCCTCATATATCGCTGGGGATCGGCCCATCTTTATGCCCTGATTTACTGGTCTTGCGTTGTCGTTGATTTTCTCCTGCAGTTAGGCGTCGTTATGGAGATGGCGCGCATTGTGCTCCGTCCGACTGGGACATGGTTATCTGAGGCCCGTGGGCGATTTCTGGTCTCCGGACTTCTAGGTGCGATGGTTGCGGCGGGTGCGGCACTCCTGCTGCATCCAGACGCCAACTCCTCGCTCGACGTATGGGAAATCCGCGGCAACCTGTTCACCGGCATCATCATCGTTGAGTTATTTTCGGCCATGATGGGCGCCGCCAATCGTCTGGGGCTCCAGTGGAAAAACCATGTGATGGGTCTTGGGCAAGGGCTGTTTGTGTGGTCGGCGATAGCGGTCCTTGTGGACGCGCTCCATAATGTTCTCGGCAGCTATCGATGGTTTACAGCGCTGGACAATATGCGCATTACCGTGTGGACAGCCGCTGCGATTTACTGGGCCGTGGTGTTTTGGAAGCCGGAAAGGAATAGGAAACCGCTCGCGCCGGAAATGGAACAATATCTGCTTGGTCTGCATCGCCGTGTTAAGTTCGATCTTTCGAGAAGCGAAGAGTCGTTGTCGCGGTTGCGGAAATGATTTATGCTGCCCGTCACTCTCATCTTCTGGTCTGTTATCGGGTTTCTCGTCAGCCGGTATTTCTATCGGCACCTTGCTGCTTGGTATCTATATCGGCGCGACTGGAACGATCTAATTGGCAAACTTCAGCGCGTTTCCGTGGTAGCCGTTACAACCATAGGAGACGAGTATCTGAACCCCAAGCCACATCAGCTCGGCCCGGAGCCAGTTGACATCTGGCGCAGTCTTGGCGGCCTTGAGGGCATCAGGCGAATGCGGAGTAATGCGCGGATCCTGATCGCGTTGGCCGCCTACGCGCAGCGGTGGAACTTTACGGAGAGCGTCATTGTAAAGGAGCGCATGCGCCAGGATGCTTTGCACTTGCAGCGCGCAACCCTTCAGGTGATATTACGAACCGTGTTTCGCACTTCCCGAGATGCAGGCGTTCCTCCCGGACGTGGCGTCTTTTACTTGCATGACTCGGTCGGGGCCTATCACCTGATGACGAAACGACTCCTCGTGCTTTACCGGACGAGCCATGCAGGGCTTTATCCTCGTCTCGCCGAAGTCCTGGGCGATGGTCTTCCCCTTCGGGTTGCCAAAGCCAGAAGCTGATCCCTCCGGCCTTTTATCCCATGCGCAATGCATCCATTGGTGGCCGTGTGGATGCGCCTAGGAACTTGTTGAAAAACGATTTTCGGAGGCTATTTCAAGGTGCGAATGAGTGATAGGAAATGTATGCCAACACTCGATCGACGCCTTGTAGGCCCATTTCAGTGCGAAGTAGATTTCGACTTCCACTACAATTTAGGGCCGTCTAACCCTTTTTCAACAAGTTCCTAGAGAAACACCGAACAGAAGGTCCGCTCCTAAAGGACATACAACGCCTTTCCCAAGGATGCCAGTAGCAATCAGCGGTGCTCAGAAGCTGAATGTTCGTTTGCTCGACGCGATATGGCCGGCGTGTATTCCGTTTCAGTTTTATCGTTACGATCGACGAAGCCCACTGGCCTACGCGCATCTCGATTTCCGCGCAATTACGAATGTATCCAACCTGCGACGACGGAAAAGGAGGGGGCGCACCCCAAGAGGTGCGCCTGTGTGGTCAAACTGGAAGGAACGCGAAGCGAGACAGCAACCTAGAACCCGGGTTGCAGATTTGGAGTGAAACAAGCGACAGATTACTATCACTCTAGCAGCGTCGCCGATGGGGGCAAGATCACGAAAGTCACGTGCTTAAAGGCTTCTAAGGAATTTCATGAGTGTGGGATCGTCTCTCCAGCGTCGTTTACCGCGTTGAGGACTCAGTTTCTGCAATTCTTTTCGAAATCTCTCCGGCGTCAAAGAAAGATACCGCTCCGTCGCCGCCAAACTAGCGTTGCCCATATAAGCAGCTAAGGCTGGAAGCATTCGGTTCAGATCAGCGCCCTCCTTGATCCATGATGTAATTCGATGTACCGCAAAGGTGGACCGAAGATCACGCATTCGCGGTTGGTATGTCGCTCCGTCATATCGAACGATTCCGGCAATGCGACGAAGACGCTGAAACCTCTTCTCCAAAGTCCCCGCGATAATAGGTAGACCATCCTTGGTGGAAAACAGCCGCTGGTTGGCCAATGAAGGCCTGCGCTTTGACGTTACATAGACTCGCAATTGCTGCTGAAGATCGTGGCAAACTGGAATGCTTCGGCTCTGAATCATTCGGTCTCCGGGCAACGTCATGCGTCGATATTTGAAGTGAATATCTTCAACACGAAGATCAAGGGCTTCGCCGAGTACCGCTCCGGTCGCATACAACGTGAGGATAAGGGATCGCAGTGTGGCAGGATCGAACACGCAAAGATTTCGCCTTTGGCATTGTTGAGTGGCGGCCAAGAGTGAACGGATCTCTCCCCTTGTGTAGATGTAGGGCGTGAAAATCTTAACGGGTAAAGGCCGCAGCGGAGGCATCAGCATGGTCGGCATGGCTCTGCGTTCGGACCAAAACTCGAAGAATCTCTTGAGCAATTGATATTTGATCCGCCAAGTCTCTGCAGATATCGAAGGTTGGTCTAAGAATTTCGCGACATTCGATGCACTCACTCGCTGGAGTGGTGCGTTGCTCAGATACTTGCAAAATGCAAAAAGCTCGATTCCGCCTTTACGAAACAACAGACCATTTGCACGTTTTCGCTGTACGTAGGTTTCAATCGCTTCGGCTAGCGTCATAAAACACCCGCTAGGTTGAAATCCGCAATTTCCCGAAGTGCGCGGACATCGTGCCTGGCGTAAAAGCTGACAGAATCGATGTCGCGGTGACCCAGGAAATTTGCGATGTCTCGTAAGGGAGTGCCTTTTCGAAGCAACTCTGTAGCGCAGGCGTGGCGGAGGGAATGCGGGCCTAGATTACAAGATCGGATTCCGAGCTTCACCATGCGCCTCTTAACCGCCGGTCCCACCGTTTTCAACGGCCGGTATGGCGGGTGCTGTGAGATGAACAAATTACGGAAGGGGCAGTATGGTCGGCCATTATGGAGATATCGAATAATCGACTCCCCAACCTCGTATTGGATCGGAAATTGTTGCGTCCGGCCCCCCTTGGCGCGTCTTACGGTAAAGGTCTCACTCTGCCAATCGAAGTCGTCCAATGACAACCGGGTAACCTCAGAGTTTCTGAGAGCGTAGACGGAGCAAAGAAGCAAAATCGCTTGCGAACGGCAATCGGACCAAGTGGAGCCGCTACAATCCTTGATTAGTCTGCGGACATCCGTCCAAGAGGGTCCGGTCACATTTGTGTCCCTCCTCCGCAGGATGGGGCTTCGAATGCTTCTTGCGAGACCCGCCCTACACTCACCCAGGCTCTCGGCGTAACTCAGAAACGTCCTGAGCGCCTGACAATAGGCTTTTTGCGTTGCTGGTCGACATTTGTTAATCCGTCTACTCTCCAAATACTCTTCAATATCTTGAAGAGAAATTGACAAGAGGTTCTCGTGCCTTGTTGCCGCCCATCTCAAGAAGGTCCTAGTCCGCGGGAGGTAGGTTCTCAATGTGTCGGGAGCGAGTCGGGATTGCATGACGCTGCGGAAGCGATCAAGGATTGGATCAAAATGACAGAGTGGCGCTGACGGTTGCATCAACAATCCCTGAAACCGAAACCAACCTCGCGCCGCGAGCCTAAATCGCGCCGCTGAGGATTTATCCCCTCGCAATTTGCGGCGAACGTCATCTTCTCTGGCCCATCGCTCCGCTGCCGTTCGGATTTCGGTCTCGCTCACTTCGCGCAATGTGCATATCTCCATCACGCGGATGATGTGAAGTAGTTCCATCGAACAATTTTGAAGCTGCGCTTGGCGCCTGCCCCGTGCCGACAAATGTTGGAGATATGCTTCCCGCTCTTGCAGGAATGGCGCTTCTTGGTGCTTCGTCAGCGCATGTTGTTTGACGAAGATGCTCTCGATCATTTAGCCCCCTGTCAGATATCGCTCAACCGGTCCTTCATCGACTAAATCGGCAGGGTCGGATGGGACTTTAGCCAGTGTTGCAATTTTTAATACAAGGTCGTAGGCAGCCCCGCCAAAGTATGCCGGCGGCGACTCCAGGAGAAAGCATTCGGGTTAAGTGTTCCGATCCATCCAAAGCTCCGCAGCCGAAGCGCATCACTTAGATCTGAATTGACGAGAACAGGACGATGCACTCATTGAGCCTTTCGGATCGGTCTGCGATCTGGCAAGTTGCCGTAAAACGTCAGTACTCTATCGGAGCTGCTCCGCGGTATCAGGAGTGCGCGATGGATGGAGATAAAGGGGAGCAGGTCGGATAGAGCGGTTTGAAGGAAGGCGTTGGTGCGATCGGGGAAGGATGCGGGCTATGGGGTTTTCATCCTCTGGGCTGGGCCGACGCAGCAAGAGCAGGCGTGCAGAGTGAGCGGAGATCCTCTATGCGGCCATTCGTGAGGGATGCCGAAGATGATGCGGAACACAGCGTCGGAGGGACGGAAAGCTCTGTTTTCGGGCCTGAGGCACACTTCCAGTGAGTGTGCTGTGCAGCACGCGATGAGCGCCGCTTGGAACAGGCTGCTAGGAAGAGTCAAGCAGGTATGCCTCCTTTCGTGGAGCGAAGAAGAGTTGTGCGGCCGAGAGCCGTTCGACGAGGTGCATGAGCCCATGGCAGCGCGGGCACTTCCCTAGCGTGATGGGTTGTGTGGCGGAAGAAGTCTCGGCTGGAGGAGCCTGATTGAGCAGAGCGCGGCAGAGTGGCAGCATGTGGGCTCGCCGGCGGTTGGCGAGAAAGCCGAAATAGCGGATGCGGGGAAAGCCTCGCGGCAGCACATGTTGTACGAAACGGCGCAGGAACTCTTCGGAAGCAAGTGTCATGGTGCGTAGCTTGCTGCCGTGGGCATAGTCCTTCCAGCGGAAGCGGACCGCAACAGCTGAGACCGAGAGCAGGCGATGGTTAGAGATGGCGACGCGATGCGTGTAGCGCGCCAGATAATGCAGCACGTGCTCGGGGCCGCCGAAGGGCGGCTTGGCATAGACGACCCAGTCTTGTCGGTAAAGTGTGCGCAGGAAGACGGCGAAGTGCTTCTCCCCATGGAGCGGCATGCACTCGCCGAAGAAGCGCAACTGATGGCGGGCAAAGAGGCGCCGCAGTCCGGCGACGAACTTGCCGCGGAACACGCGGCTGAGCATCTTGACGGGTAGCAGGAAGCTGGAACGGGAAGCGATCCAACGTGAGTGGTCCGGCGCGAGTCCGCCACCGGGCACCACGCAGTGGATGTGCGGATGTTGACACCCACGCCCACAATACCCTGAGCGCGGAAAACGCTGAGGTTCAGGTCTTCTATCCGTTCCACCCGCTCCACGGTGTCAGCCTTCAGATCCTTCGTAAGCCGAAGAGGGGAGATGGCGCGGTGTCGGTCATCGACCAAACCGGGAAACGGTTGAAGATTCCCGTATGGATGCTGTCGCCTGAGAGCAGCAGGATAAAGATCAGCGAGCAAGTTCACCTCAGCAAGGAAGCTCTTCTCTCTCTAACTTCGTTGCTTTCGCCACACGCCGGTGAAAATCGCGACCACGATAACCTTCTGCCAACTGCTGTTGACGGGTGCAAGGGAGGTCATGGTGGAGCAACTGGAACTATTGGGCATGATAGTTCGGGAAGAAACCCGAATCGTGCCCATAGATGCGATAGTGCGCGCCGATCTGGTCGATCTGATGGCTCGCATTCTGGTGGCGGTATTTCAGGCGAAAGGAGGAAAGGTGGATGACAGAGCTTCTCTGCAGTCCCAAGATCAAGCCGGAGCATCTGGCTCGCAAGGCCATCGTTTACTTACGGCAATCGAGCGAGAAACAGGTGCGCTACAACCTGGAGAGTCAGCGCCTTCAATATGAGGTAGCCGACAGGATTCGTAACCTGGGCTGGAGAGATGTGGAGATCATCGACAGTGATCTCGGCTTCAGTGCGGGGATGGCTTCGGCTCGCCGGGAAGGATTCGAGCGCGTCCTCAGCTGGGTGGCCCTTGGAGAGGTGGGAATCGTGGGCAGCCGGGAAGTCTCGCGACTGTCCCGCACGGACAAGGACTGGTGTCGGTTGCTGGAGGTGTGCCAGCTCTTTGGAACTCTGATCGCCGACGAGCAACAGATCTACGACCTGAATTATCTTGATGACCAGTTAGTGCTGGGAATCAAGGGTACACTCAGCGTCGTCGAACTGAAGGTTCTTCGGCAGCGAATGCAGGCAGGTCAGGAGTCGAAAGCACGCCGGGGAGAGTTATTCAAACGACTGCCCGTCGGCTTCGCACGGGATCTCACAGGCAAGGTGGTCTTCGATCCCGATCAGCGAGTCTGCGAAGCCCTTCGACTTGTATTTATGAAGTTCCGAGAACGGTGGAGCATCCGCCAGACCTTCCAGTGGTTCCGCGATCACGATATAGAGCTACCGGTGAATCCGATCCGGGGGACGCGGTTGGTCTGGAAGGTTCCCACTCAGAGCTTGGTCCGCGATATTCTGATCAACCCCTTCTATGCGGGCGCCTATGTGTGGGGCCGCCGTCCGGTCACGACGTTGTTTGTGGACGGTAGGCTGGAGAAACGTCAGAGCGCCTTGCGTCGAGCTGAAGAGTGTCGGGTCTTCATCCCCGACCATCATCAGGGTTATATTGACTGGGCCACGTATGAAGAGAATCAACGAATGACGCGGCGCAATTCCGTAAACTGGCAGGGGGATGAATCCATGGCCGCGATTCGTGCCGGGCAGGGACTTCTGGTGGGACTTCTTCGTTGCGGCCAGTGCGGCCGCAAGCTCCACGTGCGTTATTGGGGAGGTCGCGGCACCCATGCGCGTTATCTCTGCAGGGGAGATTACGACGATGGCGGTCAATACTGCCTGGGATTTGGCGGCGCATCGGTGGATCGCCCGTTGGCTCAGAAGTTGCTCAAGGTGATTTCCCCTCTCGGGGTGGAAGCCAGCCTGCGCGCACTTGAAGAGTTAAGCACCGGAGATGCTGCACAGCGCATCGCCCTGTCCAGCAAACTTGAGCAACTGGAGTATGAGGCTAAGAAAGCCTTCGAGCAATACGATGCTGTGGATGCCAGGAACCGTCTTGTGGCCGGCGAGTTGGAGCGTCGTTGGAACGAGAAGCTGGAGGAGATCGCGAGGACCAAACAGCGACTAGCCTTCCTGAACGGAAAGCGTTATTCGTTATCCGCCGACGAGGAGACGCAGATCCGAGCGATGGGCGAGAACTTTACCGAAGTCTGGCAAAGCAATCTCTGCCCTCCGACACTCAAGAAGATGATCTTCCGTACAGTCGTGGAGGAGATCATCGTGCGTTCAGATGCGGAGATCAAGACTCTTCAGTTCACAATTCACTGGAAGGGTGGTACGCATACACAACTCACGATGGAGAGACCGCGATCAGCCACTGAGACTGCAACCCCCACGGAAGCACTGGAGATCATCCGCCGGATGGCAGTTCGCCACGGCGATGACCAGATAGCCTCCGTGTTGAACCGCCTTGGATATTCGACAGGCAAAAGCAAGCGGTGGAACCAAATCCGCGTGGCCACTGCGCGGCGCAATCATTCGATCAGCGGGCAAAGACGAGCGCTACCCAATCCTGAAAGAGTCAGCCTGACTGAAGCTGCACGGATATGTGGAGTGAGTCACCGCACAATCGAACGGCTCGTGGAGGCAGGCTTATTGAAGCGTGAACAGGTCACTCCTCGCGCTCCCTGGGAGATTCGTCGTGCTGATTTGAACAATGAACCAGTGCGGAGCATAATCGACAGGCTTCTCCGCACAGGCAAGCTCGTTCTCAAAGGGGGTTGTACGGAAAGTGAGCCCGCCTTGTTTACTGAAAACGAAGGAGATGATAATGCCGGGCATCATGAGTGAGGGTTCGGAGTGAGTGTCTGTCCCCAGGTATGCAGGATGGCCAGGAAGCCAAGCTGAGCGCCGAGACGCTTGGGATCGGCAGCGACATCGAGCAACGCGGAAGCACTGGCCTCGAAGAGCAAGGAAAACAGCTGCCGCTTGTTCTGCCACATCAACGGCACAAGCGCATGTGGAACGCTGAAGACCAGGTGGTAGTAGCCGACGGGCAGCAGTTCCTGCTGCCGCTTCCGAAGCCACTGATCACGCGCGCCGGTCTGGCACTTGGGGCAATGTCGATTACGGCAGGAGTTGTACGAGATGGCCTGATGTCCGCAGTCGGCGCACGCATCGCGATGACCGCCGAGGGCAGCGGTACGGCAGCGCACGATCGCATCCAGCACCTTGCGTTGCGGCCAGGTCAGCGAAGCGCTGTACCGTTGCCGGAAGCTGTCACCAGCGCTGCGAATTATGTCAGCCACCTCGAAGGGCGGCCGGCTCATCGCTTCTTGGCCTCCTCTACTGCGGGGAGCGCGATCTGCTCCAGCGGGTTGATGGCGGCATGGAGGTGACGCCGTGAGAGTTGGAGGTACACGGTAGTGTCTTCGAGCCGCTCATGGCCCATCAGCAGCTGAATGGTGCGCAGGTCGGTGCCGGCTTCGAGCAGATGCGTCGCAAAGCTGTGCCGCAGCGTGTGCGGGTGTATTTTCTTCTTGAGTCCGGCGCGCGTGGAGGCGATGTGGCAGGCGTGCCAGACGGTCTTGTCAGAGATGGGCTGGTCCACGCCCCGCTGGCCCGCGGTGCTGGGGAAGAGGTATCCGCGCGGCTTCTTCAATCGCCACCAACTGCGCAGCTCTTCGAGCAGCTTCGGCGAGAGCGGCACATCGCGGTCGCGAGCGCCCTTGCCCTGGCGGATGTGGATCACCATGCGCTGGCTGTCGATGTCTTCGACCTTGATCCGCGCCGCTTCAGTCCTGCGTACGCCGGTGGCATAGAGCAGCACCAGGATCATGCGGTACAAGCGGTTGGGTGCGGCTTCGATCAGACGCACGACTTCATCCTGGCTGAGCACCGTCGGCAGCTTGTGTGGCACCTTCGGAAAGATGAGATCGTCGAAGGCCAGATCGCGCCGCTTCAGCGTGCGCTTGTACAGGAATCGCAGCGCCGAGACGCGGACCTCGACGGTGCTGGGCTCGAGCTTCTTCGCCTGCAGCAGGTATCGCTGATACTGTCGCAGCTGTTCTGGACCCAGCTGCTCCGGCGAGCAATGGAAGTGTTCGGCAAACTGTCGCACCGCACCGAGGTAGCCGCGGATCGTAGAGGGTGAGTAGTTGCGCCGCTGAAGCTCGTGCAGCATGCGCTGGCGAAGTGGAGTCATAGGAACTTCCTCCCTATGACCTCTCACCCTAGCTCTGCATGACTCCCTTCGCTAATCACTACCCTCAGTCCGTCGCGCCAGCGACTTCGTTGTGTGCCGGGCATGTTCAACCGCTTGGAGGTGCAAGTCCTCTACCCGACCTGATGGAGGTAAGGGTTAGCAATGACGCAAGGGCTACCGCCGTGAGGCGGGGTCTGAAGGAAGCGTGGAGCAAATGCGCGAATCGATGGACAAGAAGCGGATACAAGGCGTGAGCGTAGGGCGAGCGGGCAACTTACCGCGAAGCCCATATCCATCAAGTACGCGGAGCGTAGATCCGGCGACTGCGCGCAGAAGGCGATTGAACTTACCCCGGGAGATCTGCTCCGTGTCGCCTCGGCGACTGAGGCTGCCGCGAGGCATCCTGACCGCGGAGCAGAAGTCAGCAGAGGGAATAGTAGGCCATGTCGTCGGCAAGGCTAGTGAGGCACTCCAAAGCCGAAACGCGGAGTCAACAGATAGGCTGAGCCGGGAACGATGACTGAAGGCCCGAACGAGAGGAGAGGCAAGTAGGACATGAGTCTCAACAACGACATGCGGCAGAACATCCAGAGCAATCTGGACTTTTCTTCCTCGCCAACGGGTGAAGCCCGGACGGCGGGAAGGGAAGGGTCCGAATCGTTGAGGGCGGCGTATGCACCCGAAAGCCCAGCTGGAACAGATCGACTGATGGAGGAGATAGTTGAACGAGAGAACCTGAAGGAAGCATTACGACGGGTGAAGGCTAATAAGGGTAGTCCGGGAGTTGACGGGATGACTGTCGACCAACTCGATGACTATCTGAGACAGCACTGGCCAGCCATCCGGGAACAACTGCTAAGTGGGACTTACAAACCAAAGCCGGCGAAGCGGGTAGAGATACCCAAGCCGGATGGCGGGGTGCGCGAGCTCGGCATCCCCACTGTCCGGTGTCGATTCATCCAGCAGGCGGTGATGCAGGTTCTGCAGCGGCAGTGGGACCCAACGTTTTCCGATCACAACTACGGTTTTCGACCGGGACGATCGGCGCATCAGGGCTGTAGTACAGGCACAGCGGTATATTGCCGAAGGTTACAGCTGGGTGGTTGATCTCGATTTGGAGAAATTTTTCGATCGAGTGAATCATGACAAACTGATGGCACAGATCGCCAAGCGTGTCGAAGACAAGCGGCTGTTGAAACTCATCCGGGCTTTTCTGAAGGCCGGAGTGATGGAAAACGGGTTGGTCAGCCCAAGCGTAGAAGGGACTCCTCAGGGAGGTCCTCTCACGTCCCTTACACAAAAGGTAATCTGGGTTTCCGCGTGAGTGCGTGCCATCATTTTGCTGGGGCGCTGAAGGGATGGGGATGCTGTGGCGAATGGTGATAGTGTCGTCCCCCACCAGAACTTCTTTAACCACGAGCCGCACGATGCGCTGGCGCTCAATGACATTAAGCGTTTCAGCGGCGCTGCGCAGGCGGGCGAGAAATGCTGTGAGGGTCTCGGCCAGGCGCAGGAATGCAATCTGATCGGTGCTCTGGTCAGCGATCGCCTGCAGCTCAGCACGAACCGACTGCTGGCGCTGACGCAGCAAGGGCATTCGATCGCGCAACTGTTCAATCGACAAGAGTCCTTCCTGGTAGGCGTTGAGTAGTCGTTCGATGCCTTTGCCCACATGCGTCAACTCCCGCTGCAGACTCTGCTCACGTTTTTGGGTTGGATTGGCAGAGCGAGCTGCTGCCAGGCGACGATCAAGTTCTTGTTGTATCAGAGCCGGCTCTTCCAGTAGGCGGATCACCTCGGCCCAAACAATCTGATCGAGGAGATCTTGCCTGACAAGGCGGCGGTTGTCGCAAACAGGGCCGCCTAGTTTTCGCCAGCTATCGGAACCAATGCACTTGTAGTAGTGAATCTTACGTGCGCTGGTATAGGTCGAAGATCGCGAGAAGGCGTAACCACACTTGGCACAGCTGACTAGTCCCTGTACAACACTGGGCGCAATGGTACGCCGGCGCGATCGTATTTTGTTCTCTTGGAGAAGCTCTTGGGCCCGGGCGAAGCTCTCTTCGCTTACCAGAGCTGGCACGGGAATTTCGATCCACTCTCCGCGCGGGCGTTCGTGACCGGCTGTCATGCAGGGCGTAATCACACCACGCCGGCGCTGCGGACGCATAACGCGCGTCCGTGTCGCGGCGCTGGTCTTGCCGAAGCAGGCGGTGCCACGATAGGTGGGATTCCGCAGCACGGCCCAGACGACCGAGCGTTCCCAGCGAGCACTTGCCTTGCGCGTGGGGATATCCTCGGCATTAAGTCGGCGCGTTATCTCGCCGATGCTGAGCCCCTCCACCGTATACATCTCGTAGATGCGCCGGACAATTCGCGCCTCAGCTTCATGCACGATATAAGCAGCGGGCGCTTCGTCGGTTTTACGGATATACCGGTAACCATAGGGAGCGTTGCTCATCACACTGATCTCGCCCGAGTGCGCGCGGTGTCGCTTGCCGCGGCGCGAGCGCTCCAGGATCTGCGCCCGCTCATATTCAGCGATCATGCCCTGGAACTGCACCAGCAGTTGATCTTCCGCGCTGTCGCCTTGCGGCGACTTCACAAACAGAGTCTCGACTCCGTGGCGGGAGAACTCCTCGATCAGCAGAATTTGATACGCATACTTCCGGCTCAAGCGATCTGGCGCATAGGCGAGCACAACCTGAATCTGCCCTTCAGCGGCGAGGTCTCGCACTTGCTCCAAGCCTGGACGCTCCAGCGTGGCCCCACTATAGCCCTCATCTTCGAAGACCCACTCTTTGGGTACTTCCAGATCGTGGCTGTTGGCGAACTCGATCAGCGAAGCCGTCTGGCTTGCAATCGTGTTCTCTTCGCGCTGCTGTTCGGACGAGACCCGTGCATAGATCGCCGTCATCCTCATCATCGCACTCCTTTACGCACCCACCGACCGGGCGCTCGCGACAGGGCACCAAAATATCGTAGGCCTGGACAAGCTTCGACTCGAGTAGGCGATCAAACGAATAGGAAACGTGGATTTGAAATGGTCCGCTCTTGGTGCGCGGCTCAGCCATGTTTCTTCAGAGCACCTAGAAATGCGTTCAACGCGCCGGTCACGATCGCTCCCATGGTCATGCCGCTGCTTTTTGCGTGCTTCCGTAACATTTCGACCGTGCGCGGCGGAAGTTTCAACGTGACCGGCACCGTGGCCTCGGTAACTTCCACCGGACGAACGAGATGGGAGGCTTCCTGCAGGTACCGATATGCTTGACGCTCTGAGAGTTCGAACTTGCGCGACAAGCGCTGCACTGCCTCGGGCCATGCAACCTGACGCTGGAGTAGGGCGAAAGCGGCGTTCAAGTGCCGAGCCTTTTCCACCTTGGTCGAACGCGTCATATGCCATAAACGTATTACCCCTTAAGACGAAGATCAAGCACCGGGTACCTTGTTCGCCATCCCGTCACTGTCCGTTCGAACTGGAAATTACCTTTTGTGTAAGGGACGTGCTTTCGCCGCTGCTCAGCAATGTCGTGCTGGACGAACTCGACTGCGAACTGGAGCGCCGGGGACATCGACATGTTCGCTACGCAGATGACTGCAATATCTATGTGCGCAGTGAACGTGCGGGTCAACGAGTGATGATGAGCATTACGCGCTTCATTACTCAGCGGCTCAAGCTCAAAGTAAATGAGACCAAGAGCGCGGTGGCGCGACCGCAGGAGCGAAAGTTCCTCGGATTTAGTTTTACGAGACGGCCCAGAGATCAGACGAGCCATTGCTCCGAAGGCTCTGGCTCGCTTCAAAGACAAAATCCGTGAGATCACGCGACAGGCCAAGGGCATAAGCATCGAGACGACAGTGAAGCGACTGGCCACCTATATGGTGGGATGGCGCGGCTATTTCGGCTTCTGCGAAACCCCCGAGGTGCTGATCGGCCTTATCCGTTGGGTGCGGCTCAGGCTGCGATGCGCACTCTGGCGACAATGGAAAACTCCACGCCGTCGCCGGGCCGCGTTGCTGCAACTGGGGGTCCGTCCGAAACTGGCCGCTAACACGGCCGGTAGTGGACTCGGCCCCTGGTATCTGGCCCGTTCCAAAGCTCTCTCAGTCGGAGCTTCGAATGCATACTTCCGCTCTCTCGGGTTACCTTCACTGTTCGAGAACTACTAGCCCAACTTCTCGAACCGCCGTGTACGGACCCGTTCGCACGGTGGTGTGGCAGGGGTCGGCAGGTGACTGCCGCCCCTATGCCGATCTAACCGGCTGCTCGGACAAGTGCCAACTTTGCGGTCAAAGTGAGCGTCATGCCGTGTTGTTTGCGCGGAAGTGTACCGCTCCTGCCACCTCTGTTCAGCGCTGGAACTCGGTAGACTGAACTACGGATGAAAGCCATCGAATCCAGTACCATTGCGGTTCTGGCCGAAAAACCTTCTGTCGCACGAGACATTGCCCGTGTCCTCGGAGCCGACAAGCGGGGCGAAGGCTATCTCCAGGGAAAGGGCTATGTTGTTACCTGGGCGATTGGACATCTGGTTTCCCTGGCACAACCGCACGAAATCAATCCTGAATGGCGGCAATGGCGCTTCGATTTATTGCCGCTCTTGCCCGGCCATTGGCCACTGGTGGTCTACGAACGAACCAAAGATCAGTTCGAAGTGGTGCGAAAGATCCTGACGTCCGCACGGGTGTCGCGGATTGTGTGTGCAACCGATGCCGGGCGGGAAGGGGAACTGATCTTCCGCTACATCTACGAGGCAACTGAGAGCAAGAAGCCGGTAAGCCGGCTTTGGATTTCCTCACTGACTTCGGATGCTATCCGTAAGGGGTTTGACAAGCTTCGTCCAGGCAGTGACTATGATCGATTGGCCGATGCCGCCAGTGGACGAAGCCGAGCCGATTGGCTCGTGGGCATGAATCTGTCGCGTGCCTATTCGATCGTCTATCGTGAGGAACTTTCGGTCGGCCGGGTGCAGACACCGACTCTGGCCATGGTTGTCGATCGCGAACTCACCCTCCGGCGATTCGTCCCCGAAGACTACATAGAGGTCGTGGCGACTTTCCAGAGACGGGAAAATTCAAGCAAGGAAAACTACCAGGGGACATGGTTCCGTTCGAAAACCGAGTCGGGCATGGACAAAGACGCCCAGGCGAACAGCTCTCGATTGCCTGCCGATGGCCAGGAAGCCAACAGCATCATTCTTCGTGCTCGTGCGGGAGAAGCCGTCATCGAGTCACTCTCCTCCGAGACGCAACGGATGCAACCACCCCTGCTGTACGATCTGACAGAGCTGCAGCGGCATGCCAATCGTCTGTACGGCTTCAGCGCTCAAGAGACCCTCGACACGGTCCAGACTCTCTATGAGCGGCACAAACTGATCAGCTATCCCAGAACGGACAGTCGTCATCTTTCTACTGATGTTGCCTCTACAGCTTCAGACATTGTTGCCGCAGTTTCGAAAAGCTATGAGAATCAACTGGCTGCTGGAACGGGGGAGCGGCCTCTGGGAAAGCGATATGTCGACGACAGTAAGGTCAGTGACCACCACGCCATCATTCCCAATGCGGTTTCCCCCGAGAGGACCCAGCTCACCGAAGAGGAACGCACGATTTACGGTCTGATCTGCCGCCGCTTCCTCATGATGTGGCATGACGATTACCTTCAGGCCGTCACGACCGTGATTACCGCGATCGCGCATGAAGAGTTCGTCGACCGCTATCGAACCACCGGAACCGTCGTGCAACAGATGGGGTGGAAGGTCCTGGACGTTGGGGCAGAAGGACGAAAACGAGAGACGAAAGGTAGTGCTGAGGAGAAGGCTCCGGAGCAGATCCTGCCGGTGGATCTTGCCCAAGGACAACACCAGGACATCGTAGATATCGAAGCCCGGAAAAAGAAGACCAGGCCCCCGAAGCGATTCACGGAGGGCACGCTCCTGACCGCGATGCAGACGGCAGGCCAAAGCCTGGACGAGAGAGAGCTGTCCGACGCAATGAAAGAGACGGGCCTCGGTACGCCTGCCACACGGGCGGCCATCATCGAAGTGCTATTGAAACGCGGCTATATCGTTCGTACGGGCAAGAGCCTGGAGGCAACGGAAAAGGGGATCCATCTCATTGAAGTGGTTCATCCCGAAGTTAAGAGTCCCGCGATGACCGGCGAGTGGGAAGCATTTCTCAAGAAGATCCAACACGGTGAATGTCAGCTGGAACCATTCCTGGATCGCATCAGTCAGTACGTCCGTTCCGTCGTCGGAAAAGTTCGTCAGACCGCGCCCATTCAGCCAGCGTCGGCGGTGCCCTCCATACCTAAGCCCGATTCTCCAGATTTGCCAAGCCCAAAGATTATCCCCAACAGCGCAACTCTCACCGAGCTATTGCAGGACGCATTCGGCTTCTCTAAGTTCAGGCCCAATCAGGAAGCCGTCTGTCAGGCAGTGACGGCGGGCAAAGACGCGCTGCTTGTCATGCCGACCGGCTCAGGCAAGTCGCTCTGTTACCAGTTGCCGGGATTAGCACGAGGCGGGACGACGCTCGTGATCAGTCCACTCATCGCTCTGATGGACGATCAGGTGCTGAAGCTGAAGGAGCAAGGGTTCGCTGTTGAGTGCATTCATTCAGGTCGCGATCGTGAGACTTCCCGCCGTGTCTGTTCCGACTACCTGGGTGGCAAACTACAGTTCCTCTTCATTGCTCCAGAACGGCTTCGGGTGGCCGGCTTCCCCGAAATGCTCGCCAAGCGAAAACCCTCGCTGATCGCCGTCGACGAGGCGCACTGTATCTCGCAGTGGGGCCACGATTTTCGACCCGACTATCGGATGCTTAGCCAGCATTTACCGGGTCTTCGTCCTGCTCCGATACTGGCACTCACGGCCACCGCGACGCCGCTGGTGCAAAATGACATTGCAACTCAGCTAGGTTTGACCGCGCCCACGCACTTCATCCATGGTTTCCGCCGCGAAAACATAGCGATCGAGATCGTAGAAGCTTTGCCTTCACAACGGCCTCAGCTCGCTCGGGAGATCCTGCTCGAAGAGAAACACCGGCCAGCCATCGTGTATACCCCGACGCGCAAGCAGGCGGACAGCCTGGCGGAAGATTTTGCAGGCGAATTTGCTGTAGCCAGCTACCATGCAGGGCTGGATGCCGACCGGCGACGACGAGTGCAGGAAGAATTCATGGCGGGCAAGCTGGACGTCATGGTGGCAACCATAGCGTTCGGAATGGGCATCGATAAGCCGGATGTTAGAACCGTGATTCATACCGCCCTGCCAGGCAGTCTGGAAGGGTATTACCAGGAGATTGGCCGTGCCGGGCGCGACGGAAGGCAGAGTCGCGCCATCCTCATGCACTCGTATGGAGACCGTCATACCCATGATTTCTTCTTCAGTCGAGATTACCCGGATGTTTCGCTACTGGATCGATTGTTTGCAAGGCTTCATACTGAACCCCAACCTAAGGAGGCGCTCCGCAAAGCCTTGGCGATGGAGGCAGATCTCTTCGACAAAGCTCTCGAGAAACTTTGGATTCACAAAGGCGCAGTGCTGGACTTTGCGGAGAATGTGAGCCGGGGCGACGGGCTATGGCGCTCGTCCTACGTTCTGCAGGGTGATCAAAAACGGGCGCAGATCGATCAGATGATTCGCTTTGCGGAGAGCAATCAATGCCGCATGACGTCCCTTGTGCGTCACTTTGGCGATACCTCGGACATCGCTATGGCCTGTGGTGCGTGCGATTTCTGTGCTCCGGCCAAGTGCGTTGCGCAAAGATTCCGAACTGCTACGGAGGGGGAGCGAACAGCTCTCTATCGAGTGTTGCGCGGCATGCGGTCCGTCTTTACCAAATCGACCGGCAAACTGTATGCCGAGCTTTATCCGGGAAACGAGATCAGCCGAGACAATTTCGAAGAGGTTTTGGGAGCCATGGCCCGGGCAGAACTCCTCACGTTTGCAGATGCTGTGTTCGAAAAACAAGGCAAACAGATTCCCTACCGCACTGTCAGACTTACTCCAGCCGGACGAACCGTCGATGAGTCCGTGCCGGTACTCTTCGTCATGAAGGATGCTGCCCGGCCTGCTCCCAAGCGCAAACAAAAGAAGAACTCAGGTAAGTCCAAGGCATCTCCCGGGGCTACAGCTCGAACGCAACCTGGGCAGGCAAGAACGGAAGCAGGTGTGTCCGAGCCGGCGCCGCAGATTCGCCTTGAGCAGGCTTTGCGCGCGTGGCGATTGAGCGAGGCGAAGCACAGAAAGATTCCGGCATTTCGGGTCTTTGGCGATCGGGCTCTGCGCGGTATCGCTGCGACCTGTCCCCGAAGCGATGCGGAGTTATTAGCTGTGCCGGGAATCGGGATGAGCATCGTGAAAAAATATGGAACACAGGTCTATCGTCTAATTGCAGGTTCGAGTTGATGGCCCGCAAGCTGCCCGGCTACGAAGGTGCCAAAGGGCGGCAGATTTGCCGCCATTTCTTGGACACACCCGCGCAAGTCGATATTGTCAAGGATCCGGTCGAGATCACCCTACCCAAACGAGCCACAATCCACTGTTGATCGCCGCAGGTTTTGGAGAACAAGTCACGCCCATACCTTGGTGGGAAGGCCGCCGGGCTGGTACTCCGTTTTCGCTAGCGGGCCTTGCGTCACCCCAAAATTACTCGCAGAATGTTAGGTCGGTACATGGCGCGAAAATCCAGGCTAGGGAATAGGTGCTCAGCGGGGCCGAGTACCGTATCCGAAGACAGCGCTCGTCGGAGGGCTCACACCCCGACGGGTGTGACACAACACTACTGCGACATGTTTGAGAGTACCGCGGTTAGAGGGTGAGTTGACCATATCGTTTCCCGGAGTGTTACTGACTGCAACAGTTCCCGGCGTTCCATGCGTTCCGGTTTTTTGTGATGGTGGTGGCTAGAACTCAATAGGTTCCACTCTGAAGTTAAGTCAGAGGCCAAAAAAATCTTATCCAGAAGTCCTTCCTCTTACCATTCAATTCCACAGTTTCCTGCACACTCTCAAGATTGTCTTATTGATGCCCCAGAGCTATCAGGTCTTTCGAAATAAGTCTTGGACAATTGTGGATAACAGCGCCATCGTGAGGAAAAGGAGGCCAATGTGATGGGCCAATTTCGCTCTCTTTCCTCCTGATCTGCCCCCCTGGATCCGCACAGAAGGAAGTATGATTTTCGGATTCAGGAGAGGGCGAGATGAGCAGGAGCAAGCATACGGAAGTGCAGATCATTGCTTCGCTGAAGCAGGTCGAAGCCGGTCGGGCGGTGGATGATGTAGCCCGGGAGTGCGGTGTTAGCGCGGCGACGATCTATGCGTGGAAGGCGAAGTACGGCGGCCTGGATGTCAGCGAGGCGCAGCGACTGCGCTCGCTGGAGGATGAGAACTCACGTCTGAAGCGTCTGGTGGCGGATCTGAGTCTGGACCGGGAGATGCTGAAGGCGGTGATCGCAAAAAACGGACTCAGCTCGTAGACCGGAGGACGGATGCTGGCTGGCTGCGGTCGCAGTTTACAGCCAGTGAGCGCCGGGTATGCGGGCTGATGTCGATGGCGGTGTCGAGCTATCGGTATCGATCGCGGCGATCGGACGAGTTGCTGCGGGAGAAGCTGGTGCGGCTAGCTCGAGAGAAGCCGCGCTACGGCTATCGGAGATTGCAGGTGCTGGTGGAACGCGAGGGTGAGCGAGTGAACCACAAACGGCTGTGGCGGGTGTACCGCGAAGCGGGGCTGTGCCTGAAGCGGAAGAGGCGTAAACACTGTGCGCGCATCGGATCGCCGCGGCAGCTGCTGACCGACGCCAACCAGGAGTGGGCGCTGGATTTTGCGCATGATGTGATTGCAGCCGGACGCACTATCCGCGTGCTGAGTGTGGTGGATGCCTTCACGCGGGAGTGTCTGGCGCTGGAAGTGGACACCGGGTTTGCCAGCCGGCGCGTGACGCGGGTGCTGGATGAGATCATCGCCGTCCGCGGACGCCCAGTGGCAATTCGCTGTGACAACGGTCCGGAACTGACTAGTCGTCATTTCCTGGCCTGGGCGTTGGAGTGGAAGATCGATTTGCGCCACATTCAGCCTGGCAAGCCAACCCAGAACGCGCATGTGGAGAGCTTCCACGGCAGACTGCGCGAAGAGTGCCTGCGGGTCAGCTGGTTCACGAACCTGTTCGACGCACGCAGGAAGGTAACTGACTGGAAGAGGGAGTACAACGAGCAACGACCACACAGCAGTCTCGGCTACAGAACCCCGGCCGAGTTTGCGCGCGTGGCCATAACCCAGAGCTATGGAAAAGACGTGGGCTCCGCCCACTTGGAAAACGCCTGCGGCGTTTCCCCCTTTCCCACAGCTCCGGCGGCGGGCTAAATTTACAGAATCACCTGTACGGATTTTGGGGGCAGGTCACTCCAATCCTGAGGCCACCAACAAATTAGGTACTTTCGAGCTTGAGCCTCTTTCTCAACGGCGAACAGATCGAGGAGCCGCTTCACTACACACACTCGCTACGCCGGTTGTCAGTGTGCTGAATCGGCAATGTGAATATATCGACTCCGGAGAACTGGCGGTGCGCTGGGCGCTCCCGGAATCCTGGATCAGGGACCAGGTAAGGGCGCGGGCGATCGATCCGCTCCCCCATGTGAAATTTGGGAAGTATGTTCGTTTCCGGTGGGGCAGCCCCGAGTTGGAAGCATGGGCGGAAAGGCGTATTGTGGGAAACAACAGAGGCCGGAGCGGGAATCCTCAAGGAAGGTGAAATGAGAAGAACCCGTTACCAGAAAGGTTATTTGTTCAAAAAGGGAGGTGCCTGGTATGTGCGATATCGCGAATACAGACGCCTCGAATCAGGTGAAGTTAAGGGCACTCAAAAGTGTCATCGGCTGTGTGATGCAGTGCAAGTATACCGATCGAAGTCTGCTGCGCAGCAATTGGCCAATGAGTTCCTGAAGCCCTTCAATGATGGAACTTTCAGCCCGGACAACGCGATGGGTCTTGATCAGTTTATCGAGAACGTCTACTTGCCGGAAATCAAGGCAACTAAACGGCCATCTACGTACAGTGGCTATGTCAAAATATGGTCGCGATATTTGAAATCGAGGTGTCCCGCACCTCTTCGAACATTCAAGACCATGGCATGCGAACAGTTGTTACGAGATGTGCAGACTGAATATGACTTGAGTCAGACCACACTGGCTCATATTAAGCATTTCCTAAGCGGTACTTTCAGGTACGCGATCCGCACCGGGAAAATTGTCCAGAACCCAGTGAGAGATGTATGCCTTCCTGGGGGTAAAGCGCCGAATGAAACATACGCCTACTCACTGGATGAAGTCTCTCGCATGTTAAGGAATCTCTGAAGAACTCCCCAAGCCACAGTCTATGCGGGTAATGTGGAACGAGGAGGAATAAAGGCGGATGCGGCAACGGACTTTTGCTTCGCAGGGGAGTTTTGAGCGGTACGGGAAGAGAACACGGCGAGAGGAGTTTCTGGAAGAGATGGATGGGATCATGCCGTGGGCGGAACTGGAGTCGTTGATCGAGCCGTACTATCCCAAGACGGGTAACGGGCGGCCGCCGGTAGGGCTAAGTATCCTGCTGCGCGTGTACTTTCTGCAGCACTGGTTCAACCTGTCCGATCCGGGCGCGGAAGAAGCCTTGTATGACTCGCCGGCATTGCGCAGGTTCGCAGGCGTGGACCTGGGCCGAGCGTCGGCGCCGGACGAGACGACCATCTTGAACTTCCGTCATCTGCTGGAGCGGCACGATCTGTGCGGGGCGATGCTGGATGCGGTCAACCATTACCTGGAGAGCCGGGGCATCCGCATTGGCACGGGCACGATTGTAGATGCGACCATCATCCATGCGCCCTCGTCGACCAAGAACTCGACCGGCACGCGGGATCCTGAGATGCATCAGACGCGCAAGGGCAACCAGTGGTACTTCGGGATGAAGGCGCATATCGGCGTGGACTCGAAGGAAGGCGTCGTGCACTCGCTGTGCTCGACGGCTGCTTCTGTGGCGGACAAGCATATGTTGCCGGACCTATTGCACGGCGACGAGCGCAAGGTGTGGGGAGACGGGGCCTATCAGGGACAGGCTGAGGCGATCCACAAGGCCGCGCCCAAGGCGCAGGACATGACATCGCGCCGAACGAAATATAAGCAGATCGTAGACCAGTTACAGAGGATAAAGAACCGAACCAAAGCTAAGGTGCGGGCCAAGGTAGAGCATCCATTCCGCATCTTGAAGCGAGTCTTCGGTTTCGTGAAGGTGCGCTTCCGCGGGTTGAAGAAGAATCACGATCACCTGTGCGCCGCCTTCGCCCTGGTGAACCTCTATCAGCACCGCAAACGGTTGGTCCCACTGGGGGCGTAGTGTGTCCGGAGAGCGCCGAAAACGCGCTCTCCAGCCAAAAACCTGAACCAACAAGACTCAACTGCACGCCTGCAACTCGAACCCATTCGCCCGCAGTCAAAAAGAGACTTGCTCAGAGCTTCCTTAAGAGTTGTGCCTCACCCTGCCAATGTGATCATTGCGGTTGCTGCGTTTACTGGCTTGCGTAGAGGTGAAATTCGCGGCTTGAAGCCGGAGGATTACGATGGCGAGTATCTGCACGTTCGTCGCAGTGTGTGGAAAAAACATGTTGGCGATCCGAAAGGCAAGCGAGGCAAAGGTGCGGTGCACGTTATTGCACCTCTGAAAGTTCTGCTAGAGAGTTATTTGGAACGTATTTCTCCAAAGAATTACGTGTTCCAAACGTTGAAGGGTGGTCCTGCTGATCTCGATTATGTTTCGCACAAGATCATTGCCCCAAAGCTCAAAGAGTCTGGGATTGTCTGGCATGGATGGCACGCCTGTCGTAGGGGCTTGGCAACCAACCTGCACGAACTCGGCGTGCCTGACATCGTCATTCAGGCAATTCTGCGTCATAGTGAAGTATCCGTAACCCGGAACGCATACATTAAACGGAGCGGAGTGGACAAACCAAGTAGGGATGCGATGACAGCGCTGGAACAGCTAGTGTGCAACCAGAGTGCAACGCTTCCGCTCGAAACCCCAGCCTCGGTCGTCGTACAATGAAGTAGAGTAAGCACTTGCCACTCGCGGAGGGATGTGTGAGTGGTTGAAACAGGCGGTCTTGAAAACCGCTTTACCCTAACGGGTAACGGGGGTTCGAATCCCTCTCCCTCCGCCAATTACCTCAAGAAGATAGTCTCAGAGAGTCCAAGACAATCCAAGTAAGGAATACTAAACCCCAGAAAAAAATGGGCCTTCCCCATTTTATTGTCCGACAGCATCCAACTAGGTATGATGGAAGCCACGCGCGGGCGATGGCATTTTTTTACCAGAATGCCATCGAGGCTGATGGCATTCTGGTAAAATCGGCCTCAACGCTAGTATCTACGCGGGTTTCATGCTTCGGGATGATGGCACATGTTGAGCGACACACAGATTCGCAAATCGAAGGCTAAGAGCACCGCCTATCAGCTGACCGATGGTCGCGGATTGTTTCTGTTGGTGACTCCTACAGGTGGCAAGCTGTGGCGTTGGAAGTATCGCTATGATGGCACTCAGAAACAGATTAGCTACGGCCAATATCCAGACGTGCCCCTTGTGGATGCCCGGGAGCGCCACGCCGAGGCTCGCAAGCTGTTGGCGGCTGGCGTGGATCCGATGGCGCAACGCAAGGACAAGAAAGACGCACTGAGGGCATCTGAGGCCAATTCCTTCAAAACGGTGGCACAACTGTGGCTATCACACTGGAGTGGGGGAAAGAGTCTGCGACATGTGGACACGACCAGCCGTCGGCTGGAAGCCAACGTGTACCCCCGGCTGGCCGGCCGCCCCATTGCTGAGATAGAAGCGCCGGAACTGGTAGCGATGGTCAAGGCAATCCAGACGCGCGGCGCGTCTGACTTGGCTAAAAGGGCGCTCGAAACCACAGGACAGATATTCCGGTACGCAATCGCACACGGCTACGCAAAGCGTAATCCTGCTGCCGACATTAAGCCTGGAGATGTCCTCAAGTCTACACGTAAGGTGAATTTTGCCCGTGTGGATGCCAAGGAATTGCCCGCGTTGCTGAGAGCAATAGAGGTCTATCCGGGTAAGGTCGTCACACGGTTGGCTATCAAGTTGATGGCACTCACCTTCGTCCGCACGTCGGAGCTTATCGGCGCCCGATGGGATGAATTTGATGTGGAGGCGCGGCGTTGGGACATCCCAAAAGTGCGCATGAAGATGAAAAGTCCTCACATCGTACCGCTGGCAACTCAGACGATTGAACTGTTGGAGCTGTTGCGCTCTATCACGGGCGGCGGTGAGTTCCTATTCCCAGGCGATCGCGACCACAGAAAGCCGATGTCGAATAACACGATATTGAAAGCGCTGGAGATCATGTCCTATAAGGGCAGAATGACCGGGCACGGGTTCCGGGGGATTGCCAGCACGTTGTTACACGAGCAGGGATGGCCACACGACCATATCGAGCTGCAACTCGCCCATGCGCCTCGTAATGCCGTCAGCGCTGCCTATAATCATGCACTGTACTTGGATCCGCGGGCCAGGCTAATGCAACATTGGGCTGACTTTCTTGAGCAGACGCAGCGCGGCGGGAAGGGGTTAGCCTTTGGGGCGGGCGTGGCTCGATGAGCAACGACATTCGGTTGGAGGATTTTGTCTGTTAAGCACGCAAACGCCGGTCCCTTCAACATGATGTGTGGGTAGGCGAGATGAGCGGCTACGGCTCTCCAGCGATGGCGCGGACGATCCTTGACGAACTGTTAGGCGTCCTGATTTTGTCGAGCATCACGTAGCCCATACAGTGAAAGACCCCGTTGGGCAAGCCTACACTCGCACGACATACATGCCAGAGCGTCGGGAAATGATGCAGCCATGGGCGGATTACCTGGACAGGTTGGAGACTAGCGCTGAAGGGGAAGGGCTATGAGCAACGGCGATCCCCACTCAAGGGACAGGAAAGCGATAAGTGCGAGTTTGATAGGTTTTTGCCGGATTGGATTACCGGACAGCGATTGTATCGATCTCGCGCTCGCCTCGGTAGGTCTTGAAGAATCGATTATGGCAGCGGACGCGGGAGACCAAAATGCCAAGACAAGGATGCGGCACTTAGCGGCTTGTTATCTCAGCAGTGACAAGTTCGGACCGATCCCGGCTGTACTCGGACGATCTGCAGCACGAGAGCTTGAAAAACTGAGCAAAGGTACACCTGACCCAAACAGGCCGAATGGCGGGCATCCGCCTCGGGCTTATCGCAAAAAGATGGTAATTGCTCATTGGATACACAAAGCGATAAAAGAACAGGGCGTGTCTCAAAACCGTGCGTGTGCTGATCTTGCGGAACGTATCAACAAAGAAATTGACAGTCAGGATGACTACGGCCACACGGAAATTCGATCCCCCGAAGCGCTAAGAAAAATTTATCGTGAAGTGTTGCGGGATATAGAAGCACTTTATGAAGAAGTGCAGAAGATCAAAGCTACCGTAGTCCCAATCCGATGTGTTGATTGACCAGCCTGCCTCAGATGAATCATTGTGATTTCTGAAGTGCCTCAAAAACCTGTGAGTTTCTGTGGTGAAAATCCGTCTTGATATTGCAATCCTCGGATCAACAGTTCATCTGAACACATTCTGATCCGAGGTGACTTGCTATGTACGAAATTCCATCAACAGGATTCTTTAGGCTCAACCAAATCTTAGGCGATCCGAAAGCGGGCGTCCCCGCGTTAATTCCCATCAGCAAAAGTGCGTGGTGGCAAGGAGTGAAAACCGGACGTTATCCCAAAGGCTTGAAGCTGGCCCCGCGCACAACCGTCTGGACGGTGGAATCAATCCGTGCCCTCATTGCTTCAACCAAGTAGGTGCGCATCATGACCAACCAAAAGCACGCCGCTATCATTGCGGATTGGGTTCGCACGCATTCTCGTGTAGGTGCGAGGTGTGGCAACTGCGGTAAGCCCTTCACGGCTGCAAGAAAGGCCAAGGGAGTTGCCGGCATTCCGAACGGGGCTGGGTATTCACTCTACGTTCTTTGTCGCCCATGTGTATGAGCGCCGGAGAGAAAATAGACCACATCGCGGCGCGGTAGCGGCGTGACGTGGCGGAGTAAAAGTAGACCACCGCCACATTGTGGTTCCACGGACAACGGAAGTTTTGGAGGGGTGACGAACGAGGTTCGGCGCCGTTGAGAGGGCTGTGTTTCCGTGGGACACCGGAGGCATGTACACAGTGGAACTGTATGCAAGGGTACGGCGGGCAGTTCATGTGGAGGGGCGGAGTCAGCGGGAAGTGGCGCGGGAGTTCGGGCTGGCACGCAAGACGGTGCGGAAGATGCTGGCGTTTTCGGCGCCGCCCGGGTATCAGCGGCATCAGCCTGTGCGGCGGCCGAAGCTGGGTCCGTGGCAAGGTGCCATCGACACCATTCTGGAAGAAGACAAGAGCCGGCCAAGAAGGCAACGGCACAGCGCGAAGCGGATCTTCGAGCGGTTGCGAGAAGAACACGGGTATACAGGCGGCTACACGATTGTGAAGGATTACGTGCGCCAGGCGAAGATCGGCGCTCGGGAGATGTTTGTGCCGCTGAGCCACGCACCGGGCGAAGCGCAGGCCGACTTCGGTGAAGCTTTGGTTGTTGTGGCCGGAGTGGAGTGTGAGGCGCACTATCTTGCCTTCGACCTGCCACATTCCGATGATTGCTTTGTGACGGCATTTCCTGCTGAGACCACGGAAGCTTTTCTCGAAGGCCACGTACGGGCGTTTGCCTATTTGGGCGGTGTTCCCAGGTGCATTCTTTATGACAACACCAGGCTGGCGGTGGCGCGGATCCTGGGCGACGGGGAGCGGCAGAAGACGAGAGCCTTCTCGGAGCTGCAGAGTCATTATCTCTTCGCGGAGAAGTTCGGCCGTCCGGCCAAGGGCAACGACAAGGGCAAGGTCGAAGGCCTGGTTGGCTATGCGCGACGCAACTTCCTGGTTCCGATTCCACGCGCATCGAGCTGGGAAGAGCTGAACGTGCATCTGGAGGCTGGGTGCCGGAAGCGGCGGCAGCGCCGTTTGCGGGGGCACAGGGAGACCATCGCGGAACGCTTCGAGCGCGACCGTGCAGCGCTGCTGCCGTTGCCTGCTGCGCCCTATGAAGCCTGTGAGAAGATCACCACTCGCGTGACCTCGTTATCGCTGGTGCGTTATCGATCCAACGACTACTCCGTGCCGACCGAGTATGGACACCGGCAGGTGCTGGTGAAGGGCTATGTGCATCACGTGGTGATCGTCTGCGGGAGCGAAGTCATTGCCCGTCACGAGCGCAGCTATGAACGCGAGTCGGCGGTGTTTGATCCCTTGCACTATCTCAGACTGCTGGAGCACAAGAGCCGGGCCCTGGAACAGGCGGCTCCGCTGGCCGGCTGGCAGTTGCCCGATTGCTTCGGGCATCTGCGGCGCTTACTGGAGGCGCGACTGAAGAAGCACGGGCGCAGGGAGTATATCCAGGTGCTTCGGCTGCTGGAGACCTTCGCTCTCAACGAAGTATCCATCGCTGTCGAAGACGCACTGCGCATGAACACCATCAGCTTCGATGCCGTGCGCCATCTGGTGCTCTGCCGCATCGAACGCAGGCCGCCGCGACTGGACCTTCAGAACTGGCCGCATCTTCCTCTGCCCAGGGTGCGAATCACCGCGGCTGCGGATTACATGACGTTGCTCGCCGCTACGCCCACATCGCCGTCACCTTCGAACATGGAGGTGGTGTAAATGAACGACACGCCAGAGATGCCCACCCCTGATACACCGCAAGTGTTGCTCGAACATCATCTGAAGGCCTTGCGGCTGCCCACCATCCTGAGTGAGTACGACAAGGTGGCCCGGCAGTGCGCCACCGAGCAGGCAGATTATCCGCGATATCTGCTGCGCCTGACCGAGCTGGAACTGCTGGACCGCGATCGTCGCGCCGTCGAGCGCCGCATTCGGCAGGCGAAATTCCCGGTCGTCAAGAGTCTGGACAGCTTCGAGTTCCTGGCCATACCCTCGCTCAACAAGACGCTGGTCCTGGAGCTGGCACGATGCGAGTTCCTGTCGCGCAAAGAAAATCTTTTGCTTTTGGGGAACAGTGGCACCGGCAAGACGCACATCGCCCTGGCTCTCGGCCTGTCTGCCTGCCAACGCGGCCATCGGGTGCGCTTCACCACCGCCGCTGCGCTGGTCAGCGAGCTGATCGAAGCCCGCGACGACAAGCACTTGCTGCGCTTCCAAAAACAACTGGCCAGCTATGAACTTCTCATCGTTGATGAACTGGGCTACGTGCCCCTGTCGAAGAGCGGCGCCGAACTATTGTTCGAGACCTTCAGTCAACGCTATGAGCGGGCATCGACGCTGGTGACCAGCAACCTGCCCTTCGAGGAATGGACCGAGGTCTTCGGCTCCGAACGGCTTACCGGTGCTCTGCTCGACCGCATTACCCATCACGTCCACATCCTGGAGATGAACGGCGATAGTTACCGGCTCAAGCAAAGCCGCCGCAAAAGAAATCCACCCAACAACCACTGACCCCTCGAACGCGCTTCGGGGGAGAAAGGCCTCTTCCGCTACGCTCCAGAGCCCCTTCTCCCCCGAAAACAACTCCATCCTTATCCTTATTACTATTACTGGTCCCCTTTTGCTCCGCCCCAGTGGTCTCCTTTTACTCCGCCCTTGACAGTTAATCTCGCCGCGATTATGCCATCGAGTGATGGACCACTTCGTGATCGGCTTTGACCGGCGTCGTGACACTTTGTCGGCAACAAACGGCTCCCACGGCGCCGGCCGCTCTTCTCGAGGGAGTCTTGCCAGTTCATCCAACACGAGCTGGGCAGCCTCGATGCAATCCGAATGCTTTGCCTTGCGTTGATTGGCCTTCTTTTCGCTTTCAGCATCGGCTTTTCTGCACTCGCGACTACATCGCGGCTCGGCCGCTTTAGTGAGTTTCTTCCTGACAAAAAATTTCTCGCAACGGGGACATCGGAACAAATCAGACGACCAAGTCGAAGCCACAAGGCATAAACACAGCCACCCAAGTCGATGATCCATCCGCTTCCTCGGGCTCGTGACGTCAGGTGTAGTGAACGAACTGCCTGGAAAGACCGGGGACAACACAGGTGAATTTTGCCTCAGAAAAGAGTCAATTTTCCCGTTGAGCTCACGTGCGCTCTTCACCTGGATTTTCTTGCCACATTTGATCCACTGTTTAGCGATCTGGCGGAATTCGGTCCCGACTTTGTCGGCGATCTCCCGATCTTCCTCAGATTCGACGGCCCGTAGGCTCATAGCCGACAAAGCGCGCAGTCTTTCTGACTTACTTGCTTTGCGAGCTTTGGCTTGCAGGACTGTCGCCCGCAGTGTCGTCGCGTTAGACAGATTGCGCACCCAACTTGAATCGTCCTCTCCGTTTAGTACGGGAGCCCCGCGCTCGCAAATGCCGCTCAAACGCGCGACAGCGGACGCGAATCCAAAATGATCATCAGTGTTGCCGTTAAAACTCAGTTTGGGGGATGTCCAACATAACGTCGCGTCATGATGCCCTATAAACGATTCGTAGGGAGAAACTGATTCTTTACCATCCGCCAAAATCATGCCGTTCTTGCAAGCGTCGAGTTTCTTGAGAGCCGCCGCTACTTTCAACAATTGAGGTGTATCTTTCCCAATCGCGGCGTCATGGTCCTAGCCATTCAGCAAACTTCCTGCGACTTTGTGGGAAGAGGAACTCCCGTAATCAATGACCGCCGAGAGACGACTCGATCGGTCGCACGGGCCAACCACACCTCCCACGGAAAGAAGAAGACCTTCGACCGCATGCGCCACTTCATCGGTGCGCTCAGCAGCGCATTCAGGAATCGTCCAGCGACCTTTGTCCGCTGCATAGTATTGCGGATGTTGTTGTTCACCATGAAGTAATCCAGCATGCGTTCGAGGCGCCGCAATTCAGCCCCGCGAAGCCACGGCAGGACGTTTTTTCCCAGCGGAAGTCCCGCCCACTCCTCCAGCGATGCCGGCTCTCTCACGCCCATCTCCTTCAATTGCGGCCAGATGGGAATGCCCGGATAGGGCGTGAAGATGTTGGGTGAAAAGCTGACGTTTCTGTGCTTTCGCGCAATGTCATTCATCGTCTGGAGGGTCTCTACACGGTCCTTCTCCTTCTCGCCCGGATAACCGAAGATCAGGTTGAAACTCACGCGGATCCCTCCCAGCTCGGCCTTGCGCGCCGTTTCATACATCTCTCCGAGACGCTGATGACGTTTGTTCATAAGCTTCAGAACCGATTCAGACGTAGACTCGGTTCCGAACCCCATGAACCGGACGCCGCTCGCTCCCAGCATCCGGACCTCATCGTCGGACATCCTGGACAGGAAATCGGTGGAAGCCTGGAAAGTCCAAGTAAAGCGAACTCCCGACTCGTAGATACCTCGCGCGATCGCCACTGCGCGCTTCACATCTACCGGGAAGTTTGAATCGAGCAGCGCAACTTCTTCGATCCGATACTTCGTAACAAGGTCGATCAACTCTTCCACAACATGCTCGGCGGAGTAAGCATTGAACCGCCGGTGATAGAAAACAGTATCCGTGCAGTAGTTGCAGGCATACGGACACCCCACGCTGGTCGCATAGGTCAGCGTCCGGATGCCCGAGACGCGCTCGTATGCGTCGAAGTCCGCCAGGTGGAAGGCCGGAGCCGGAAGGTCCATCAGGCGCGCGACGGAGCGCTCCAGGTTGTGGATGATCGCCCCATTTCGCTTGTAGGAAAGACCGGCCACCCCATCCAGACCTTCTCCCATCTGGTAACGCTGAACAATCTCAAGTAAAGTAAACTCCCCGGGCCCGCGTACCACCACATCGACCAGATCGTTTTCCAGAGTCTGCTCTGCGGTCAACGTCGGGTGCCATCCTCCGAAGACGACCGGAAGATCGGGAAACGCAGCCTTCACCATCCGAGCGATGTTCAGTGCAGCTGTAATCATCGGACCAGTCAGCACTGAAATCCCGAGACAGAGCGCATCGCTGCACTCCCGAAGAATGCGCTGTGGCGCGTCTGCGTTGATCGCTGCGTCGATCATGACAACCTGGAAGCCGTGGTTCAGCAGCGGCGCGGCCAAAGTCAGAATGCACAGTGGCGGCCCGAGCGCCGGGCCCTCGTACGCGGGATAAAACAATACGACCTTCCTTCTTGTGGTCGACGTGGAGGCGCGTCTCGCCGCACCTCTACTTGGCGTTGGCAATATCTGGGTCACCAGGGGAGGAATGATCATCAGCGGCTCCAAATCCGTGTAGTTTCGTTTTCCCACTGTCATGCACACCTATAGAACCTGGCGCGGGCTAGTTTTATTCCAGTGATTTTGAATTGAGTTGGGGTCCAGTGTCGAAGCGCTGGTATTCCTATCGTGCGCCGGACACCATACCGGTGCACCACCTCGAGGACCTCCAAAGCCTGGACGGAATCGCCGGAATTGAACCGCTCCCCGGCCCGGTGCGTCACCCGGCTGACGAGCTCGGCATAGAGAAAACATCTGCCTTGGGCTGGGCTTGATCTTCCCTAGTTTCAAGCGCGGCGAGCGCAGTGGACTGTCTTCCAGGCCCGAGGCGGGATGTAGGCACAAATCAACGAGAGGGTGAATATAACTACGGCTGAGGTGACAAACCGCATTTCGCGTCTCACGAACAACCAGCCTCAAAGACATGCAGGTTCTTCGGACTGCGCGACGCACGCCTCATCAGCGCGCGCAGTCGCTCAACAAGTACCCTTGGGCTGAACGGTAGTGTCACGTATTCATCGGCACCCATCTCCAGATCACCCAAGCTGCATGAGACGATATCGACCCAGCACGCTTTTATTGGACACTGCACAACGAGTCCTCTTTGAACCAAGTGATTTTGTTCCGAACGTCCGCATAGGATGACCGTCGCCGGTGCCTTCCAGGGAGTGAAGACCCCTCTCGCTTACTGGCACGTACCTAGCTTCTTGCCGGTCTGGTGGTCCAGCGTGGCCACCAGCCAAGAGATCCAGGGGGGTTGTTCAGTTGTTGCATGCCCACCCACAGCGTCCCATTCGAGCCGGCCGGCCCCGCACCACTTAATTCCGTTTCCAGACCTCATCCCCGTCGGTGAACACCTGCATCCGTTTGTAATGGCCTTTGAGATAGGCGCGCATGGGTCCAAGGTGGTCCTGCCACGGACGAGCCGGATCGTTGGGGGCGTTCAATCGCCGCGACCAGAGGATGTACTTCGCCTGTCTCCGGTCGATTTGCTGTATGGCAAGGCCGACGAACTCCGGACGCGTTTCTTCGTTCGCGATGAGCGAGTCAACAAAAGTTGGGTTGCGCAGGCCCAGGGGAACGTAGCTCTCAGGCCATGCGGGCTCAAAGAAAAACTCCCCCGGCCTTGTATGTTGTGCCAGCCATAGGAATTTGTCTGCTTTTTGTTCGGGCAGGATCGCCTCGCCCGCGGGCAGCGCAACAGCTGTCTGAGTGTGACTATGCCTTGACCAGCTATTCCCGATTGCGATGCACACCACGACAAGCCACCCGGCAAGGATTACGCAGGTCCTCCGCCCGGCAACGCGGGTCGCCGCCCAGACAAGTAGGATGAGCCCTGGCATCGAGACACAGTACACTCGTAGCCAGTTGACGCCGGGAAGAATCTCCAGCAGCAGGAAGAGGCCCGCCAAAGCCAGCAGCAGCAGCTCTGCTAATGGAAGAGCTGCGTTGCGGCGATTCCGCCAGCAATACCAGAGCACCGTCGGATAAACGACAGGCAGCACCGCATAGACAAGCAGATACGGGGCCAGACGAGGCAGTGTATGCCAAGCAAGGGGCTCCGGAAGTCCTGGAAACCAGGTCCCAAACCAGTAAGCAAGATACTGCCGCGGATAGACCACCTGGTAGTACCAGAGTCCCCGCCAGCCGACCCCCTTAATCAGCGGGATGTTCAGCACGAACAACACCAGGCTGAAGGCCGCCACCACGACAGTCCCGTTCCACAGGACGCGTCCCCATGGCTTGCCCATAGCAAACCCATCCCACGCAAGAGACATGAGCACAGCCAGCAGCACGGCAGCACCAGCCGTCTGGGTAAAGCACGAGGCAACGCCGAGCAGGATTCCAGCGGCGGCAACCCGTGGAGTAGTCCTCACCGGCATGATGATCCTGACCGCGCACAGCACAGTCAACAAACTGAACCAGTGATGGGTCGCGTTCAGCAGCCTTGCATAAGTGAAGTCCAGAAACAGAAACGACGCAAGTAGGGCAAGCTCCCGCTCCATCAACCGCAGCGCAACGCTGAAACATATCCAGCAGAGTGCCACACCCAGCAGAAGTACAGCCGCATTCGTCACCCAGATCCGCAGCCCGAAGAACTTAAACAGCGCAAGGTAAACGAACACCGTTCCAGGGGGTGTGAACTCGAAGAAGTCGAGATAGATGTGCTCTCCAAAGAACGTCCGCTGGGCATAGACCCAAAAGAAGATCTGATCTCCGCCGAGAAGATAAGGAATACCGCGGAGGGAGAACAGGTTCATGTAAAGGTAAAGCGGAGCACCGATGAACAGAGCGTGCCAGACCCCGTTGTGTTTGCTGCTGCGATCGCTGTTCGTCATTCGGACAGCCGTTTGGTCTGAGCTCGGCTAGGAGCCATTTGTCCGGTTAGGTGCTTATTTGCCCGAGGATACTTTAAGAAACCGGATGATATCTGCACGTTCATCAGCCTTTGGCACATGAAAACTCATATCGTTGTCGGGAATCAGGGATTCGGTGTCGGTAAGCCACTTATTCAGAGAAGCGTCATCCCATGTCACGTGCGCCGATTTCAAAGCGTCCGAATACTTGAAGGTCGGAATGCTGCCCGCCGTCCGGCCATAGACATTTCGCAGCCGCGGACCCTCTTTCTCCTGATCCAGGGAGTGGCACCCTGTACAGCGTTTTTCGAAGAGTTGTTTACCGCGATCTGCGTCGCCAGCTTGGTATCCGACCATAGCTCCGTTCCCGGCTGCACGACCTGTCAGCGGAGATACGAGTAGCAAGATCACCAAGCTGATGAAAAATAGCATTGAGAGAGTTAAAGCTGCGCGGTCTCTCCGAACCTTGGCAGTCATTGCGATTCGATTCATCATGTTCTTATGCCTTTAGTGTGTCGCCGGCCTGCCTTGTAGCCCTTCAACCTGCTGCTTGATATGTTTGCGTTCTGCCTTGGCCCAGTCATAAATGAGTTGCCGCTCTTCGGAGGAAAGCCGCGCCTTAGGATGAAGAATCAAATATTGCTTTACTGGCATCTGCCCGCTGCGCGCTTCAGAAGCGATCTTGGTTAGCAGGTCGATCTGAGTCTCAAGGTTGTAGCGCTGCCATTGCGACATATTCAGATGGTTCCGACCGTCGTGTACGTCGTGCTCTACTAACCAGGAAGCTGGCGCCACCCTGCTGTATAACGGCCACTCGGTATTTGTCGAATGACAGTCCGCGCACTTCGTCTGCAGCACGTGACGCACGTCGTCTGGGACCGCGCTTCCATCGAGGAGGGGTACATCCGCCTTCACCCCAGCGCGCAGGTGGCCCCAGGGATGAACAAATGAGAGAGCGATGCTCGCCGCGAACAGCGCGCCTGCAGTAAACGCTATCCTGGTAGGATTCATGCCAACGGCATCTCATGCAGCTCGATCGGGGCACCGGACAGTGACGAGTCGACAATGGCGAGTTGATGCTTCTGCGCTACGAAATTGACGTGGGTAATTCCCAGCACATCATGAAGTTTGTCGGCTGACACCTTCATAGGCCCAGGGGAGGGTGCGGCGCCGGGCGCGGGTTGCGGAAACGCGGTGGACATTGCGGTGTGAAACGCAACGTTCCCCTCCACCTTCTGCATGACCTGATGGATATGGCCATTAAGTACTGTGACCGAGCCAAACCGCTTCAACATCGCGAAGGCCTGCTCGCTGTCCGACGTTCCCCATCCCCAGGTCGGATACACAGCCCAGAGTGGAATGTGCGCAAAAACTACAATGGGAGTGCTGCCCTTCAGCCCGCCGAGATCCTGCTTCAGCCAGTCAAGCTGCGCCTGCCCTAGCTTGCCCATGCCCTCAAGCTGGACCACATTCACCAGTCCGATAAAGTGGACCCCCTTGTGATCGAAGCTGTACCAGCCATTTCCCTTAGAGCCTTTGCCATATCTATCCATATACATCTTGCCGTCATCGACTGAGGTGTCATGCTCACCGGGAACGTAGAACACCTGTCGCTTGGCGCCGATCAGCACCTGATCTAGTGTGTCGAACTCCGCAGGTTTGGAAGAGTGAGTCAAGTCTCCGGTATGAATCAGAAAATCCGGGACACTGGAATAGGCGCCGATCTTGTCCAATGCGGCCTGCAAGGTTGCTGTCACGTCAGCATTCGCCGGCTTATTGAAGCCGATGTGGCTATCGCTGATCTGTATAAAGCTGAAGTCTGACTGCTTCAGCTCATGATGAGTCTGACCGAAGAGGCGCGATACGGGGACGCCTCCGGCCAAACTCCAGATCAGTCCAGTGCCGGCCCAGGCCATGCACTTGAGAAAGCCGCGGCGATCAATCCCGTCCGGACTTACGCTGCCTTGATTCGCATCAAGAGTTAGTTCGACAGAATGAATATGGTTTCGTGAAGATTCGCTCATGAAAGCTCTCCGGGGTGTTCTACTTTCAATTGCCAACGGACACAGCAACCGCGGTCGACCATGCGCTGCTGATGTTCAACGTCGTCCGTAGATTCGCAAAGCTGCAAGAGGTCACGCTCGACGGAAACTAACTCCGCCGCTCTCTAGCTCATGCACACCTATAGAACCTGGCGCAGGCGATTTTTATTCCAGCGATCTCGATTTAAGTTGTTGTCCAGTTGTTTAAGCGCTGGTATTCCTCTCGTGCACCGGGCACCATGGCACATTAGTGGACCGCTATCAAGAGACTTAATTGATCAAATCGAAGGAGCTGGAGGGCGACTTTGCAGGGTCATCTTCATTCCATATCGCGCTTTCAGTGAGACAAGGCCCCAGGGTTCCACTTTGTGACCTGGCACGAGGCGCAACCGATAGCGCTGGGCGAGTGTTGCAAGGATCAAAATTATCTCCGTCATCGCAAAAGATGCGCCAATACATACCCGGGGCCCAATACCAAAAGGTAAATATGCGAAACGCGAGCGGCCGCCACTGCGATCGGGCGAGAATCTTTCCGGATCGAATTGTTCGGGATGGTCCCACAACTTTGAATGCCTGTGTAGCACCCACGGAACGATGGAGACAGTAGCGCCCTTGGGGATCTTCACGCCGCAGACTTCATCGTCCCGCAGGGCTCCGCGCCACGGCATAGTATGGGTCGGCGGATATAGGCGGAGCGCTTCCTCGACGACCATGCGTGTATACGGGAGACGGGCGAGATCCGCAAACACGGGGGGGCGGCCGGCCAGCACTTCATCAAGTTCAGCGTGGAGCATGGCTTCCTGCAGTGGATGTTGCGAAAGCAAATACCATGTCCACATGAGTGCCAACGCCGCGGTCTCGTGGCCTGTCCCGAGGATGGTAATGATCTGGTTATGCAACTCTTGAGTGCTCAAGCCGCTGCCGGTTTGCGGATCTTTCCGCTCCAACAGCCGTCCTAGAAAATCGTTCTCTGAGCGGGTCGCGCGCCCGTTCCGCCTTACGATAAGGCGATCGATGGATGCATTGAGATCTTTGAATATGTATCGTTGCCGATAGCCCTTGTAAACTTTCCAAGCCTTATCGAGTATCGGCGCAAAATCAAACAGGTCAACTATCCTGTCTCCCTGATAACGCCTGGATGTGAGTTCCATGATGCGAGCAAACTCCGCGCTGTCAGCGGAAAACACGATTCGGGAGATGATCGCCAGCGTCAGCGTGGCCATTTCCGCGTGCACCTCGATGACTGTCAGTGGCGGTAACGCGGTCCATCTACCGAGCACCCTCTGAGCGGCGTCCACAATGGACGCCGAGTTTTCAAGGATAGAAGGGTAATCGAAAGAAGACGACATCGTCCGGCGCCGTTGGCGCCACCCTTCTCCGTCTTGCGCTGCAAAGCCCTTGATCGGCCAAGCACGTAGAGTGCGCTGTTCGACACCGCCCCTAATGTAATTGGCCGCATTATCGATCAGAACGTGCTTGATACCCCCAGGATCATTGACGAGGAAGGTGTGGACCTTGAAATACTTGATCTCGGAGAGCGGTTGGTGAAAGACGTCGTCGTGAAAACCCGCGACGGCATTGTCTCGCACCGTCCGAATGTATTGGAGGAACGGCAAGGGAGTTGCAGGCGGGATTGGCCTGGCAAGAACGGGCGATACCTGGAACAAATCAGAATCAACAGTTTCCACAATCGTCGCCTTTAGTGATCGATATTTCGCATGGTCTCTGGATAATGAGACGGCTGGGGTAATGTGCAACAGACTCAGTTGTCCCGAGCGGACATTTCTCGCCCGCGTCTGCTGCCGAGCGCTTTAGCCGCATAGGATCCGATGACCCATCGAATCAGCAAATAAAGCGCGGGCACAAGTTCGAGATCCTGCCTGGCGCGCATGAGCCAGCGTCGTACCAGAACCACGGATCGCTTTGCCCGAATCATTTTCATGACAATACATGCGCAATCGGGAGCGGCCCGAATGCTTCAATACCCGATCTTCATGCGCTCGCGTTGCCCGGCGGTTAGCTCTTGCGATGCCCAACCACGAATTGGTTAAAACCAATTTCAGGGTTGCTGTAGTGCTGAGTTGATGAGCTCAAGTGGTTTTTCCTTCGAGAAAAAACCACCTGTGCGCTCCCCGCTGTGATACGGAAGGCCGGAAGTGTGCATTTGCAGTTGCAAAGCACGGCTCTGTTAGTGACTCAACCTGCCGCATCGCTTCTTTGACCGGCCGGTATCGACAAGGTGCAGTGCAGCCTGCACACATATGAGAACTGGCGTCTGCGACTTTTATTCCTGAGAGTGGGCGCGTTTTCAAAAAAAGAATGAATTCCCCTACACCGCATAAGTAGACGGAACGGGTGTCACCGAGAGATTGCCTCTTCAGACGCCTAGATGTGCGTACAGCTCCGTCGTTGGGAATAAAGGGCGGACATTCCCGTTTACCTCGGATAGTGGAGGAAAGTCATGGAGAAATATGAAAGCGTGATAAAGCGTCCGGTAAACCGCCGCTCTCTCTTGAAAAGCGGAATGCTGGCAGGAGGCGCAGCAGTCGTTGGCGCTGGCACTGGCTTGTTTAGTGGAGGTAAGTCAGCCTTCGGTGAAGACAGCGGCCGTGGCCTTACGAAAGGCGACGTTGCCATCCTTCGATTCCTGGCTGCGGCAGAGCTTATCGAAAGCGACCTCTGGACACAATATGCGGAACTGGGCGGTATAGGCAATAATCCACCCATTGAGGTAGAGCCGAACCAACCGTTGAACAGCTATCAGGCTGCCCTCTCGAATCTTGACGGCGATGGCCCGCAATACATAACCAGCAATACAATCGATGAAATCAGCCACGCGACTTTCCTGAATGGTTATCTGGAATCCAAGGGCGCGGATCCGGTGGATTTCAGCGAATTCGAAACCTTACAAGAGAGCACAGCAACTGGAGCTGAGGATATCGGCCGTCTCACAAATCTCCAGCACCTGAATGTGGACACGAGCTGGTTTGTCCGGTATCGTAGCGCGACGAATCCCGATTTTGGCGCCACGTTTCCGCAAGCAATCAACATCACTAACCGCACTGCGATCCCGATTACGAATGCCGACTTCGACAATCCCAACCACATTCAGGTGATTGCCAACACTGCGGCGTTTCACTTCGGCTACATCGAACAGGGTGGATCGAGCCTGTACCAGGCGCTTAGTCAAAAAGTGAGCAGCCTGGAAGTATTGAAAATCACACTTGGCATTGGTGGAGACGAGGTTGCGCACTTCCTGGAATGGGTAGATTTTGCGGGCAATGGAGTGCAAGCCCCTGTGGCGCCGGTGACGGATGGAGGCCTGACGTTTCCTGACTTTTTCGCCAACCCACCATTGCAGCCACCCAGTCTGGTTCAGCCCAGCCTCATCTTCCCCGTTCCCTGTGAATTTATCAGTCCGAAGCTGCCTCACTGCGCGGTAATCCGGCCGTCCGACGATAGATTTGGCGGCGCAGTCGCGACCATTGTGTCCTTTACTCAGGATGGTCTTTTCTTTGGTCAATCAAAAAAGTTCCTGCACCTGCTTCAGCAGCTTGCAGAGGAAGCAGACTCCGCGCACCGCGAGCGATAATCCGCAGTTGTTCGCACAACCGCCGTCCCGAGTTTGTCCGAAACTTGTTAGGCACCATCACGCGCATGCTGATCTGGCTTCTTCGGCGAACTCGGGGCCCTCCTTTCCTGGCGCGCACTGTGGTAGCGAAATCTCCGACAGACATGCCTGAATCAAACAGAAGTGAAAGTGCCAATGACGCGGAACCATTCACAATTTGTTTCCGAAGTTCGTCCCGTGTGCCGCTTACACGCTGGTCATCTGACCGCCACGAACAGGAGCCTACAGCGACCAGATGATCTGAACAGGAGACCAATGGAGAAGATCCGCATAGCATTCGCAATCACTGTGGGATTTGCCAGCTTGATGACAGTATTCCTGAGAGCAAGTGCTCAAATGATTGTTCCTGTGGATCGAACACTGCATCCCCCCGAAGGGTTTGATTTCGGCGGGCAGTGGAATTGCGGAGATGGCGTCTCGATCGCACACCTGGAAGTCGAAAATCGAAATCGTCCCACCGGAGGCGCGTCACTTCGTTTACCGGGACCCTGGACAGAGATTCGTGAAAGTCAAGACGACTTCAACGGGAACTACTTTGTCGGATACGACCGGGACAGGAGCCAGTTCCTCATGATCGATGCGGATGATCCCGCTTCAGAAGCCTACTTCACCGAGGGCTGGCACGGAAAAACGCTTCTGCTTACATCGGTAAATGACAAGAGTCAATCGGTTCTACCGCATCGCATTCAATATGATGTCGATGACTCGCATCGGTTCACCGTGACCTGGCAAATGTTGGAGGGCACCGCCTGGAAGGCAGAACCAGGTGTCGAGTGCATCAAGGTCGGCCGCCGGCGTTCCCTCACAGCGCCTAAGAAGTAGCCAAGTCCGAGATCCCCACCGAAATACATCCATATACCTTCGCTTGCATGGCCCGACCGACTCCCTAATCTCCGCAGCCGAAGCGTCGTTCTGCAAGTCTACGTGAGGACGTTCGTGGTTGAACATTAAGCGCAGCGCCCCGGACTTTTTCTGTTGGGCGGCCAAGTAGGTTGGAATAAAAGCCGTCTAGCGCAGTTCTCGTAAGTGGCAATGCACCGCCACCGCAAGACGAAGTTAATATCGCCCTGGCGCGTAAGTTCCTGGGAGTCATCTATCAGCGCCTACAACCGCGGGTTCTTAAATGGCCTCCCCTAATCTCGTCCAGGCCTCCTAACAACAGGCCACAACTACAGCATGAGTAGGCAACTATTCATGGGAGAATTTATGAAGAAATATCCAAGGCCCCTAGTTGCAATCACCTTCCTTTGTGGGCTGAGTCTGGCTGCTAATGCGGAGATCCGTGGTGAGATTGTTGTAACTCTGCCCTTCGGGTTTATAGTCGCTGGGAAGACGCTTCCTGCAGGCACATATAGGGTCAGTCGTTTGTCGGATGATAAATTCGATGGACTGATCCTTACTAGCTATGACACACACACCAGCGTGCTTGTGCGCCCAAGTGAGATCGAAAGTGCTTCTCCTGATAAGCCCCAGGTGAGTTTCCAGCGGGTTGGGGATCAGCACTTCCTGAGCACCATTCAGACAACATGGGATGTTTATCACTTTCCTGTATCCCATTCGGTCATCATGGAGGCCGCCGCGAAATCACGCGACAACGTCTCTGTGTCAGGAAGTTCCGGCGGCAACTAGATCGTTGGTCGCGTGCATCATCGCAACACCTTCGCCCTGAAAGTCCAGTCCTGGATCGGCATAGCATTGGAGTTGGCGAACCGATCCCAGCCAATTACAAAACAGATAAAGGCATGGTGGTGGCAATGAGTTGCGAAGAGATCTGGCGCGAGGTCCCAAACTACATCGGGGGAAAACTCAGCGCGGGCTTGCGCGCCGGCATTGAGGAGCATTTCAAGGACTGCAAACACTGTATCGCAGCACTGGGCGGGACCGGCAATGTGCTGCGGTTAGTGGGCGATGCAGCGGCCTTTGATTCGCGTGTAGGGCAAAGTAATCGCTCAGATCAAGGAGTTAACCGGAAGCGGGAGCAGACTCGAAGGACAACGAATCTGCGGACAGTTCTCTATGTGGACGATAGCCCCAGGGCGCAAAGAATGCTGACGTTTGCTCTGGAATGGACTGGATACAAGGTGGTAACTGCTTTCAACGGTGAGGTGTTAGAGCGGATGAGACAGACCCTGCCCGATCTGGTGTTGTTGGCATATCGAATGCCCCTAATGATGGGCTCTAAACTGCCTCGGGATATTAAGCAGATAAATGCTGACATTCCAATCATACTTGTGTCTGGTCAGACGCTCTTGCCGTCGGAGGAAATGACTTATGTGAACGCCTACGTAGGCAAGAGTGCGACTCTTGACGACTTGCTGACTCGAATCAGGGTTCTCTTGGCTCCCACATAACAGAGAGTGATTCTGGCCATAAAGGAGCTTCCTGCCAGAACGCAGTGATGAATCGCGGGGACGTCGCTGAGTTGGTAGCAGTCCCTGGGACAGACAGTCAGCAGTTGACGCTGCTTCCAGTATGCCCGGATTAAGCTGCACCGGCTTCAGTTCCAGCGATATCTCAGGAATGTCTCGTGAACCAAAACCCATCCAGTTCTGGAATAAAGTGCGGTCGATGCCGCTAACGCCAACGCTGTACAGATGCCCCCAAACGTCGAGCGCGCAAGAAGGGCAAAGCGTTGAGGATCTCGGCCTTGCGCGGGCAAAAGATGTCTTGCTCTCTTGGAAGCAATCCGACCTTAGTTATCCCTTGCAGTGTCAGGTCCAGATCGGTTCTAGGGGTCTTCAAACAGCAGAAAGATGAAAGTCTATGTCAAATGTTTCAGATATGTTGGCCGGAATTGCCTTTGTCGCACTGGCTGCCACCAACGTGGTGGTGATGCTGGAGGCTTCTCAGCCCTCGCGGAGCGGAGCGACAAGAAGCCGCTTGATCGCTTTGCACAGAGTGGGCGGGTATTTGTTTGTGATCCTGTTCTGCATTATGACCTACAGCATGAGTCAGAAACTTGCCGGCTTGGGGATAACAGGTCATCTACCTATCTACCTGGTTCTGCATATTGTGCTTGTGCTTGTCCTCGTGCCTCTGCTTCTGCTGAAAATATTGATCGCGCGCCGCTACAAGGGCCATTCGTTGGTGAAGGCACTAGGAGTAACGATTTTCGTGATTTCGTTCGTGCTTGTGTCCATCCCCGCGTTCTCAGAGCTTCTTCGTTCGGCGAACCCAGGAAGCCTGGGGTTAAGGCTCGCGACCGGCTTGGTTGTTGCAGTGTGCCTGGTCCAATGCGCGTTGGTTTTTAAGAAGAGGAAGCAGTCGCGTGCTTCCGTGGAGTCATCGCGTATTCCGGAGATCCCTGCGGCGGCAACCCCATTGACCGCCCACGAAAACGAGATTACCCCGATGACTCTTCTGTTGGCACAAACTGAGCAGCAAACGCACGATACCAGGACGTTGCGCTTCCAGGTCCTAAACGAAAAACGGTGTTGCGCTAAGCCAGGGCAGTTTCTGACGTTCCATTGGACGGTTGATGGCCAACGAGTACCGCGGTCTTACACCATTTCCTCCTCGCCGATCCACGAGAACTATGTGGAGATCACACCCAAGCGCATGGAAAATGGCTGCGTATCTGTTTTTCTCAATGAGCAGGCGAAGCCGGGTCTCCGGGTGGATACAAGCGGACCGTACGGCCAGTTTTACTTTGACGAGACACTCCACAAAAGCATAGTTCTCATTGCGGCTGGAAGTGGAATCACTCCCATGATTTCGATGCTGTCCTATATCGACGACCTTAAACTGACCAATCCCGTCACGCTCCGTATTGTGTGCGTACCCGTGCCGACATCATTTTCCAACACGAACTGTTGCGGCTTAGAAAGTCTCTCCCCAACTTTAAGTATGAGCTGTGCTTGTCGCGCCCGGACCCGACCTGGAAGGGGCGTAGCGGGCGCCTTACTCAGGAATTTGTCTCTCAGCACGTGACCGATCTGGATTCACCCACTTTCTTCCTCTGCGGTCCCAACGGATTCATGGACAGCGCACACCAGATTTTGTCCGGTCTCGGCATCGACGAGGACCGGATTCTTCAGGAGAGTTTTGGGGAAAGCAAACAGTCCACGGAGTCTCGTCCAGGGGAAGCCCGCACAGTCGAGACCGTCGTGTTTATTCACTCGCAGAAGGTGTGTCAGGCTTCCGCCGGAACCACTCTGCTGGAACTGGCAGAGAAAAGCGGGGTGCAGATACCATATGGCTGCCGGCAGGGCCTATGCGGTACCTGCTCTACGCGACTCATGAGCGGCACCGTTCAAATGGACGTCGAAGCCGGGCTGACGGCTGAGCAGAAAAAGGCTGGATATGTGCTGCCTTGTGTTAGCCGGGTCAAGGGAACGGTTGTCGTAGCGGCTTAATCTTGGTTCCCCGCCAGCCATAAGCACAGCCGATCAGGTTCCGCATTCGAAGAAGTTACTTACTAGGGCCTGTCCACACTGCGCGCGATTGCTCTTGAGATGCGGGTCGAGCGGACTGGACTTACAGACGTGAGGGGGATTGCTCGCTGGGGAGTGGCAAAAGGAATCGTGATCTTGAATAGTGTTCCGGTCCGACTTCCCCCATCGAGGTAGATCTCGCCGCCATGATCCTCGACAATCTTCTTTGCTATCGCCAGGCCCAGGCCGCTGCCCCCGGCCTTTCCGTAGCTCACAAATGGCTGAAAAACGGAGCTCTGAATCGTCGACGGGATACCGGGGCCGTTATCCCAGACGCCGATTTGCAAGCAGCATCGATTTCCGCTCGAGGTTATCACGACCCTCCCCGAGTCAGGAGAAACCGCCTCGCAAGCATTCAAGACGAGGTTGGCGACCACTCGTTCGAGGCGGTGGGAATCGAACCACCCCACGGCCAGGCCTTTATGATGATGCTTGATGCTGATGCGCCGGAACCTCTGTCTTACACCTATCATCCGGATCGCGCTCTCGACCGTATCAACGATGTTTCGGGCGGCGGGCCGACAGGTGTCACGATCCCTGGAGCACTCCAACAGTGAAGAGACCAACTCGTTCATTCGGTCGATGGACCAGCGGATTTCCTCGTAGAATCCGGCCCTTTCCATCTCGGTGACGTTTGACTGAGTGAGAAATTCCGCATTTGCCAGGATGGCGGTCAACGGAAGGCGAAGATCGTGGCAAATGAGGGCGAGCATCCTGCTTACCGCGGGAAGCGACTCCGGAATTGGAAAATTTCTTTGTATGCTCCGCAAACATCCATCCAGCAATAGCTGCTCCCTGCACACAGCCTGCTCCAGCATGACAAATCCCTCCTGTCTACAATGGGCCGAAGTTCAGAAAGGAAAGGCCCTTTCCGGCTTCGGCGTGCACTCCTTCGGGGCCCTTGGATTCGAGAAATGATTCAACCGTCTGCTACTTTTTGAAGACCTGCGGCTGGTTTTCATGGCAGGCTTCGCGAGAAAGTCTTGGCTGTCCTCGGCAACCCCAATATGTATCGTCTCCGCATACCGTTGTACCAGCTTCAGGGTCTCCGAAGCCCGCCGGAGGTCGGCGGAATTGCACGAACCGGGCCGGGCAGCCCGTGTTGTTCGTTCACGCGGTGCGCTCCGGTAATGCTTCTCGCGCCTCTCGGCGTTATAAGACAGGGCTCTCGGTAGTGGTGCACCGGATGTGCCGCGGAGTGACTCGCGAACTGCCTTCCGAGCTCTAGCCAAGCGCGACATGACGGTACCTATCGGGATCGACAACATTTCCGCAATCTCCTGATAAGACGCATCTTCCACGTCACGAAGCAAAATGACTTCGCGAAAGATGACTGGCAGTTGTTCAATTGCGCACCGAATGGCATCGATGCGGAAACGCTCGATCAGCATGGATTCGGGAGTGCCAGAGGTCAGCGGCAAGATGGGTGAATCTTGTTCCGAGTCCATTGCAACGGTCATGCGCCGCTCGAGTTTCGAGCAAGAGCTTAGGAAGGTGTTCTTCAGGATTTGAAATATCCATGCCCGAAAATTGGTGCCAGGCTGAAAGGATGTAAAATTGCGTAAAGCCTTGAGATAAGTTTCTTGTACGAGATCCTCGGCATCGTTCTGATTCTGCACCAGCCGGTGCGCGAAGTTGTGCGCGGAGTCAAACAGGGGTATGGCCAACTCTGCGAAGCCTGCCTGTGCTCCATCGTCCTGCGAGGATGACGTCCCGGATCGAAATATCACTTGTGGGCCAAGTTCAAGACACTCCATATTTGGACCTCTCCCGAATCATGCGGACCGGCTTCGAACCGCTGGGTCCGCACGACGCGTCACAATCTGACACATCAGGCGTCAGCCATCAATTCACTAAGGCTTTTCTCTCCATAACCGGTTCCTTGCCTGCCAACTGACTAATGGCTCACAAGTTAGCTCCGCACATATTCCAGGACCTCAGGGCGAGCGTGGCGAGGACGAAACCTCGTTCGGTACTCTTTGAGACTTTGGGTCAGGCAAATGCTAGACTTCCGTGCGAAGCCCAAATGCCCTATGGAACCGTTGCGGCGCCCGCCCATCGTGCGATTCGGAACTTATGAGGTTGCTCTGCATTCGGGCGAATTACGCAAAGCGGGTGTGAAAATTAGAGTCCAGCAGCAGCCAATGAAACTGCTGGAAACCTTGCTGGAGCGTCCCGGAGAAGTCGTCACCAGGGAGGAATTGCGCGGTCGAATCTGGGCCAACGAGAGTTTTGGCGACTTCGACCAAGCAGTCAATATTGCGATCGCGAAGCTCCGCGGTGCTTTAGGGGACTCTGCTGAGAATCCGCGATATATCGAAACTCTTCCGAAACGTGGCTATCGCTTCATCGCGGAGGTGACGGTTGTCGATACGGACGTCCCGACAAAAAGCCCGGAATCTACGGCTGGAGATCGGCGTGGAGCAGAGCCTGAGCATCAACTTCAAGACGCCGAGTTGACCGTCACGTCCAAACTCCGTCTCTGGCCGACGCGTCGGGTCATCGTCGTCCTGACACTGGTTCTGAGCTTGCTAATCCTCGCAGTCTGGTTATTTCATTCGCACGGCCCTCCGCCCACCGGGATCCGATCTTTGGCGGTGCTTCCCCTGGACAACCTCTCTGGCGATCCAACTCAAGATTATTTTGCTGATGGCATGACCGACGAGCTGATTACGGATCTGGCGCAGATCCGTGCTTTACGGGTGATTTCCCGCACCTCCGTGATGGGGTACAAAGGAGTGCGCAAGCCTCTTCCTGAGATTGCACGGGAGTTGAATGTAGACGCGGTAGTGGAAGGTACCGTGCTGCGGTCCGGGGACCAGGTTCGAATCACGGCTCAGCTGATCCAGGCACCAGCTGATAAGCACTTGTGGGCGGCAAGCTATGAGGGAAATCTGCGCGACACCTTAGCGCTCCAGAAGGAAGTTGCCAGGAATATTGCCGAACAGATACGTATCGAGGTCACTCCACGGGAGCAGGCAGCACTGAAAAGTGTGAAGGCGATTGACCCCGAAGCATATGAGGCGTACCTCAAGGGCCGATACTTCTGGAACAAACGGACCGCGGACGGACTAAAGAAGGCGGTTGATTACTTCAACCAAGCTATTGTCAAGGACCCAAACTACGCAGCGGCTTACAGTGGACTGGCCGATACGTATGCTCTACTGGGCGACTGGCAATATGCCGTGATGACCCCGAAAGAAGCAATGCCCAGAGCAAAGGCCGCCGCCATAAAAGCCCTGGAACTGGATGACAGCCTCGGCGAAGCGCACGCTTCGCTTGCATTCTGCCTGGATGGTTTCGACTGGAATTTCGAGGCTGCTGACAGGGAATTCCGGCGGGCGATAGAGCTGAGCCCCAGCTATGCAACCGGTCACCATTGGTATTCCTGGCACCTGGCCTTGTTAGGGCGGAACAGCGAGGCCATCGCCGAAATGACAAAGGCGGAAAACCTGGATCCCCTTTCTCTTATCATCAATGCCGATTTGGCCGAGCTTTTTCTTATTGCGCACTTTCCTGACGAGTCGACAGAACAGAGCCGCAAAACCATCGAGATGGACCCTAACTTTGCCTTTGGCCATAATCAGCTGGCCCAGGCGTATCTCCAAAAACACATGTTTGCGGAAGCAATCGCGGAACTAGAGAAAGCGATCCAGATTTCCGGAGGAAACCCGACATTCACCGCCAATCTGGCTCGCGCCTACGCGGCAACCAATAGAAAGGTAGAGGCGGTAGGGCTACTGAATGACCTGAAAAGAAGCTCGGCTCCCGGCAATGCGTATGCCGCGGAAATTGCCATGATTTATGCAGCCCTGGGCGATAAGGATCAAGCTGCGGTCTGGCTTGAAAAGGGTTATGAAGAACGATTTAATCCAGGCGTTCTCCTGCGGCCAGGCTTTGATCCGCTACGCTCCGACCCGCGCTTCCAGGAACTTATACGTCGCATTGGGCTTCCGTCGTAAATTTGGCAGACCAGAAATCGTTCCAACCATTATGGGCATTCTCAGTCCGGCCGTTGGGTCGCTCAGGGTTGCAGCTAGGTGGCTGTTGTTATAAATTCTTTTTCTTTCTTCGGGATCGCGGTTTGACTCGCATCACGCTGATCACAGAACCGATCCTTCGAAGACTTCTGGAGCTTTGTGTACCTGGCCAGCTGTAAACGCAGCTTTTGCGTAGCTCGCATCAAGCTTGTCTTGACCGAGCTTTCCGAGACATTGAGAATTTCGCTTACGGCCCGCAGCTTCATTCCCTGAAAGTGCTTCAAGTCAAAAACCATACGCTCGCGTGGTGTCAGTCTCTCCAGAGCAGATAGGATGCGTGCGCTTAGTTCGTGACGCAATACTTGTTGCTCGGGGTTGTGTGCGGGTCTGTCATCAGAGATTTGGTCAAGCAGATCGTACTCCTCGCCATTGACGTTCATTTTCGCCGCACTACTTTCTCTCCGGTTTCGATTCTTCCGCAGATGATCCAGACAGACATTGGTGACGATGCGATAAATCCACGTGGAGAAGGAGCACTCGAACCGAAAGCAATCCAGCTTCTTGTAAATTTTCAGAAAAGCCTCTTGATAGATGTCCTGGGCATCGCTCTGCGAGCCAGTGATCCGAAGCGCGAGTTTTAGAACGGCTTCGTCGTGGGCATGCACCAATTGCGCAAACGCGGCGTGGTCTCCGCCTTGCGCCTCGCGAATCAATGAACCATCGTCCATGAAGTTTATGCTTTCCATTGCTTTTCTCCGCGGCGCCTGCGATCGTCAGCCGCGCTGAGAGTTCCGATGAGGCAGCGACGGATCGCAGGCTGGTCCCCGGACAGACCTCAGTTGCCCGTCAGGGTTGATAACTGACGAGTGAGCCCTCTATTCCCCGCTTGTTTTCGTATTCCAGTTCGCCCGTCCTATTTGTGGGAATAATTTCCTCGCGATGCAGTTATCAGAATATGCGGGGATCCAGTATCAGCAGCTTCTGCTGGTTTGCCATCGCGCAGAGCGCTCGAAGGCAATACTCCAACTGGAGTACCTCGCGTGCAGGAGTTCAGCAAGTTTTTGGACCGGAGGAACATTCATGGCTATCCCCCTTCGCAGAAAGGTCCTGGTGAGCGTGTGCCTGTTTGGAGCGCTTATAGCATTGACCCTCGGCTTGGTTGGAATCGCGCAGCAGTCGGCAAAGGAAGCTCCGGCTGGCTTCAACACTCCCAGCTTCAACAGCGCGGCAAGCATCAGCAACGGAATCGTCGAGCCAACCGGAGATACGTTTGCTCGCGATCAGAATGTCTATGAGGAAAACGAGACGGTCAAGGATGGACTTGGACCCGTGTACAACGCCACTTCCTGCGTTACTTGTCACCAGAATCCGAATAGCGGGGCAGCCAGCCAGATCACAGAACTCCGGGTTGGACACAATGATGCAAATGGCAATTTCGTAAACCCGACAATCTTTATTAACGACGGGAAAGACACGATTACCGGCAGGTCCATTGTCAATGATCGCGCTATCGGTCCGCAGGCCCAGGAGCACGTACCAGATACAGAAAACATCCGCACATTACGCGCTGCCCTCAACACTCTAGGGGATGGGTTTGTGGAAGCCGTTGACGACAGCACCCTTATTGCGATTGCTGAACGGCAACCGGAGCTGAGCGAAGGTAGAGTTCATGGGGAAGTAGTCCAGGCCCCCATTTTCGAGGCTCCAGGACAGACCCGCGTCGGACGCTTCGGCTGGAAAGACCAAGACAGCACCTTGCTCTCCTTTGTTGCCGATGCCTATCTCAACGAGATGGGAATCACGAACCGGCTGCGTCCCACGGAGGTTACTCAAGTTCTTAACACCACCACGGGCATTAACGATCAGCCAGATGACCTTGGGCTGGCTGACATCGATCACTTTGCCCAGTTCATACGCGGCACCATGGTTCCACCTCGTGACGTAACGCTTGCAGCAACTCCGGCTGGTCTCAAGGGTCAACAGCTTTTCCGCCGGCTGGGTTGCAGCACCTGCCACGTGGAAACAATCATCACCGCGCCCGCTGGAACGGTTATCAATGGTGGTGAGTTTACGGTTCCAGAGGCGCTGGGGAACAAGATCATCCATCCGTTCGGAGACTACCTGTTGCATGACATCGGCACAGGCGATGGAATTGTTCAGGTTGGGCCGCAGGACACGGCAAACAAATTGAGAACGGCACCTCTGTGGGGCTTGCGTGAGAAGGCTCGTTTCATGCATGACCTGAAATCTTTGTCCTTGGAGAATGCCATTGAGCGCCATGAAGGTGAAGCGCGTGAAGCCTCCCATCGTTTTAGAGAGTTAAGCCCGGAGGAGCGTGCGGCACTGATTACCTTCCTGAATTCCCTGTGACGGCGGTGCCCTGCGCCATCCAATTCGCGTCCGCCTGACGGTGCGAGAGCGGACGCGCGTCCGCGAAAATGCACTCCTTCACAGGCCTCCATGCCGATCAGCATCGACGACCGGTTGGCCGTGAAGAGCAGCAATTGCCGGGAAAGGCAATCAGCAGAGCCTTCACCCTCAGCGCCGCCAATCTCACTTCGGCCGCACCTGGGCGAAGGTGGGAAAATCCCGCATTCCTTTGACGATCTGGCGGCAACTCTCGTTTCGCTGTTCGTCACACTTGCAGGCGGAGAAGCGCAGTCGCTCGTACAGCGGATCTCCGTTGGTAAAATGTGCCGGGCAGGCCATCTTTCTTCACTGTGAAGGTCGCCGCGCTCTGCAATTGTTGATGTCAAGACCGTCGGTGGAGCGACGACACCGGTTTCTGCCCTCTCAGGAAACTGACCGGGCAACCGCGAGATGTGTGTACAGGAGTAAGGCAAATGGAAATGACCCGCCGACAATTCGCCCTGTCTGTTGCAGCTGCCGCCAGCCTCGATCCCTTGTTGGATGGCCAACCTTCCTCAACAGGTATTCCCCGCGGCGTCGTTCCCGGCCGAGTCACCTGGGCGCACGATCCGGCGGCTGTCACCTGGGATGGGACAGGTTCCTGGTGGACCGACGCCAACAACAACCAGTCTGTGATTGACCAGATGGTCTCCCGCTCCATCCGCGGTCTTACCGATCAAAAAAGCGATGCCCACGCATGGAGGGGCCATCTTTGAATATTTCAATCGCACTCATGGTCGCGGCAACGCCGGATACAAAGCCGGCGAGAAGATCGCAATCAAGGCGAACCTGAACAACACAACAGATCATGGCACGATTGAACGGCTGAACTCGTCGCCCCATTTGATCCTTTCGCTCGTTCGGCAATTGACCGGGCCGGGGAAAGTTCCGCAACCGTCGATCACCGTCTTTGATTCCAGCAGGTGGATCCCGAGCTATCTCTACGACAAGATTCACCACGAGTTTCCCGGCGTCGTGTTTGTGGATCATATCGGCGGCGATGGGCGCGTGAAGGCTGAATTCAAACCTGACGCGATTCCCTTCTCGATTACAAGCCGCAACGCCAAGGGGCTCGACACCGTGGTGGTAGACGCCGCATATCTCATCGATGCCGCGGTGTTGAGAGCGCATGTGAGTTCAGGGGTGACCCTTTGCGCAAAGAACCTGTTCGGTGCCACGAGTATCTATACCGACTGGCGGAAGAACGCGCACGATGGATTCCAACACAACCGCGATGGTTCAGCGAGTTACTCCGCATTCGTAGATTTCCTGGGTCATAAGGACCTCGGCGAGAAGACCATGCTCTTTATCATCGATGGGCTGTATGGAAACGATAATGTGGATGGGCCGCCCCATCGCAAATGGAAGATGGCGCCCTTCAATGATGCGTGGCCGAACAGCATCTTTATGTCGCTTGACGGCGTGGCGATCGATTCTGTCGGCTTCGATTTCCTGACTTCGGAGTGGCCCGATCTTCCGGATATTGTGAATGCCGATAACTATCTGCGCGAAGCCGCCCTGGCGAATGATCCACCTTCGAAGACCTTCTATGATCCTGAGCGCGACGGCATCCGATGCCGCAGTCTTGGCGTGCATGAGCATTGGAACAATGGAACGGATAAGAAGTATTCGCGCAATCTCGGAAAAGCACACGGGATCGAATTGTTCCAGGTCAGCTAATCAGTATTGAGAAAAGAGTTGGAGATGAACCGGAAAGTGTTGTCCTCATGCCTGATTGCCGCAGTCATATTACCGGCAACCGCTTTTTCTCAGTCATTTTTGAGCCAGTATAAAGGCTTGCCCTATCATGACAGCCGCTATCAAGGCGGTCCGCAGAAAATTCCGGGGCGGGTATTATGCGCCTACTATGACCTGGGCGGCGAGGGAGTCGCGTATCACGATACCGACCCGCAAAATCACGGCAGTGGAGAGTTGAATCCGGCCGATGGGACTTACCTCAATGAATTTCGTATTCATGAGGGAGTGGATACTTCATATACGAAGTTCAACCGGAAGCCAGATCAGTTTGACGACAACCCTTTCGACAAGATTGTTCCTCCTGCGGACCTGCTCTATGTTGGCTGGACCGAGCCTGGAGAGTGGTTCAACATAACCGTCGACGTCGCAGAGGCGGGAAGCTACGCTGCCGATTTCCTTTACACGTCGAATCGCGGCGGAACGATATCACTCGATGTGGATGGAAAGGACGCAACCGGACCTCTCCAGATCACAACTACGAATGATCCCGCAGACCCGCTGGCCTGGCGTCAGTGGCACCACTGGAATCTGGCTCCGCAACTTTTCAAGGTTCGTCTCAACAAAGGGAGAAATGTTCTCACCGTACACATATTGACGAACGGCAATATGAACCTGGCTTATTTCGATTTCAAACAAATCCATCGATGAAATCGAAGCTGCGAGGGGTCAAACATCGAATCGAAGAACCCACGCCTTCTTGCAGCGACAATAGCTTCACCGGTTTGCCTCCGCAAATGTCAGCGAATCAGCGGACTGATGCCGAACAGCAGGCTCGAAATCTGCCGGGTCGGTTTCGGGGCACCTGCAGCCTCTCAACGTGGCTCACAAGAGTAGCAATCAATTCGGCGCTCATGGTGTTGCGGAAGAGGCGAGCGTGCTCAGAGATCTCATACGACAGAACTGCCCGACTGATTTGGGACCGTGGAATCGTGGGAATTCCCTCATCTCACGCCGAGTCCCGAACGTCTCTGCGCCGGCCGAGAACAGAAGTGTTGCTGCGAGACGCAATACTTTCGGTTGCCGTGGTGCTACACACTGTTGCTGAGATGTATCACGCAAAAGAGCGCACAACAAATGAAATAGCCCCGGGACCTGGGAATTTCTGCAGCTGCTGTGAAATCCCGGATGTATCCGGCCAGGAGGACGCAGCGAGCATCATTGTCTAAACTTGGATTGTCAGTCAAGACTTTCCAGAGACGACGGCCGTCTAGCCATCAGAGTGTACAGATTGGTAGAGAAGGTTTGATATGAGTATTGAGCAACTGACAAAGTTGCACATCGGAATGAAATGCCACGGGTGGAAACTCTGATCCGGCAGGTAACGGCGTTTCTTCTTTTTCCGGGCCCGGAGGAGCCACATTTCACTATGTCGCTTTCTGAAGGCAACTCCATGCGGATGCAGGCGGAAGACATTCTGCTCAATAGCGAGGAGCGAATCCGCCTGATACTCGATTCCGCTTCGGAAGCGATCTGTGGCTGCGACTCAGAAGGTACTTGTCTTTTCGCAAATCCTTCGGCGGCGCGCATTCTCGGATACGACGACCCCGCCGAATTACTCGGGAAAAACATGCATGCGCTAGAACACCACACCCGAAAAGACGGCACCCCATATCCAATTGAAGAGTGTCCCATCTATATTGGCTTCCAAAAGAACGAGAACGTCCACAGGGACGATGAGGTTTATTGGAGAAAGGATGGCACGAGCTTTCCCGTGGAGTTGTGGTCCCATATCATCATTCGGGAAGGTAAGACCCTGGGCGCCGTGATCACTTTTATCGATATCACGGAGCGGAAACAGGCGGAAGCGGCGCTCCATAAAAGTGAAGAGCAGAACCGCAGCCTGCTTCAGATCAACAATGCCATCATCACGAATCTGACACAGCAAGCCCTTCTGCGTTCCATTTCGGAGGCCTTGCCTCCTGTCATCTCATTCGACCGATGCGCGATTACCCTCTACCAGCCGGAGAGAGATTCTTTCCGTTTCCTTGCAGTGGAGGGAGAGCTGTTCTCGGACTACTTTCGGACGGGGCAGGAGTTGCGCCGCGACGAGACCTGCGGTAGCTGGGTGTTCGACCATCAGCGACCTCTCGTGCGTCGCGATCTTGAAAAAGAGCAGCAGTATCCCAATGAGCGCCGCCTCGCTGCAGAAGGTATCCAGTCGATGTGTGTCGTGCCCCTGGCTCTTCAGGGAAAGTGTATCGGACTCCTCAGCGTCATGAGCCTGCAAAGGGATCGGTATTCGGATGAGGATGCCATTTTCTTGCAGAAAGTGGCGAACCAGGTTGCACTGGCGGTTCAAAATATGCAGGCCTACCAGGAGATTGACAGCCTGAAGGCAAGGTTGGAGAAAGAGAATGTCTATCTCCGGGAGGAACTGCGCGCGGAGCATAACTTCGAAGAGATCGTGGGTAATAGTCCAGCACTGTTGAAGGTGCTTCACGCCGTGGAGCAAGTCGCTCCGACGGATTCGACGGTGCTCATTTACGGAGAAACGGGGACGGGGAAGGAACTCGTGGCGCGCGCGATCCACAGTCGAAGCTCCCGCAATAGCCGTGCCCTGGTGAGTGTGAACTGCAGCGCCATCTCTGCTGGTTTGGTAGAGAGTGAACTGTTTGGGCATATGAAGGGAGCCTTCACGGGGGCGCTGGAGCGGCGCATCGGCCGCTTCGAGCTTGCCAACGGCGGCACAATCTTCCTGGATGAAATCGGAGAGCTTTCTCTGGAGACGCAAGTGAAGCTGCTCCGCGTTCTGCAGGAACACGAGTTTGAGCCGGTAGGGAGGAGTCACCCTTTGCGTGTGGACGTGCGCGTGATTGCCGCCACAAACCGCAATCTCCGTGAAGCAGTCCAGGCGGGCCGATTCCGCTCGGATCTCTTCTACCGCCTCAACGTGTTTCCCATCGAGCTTCCTCCGTTGCGAGAACGCCGCTCCGACGTTCCTCAACTCGTGGCTTTCTGCCTGTCCCGGTTCTCCAAGCGGTTCGGGAAGAAGATCGACGGTGTTTCACGGGAATCGATGGAAAACCTGGTGAATTATCCGTGGCCTGGAAATATTCGCGAGTTGCAGAACGTAATTGAGCGCGCGATCATCGTATCGGCGGACCCGACCCTCCGGCTGGACCGTGATCTGATGCCGGTTGCCGCCGCTGCGAAAGGCATGGAGGCTCCTGAGGCGGATGCTCCGGAAGATCGGCAAGCAGACCTCAAGTCTCCAAAGTCACTCCTCACGCTGGACGAGGTAGAACGAAACCATATCCTCGCCGCCCTTCAACATACCGGTGGAGTGGTTGATGGTCCAAAGGGCGCGGCGAGGATCTTGAATCTTCATCCAAACACGCTTCGCCACCGGATGGATAAACTCGGCATCAAGGGATCTCGCCACCGCCAGTCGTAGTTCCTCTTACACCAACTCGCGCGCGATGACCGAATGCGGTGGCTCCGGTTCCCAGTCCAGGATTCCGGAGCAAACAGCCGTCTGCGCATCCTGGGAGCCGGAGGGCTTATAGATGACTGCAGTCCTTTCCAACTATTGATTCTAAATAAATATTGGCTCGAGCGGTCTCGGTGGTCCCGGGAGATCGCTTCAGACTTGGCCCGATTTGTGAAGGGCCGTCAAATTGCTTTATCAAGTCCAGAGGAGATCAGGGAAACCGCGATGCTGAGGATCACGGTGATCGAATCATCAAAGATTGCGGTAACCCTTCGGGTTGAAGGCCGGATAACGGGTCCCTGGGTCGAGGAGCTCCGCATAGCATGCAATGTGCATACATTGCCCGATGAGGTTCAGTTGTCCCTTGAGTTGGCCGACATCTCGTTCGCCGACGCCGCGGGGATTGCACTCCTCAAAGAACTACGGAACCGCGGCGTCGGTCTTATGCGCACCGCCCCGTTTTTGGCTGAACAGCTCAAAGATGGGACATCATCTCTCGAATTCTAGGGCCACAAAGAAGTGCATGCCGAAGCCGGAAAGGGCTATTCCTCTCTGAACTTCGGCCCATCGCAAACGGGAGGGGTTTTCAATGCTGGACCAAGCTGTGTGTAGGAAGCGGCTATTGCCGGCGGGGTCGTTGCCGACCATACAAAGAAATTTTCCAATTCCGGAGACGCTCCCCGCCGTTAGCAGGGTGGTCGCTCTCATTTGCCACGATCTTCGCCTTCCTTTGACAGCCATCCTGGCAAATGCGGAATTTCTCACCCAGTCAGATATCAGCGAGATGGAAAGAGCCGAATTTTACCAGGAAATCCGTTGGTCCATCGACCGGATGAATGAGCTGGTCTCTTCATTGTTGGAGTGCTCCAAGGATCGTGAACCTTTTCGGCCCGCCGCCCGAAACATCGTTGACACAGTCGAGCGCGCGATCCGGATGACAAGTGTGAAACAGGAGTTCCGTCGAATCACCGTCGAGCATCATCATAAAGGCCTGGCCGTGGGCTGGTTCGATTCCAACGGCCTCGGACGAGTCGTTGCCAACCTCCTGTTGAATGCTTGCGAGGCGGTTTCTCCCGACTCGGGGAGGGTCGTGATAACCACGACCGGAAATCGTTCCTGCCTGCAAATCGGCGTCTGGGATAACGGCCCCGGCATCCCCCCAACGATTCAGGATTCCATTTTTCAACCATTTGTGAGCTACGGAAAGGCCGAAGGCAGCGGACTGGGCCTCGCGATAGCGAAGAAGATTGTCGAGGATCATGGCGGCGAGATTTACCCCGATGGAAGAAGTGGAACCGGAACTTTATTCCAGATCACGATTCCTTTTGCTATTCCCCAGCGAGCAATCCCGCACCTGTCTCCAGGTCCAATCCATCCCACGCAGAGGTCAGGAAGCATTAGCGCGTAGTGTTCACACGCCCCGGCGATGTGCCTGGCACGGAAATTTCTGAAGATTGATAACAAGCACAAGCAGGTGGTGAAGTGGCCAGTAAATGGAGTCGAACAGATGACTCCCTGGACTTTCAGTAAATCGGGAAATTGCGACTAGTTTATCCGGAGGTTCCTATGCGATCTGATCAGGTTTTTGGCGCGATGACAAACGTTCCCAACCGCTATCTCCTTTCCCAACTTGCCTCCAAGGCAGCCCGCAAGCTCCATAGATCCGGAACCCGTATGCAGGACACAACGAATGACGTACTTGTGCGTTTCCGTCGCGCCAACCCAATCGGATGCAAGCAGACGTGCCAGAGAGCGAGGTGAGCCTTACAAAGGAATGACACGCCGTATGCAAGTACCAGACAGCGCTTCCTTACACTCAAGTCATTCGTTCAGACATTGAACCGAGATGGTCGTGATACGAAGGTACGGGTTTTAGAGCATTGAAAACGTTTTGAGAATGATTGTTGAAACGGATGCTAAGCGCCACTTTTGCGGAATCAAGCTCGAGCGCCGCACGGATCAGCAACGTGAACTCAAACGTTAAGAGGAGAATTTGTGAAGAAGTATGCAAGGTTTTTAGTCGCAGGCTCTTTGCTTTTTGGGCTGGGTGTGGCTGCCCAGGCGGAGACTCGGGACGAGATTGTTGTAACTTTGCCCTTCGATTTTGTGGCCGGTGGAAAGACGCTTCCCGCAGGCAGATACACGGTGAGTCGTCTGTCGGACGATAAGTTTGACGGGCTGATCCTCAATAGCTATGACAATCGTACCAGCGTGTTGGTGTTCCCTAGTGAGATCGAAAGCGCCTCTGCCGACAAGCCTCAGGTGAGTTTCGAGAGAGTTGGGGATCAGCACTTCCTCAGCACAATTCAGACAATAAACGACGTTTATAACATCCGCGTATCCCGTTTGGTCATCGCCGAGGCCGCCGCCAGATCACGCGACAACGTCTCCGTGTCAGGAAGTGCCGGAAGCAACTAGGGCGTGTTCACACTAATGTGATCTATCTCGTGTAAGTAGGAGATAGATGGAAATCACTCCGGAGCAGTACGAAAAGATCAAGGATAGCCTGCCATTACAGCGCGGGAATGTGCGTCTGACGAACCTGCAAATCCTGAACGCGATCCTGTATGTGGCCGAGCAGGGATGCAAATGGCGCGGGCTTCCCAGGCGGTTTGGCAATTGGCATACGATCTACGTACGGATGAATCGCTGGGCGAAGAACGGCGTGCTTGACCGGGTGTTTGAGAGGTTGCAATCGGAGCAGATTGTGCGTATCCAGATTGAAGCCTTCGCCTTGGACTCGACTTCGGTGAAGGTGCATCCGGATGGCACCGGGGCGTTAAAAAAAACGGACCGCAAGCCATCGGAAAGTCTCGCGGCGGATGGACCACCAAGATTCATCTGGTTGCCGCGAATGCTCGAACGGCCATCACCTTCGCTCTCTCGCCGGGCAATGCTCACGACGCTCCGCAGGGACGGGCCTTGCTAAAGGAACTTGGGCCGATGCCGGATGGACTTCCCCTGCTGATGGACAAAGCCTACGAGGATAACTTGACCAGGCAACTGGTTCTCGATCTCGGCATGGTTCCAGTTGTCCCTCCCAAGTCCAACCGCATCGAGCCGTGGGAATATGATCGTGCCCTCTACAAGAAACGCAATGAAATAGAACGGCTCTTCCGTAGACTCAAAGGCTTTCGTCGCATCTTCTCCCGCTTCGAAAAGCTCGACCTCGTCTTCCTCGCCTTCCTGCAGTTTGCCCTCATCGTTGAAGCTCTCCGATTAGTGTGAACACGCCCTAGATCAATCAGGCTCGTAATGCGCAACTCATTAAACAAGCTGTCTACAACTCCATGATTTACGCATTGTCGCTCGATGTCCGGATTCCGAATGTGAGGAGTGTATATGAATCCCGCAGAGTTGATTGATTCTCGACCGAACGATGCCCCGCTTGCACTTTGGCGCGACAGGATTGTGCCCCGTGTGCATTACGATGGAGCGGGTACGATGCCCCCAGAGTGGAGAATCATGACCGACCACCTTGTTCATGACATCCTTTTTGGTTTTACGGGAACTCCTCCCCCAATGATGAACCCGGGTGCAGACTATTGGCTCAGGCAAAACTGGATCCAGGCCACCGCGACCCAGGGTTGAAGTACACTTTTTTTGCTCCGCCCGAGCAAGCGTTTTCTCCGAACCCGGAAAATGCGCGGCTAATGCAAAGGCCGATCGCGGACGCCGCGACAACGATGTCCGGATCTGCGTGGTGCGCGCACACCTCATGAACATCGCTGTTGATATCTATGGTGGGCTGCCAGGTTCTTCCGCCATCCATTGAACGCAGCATGCCTCCCACGTGAACGTTGGCGAACAGTATGCTCCCGCTCGAGTTGGCTGCAACCGAGCGAATGCCTAGCGGTGGCCCGACACGCTGCCCATTAGCAATTGCCGAACCAGCAAACCAAGCATCCCGACCCGCGATGTTATCGAAACCATCGATAGGATCGAGCCCGCCGCTCCAATGGCTCAGCCGCAGCATGCGCGCATCGTCCGCTCCTACATAGATGGCGTCCCTGACAGCCATACAGCATGAAAGCTCGAACTTGCTCGTTGCGACGGTTGCCCATTCGCCGCTTGGTGCACGCCTGCGCAGCGAATGTCGTCCGACAATGGCGAGCGCACCGCCGTGCCCATCCGGCGCGAGCCCTCTGACACGCTGGTTTGCAATCTCTTGCGTGCGACCATCGCCGGTGATTGCGAACAGCCCATCGCCCCACGTCGCCACAAGTATCGTCGGTTTGTCAGGGATCACCCTCCTCTCCCAGTTGTCGCGGGCTATCAAAGTTGTTGAACGAGGCCCATGGGTTCTCTTGGAGCGAGCCATTGTGATTCGCCCAACCTGCAATCCCAATCAATGATTCTCCCGCAAAGTCAGCATAGCGGAACTGATCCGAAGCCCGATCACTCAAATTCGCGGCTGCTCCCGGGCTACCGGCAATCCGGCAGTTACCGATCAATAACTGACGGTTTGCCGGCCAACCAGACATTACTTAACGCAACGGCGTTTGAACTAAGCCTGCGGCGCGGCGGATGCTGCCGCATGGGTTTATTCCGGACATTTGTGGCTGTGTAAGCCTCGGGTTACAGGAGGTTTACCGTGACCCATCTTCGGCAGAAGATGCTGGATGAACTCCAGCGTCGCAACTACGCTCAGAGCACAGTGCGGACCTATATCCACACGATAGAGGATTTCTCGAAGTATTTTCGCCGTACCCCGGATCGTTTGGGGCCGGATCATATTCGGCAGTATCAAGCTCATCTGTTTCGCGATCGCAAGCTTCTGGCGGGAACGATCACATCGTATGTTGCTGCCCTGCGCTTTCTCTACGTCAAGACGCTGCGACGTCCGTATCTTCCCGAACACATCCCATTTCCCAAGCGTCCCAGGCAATTGCCCGTTGTACTCAGTCCAGAAGAGGTTCAGCGAGTGATTGATTCCGCAGAGAACCTGATGCGCCGCACCATGGTGATGACACTGTACTCGACCGGCATCCGCTGCTCAGAACTATGCCATCTCAAGGTCTCCGACATCGACAGCAAACGCATGGTCATTCATGTCCACAAGGGGAAGGGCGGCCGCGACCGCGACGTTCTATTGTGCCCCAAGCTGTTGGATACTCTGCGTGAGTACTGGCGCTGGATGAAGCCCAAGACCTACCTGTTCCCTGGCACGGTGAACAACTGGAGGGCAGATGTGCCCATTACTCCGAAGGTCGTGTGGAAGGCCGTGAACGAAGCTGGTAAGCGCGCCGGCATCGGCAAGCGTGTTGCGCCGCATTTGCTTCGACACAGCTTCGCGACGCACATGCTGGAAGCCGGTGCCGACCTGCGCGCCATCCAGGTTCTGCTTGGCCATGCCAAGATCGGCGATACCGCACTCTACCTTCATCTTTCCCGGCGCCATCTGCAAGCGGTTCCAAGCCCGCTGGAAGCAATCGAAGTTTCGAGTCCCGATGGAGTGAAGCGTTCCAGGAGGTTGATGAAGCGATGAGCCGGCCCACCCTCGAGGTGGCCGACATCGTCCGCACAGTGGGCAACAGATTCTGGGAAAAGCACAAGTCACACTTTGCATGGGTGCATCGCAAGGTGCTCGATGCCATCGTACGGTGCCGTACCGCGGCACTGGGCGGTCATCGGGATAAGTGCATCCGCTGTGGCCATCTGACCGCCTCTTATAACTCATGCCGCAATCGGCACTGCCCGAAGTGTCAGGGCAACGTGCGCGCAAAATGGCTGGCGGCGCGTTCGGCTGAGCTGTTGCCTGTACCGTACTTCCACATCGTCTTCACATTGCCGCACGAGCTCTCAGCTCTGATCCTTCAGAACAAGCGGCTGCTCTACGATCTGCTCTTCCGCACCAGCGCCGCTTCGTTGCTCGAACTGGCCCGCGATCCCAAGCACCTCGGAGCAGACATCGGGTTCCTCGGCGTGCTCCATACATGGGGACAGAACCTGCAACAGAACCCTCACTCATGATGCCCGGCATTATCATCTCCTTCGTTTTCAGTAAACAAGGCGGGCTCACTTTCCGTACAACCCCCTTTGAGAACGAGCTTGCCTGTGCGGAGAAGCCTGTCGATTATGCTCCGCACTGGTTCATTGTTCAAATCAGCACGACGAATCTCCCAGGGAGCGCGAGGAGTGACCTGTTCACGCTTCAATAAGCCTGCCTCCACGAGCCGTTCGATTGTGCGGTGACTCACTCCACATATCCGTGCAGCTTCAGTCAGGCTGACTCTTTCAGGATTGGGTAGCGCTCGTCTTTGCCCGCTGATCGAATGATTGCGCCGCGCAGTGGCCACGCGGATTTGGTTCCACCGCTTGCTTTTGCCTGTCGAATATCCAAGGCGGTTCAACACGGAGGCTATCTGGTCATCGCCGTGGCGAACTGCCATCCGGCGGATGATCTCCAGTGCTTCCGTGGGGGTTGCAGTCTCAGTGGCTGATCGCGGTCTCTCCATCGTGAGTTGTGTATGCGTACCACCCTTCCAGTGAATTGTGAACTGAAGAGTCTTGATCTCCGCATCTGAACGCACGATGATCTCCTCCACGACTGTACGGAAGATCATCTTCTTGAGTGTCGGAGGGCAGAGATTGCTTTGCCAGACTTCGGTAAAGTTCTCGCCCATCGCTCGGATCTGCGTCTCCTCGTCGGCGGATAACGAATAACGCTTTCCGTTCAGGAAGGCTAGTCGCTGTTTGGTCCTCGCGATCTCCTCCAGCTTCTCGTTCCAACGACGCTCCAACTCGCCGGCCACAAGACGGTTCCTGGCATCCACAGCATCGTATTGCTCGAAGGCTTTCTTAGCCTCATACTCCAGTTGCTCAAGTTTGCTGGACAGGGCGATGCGCTGTGCAGCATCTCCGGTGCTTAACTCTTCAAGTGCGCGCAGGCTGGCTTCCACCCCGAGAGGGGAAATCACCTTGAGCAACTTCTGAGCCAACGGGCGATCCACCGATGCGCCGCCAAATCCCAGGCAGTATTGACCGCCATCGTCGTAATCTCCCCTGCAGAGATAACGCGCATGGGTGCCGCGACCTCCCCAATAACGCACGTGGAGCTTGCGGCCGCACTGGCCGCAACGAAGAAGTCCCACCAGAAGTCCCTGCCCGGCACGAATCGCGGCCATGGATTCATCCCCCTGCCAGTTTACGGAATTGCGCCGCGTCATTCGTTGATTCTCTTCATACGTGGCCCAGTCAATATAACCCTGATGATGGTCGGGGATGAAGACCCGACACTCTTCAGCTCGACGCAAGGCGCTCTGACGTTTCTCCAGCCTACCGTCCACAAACAACGTCGTGACCGGACGGCGGCCCCACACATAGGCGCCCGCATAGAAGGGGTTGATCAGAATATCGCGGACCAAGCTCTGAGTGGGAACCTTCCAGACCAACCGCGTCCCCCGGATCGGATTCACCGGTAGCTCTATATCGTGATCGCGGAACCACTGGAAGGTCTGGCGGATGCTCCACCGTTCTCGGAACTTCATAAATACAAGTCGAAGGGCTTCGCAGACTCGCTGATCGGGATCGAAGACCACCTTGCCTGTGAGATCCCGTGCGAAGCCGACGGGCAGTCGTTTGAATAACTCTCCCCGGCGTGCTTTCGACTCCTGACCTGCCTGCATTCGCTGCCGAAGAACCTTCAGTTCGACGACGCTGAGTGTACCCTTGATTCCCAGCACTAACTGGTCATCAAGATAATTCAGGTCGTAGATCTGTTGCTCGTCGGCGATCAGAGTTCCAAAGAGCTGGCACACCTCCAGCAACCGACACCAGTCCTTGTCCGTGCGGGACAGTCGCGAGACTTCCCGGCTGCCCACGATTCCCACCTCTCCAAGGGCCACCCAGCTGAGGACGCGCTCGAATCCTTCCCGGCGAGCCGAAGCCATCCCCGCACTGAAGCCGAGATCACTGTCGATGATCTCCACATCTCTCCAGCCCAGGTTACGAATCCTGTCGGCTACCTCATATTGAAGGCGCTGACTCTCCAGGTTGTAGCGCACCTGTTTCTCGCTCGATTGCCGTAAGTAAACGATGGCCTTGCGAGCCAGATGCTCCGGCTTGATCTTGGGACTGCAGAGAAGCTCTGTCATCCACCTTTCCTCCTTTCGCCTGAAATACCGCCACCAGAATGCGAGCCATCAGATCGACCAGATCGGCGCGCACTATCGCATCTATGGGCACGATTCGGGTTTCTTCCCGAACTATCATGCCCAATAGTTCCAGTTGCTCCACCATGACCTCCCTTGCACCCGTCAACAGCAGTTGGCAGAAGGTTATCGTGGTCGCGATTTTCACCGGCGTGTGGCGAAAGCAACGAAGTTAGAGAGAGAAGAGCTTCCTTGCTGAGGTGAACTTGCTCGCTGATCTTTATCCTGCTGCTCTCAGGCGACAGCATCCATACGGGAATCTTCAACCGTTTCCCGGTTTGGTCGATGACCGACACCGCGCCATCTCCCCTCTTCGGCTTACGAAGGATCTGAAGGCTGACACCGTGGAGCGGGTGGAACGGATAGAAGACCTGAACCTCAGCGTTTTCCGCGCTCAGGGTATTGTGGGCGTGGGTGTCAACATCCGCACATCCACTGCGTGGTGCCCGGTGGCGGACTCGCGCCGGACCACTCACGTTGGATCGCTTCCCGTTCCAGCTTCCTGCTACCCGTCAAGATGCTCAGCCGCGTGTTCCGCGGCAAGTTCGTCGCCGGACTGCGGCGCCTCTTTGCCCGCCATCAGTTGCGCTTCTTCGGCGAGTGCATGCCGCTCCATGGGGAGAAGCACTTCGCCGTCTTCCTGCGCACACTTTACCGACAAGACTGGGTCGTCTATGCCAAGCCGCCCTTCGGCGGCCCCGAGCACGTGCTGCATTATCTGGCGCGCTACACGCATCGCGTCGCCATCTCTAACCATCGCCTGCTCTCGGTCTCAGCTGTTGCGGTCCGCTTCCGCTGGAAGGACTATGCCCACGGCAGCAAGCTACGCACCATGACACTTGCTTCCGAAGAGTTCCTGCGCCGTTTCGTACAACATGTGCTGCCGCGAGGCTTTCCCCGCATCCGCTATTTCGGCTTTCTCGCCAACCGCCGGCGAGCCCACATGCTGCCACTCTGCCGCGCTCTGCTCAATCAGGCTCCTCCAGCCGAGACTTCTTCCGCCACACAACCCATCACGCTAGGGAAGTGCCCGCGCTGCCATGGGCTCATGCACCTCGTCGAACGGCTCTCGGCCGCACAACTCTTCTTCGCTCCACGAAAGGAGGCATACCTGCTTGACTCTTCCTAGCAGCCTGTTCCAAGCGGCGCTCATCGCGTGCTGCACAGCACACTCACTGGAAGTGTGCCTCAGGCCCGAAAACAGAGCTTTCCGTCCCTCCGACGCTGTGTTCCGCATCATCTTCGGCATCCCTCACGAATGGCCGCATAGAGGATCTCCGCTCACTCTGCACGCCTGCTCTTGCTGCGTCGGCCCAGCCCAGAGGATGAAAACCCCATAGCCCGCATCCTTCCCCGATCGCACCAACGCCTTCCTTCAAACCGCTCTATCCGACCTGCTCCCCTTTATCTCCATCCATCGCGCACTCCTGATACCGCGGAGCAGCTCCGATAGAGTACTGACGTTTTACGGCAACTTGCCAGATCGCAGACCGATCCGAAAGGCTCAATGAGTGCATCGTCCTGTTCTCGTCAATTCAGATCTAAGTGATGCGCTTCGGCTGCGGAGCTTTGGATGGATCGGAACACTTAACCCGAATGCTTTCTCCTGGAGTCGCCGCCGGCATACTTTGGCGGGGCTGCCTACGACCTTGTATTAAAAATTGCAACACTGGCTAAAGTCCCATCCGACCCTGCCGATTTAGTCGATGAAGGACCGGTTGAGCGATATCTGACAGGGGGCTAAATGATCGAGAGCATCTTCGTCAAACAACATGCGCTGACGAAGCACCAAGAAGCGCCATTCCTGCAAGAGCGGGAAGCATATCTCCAACATTTGTCGGCACGGGGCAGGCGCCAAGCGCAGCTTCAAAATTGTTCGATGGAACTACTTCACATCATCCGCGTGATGGAGATATGCACATTGCGCGAAGTGAGCGAGACCGAAATCCGAACGGCAGCGGAGCGATGGGCCAGAGAAGATGACGTTCGCCGCAAATTGCGAGGGGATAAATCCTCAGCGGCGCGATTTAGGCTCGCGGCGCGAGGTTGGTTTCGGTTTCAGGGATTGTTGATGCAACCGTCAGCGCCACTCTGTCATTTTGATCCAATCCTTGATCGCTTCCGCAGCGTCATGCAATCCCGACTCGCTCCCGACACATTGAGAACCTACCTCCCGCGGACTAGGACCTTCTTGAGATGGGCGGCAACAAGGCACGAGAACCTCTTGTCAATTTCTCTTCAAGATATTGAAGAGTATTTGGAGAGTAGACGGATTAACAAATGTCGACCAGCAACGCAAAAAGCCTATTGTCAGGCGCTCAGGACGTTTCTGAGTTACGCCGAGAGCCTGGGTGAGTGTAGGGCGGGTCTCGCAAGAAGCATTCGAAGCCCCATCCTGCGGAGGAGGGACACAAATGTGACCGGACCCTCTTGGACGGATGTCCGCAGACTAGCTGTTCCCTTCGGAGCTTCACATGGGCAACTGCGGCGAGAGACGAGGTCGAGCTTTCGAGCGGGAGAAGATGCGACGAAAGCCTTGAGTCTACGGAAGAGCCGTTCTATTTCATTGCGTTTCTTGTAGAGGGCACGATCATATTCCCACGGCTCGATGCGGTTGGACTTGGGAGGGACAACTGGAACCATGCCGAGATCGAGAACCAGTTGCCTGGTCAAGTTATCCTCGTAGGCTTTGTCCATCAGCAGGGGAAGTCCATCCGGCATCGGCCCAAGTTCCTTTAGCAAGGCCCGTCCCTGCGGAGCGTCGTGAGCATTGCCCGCAGAGAGCGAAGGTGATGGCCGTTCGAGCATTCGCGGCAACCAGATGAATCTTGGTGGTCCATCCGCCGCGAGACTTCCGATGGCTTGCGGTCCGTTTTTAACGCCCCGGTGCCATCCGGATGCACCTTCACCGAAGTCGAGTCCAAGGCGAAGGCTTCAATCTGGATACGCACAATCTGCTCCGATTGCAACCTCTCAAACACCCGGTCAAGCACGCCGTTCTTCGCCCAGCGATTCATCCGTACGTAGATCGTATGCCAATTGCCAAACCGCCTGGGAAGCCCGCGCCATTTGCATCCCTGCTCGGCCACATACAGGATCGCGTTCAGGATTTGCAGGTTCGTCAGACGCACATTCCCGCGCTGTAATGGCAGGCTATCCTTGATCTTTTCGTACTGCTCCGGAGTGATTCCATCTATCTCCTACTTACACGAGATAGATCACATTAGTGTGAACACGCCTAATCAAGGATTGTAGCGGCTCCACTTGGTCCGATTGCCGTTCGCAAGCGATTTTGCTTCTTTGCTCCGTCTACGCTCTCAGAAACTCTGAGGTTACCCGGTTGTCATTGGACGACTTCGATTGGCAGAGTGAGACCTTTACCGTAAGACGCGCCAAGGGGGGCCGGACGCAACAATTTCCGATCCAATACGAGGTTGGGGAGTCGATTATTCGATATCTCCATAATGGCCGACCATACTGCCCCTTCCGTAATTTGTTCATCTCACAGCACCCGCCATACCGGCCGTTGAAAACGGTGGGACCGGCGGTTAAGAGGCGCATGGTGAAGCTCGGAATCCGATCTTGTAATCTAGGCCCGCATTCCCTCCGCCACGCCTGCGCTACAGAGTTGCTTCGAAAAGGCACTCCCTTACGAGACATCGCAAATTTCCTGGGTCACCGCGACATCGATTCTGTCAGCTTTTACGCCAGGCACGATGTCCGCGCACTTCGGGAAATTGCGGATTTCAACCTAGCGGGTGTTTTATGACGCTAGCCGAAGCGATTGAAACCTACGTACAGCGAAAACGTGCAAATGGTCTGTTGTTTCGTAAAGGCGGAATCGAGCTTTTTGCATTTTGCAAGTATCTGAGCAACGCACCACTCCAGCGAGTGAGTGCATCGAATGTCGCGAAATTCTTAGACCAACCTTCGATATCTGCAGAGACTTGGCGGATCAAATATCAATTGCTCAAGAGATTCTTCGAGTTTTGGTCCGAACGCAGAGCCATGCCGACCATGCTGATGCCTCCGCTGCGGCCTTTACCCGTTAAGATTTTCACGCCCTACATCTACACAAGGGGAGAGATCCGTTCACTCTTGGCCGCCACTCAACAATGCCAAAGGCGAAATCTTTGCGTGTTCGATCCTGCCACACTGCGATCCCTTATCCTCACGTTGTATGCGACCGGAGCGGTACTCGGCGAAGCCCTTGATCTTCGTGTTGAAGATATTCACTTCAAATATCGACGCATGACGTTGCCCGGAGACCGAATGATTCAGAGCCGAAGCATTCCAGTTTGCCACGATCTTCAGCAGCAATTGCGAGTCTATGTAACGTCAAAGCGCAGGCCTTCATTGGCCAACCAGCGGCTGTTTTCCACCAAGGATGGTCTACCTATTATCGCGGGGACTTTGGAGAAGAGGTTTCAGCGTCTTCGTCGCATTGCCGGAATCGTTCGATATGACGGAGCGACATACCAACCGCGAATGCGTGATCTTCGGTCCACCTTTGCGGTACATCGAATTACATCATGGATCAAGGAGGGCGCTGATCTGAACCGAATGCTTCCAGCCTTAGCTGCTTATATGGGCAACGCTAGTTTGGCGGCGACGGAGCGGTATCTTTCTTTGACGCCGGAGAGATTTCGAAAAGAATTGCAGAAACTGAGTCCTCAACGCGGTAAACGACGCTGGAGAGACGATCCCACACTCATGAAATTCCTTAGAAGCCTTTAAGCACGTGACTTTCGTGATCTTGCCCCCATCGGCGACGCTGCTAGAGTGATAGTAATCTGTCGCTTGTTTCACTCCAAATCTGCAACCCGGGTTCTAGGTTGCTGTCTCGCTTCGCGTTCCTTCCAGTTTGACCACACAGGCGCACCTCTTGGGGTGCGCCCCCTCCTTTTCCGTCGTCGCAGGTTGGATACATTCGTAATTGCGCGGAAATCGAGATGCGCGTAGGCCAGTGGGCTTCGTCGATCGTAACGATAAAACTGAAACGGAATACACGCCGGCCATATCGCGTCGAGCAAACGAACATTCAGCTTCTGAGCACCGCTGATTGCTACTGGCATCCTTGGGAAAGGCGTTGTATGTCCTTTAGGAGCGGACCTTCTGTTCGGTGTTTCTCTAGGAACTTGTTGAAAAAGGGTTAGACGGCCCTAAATTGTAGTGGAAGTCGAAATCTACTTCGCACTGAAATGGGCCTACAAGGCGTCGATCGAGTGTTGGCATACATTTCCTATCACTCATTCGCACCTTGAAATAGCCTCCGAAAATCGTTTTTCAACAAGTTCCTAGGCGCATCCACACGGCCACCAATGGATGCATTGCGCATGGGATAAAAGGCCGGAGGGATCAGCTTCTGGCTTTGGCAACCCGAAGGGGAAGACCATCGCCCAGGACTTCGGCGAGACGAGGATAAAGCCCTGCATGGCTCGTCCGGTAAAGCACGAGGAGTCGTTTCGTCATCAGGTGATAGGCCCCGACCGAGTCATGCAAGTAAAAGACGCCACGTCCGGGAGGAACGCCTGCATCTCGGGAAGTGCGAAACACGGTTCGTAATATCACCTGAAGGGTTGCGCGCTGCAAGTGCAAAGCATCCTGGCGCATGCGCTCCTTTACAATGACGCTCTCCGTAAAGTTCCACCGCTGCGCGTAGGCGGCCAACGCGATCAGGATCCGCGCATTACTCCGCATTCGCCTGATGCCCTCAAGGCCGCCAAGACTGCGCCAGATGTCAACTGGCTCCGGGCCGAGCTGATGTGGCTTGGGGTTCAGATACTCGTCTCCTATGGTTGTAACGGCTACCACGGAAACGCGCTGAAGTTTGCCAATTAGATCGTTCCAGTCGCGCCGATATAGATACCAAGCAGCAAGGTGCCGATAGAAATACCGGCTGACGAGAAACCCGATAACAGACCAGAAGATGAGAGTGACGGGCAGCATAAATCATTTCCGCAACCGCGACAACGACTCTTCGCTTCTCGAAAGATCGAACTTAACACGGCGATGCAGACCAAGCAGATATTGTTCCATTTCCGGCGCGAGCGGTTTCCTATTCCTTTCCGGCTTCCAAAACACCACGGCCCAGTAAATCGCAGCGGCTGTCCACACGGTAATGCGCATATTGTCCAGCGCTGTAAACCATCGATAGCTGCCGAGAACATTATGGAGCGCGTCCACAAGGACCGCTATCGCCGACCACACAAACAGCCCTTGCCCAAGACCCATCACATGGTTTTTCCACTGGAGCCCCAGACGATTGGCGGCGCCCATCATGGCCGAAAATAACTCAACGATGATGATGCCGGTGAACAGGTTGCCGCGGATTTCCCATACGTCGAGCGAGGAGTTGGCGTCTGGATGCAGCAGGAGTGCCGCACCCGCCGCAACCATAGCACCTAGAAGTCCGGAGACCAGAAATCGCCCACGGGCCTCAGATAACCATGTCCCAGTCGGACGGAGCACAATGCGCGCCATCTCCATAACGACGCCTAACTGCAGGAGAAAATCAACGACAACGCAAGACCAGTAAATCAGGGCATAAAGATGGGCCGATCCCCAGCGATATATGAGGAACAGCACCGCCATCTCTGCGCTCAGGAACCCGATCCAGGCCGTAAAGACCGGGAATTCCCGAGTCCGCTTTTTCAACACTAGAACAAACAACAGGGCAAAGTTTGCGGCAAAGCTCGCTGCCCATAGCACGTTCTGTATAACGGAAAAATTCATGGCTTCGTACGGCGCTTATTCTCTCTTATGCATAACCCAACCCTGCAGGAACCTCCCGATAAAGATTGATCCTAATGCCCGGAGCCGCTGCTCGGATGTGGCGCGCCCCAGCTGGACCGGCTAAAGGCATAGCCGGTGCCGCTTGAAACCGTATTTCTCACATCGTGGGTTATCGTGAATATCGATGACGATAAACCGCGATCCATTCCAGAAAGCGCTCAATACCTGCAACTTGTTCCTCGTTAGAGTCCAGAGCCAATGCGAGGCTGTTCCAATCCATGCTGGTTGCCCGTCTAGGGGTAGTTGTTCTCTTCTCGTGTTGTGCTGCTCCGAGGCATATCGCCACGCGAGCCCGGACCCGCTGGATGGCCTTTGTGGCAGCTTCATATTTCATGCCTAGGATCATGGCAACTTCTGCGGGTGTCGCATCTGATTGGAGCAACATAAGAATGCTCCGATCGCGTCCACGAAGCCTGGACTTCAATTGTTCAAAAAGTATCGCTCGGTCAACCTTTCCATGAAATCCTTCATTTATTCCGGCAATCCTTTCGAGTTCGCGATCCAGGCCAACTGCTAGTTCGCTTGCTCGCTTTGTCTTGAGCCAGCGTCGCACGGTTTCGTGCTTTGCCGTGTGTGCATAGCGTCGAACCGAGCCTCGCAAATTCTTGTTTGCGATGTTCCTCGCTAAGCGTTCGGCCCAATTCGCAAGAAGCGCCGGGTCGATACGGGGGAATTCTCGCACCGCCCAGTAGTGTGCGGCCTCAACGGCAGACTGTATGGCCGGCGACAGAGGATCGTTGTTCTCGTCGACGAGATGCAGTCGTTGCCGCTTCATGCGAGAAAAGCTCCCACAAAAGGCGAACAGGAGACCGATTACTCGACGGCAATTTCAACCGCACTAATCCGCGGACTCCCATCTGAGTGTCGAAAATGATCACCTGGGCCACTGCTGAGTTCACGCAGATAAGCTGGAAACGGCATTTTGATATGAAGCTTTGGGTTGGAACGTTTTATCCGCGTATCTTCCACACCCTTAAGCAATGTTGCTGCCTATCGATCGGACGGCCACAACCTCTCATCCTTTGAAGCAAACAAGACCAAGCTTGATCTTTTCCCGATTCCTTCCACATCTCTGAAGAAGCATTAGCATAGCAGCACAACTGAACAAATCGGTGAAAGCGTATGTTCCTCTGGAAACACCTGACATCACTCGTGGATCCAATCCTCCGGCAGCGTATCGCAGGTCTCTCTAGGTGTCCGAAGCCGTACTAACCGGCGCCTCGGGATCCGGTTCATCCAGCAATAAGTCCGCCTTCGATTAACCGGCATTCGCACTCCTCCCAAAAAAGTGCCTCTACTTATATATGGCTGTGGAAAACCGCAGAATCGGACATCTATTGCAGGAAAATTCTAAGAAAATCGATATTCCCCTTAACGTCGGGATGTAGCTGGATCCATTTCTCGGGAAAAAATGCGGAATCGGACACGGCTGAAAAAAATCCCCCCGACTGGCGTCCGCCTTTGGCGATTTCCACAACCTTTATATATAGAGGGCCTTTTCAACCTTTTGCAGGCTCCCTTGCTCGAGGCGAATATGGCTGCCATTCGATCGCTCCCAGGGCTTCCTTCCCGATGGGTAGACGAGAATTGTTGTGTTACGCGCATTCAGGGCAAGTGGGCATTCAGGATTCTTACCCAGCTCCAGCATGGCCCAACTCAGTTAAGCCGGCTACGCAGCACGCTTCCTCCGGGGTCTAAAAAAAGCCTCACACAATATTTGCGCGAGTTGGAGAGGGCCAGCCTAATCGTCGCCGTCGATCGGAGTGACAGAATGTTACAAGCCAGGTATTCGTTATCAGATCCACTCGGCATCGCTGCAGTGCACCTCATCAACGCCTTGGCGGAATCGACCGAGGAGGCATCAGCGCCCGAGCCTAAGCATCGAGCACGGCTGAATACTTGAGGTGGGTTTAGCCCGCACCCATAACCGAGGGCGGAGGCTCAATCGATTCGGCAGACGGTACCAGTTGCACAATTGGTTGCACAGTTATTTCCGAACTGCACAATTTCTCCCGAATTTCAGGCCGGCGTTCCGAACTAACTCATTGAATCCATTTAACAGAGGCAGGAGCGAGTTAGTTTTCAAGACCGCCTGTTTCAACCACTCACACATCCCTCCGCGAGTGATATCAACAGCTTAGCATTATTAGGCTTAGCGTAAAACAGGTGGTCGTTTTAACCGCTCATCCACCGCCGATAACTCCTGTGGCTACAAGCGTTGAAGATTATATCATTGCATGACAATTGACGGCTGCGAGAGCGCCTACTCAGCCTCGCGGTCTGACTTTCGCTGACCAGATTACCTTTCAGGCTGCCCTCGATGAGAGAACTTGTCGATACGGTGTCTGCGTCCGAAGTATCCAGTACATCCGCATGGCAAGGCGGCTGAGCACGGCGGTGCCGGCCCGCCGGAACTATCGAGGAGGCTCCCTGACCGAAAGGATTTGATCGGCCTTTACGTTTGTCAGAACCTGCCGAATACCGCTTGGCCACCACAGTTCAATTTTGTCGATGACGGAACCCTCGCCAAGTCCGAAATGTATCCGTTTGTCACTCGACGAGTTATAGCCAACTGCTGTGGTAGCAGAATTATACTGATTACCGTGTGCTGTAGTGATCTTGACTCTGGTTCCCAGCCCATCCCGATTGGACTTCGTTCCTGTTAGCCGCAGGATGATCCAGTGGTTCTTGTTTGGGGACCGATTCATGAGAATCTGTGGCGGACCGTTCAGTACCGTCACGACAACATCGATCTTGCCGTCGTTGTTCAGATCGCCAAACGCTGCGCCGCGGTGTGCGGCTGGAACCGCGAAGTCTGCCCCGGCCAAAGCGCTCAGATCTTCGAAAATAAGGCCGCCCTTGTTGTGAAACAAACTATTTGGCAGGGCAAAGGATTGGTGTTGGACCTCCATGGAATTGTCCAGGATCGCTGAATTTGCAGTGAACAGATCCTTGTATCCATCGTTGTCAAAATCAAAGGCGCCGGTGCCCCAGGCTGTGAGCCGGCTTGTGAAAGCAGTCAGTCCGGCGGCGGATGTGGCGTCCTCAAACTGGCCTTTGTCCAGATTTTTGTATAGCGGAAATGTGTCGCCAAACATGGCGGTGTGAAAGATATCCGGCTTGCCGTCGTTATCCAGGTCGCGGAAATCAGCGCCCATGCCGGCGACCACCTTGCCGTTGTCCGTGTACGCAACTCCCGAAACCGTGGCAACATCGGTGAAAGTGCCGTCGCCATTGTTGTGGAACAGATAATTGGGGAAGGTATCGTTTGAGACGAAGATGTCGGTAAACCCATCGTTGTCATAGTCGGCAAAGGCGACACCCATGCCTTTTCCGGCATATCGGGAGATGTGTGAGGGCTCGGAGACATCGGTGAAGGTCCCATCACCATTGTTGCGATACAGGATGTTTGGCATTCCCCGAAAATCGTTGGGCGAGCAATAGATGGTGATTGCCTCGAAATGGCACTGAGGTGCGGTGTTGATGTCGTAATCCAGATAGTTCACAACGAAGAGATCGAGCAGCCCGTCGTTGTTGTAGTCGAACCACCCGGCTGTAACGGCCCAGACCTTTCCGTGGTTCGCAACTGTGCCAGCGACGCCGGCCTTTGCGGTGACGTCGGTAAAGGTCCCGTCGCCATTGTTGTGAAACAATTGGTTCCGATTCACACCTGCAACATATAGGTCGACAGAGCCGTCGTTGTCGTAGTCTCCAGCAGCGGCCCCCATGGAGTAACCAATTCCTTGCACGCCGGCCTTTTCGGTGACGTCGGTAAAGGTGCCGTCTCCATTGTTGCGGTAGAGGCGGTTATAGTATTCCGGGCCTGTCTTTTCGAGAGATGGAATCTCGGCACCGTTGGTGAAGAAGATATCCAGTAAGCCATCGTTGTTGTAATCGAAGACTGCGACGCCCCCACCCATGGTTTCGATTGAGTATCGTTTTGAGCTGACACTATTTCTGAGTTTGAAGCTGATCGTAGAGCCCTCGAGGATATTGTCGAAGTGGATCTCAGCTCCTGCCGATGGTTTTGCTGGATGCGGTTCCTTTTGGATGATTCCACGCGAAGCCGCAGGTGCCGATTGTCGCGCCAGTTGCTGGCCTTGAATTCCAACGAAGGGATCAGCCTGGAAGACACCGCACAGAATCACGCTGGATAAGGCGCCGAATTTCCATCGCCGAAGAACAGCGCAGGATTTACTGACCATCCGGAGTCGCGCCGTGCAGCTTTTGAAACTCATTCAGCTCTTCATGAAATTTCGCTTCGTCGCCAGACTTTCGGTAAGCGAATGCCAGGCGGTAGTGGTACTCCTCTTTGTTCGGGTCGAGCGCGATGGCCTTCTTGAGGAGCCGAATTTCTTCCGCATAGTTCTTTTGCTGTTCGGCGATCAGGCTTAACTGGAAATAGACTTGAGGCAGCTTGGGATTCAGCCGAAGTGCTGCTTCAAGGGAATCGGCGAAATGCGGAAGCGGAGGGTCCGTGCTGTTCGACCATCGTCCGGACTGGACCATCGTATAGTCGTAAAGAATCAAGCCATCGTTTTCGTATCTTTTGTGCAGATCAGCCAAGAGAGAGGTAATCCGCGGAGCCAACTCGGGGGGGACAATCTCAGTTTCTGCGAGCAACTCCATTGGATGCGGATCGGAAGGGTTCAACTCTTCGGCTTCACAGAGAAGTTGTGCGCCTTCAAGTGCCTTCCCATCTGCGTACAGCACGGTTCCCAGGGCTACGTGGAGCTTGATTGAGCCAGGATACTTTTGCACGCCATAACGAAGGATCGTGATCGCTGCGTTGTGGTCCAGGTGGAACAAAGACATGCCGAAATCAAAGACGTTCGTTTCACTCGGATCCATCTCTGCAGCCTTCTGGTACTCGATCGCGGCCGCTTTGTAGTCCTTCTGCGCTGCATCGGCCTTTCCGAGGATGCTATGAAGCTCCGGCCGGTCCTGTTCTTTCAGTAAAGAGGTCACGAGAGTTTTGGCGTTCTCGTATTGGCCCGCCTCTACCTCGGCATCGGCAAGGTCACGTCCGTTTTCATAGCCGGGACATTTCGAATACAAATCGGTCAGCAGAGTGACAACCCGGGATGGGCCTCTCGCCTGGGCAAGGGAAAGAGCCTCGGCGCGTTTTCTGCCGCACTCCTGTTCGGCGATCGCACCGGCAGCGGAGGGCGGAGCGGATTGAACTAACTGTCGCGCGCCCAGGTACGCGGCATGTCCCATCACCATCGACAGGATGACGATCTTTGCTGAGGATAGTCCTCTCAAAGCACGCACACATTCCTTAAGGACCAGTTGGTCTTGCTCACGATCTCATGCTGCCAGGCTCAGCGGCTACTCCTTCTCTCAATGCCGAGATTCCCGACGCGCGAGCACGAAGTTTGACAATCATCCAGGACAATTTTATACGCAGGCCGAGGTGAAAGAGCGATGCGCCTGACGCCTGCAATACGCAGGCTACTTGTCCATCGGGTTGATGCGGGGGATTTGCTGCAGACCGTGACCATCCCGGGATTTGAAGGGAGCCTCAAGAATGTTCGGTATCGCGGGAAGCTTCTGTCCATCACAGCTACACGCTGGTCGATCTAACGACTGGGCGAAGCCCTTTCCGCGACAATACCCGTTCTTTACAGTGTTCGTCGATCCCTCTCGACTTTTTCGCTATTGGGGAAAATCTAAAAACGATTGACTCCATTTGTGGCGGATGAACGGCTCAGTGAGTCAACTGAGTGCATAAAAATGTCAATCCCGATGAGGACAGGGCTCCCGGCCCGCGCCTACGATCTTTCCACTTTTGGAGTCCAGCGTAATACTGACGAAATCTCGTTTAAATGCAAGGGTGGCGTGCCATGACAAGGCAAGTAGTCAATAAGGTGTCGAAAATCACGGAACTGTCGCAAGCCGTGTGGTTTTTTTCAGAGAAGACGCTGACAGAGTTACCTAAACACGCTGCAGGGGTAGTTCTTTTCGTTTGCGCCATGGCAGTAACTGCTTCGATCCCCAATGTTTCTGCTCAGATCGCAACCGGCCGCATCGTGGGAAGAGTGACAGACGCGAGCGGGGCGGTGATCGCTGGCGCTACTGTATCCATCACAAGCGATGCGACCAGCATAGTCCAGACAGTACGTTCCAGTTCTGGGGGTGACTATGTCTTCGAAGCCGTGAACCCGGGCACCTATACGATGAAGGTGACTGCACCTGGCTTTGGCGAGCTCACCCGGTCGGGCATTCAGGCGCACATCCAGGATTACCTGACAATCGACGTAAGTCTCACGATTGGCACTGTCAGTCAGCAAGTTGCTGTGACTGCGGCGACGCCATTGCTTCAGCAGAGCGATGCATCGATTGGCCAAACGATCAGCCAGGAACAAGTTAACAACATGCCGCTACAAAGCCGTGACTGGACAACACTTGGATTGTTGGCCGCCGGCACCGTCACCGTCGGAGCCGCCAGCAACGCCGAGTTCAATGTGATGGGCATCGATTGGACGCAGAACGACTTTCGCCTGGATGGAATTGACGACAACGTCGAGATTTATGGAGGCGGCAACATTCAAGGAGCTGGCGGCAACAACGGATATACCGCGTTCGTGCCACCGCCCGATGCCATTCAGGAATTCAAGCTGCAGACTGGCAACTTCGACGCTGAGTACGGCCACTCCACGGGCGGGATCGTTAATGCCGTGCTCAAGTCCGGGACCAACAGCCTCCATGGAGATCTTTGGGAATACGTTCGAAATACGGTCTTTAACGCCAACGACTACTTTGCAAATCAGACCGATACGCCGCGCCCCCCTTATCACCAAAACCAGTTCGGCGGAACGATCGGAGGACCCGTTTACATTCCCAAACTCTATGACGGCAGGAACCGGACCTTCTTCTTTTTCGACTATCAGGGCACCAGAATCAGTACGCCAACAGCCAGTAGCTCAAGCGTGCCAACTCCCTTGATGCATAGCAGCAACTTTACCAATTTCCAGGACTATTTCAGCCTGGTAAGTGGCACGAAGACCGACGCGCTCGGACGCCTCTACCCGCTGGCAACTATTCTGGATCCCGCCACGACTCGTATGGTTGCGGGTGGCGCTATTGATCCCGTTTCTGGCCTGCCTAATCCATCGGGTAGCGCAATCTATGTCCGGGACCCGTTCTACACGAATGGGAATGTCACCGGGATTAGAGATTTTACGGGTCAGGCGCAGTATCTGAATATCCTTCCTCCGTCGCGTCTCGATCCTAACGCAGTTAAACTGCTCTCCTTGTATCCCAATCCCACGCCTGGCAGGACAACCTTTCCCAACTATTTCCAGTTTCCTTCCGGGACCAACAACATCAATTCGTTTGATGTGCGCATCGACGAGAACATCAGCAGCAAAGACATCATCTTCGGCGTATATAACTACAGCAACGAAACAATATTTTCGCCACCGGCGCTGCCAGGTTATGCAGAGGGTCAGGTTTATGGGGACGGCCCCGAAGAGGGTCCTCGGTATGCGATCGTCCTGGGCTACACGCACGTCTTTACACCCACTCTGACCAATGAATTTCACATCGGGTATATCCACAACATCGAGAGATTAAACGCGGTTTACGGCAATACGACTGGCATACCAGCGCAATTCGGGATTCCGGGAGTGCCACAGTATCCGGGAAATGGCGGACTGCCACCCATTGCTATCGCCCCTCTCACGGGCATGGGTGTTGCCGGTTGGATGCCGACTCTTAATACCATCCGCACTCTGGAAATTATGGATAATGTGACCAAAATTTACGGGGAGCACACCTTCAAGACCGGCTTTCAGGTGGATGACTTCCACGCTCCGATTATCCAACCTACTTTTGGAAAAGGAAACTTCGGCCTCACGGGCCAATTTTCTGATATTCCCAATCAGAGTTCAGGTTATGAGGGAGTCGGAGACTTGCTCCTGGTGCCTGGCGCTTCGACAGTTCCCGGCGGCATCAATAATGTGGGTGGACTCCAAACTTATGGACTTTCCAACTATGCTCAGGTGAGCGACCAGCGATACTACATCGGGGCTTACCTTCAGGATGATTGGAAGATTACTCCTAAACTAACGCTCAATCTTGGCCTCCGGTGGGACCACTACACGCCCTATCAGGAGATCAATGGAAGACAGGCTAACTTCATTCAGGCAGGTGGGGGAGCCGGAAACTCCGGAACCTACTATATGCCCAAACGAGGCTGCGCGGTTCCTACCTCGTCAACTTTTCAGGCGCTGCTCGCTTCCTACAATATTGGTATTGATTGCACCTCGAACAACGCCACGGGAGATGCCCAAAACCTTAACTTTGCTCCCCGACTTGGTTTTGCATACCGTGTCACTCCAAAAGTGGTGGCCCGTGGCGGCTATGGCATCACCTACGGATCGCTGAACAACACCGGTTTCGGGTATAACATCGGGGGAAACTATCCATTCTCCTATACGGTGAACTATTACGCGGTCAACTCCCAAACTCCTCTGACCGTACCGGGCGGAGCAACAGCCGTTCTGGGAAATTCCCTGGTCGCGCAGAATCTCGAAGACCCCACAGTGGTAAACGGAGCTGGTCTCACACTGTATGGGCGGCAATATAAGTTTCAGACACCCTATCAGCAGACATTTAACCTGACCGTCCAGGACCAGTTCACTCAACATGATTCAATATCTTTTGCATATGTAGCTACCCTGGGAAGGCATCTTGACAGTCAAAGTACTCAGAATGCTCCGTCTGTCATCATGCCGCCCGGAACAAACATGTATGATCCCACAGTGCCGGGTCATATCCCATTTCCGGCCTTCGCTCCGAACTCCACTTATCAGGCCACCGGAAGTAGCAGCAACTATAATTCTCTTCAGGCGGTGTACCAGCACCAGTTGAGCGCCGGGCTAACCTTACTGGCAAACTACACTTATTCCAAATGTCTGACCGATCAACGCTCACTGATAGCTGCTTCGTCACTCGGGAGCATACCGGCCTACAGAGCGCCCTGGCTCCCCGGCTTTGGCCAGGCGGGCGACTATGGGCTCTGCTTCTCCGATACTGCGCAGGTCGTTCATATTTCGGGAACCTATAATCTACCCTTCGGCAGAAATCAGACTTATCTGAACAACATCAACGCTGTTGCTGATGCCTTCGTAGGTGGTTGGATAACCAATCTGATCTTCTCGCACCAAACCGGGCAGCCCTTCACAATTAACTGCCCGATCGCCACCACAGCAGACTTTGGATGCTTTGCTGATAAAGTGCCGGGAGAGAATATCTACGGAGGGCCTCACAATGTTCACCAGTGGCTCAACCCAAACGCATTTGCAAATCCGCCGGTGGCAACCCAGATTGGCCAGTTGGATATCGCACCACTCGGTGGCGGCCCCACACCTGTAAGAGGTCCTGGTTTCCAGAATCTCGATATGTCACTTTTTAAGCAGTTTCCAATTCACGAAAGCGTGAAGCTGGAATTCCGAGCAGAGGCATTTAACCTTCCCAATTGGCATTCGTTCGCCAATCCCTCTGCAAACCTGAACTTCTTGAATACCGCAGGGTTCAGCCAAATCACGTCATCGCGCAGCAATCCGCGCATTTTGCAACTGGCGTTGAAGCTCTACTACTAAGTGCCAGTCCCGCCTGCAGAACTGCTCCCGCTCCAGTCACTCGGGGAGCAGTTTCGCTGGCGCATAAAGGTTCCTGAAGTGTGGCCGTTCCCCCAGGTGACCGTTGATACGGCGACAGCGCTCACTCCCCCGGAGCGCCACTTTATTTAGAATTGACTCCGCCAGACCAACTGCGGCCGAGCGTAGAGCGGACGTGATTGAGTCAGGCTTTGTACAGCCTCGACACTTGGTATGACCGCTGATGTTCGCATTCCGGCGATTCTAAAACTCGGTGCCGGTACCTTTAACGAAACTGCGGGAATCCTTCCTGGCTTGAAATGCAGCCGGCCATTGATCGTGACAGATGCGTTTCTCGCAGGTTCAGGCCTTGCGGGCAGACTCAAGGATCAAATCGTGGCCGGCGGCATCGACTGCGAGATTTTCTCAGGCTCCGTCGCTGATCCCACCACCGAGGCCGTTGATTGGGGACTGCGCGCGTTTGTCGAGGGCAAACACGACAGCCTGGTCAGCCTCGGAGGAGGGAGTTCCATCGACACGGCCAAGGCCATCGGGCTCCTGGTCGCGAATGGAGGCCGCATCAGTGACTACAAAGTTCCGAGGCCGATACCTGCATCGGGCCCTCCCCACATTGCGATACCTACGACGGCTGGAACTGGTTCGGAAGTAAGCCGTTTCACTGTCATCTCCGATTCGGCGACCGAAGAGAAGATGCTGGTTGCCGGCGGTGCGTTGATACCTTCGGCTGCAGTCGTCGACTATGAACTGACCATGTCCATGCCGCGGCGGCTGACTGCGGACACGGGCACTGACTCGCTGACTCATGCAATTGAGGCGTATGTGAGCTGCAAGGCGAATGCTTTTACCGATGTACTAGCGTTGTCGGCCATGAAGACCATCTGGGCGGCGCTGCCGATTGCCTTCCACCAACCAGACAATCGAAGCGCGCGTGAAGCGATGATGCTGGCGGCTACGCTGGCGGGAATGGCGTTTTCCAACGCCAGCGTCGCTTTAGTGCATGGTATGAGTAGACCGATCGGATTCTTCTTCCATGTACCGCACGGGCTTTCTAATGCCATGTTGCTGCCCGCAGTGACGCGGTTCTCTGGGGAGGCCGCTTCTGCACGATATGCCGATTGCGCGCGCGCCATGGGAATTGCAAGCCAGCAGGACGCGGTGGATGCGGCAGTGAGCAAGCTGATCGAAGGATTGTTTCGCAGGAATGAAGAACTCGAGGTTCCGTCGCCCAGGCGTTTCGGAATCGCGGAGGACCGGTACTTCGAGGTGATTCCAACCATGGCAAAGCAGGCCCTGGCGTCGGGCTCGCCACAAAACAACCCAAGGGTTCCGTCCGCTTCGGAGATTGAGCAGCTCTACCGCGAGATCTGGCAATAGCAATCCGGGGCCGATCAACCGCGCAACTGTGAAATCGTTCGCGTTCCGCTCCAATAGTCCTCGATCTCCTCGAGTGTTTTTCCTTTCGTCTCCGGCAGGAAGCGCCAGGTGAAGATTGCCTGCAAAAACGCCATGCAGGCCAGGAAAGCAAATGTGGGAAGCCTGCCGACCTGATTAAACGCGAATGGGAACAAGAGAACTACAAAGGCATTGGCCACCCACTGAGTCACCACAGGAACGACCATGGCTCGGCCGCGCACCTTGTTGGGAAAGATCTCCGGCACGAGTGTCCAGAACACCGGTCCGATGCAAGAGGCAAAAAATGCGATGAATAACGCCATCAGACCTACGACAAGGCCGCCGTCAAATCTTCCCGCTGCCAGCATTCCAATGATCAGCGCCAACGCGGCCGTCATGCCTATCGAGCCGACGATGTAGAGCGGCTTGCGTCCGTAGCGATCGATCGTCCAGAACGAAATCAGAGTGAACGCAAAATTGATGCCCCCGATGATGAAGGTTGAAAAAAGCGCTGCATCGATCTTCCATCCGGCAGACCTCAGGACCAGGGGTGCGTAATCGATGATGGTATTGATGCCCGATACCTGAATCAGGACTGCCAGGGCAAAGCTGATGAGAACGATACGGCGAATCGGCCCGGATGTCAGCGGTTCGATAACAGCCGATGACCCGGCGAGACTCGCTTCAATCTCAGCAGCTTCGATGGCTGCCTCTTTCGTATCCATGATGCGCGCCAGAAGGGCTAAACCTTCTTTCTTTCTACCGATCTTGAAGAGGAATCGGGGAGTCTCCGGCGCGCGAATCAACGTGAGAAAAAACAGCACGCTCGGCAATGTCCCGCTGATGAACATCCAGCGCCAGTTCCATTCGCCAAGATTGCGGAGCCAGTAGTTAATACAGTACGAAGCCAGGATGCCAAATGTGATGGATAGCTGATAGGTTGCGCCCATTCTGCCTCGTATCCGCGGGGGCGAAACCTCTGCAATGTACATCGGCGAAAGGACCGACACGCCACCAACGGCGACCCCGCCCGCGAACCTGGCGGCGACGAAGAGGGCAAAGGTCGGCGCAACCCCGGTCGCGATTGAAGTAACGATGAAAAGCAGGGCAACGAAGAGAAGTATCTTCTGGCGTCCATATTGATCGGTCAACCGGCCGGCGATCACTGACCCCAGCACACAACCAAATAAGAGCGAACTGTACGCCCACCCTAAACCCAGATCGCCAAGGCCGAAGTGTTCGACAAGGTACGGGCCTGCGCCAACAATGATTGCCAGATCAAATCCAAACATCATTCCGCCCAGCGCGGCGGTCGCGCCGAGAAAAATGACGTAAGGCAGATTTGTAGAGCTCTTTACATCCTGCATTGAGTGACCCTGGTCTGCACGCTATGAAATATGTATGTCAATCCACTCGAGCGGCTTTCCTGTCGCGCTGTGATCGGCAACCGTGATCGTAAGCCGGCCATCGTGGATCAACGCCCGCTGTTGAGCGGCTTCGCCTCCGAAATAGTGGCTTACAATCCCAGCTTCTTTGCCGTTTTCCCGAAGGATTGAAATCTCTCCGCCGCCATAGGCGACCATCGCCAGCTCCTCGTCTTTCGAGATGCTGCTTTTTCCACGTGAAGCAACAACCACGGGCACGCTGGATTGAACAGCATTTCGAATGAGAGGATTCGTAGCCTCTGACGCAAGCGGATTCGCTTCACCCAGGATTGGCGGGCGATAGGCGAAAAGGACAAGCTGGCCGTCTTCCAGCCTTGCCCATGAGCGAGCGTGCGCACCATGCGTCGGCGCCTCGGAGATCGTGCCCAGCGGAATGACTTCGAAAATATTCGTCGGCCGCAACACCTTGCTCATGCCGTTATATTTCGCGACAAATTCCGGAGAGCCCTTTTCTCCCTGTTCATCCTCGTGAAAGTCGTTCAGCGATCCGATCGTTCCCGATGCGGCCGAGTCGAACCAGATATTCGGTGCGCTGGCCCAGTCGTATCCGGAAGACCCATACGTTGGAATGCCCAGCGGTCCAAGCAGGCTGCTGAAGTAGATTCGCCGGTTGGCTTCGAGATCGTATTCTCCGGCGGCGAGAAAGAGGTCGTCGGTGCTGTGCAGGTCGAAGTAGTCGAGAAAGAGTGGCGAGAGTTGATAGTACATCACAACCAAATCCGGATTTTCCTCTCGCATGGCCTTGATGACGATATCGAGGCCTTTCCACATTAGCCGCTCACCAGTCCACTTCTTATCCTGCGGAGCTGCGATACCGGCGGCAGGCAACTCGTATCCGAAGTCGAACTTGAAGAGATCCGGCTTGTATCTGCGAATGAACTTCTTCACGAGGTCGGTCAGCACCTTCTCGACCGCCGGTTGAGTGAAGTCGATGATGTAGTAATGCGTAGTGCCGGAGTTTTTCACCTGGTACGGAGTGCCGTTCGGCGTCTTCAGCATGTTGTCTTCGGTTAGACCGATGTCAGACGAACGCTCGCAACGCATAAGCGCCGCCCACATACCCACGCGATAGCCGTCTGATCGCAGCTTCTCTAGAAATTGCTCGAAGTTGGGAAGCCTGGTCTTCGAGTGCTCCAGGTTGCCGTATGCTCCTTCCCACTTATCGTCGATGGAGAAGAGGCCCGCTTTCATCCCCGAAGCTTTCAGGGCATGATAGGTCTCTTCAAGGAAGGCTTCGTCGAGATGGTCCTGCTCCTTGTTCTCATCAACCTGTGAACCCCACGTACAGAACTCAGGGGTAAGCGCCACCTGGGTCTTGTGCGGGGAGTTCTGGTGGATGCGAATGATTCCGGCCTGGAGGAGGCTTTTGTAGTACCCAGCGATCGCGTCGCGATAATCGGGACCAACGGACCACACCAGCGTAGCGCCGAGGGTTAGTTTTCCCGGACCGCGAAGGTGCTTCCACAAATCACTTCGATAGTCGATCCAGGGGCTGCAATTACCCTGATACATATTCAGGAACAAGTCCCCGGAAGGCAGATCGGCCAGGCCACAGGTAAATGCCTCTGAGCGTCCATCGGTGAACATGTTCTTCAGGCCGGCGGCGGAGTCCACGCTGAACCCACAAAAATAGTGGACCGGCAGCGCCCACTGCTGGTTCAGGCCCGGAATGAAGCTTCCGCGGCCCAGCCAGAGATTCTCGTTGAGGTGCACGTAGTCCCGAACGATCGGGCTCACCGAGGATCCTTCACTGATGCCGGGAACCACAAGATAGGTAGCATGAAGCGCGGCCTTGCAGGTTGCCCCGTCCGCCTCGCTGAAGTAATAGAGACTGACAATGTCCTCTGCGGACGGCGTGTCATAGATGATGGGATCGACCCAGATGCCGTGCTCGTCAAAACGCCATGTGACCGACACCGTGGCCGCGCCGTTGACTTTCTCGTACTGGATCGTCACATGGTCTCGATCGGTCTGATGAATCGTCGCCTTGCCCGGACTGCATTGTCTCCGCAATGGTTCCTGGGTTGGACACACGATCACCGCGGGCTGAAGTTTTCCGCTGACGATCAGCCGCTTTTTCGAGTCTTGCAGACGGAACGTATCGCTGGCCTCAGAGTACTCCCATATATAGTTGGAGCCTTCGACTCGGACTTCTCCGCCCTGCCTCGTAATCGAGGGTGCCCCTGTGTTGCCGAAAAGGCTGCTTGACGCGGACGCAAGCAGGGCCCCGGTGGAGAGGTGAACGAATGTGCGTCGATTGAGAGTGGTCAACGATACTCCTTGCTGATGCTTGACTTACAAAGTCCGAGCACACAGAACGCGATTGAACCGAGCGACGTCGCGTGCCGGCGGTCTTATCCAACGGGAAAGGTAACCCGGCGCAGAATGGCGGCATTTCCTAGCGGGACCAGAGTTACCGGCACCTGCGTTCCATCTGGCTGTTTTGTCATGATTCCTTGGAGAGTGATGAGCGCAGCGTCAAACGGACGCAGCGGATTGACACCGTCCGTGATTGGCATCGCCTTGAAGCCAAATGATTGCCACTGCGAGGATGCGTTGAGAGCGAGTGTTTCGTATTTTCCTGCCAGCTTGTAGTACGAGTCCTCGAAGCCGGGTACGGGATAGGTCTTGAGAGTTATTTTCTGTGCTTCAAGCGGTTGCGCGAACAGCAGCGGTCCGTATTTCAGAGCGAACTCACCGTTGACGGCCGGGACCTCCTGGATCGTCGGGACAAACGTGATATGGACGCTGTCGCCCTGCTGCCACTTCTTCCTCACTACCCAGTAGGAATCCTCGCGGGTAATCGTGGCGCCGTCGCATTTCACAATCGTGCCGCGTGACCAGCCCGGGTCACGAAGGTAGAACGGAAATTCCGGCGCGCCGTCCGTGTGGATCTCGAGCGTAACTGTGTTTTCGAAGGGATAGAGAGTTTTTTCTTCGATGCGAACCGGGACGTTTTGAACAGTGGTGGAAACGGTGCACGGTCCATAGAGCAACGCGGCGAGAGCCCCGTTATTGTGCCGCATCCACATCCCGCGCACGTAGAGAGAGGCCACGTTGGCGGCGTTTGGATTGCAGCATACGGCCACATCTGTATGAGTCGGAGAGAACTTGTTTTTGATGTCGGGCTTGGCACCGTCAGGCGACATACCATCGCAGTGAAGCCTGTTGTCAGAGGTGAGATACGTAATCGCAGCCCCATTTGGCAAGCGAGAACCCTGCGCAGCGTTGAACCAAATGAGTTCGACCTTGTCGCCGAGAGAGGCTACGCCGGTCTTCTGCAATGCGGACTCGAGAGTAAATTGCATCTCCTTCGTTCCGCAATATTCGTACTCGGTGGTACTGGGATCCGGTTTCAAGGCGAGGACGTCCTCCTGGCTCACGTCGGAACCGCTCGGCTCGGTGTATCGATTCAATTTGTCCAGTGCATTGCGGGACGCACGACCGAAGTCTTCTCTACCGGTCGCCATCCAGAGCCAGAGCGGAACCCGGATTGCCTCAAAGGTATTGGCGCCATGGTCCACGAAATCGGAATTCAGATTGAGGAGCGAGGTCAGGCTGGTATCTGCCTTGGCCGTGTTGGCACTCATCTTCTGATACAGGCCGACGGTGAAGTCCCGGTATTTCGCTTCATCGGTCAGATCGTACAGACACTCCGTCACGTCGGAGATCATCAAGTCGTGACTCAATCCCTGCCCGGAAATCGTGTACTCAAACGGGATGGGCGTCTTCCCTGGGCCGTAGGCGGACATGGTCAAGTTGACGGCGCGAACGACGGCGTCCCGCACCTCCTGTTTGCCGGTCAGTTCGTAATAGTCGAGCAGGCCTCGCATCAGGCACGTCTGCGTCCACAGTTCTCCCGGCCTGGAGAACCGGATATCAGGCGCGAAGACACCCAGATAGCCGTCTTTTCCCTGCGAAGAGAGAATATGGCGAACATAGGTGTCGGCCGCTTCCATTGCCGGCTTATCTTCGGTGAGATAAGCCATCATGATGAAACCCGCTCGCCAGTTTCCTTCTGTCTCGCCATTCCACCAATTGTTTTTCTCGACGTTCGTCACATTGGCTGACGCGGCGCTGTTGCGATTGCTGACGAAGATGTCAGACGAGGCTTCGTGGCACAGCTCTCCCAGATGTCCTGCAAAACCCTCTTTCAGGTCTCGCAGCATCTGCTCTTTGATCCAGCCTGCGGGTTTTACCTCTCCCAAGGTCAGCCACCTGAACACCGGCGCGATTTTGGTCTCTGCCTGCGCTGGAGGATCGGACGGTGTCAAAACAAGGCCTGCTGCGTTGCTCGAAGGGAGCACCAGGTTCCCGGACGCAGCCATCAGCAGCTTGAGAGTGTCTCTTCGATTCATCAAAGTTCCAATGAGATAGAACGCTAACACTGCAGAAAGGTAGCTGTCTTTTTTACCGTTGACGATATTGTGTACGTCATTTGCAGTCGGTTTTCGTGTTTGAGATTGCAATTCTACTCATGCAGGACCAGATCGGTGTTGAATGGCTACGCGGCTCTTCGAACTGTTTCCGCCAGTGAATGCATCAAGAAGACATCCTGAGCTGCATTTCCTCAAGAGAAACATTTTTGGTTTCAGGAAAGACAAAAAGCACTAACAGGAACAGCACGACCATCATTCCGGCAAAGAAGACGAATGGATACGCGCTCGATCGCGCTGCAAGCATCGGAAAGGCAATGGCGATGATTGCATTCATCACCCAATGTGAAACGCTGCCAAGCGTCTGACCCTTGGCCCGAACGCCATTTGGAAATAGCTCGCTTATGTAGACCCAGACCACCGCGCCTAGCGAAAATGAGAACGATGCGCAGTACCCAACAAGGAGCCATACCAACAGCTCCCGATGCTGCTGGGTGTGGAATATTACTGCAATACCCAGAAGCGTGGCGACCATACCAACAGAGCCGATAAGCAACAGGACCCTCCGGCCAACTTTGTCGATCACCAGCATGGCGAGGCTCGTGAAAATCAGATTCGTCGCGCCAACAGCGACTGTCTGGAGCCCTCCGGAGTACGCGCTCGCTCCTGCCGCTGCAAAGATGTCATTGAGGTAGTACAGGACCGCATTGATGCCCGATAGTTGGCAAAAAACTGCGATTGTCACCGCAAGAAATATTGGAAGCCTGTGGGTTCGTGAGAATATCCTTTCGCCGGAAAGGCGCTTCTCCAACTCCACTGATTGCACGATACGGGCCAACTGAGTATCAGGATTGGCCTCTCCGACCTTGATCAGAACATCATGCGCCTCCTCGAACCGCCGCTGCTCCACCAGCCAGCGGGGACTGCGCGGAATAGCAAAAAGGAGGAGGAAAAACATGGCAGACGGAAGAGCCGGGACCGCGAACTGCCACCGCCACTCACTGCTCCCGAGATGTTGCAGGGAGACGAGGTAGTTCGAGAGATAGGCCAGCAGGATCCCCACAACCACATTGAATTGAAAGAATCCCACCATCCTGCCTCGCAGCCGCGTAGGAGATATCTCGGCGATGTACATGGGACCGAGAACGGAAGAGCCGCCAATTCCAAGTCCGCCAATGATGCGTGCGGCAAGCAACAGGTTCCAGTTCCACGCGAGCGCACACCCCACCGCAGAGAGGAGGTAGAGGACGGCCATAACGCGAAGACTGTCGCGCCGGCCGTACTTTTCCCCAACGTAGCCGCCGAGCAGGGCTCCGATGACTGTTCCCCAAAGAGCGCTTGACACCGTGATGCTCAGGGTAGCCGCAGTCAGTGAAAAGACGCTGGTGAGGGAATGGGTCGTGCCGGCAATCACCGCTGTATCGAACCCGAACAGCAGGCCTCCCAGCGCCGCAACCAGCGCGCTTGCCACCAGCGTGGACGTCACGCGCAGAATTGGTTTTGGCTGTGATCCCGGATCGAGTGGAACCGGCACTGCTGTTTGCATAAGACCTTCGCTCCACTCGCAGCTTTCGCAAAGCTGCCCATCAGCTTAACGGGACATACGATGGATGTCCTCATATGAATTGATCAGTTTCTGGATTTGATTTCCACCGGTCGCGAGTTCGGCACGCCCCGGAGTATGTTCTCGAAAAACAGAAGACTTCTTCCTATGTGCTCATGCCAGTAAGCCCAGTTATGATCCCCGTCGAATTCGGTGTAGCTATGAGGGACGCTCCTCGCATCGAGTTCTTCGTGAAAGCGCCTGTTTCCCGCGATTAACGCATCGTTCGTACCGCAGTCAAACCTGAGGGGGGGCAGAACGCTTCGATTTCTCTCGATCCATGCGATGATGTCCGCATCCGCGGCGTCAATTTCTTTAGAGGGAAACACTTCAAAAACGAACTGAGACATTTCCTCAATGCGGGTAATAGCGGAATGCGCTGAGATCCCGCGAAAGATATCCGGGCGCTTCGCCCCGAGGCGCAGCGCGCCGTAACCGCCCATCGATAGCCCGCAAATAAAAAGTGGCGAACGCTGGTCGACGCATGTAAAGGTTCTGCTCACACCTTCGACGACCTCGTCTGTGATCCATCTTTCGTAGTCCCGCCCTGAATGACGAAGATATGCGCTCCCATGCTGGAAAAGGCCATCCGACGGTGCAACCAGAAACATCGGCCGTATCCGAGACTTTGCAACGAGATCCGATGCCACCTCGTGTGCGCCTCCCTTGAAGAACCAGGCCCAATGACTGTCGTATACGCCGTGGAGCAGGACAACCACCGGAACGGAGGTGAGCGACTCAATGCCGGGAGGTATGTAAACACTGACATCGCCTCGACCCGCAAGAGCTGGGCTGTAAAGGGTGAGGAATCTTATCGCCGCACACTCAAACTGAGTATCTGAGACAGCAATCGTTTGAATTTCGCCTGCAGATCTAGTCGGAGCCATTAGGGATCAAAACTCCTTTGGCATTGATGCCTTGCTTCAGATGCTCAAAGGCCTCCGCCAAGCCCGAAAGGGCATATGTGCGCGTCACCATCTCGTCGAGCTTAAGCCGCCCTTGTCGATAGAGCGAAAGCAGGACAGGGAAATCGACAAAGGGACGACACTGTCCATAGAGCGGATTGATATAGCGCTTGTCCCATTCAAAGAGCTCCATATCCACGGGCACAACCTGCTCGACGCCGCTGACTGCCACGGCAGTTCCTCCGTTGCGGACTATCAACAAAGGAGCTGCGCCGAGTTCCGGGACGGCCGTGCATTCAAAGGCGTAGTCCGAGCCGCGGCCGGTCATCTGTTTCACCTGCGATGCCGCATCGCGCAGCCCGGCATCGTCGCGGCTGGCCAGGATCGTATGTGTTGCGCCGAATTGACGAGCTAGCGCCAACCGGTTGGGGTTAACGTCGATCGCGATAATCAAGCGAGCGCACGCGTGCACTGCCCCTTGAATCACGCTCAAACCCACTCCACCCGCGCCTAACACGACGACAGAGCTACCCTTTTCCACGCGCGCCGCATTCACGACCGAACCGAATCCGGTCATGACGCCGCATCCGAGAATTGCAGCCGAAGAAAAGGGAATCTCCACGTCGATGGGAACTGCAGCCTGCCACGGCACCACAGCGTGCGTAGCCATAGTCCCGAGATTGAAGGAAGCGTTCAAGGGCTCATTGCCGCACTGAAAGCGCTCATCCGGGACGGTCGGCTTTTGCTCGCAGATATTCTCCGCGCCGCGCCTGCACTGGAAGCAATCGCCGCAAGGAATAGCCCAGTTCAACAAGACGCGGCCGCCCGGTTGCACGCTGATTACGCCCTCGCCACATGCGACCACTACGCCGGCGCCCTCGTGACCCATAATCATTCTTCGCTTCCACGAGAGCGAGTCGAAGTCAGTGTGGCAAACACCGCTGGCTTTGATCTCTACGAGTATTTCCCCGGGATGAGGATCGCCGAGTTGAACCTGCGTCAGCTCAAAATGGCCACGACCATCGGTGACGATCGCGGTTGCCGTAGTGGCCATGTCAGCGTCTAACCGTTCTCTTTCGCAACAACGTCCCCATGACGGAATATCAGAATGAAGCTCACCGCGAGCCCCTCTAGGTGCTGCGTGGAACCGCGTGTCGCCAATTTTGATTCAAGAGAATGCAAATCAGGAAACAACTTCTTTCAGATCAGCCCGCGAATTCTCGTAAGTAGTGTCGTAGGCAAGTAGCTTCGGGTCAGGGTCGATGCCTTGGTTCTGGCAGGCCGCACGATAAATTTCAGGCCACCAGTTTCGATGCTCTGTAAGGCCATCTTCTTTCCATTTTTTCCAGTCCACCAGGATTTTGGACCAGGCCTTGTCGCCAAAAGCTATTGCTTCCGCCTGCGATCCTACCTCCGAGACAATCCAATCACGCCCGATTTTGGCATGTAGAACTTCGTCCGCCCAGTCATAATCCTGAATCATCGCCGAGAGCGGATTGGCGGAAGCCAATGCGACCTCCCACTCATATTGTTTGCCTGTTTTTCGAGGCATAAGCCCTTGCTCGATGGTGTACAGCACTCCATGCCGCTCCTTCGCAGTAAGCATGGTATTCAGCCCCAGTGACCAGGTGAAATTGAAGGGAATTGTCGACCAATCGATTCCCATCGAAACGAATCCGAGCTCACCCATCATCGCGTGACGCGCCTCATCCCATAGCTGACGGGTCATATCACGGTAATATTCCCACGGCTTGCCCTTGGTCTCCGCAAGGATGCTTGCCATCATTTCAGGCACGTCAATCTCGCGCATGCGCTTGAAGTACAGCATGATCCGCTTGGGGAAAGGCGGGATGCTGTTGTCGAAGAGTAGCGCCTCAGCATTCACGCCCATGTTGTATGGATCCTTGAAGCGGTCATCCCGCTTAGGAACTGGATCATACTTGTAGGGAATTACTGAGAAGTGAGCTGCGACGGTCTCGCCGGTGGGTTCTTTCTTGCCGTCGAGGTCCCCTGCCGCACCAAGCATACGCTCGAGTTTGACCGGCCAGTCCCCAAGCTCTTTCCGGCCATCCGCGCTGACAAGGCAGCGGACGGCTTTAGTCCCATAGTGCAGCACGTCCTGCACCTCGACCAGAGTGAGTCGGCAAATGCGAAAAGTCGGATGGTCAAAAAGCTTGTTCGTATCGCTAATAAGATTCTCGAGAGCGCGAATCACCGCGGGTATCGCGTGCTCGTAGAGCCCCAGGAGCAGTGCAGGTGTCGTCGGCGCTGCCAGTATTTCGTCGAAGAACAGATCGAGCGACGCGTCCGGAGATACCTCAAGTCCATAAGGCGGTTGCCGCATTTCCCGGACCCGGGAAGCGATCTCTCCAACATGCTCCGAGCAGTAGAATGCATGCAGGCTGAAGGCCATCTTCAGCTCGTAGACAGGTTCGCTTGTAATGCGCGATACGAAGATTTGGTGCAGCTTCTTCAGGGACCAGTGCACTCGCTTCAATCGAGAAACCGACTCGCTGACGGACAAGCCGGTTGTTGCCGCCTCATTCATCGTAAGCAGGCCCACCAAGGGCGGCAGACCGGCGAAGCCTTCGTAGGAATTCAGCGACGTATACCGTGGGTGTTCCAAATCCTGGCCTTTATGAACGACGTCGTGTGGCGAGGATATGTTCATAGGCATCACCTGCAATACATCTATGGTCAATTTTCGATAACGGTAGCCGACGGGGACTGCACATGTCCTCTGATCAATTGACCACTATGGGTATCAAATTGACATGATTTCTGGGAAATGTGGCCGCGTTCTGCTAATTCGGTTGAACTCTGAAGCCCGACACCGGCGCCGCCTGAAACTGTCTAACGATGATTGAGGCCTTCAAATGCCGTCCGCAAAGACAAGAAATGAAAACTCTTGTGCGCCTTTGGAAAAGACAACTTGTTAAAGCGCGGATAACATTGCTTTGCACTCGAAAAACACTACTCAAACTGTGGCGCAGTCTCTACTTCAAGGTTGCAGACGGCAGGTGTCGGCCTCGAACACTTTTTGGGGCAGCAAAGTGGAGGTGATCGAATGGCGTCGAATACCGGGATAGCATTTCTCGATACATGCAAGGTCGAGGTTCCATCCATCAACCTCTCTGAAATGCAGGATTTGGCTGGGAAAGAGATTGGCGCCGCGATCCCTGAAATCACCGTAGACAATGTTCGCGGGGCCGATCGGCGCATGAAGCCGTATTTCGAGAAGATCGGCTCCGGATCCGCCTTGGTCGTTGCCTTTGAGCGAAGTGATCCTGAATTCCCGTTCTACTGGCATTATCACCCGGAGTTCGAACTGACTCTGATTATCAACAGTCGCGGACAACGGCTGGTCGGCGATGGCATCGCGGACTACGGCCCGGGCGATCTTGTACTGCTCGGTCCCAACGTGCCGCATAGTTGGCGCTCTGGCCCAGTAAAAACACAGCGGGCAGAGACGCATCGTGCTGTAGTTGTGCAATTTCGTTACGATTTTCTCGGAGAACACTTCTTCGAACTGGAAGAAATGGCGCCGGTTGCCCATCTTCTGCGCCGTGCTTCGAATGGGCTCGCCTTTGGCCACACAGAGATCGGGCGCAGGATAGCACGATCTATTGCGAAACTTCCTGTTCAGTCTCCGGGCAAAAGGTTGGCAACGCTGTTGTCGGCTCTTGTAGAACTTGCAGACGAAAAGGACGGCCAGATACTTTCCACATTGAGAGTAAAGCCGATCTGCCGGATTGCCGACCAGCACCGGATGGACGAAATTTGTCTCTTCTTGAATGAGAGCTTTACAGAAGAGATCGAGTTCGCCAGGCTCGCGAAGCGCTTTCATATGGATCAGGCCTCGCTCTGCCGCTTCTTTAAAAGGGCGACTGGCCGCACCATGACGGCATATCTGAATGAGTTGCGAGTCGGAGCGGCCGCGCAGCTCCTCATCAACACGAATGACAGCATTCTCGACATAGGCTTCCGTGTCGGGTTCGGCAATTACTCAAATTTCAATCGCCAATTCAAACGGATCAAGGGCTTTGGACCGAGAACATTAAGACATCAGTTTTCGCTCGGGACACCTCCGGAAGACCCGTCCTCCAGAATCGCCCACATCGCCGGACATCCCGTTCACTAAGAAAGGCACATCGCGGCCTAGTCAAGTTGAATTGCGCGCTGGTTCGCAGCTAACGTCCTGACCTTCCCATTTACCCGGATTGAGACAGGCCTCCTCACCGAGAGTGGCAGGTGCAGCTGCGCCCGACTGTACGGCTGCTGGTGCGTGCCCCGATCCACCCGATAGTCGAGAACGACTGAATCGCCGGATCTGCGCAAATCAAAGTCAACGGCTCCGAACCTGGTCGGAGCGCGCCGCACAGTTATTCCATTGTTCAGCCAATCTTCTCTTGCACCCCAGCAGAGGTGGAGCACGTCGTTGTCTTCGTAAACCAGCGCGTTGCGAAGCATATGGACAAACTGAGCTGCCGCCCAGCCGTGTGGCATATCGCCCGTGCCTTGTCGCGTGTCGAGAAAGATCTCCTCCGTCCAACCGTTCGTAGGAGAGGCATGAGCCACATAGCCGTCGAACAGTCTGTAGAACATTTCCAGGTCGTCACGAAGCAGATAGCACATTGCCCAATCTACCGTAATGTATGTCCATAGCTTCTTCCTGTTGAAGTACGTGTACTCATCTTCCTGGCAATGCTGGCGCATCGTGTCGAGGGTTTGCGAAATCATGGGATCGTTTGCGCCGAGAAATCGCGATGGATAAAGAGCCGCGATCGAACCCCAAATGTCGAGTTGAGAGACCGGGTGAAACGGCGTTGCAGGGATATATTTGTTACCTCCAACGCGCTCGAAGGCGAGCTTTACCGACGCGGAAAGATTGGAGCAGAACGCGTTGTACGCATCCGTCATCCATTTGACATCGGTCTCGTCATTGACAGCCTTGGCAGCCTCTATCGCCATCCGAAGTCCGAGCACTGCCCAGAAATCGTGATAGTAGATATAGCCTTGGCCGATCGCTTCACCTTCGGCGGCCGGCAGCAGCCCGTAGTAGATAGGGCGACCACCGTTCTCGGTGAGATAGCGCATTTGCCCGGTAACGTTTTTGATCCAGTCTGCACCCTTCCTGATATTTGGGTAGACCACCCGCAACCACTCGAGGTTTCCCGAATACTGTGCATGGAGCACCAGTGCCCACAGTACCTGCCCCTGACCGTCCGACTGGTTTAGAGGAGATTGCCAAAGCCCACTTTCCTGCTGCTCGTAGGATCCAAAATTGCCGCGAAGTCCGGTTTGCCAGAAGAGACGCAGAGACTTCTCCGCTTCATTGGACTGACCGGCAACGTCCAGCGCAGCAATCATGTAGGCAGCGTCCCTGTACCAGAAAGCGTCGTAAATTGACGCGCCCGGTTTAACAACGTACAGATCCCCGCCGTCGTTGGCCGCGCCCGGATACTTTGTTCGTAGCAGAAAAATATTGAGCAGAGAGGTCCGGTAGAGGTTATCCAGCCCCGCATCTCCGGTGCTGAACTGCGCTCCATCCGCTAAAAGGCGCTCCCATCTTTGTCTTGCGCCGGCTTCCGGCGACCCGGCACGCAACGCAGGCACCGCGTCACGGTTGCTTATATTGAAGTCGTAGGGCAGAACGATCCTGCACTTCGCCCCGTCAGCGTTTGAAAGATCAAAGGTGACCCTGCAAGCGCGACCGGACATGGACTCCTCGCCGCAGCGAACGTAGAACAGAGCCTTATCACTCAAGGCTCCCGTGCTGATCTGTGTCATGTCGACGGCTTCCTCGAAGACCCAGATCGCGTTCAGCAACACCCAGCGATAAGGCGACGTGGAAGACGGATTCACGCTTGATGCGACTTGAATCTCATTCGTGGAAGCCTGGATCACAAAGTCATGAAGAAACGGCTTGCCGGCCGTCAGATCTGCCAGATCCACAGTTAGCGACATTTCGTTCGCAGACAGGTCTAGAAGCGATTGCGAATGGGTATAGCTGTAGTCGCGGTCTTTCTGTACGTATAAGCCGAGAACAACGTGATAGGTCTTCCCCGCCTCTACAGGAAACCTGTATCGCAATGAGCGAAAGAGATATGAGGACCTTCCGCTGGCAAATGCAGGATCAAGCCCCGGAATTGGAGTCGGGCGAAATCCGGCGGGTAACTCCGGTGACCACGGCGGCCGGCTGAGTGACCAGCTCTCCCGTGCCGGCGTAATCATGTTGTATTTCGCTTGCGACAGATTGACAGCGGCGGAGGGTGGAAATGTCGCAAGAATACGATCACCGCTTGTTACGATTCCTTCGTTGACTTCGATCCGTGTGGTCAACGGAAACCAGAGGTCGACCTTCAACGGCAGATCCGCCTGATTGAAGTCGAAATAGTCGGCCTGAACGTTCCCCACGGTCGTGGCAGCGGCAGTCCAGCGCGCAGCCCCTCGGCTTGACCGGACTTCAGTGCTCACAATCGGAAGATAGCCGCCTTCAAGAGACTGAGACCAATGAAGGTTCGGCGACTTCAGTGGAACATCGCCAATGCTCAGGCAAATTGACGCGTTTCGCGAATCGAGTTGGCCGAACTGGTCGATGATTCCCGGCGTTTGATCACCCAGGCCGATGTTGGTCTTGATATTGGTGTTGCATAGAGAGGAAAATGCCCGTGAGGACGACCCCTTACTCAACACATCTGCCGTGGCATTGGCCGAGTCGCGAAGGCTATCGAGGGCCTGTATCTGCGCTTCCAGTGTCATGCCACCAACGACCAGCCCTGCTCCTTGAAGAAACTTCCTTCGGTCAACGTTCCCCATATCGGCCTTGTTCGATCTTTTCAGTCTTTGTGATTTACAACTCGCAGTCGAGCTGTCGAATTATAGGCACATGTTTTGCGCAGTCTGGCTGCGGCGACAAGAAATGAGAACTTTTGAGCGCGTTTCGAAAAGACACCATCTTAAATGGAGAGATACGATTACTCGGCTGGAAGAAGACGACGCGGGTCTACATGATCGTAGACCCTTCGAGGAGAATGAACAATCGCGAGAGTGCGTGCCTCAAAGGCAATCGCGCAGGAGAGTTGAGGAAATTCCATGGCACAGAATTCGGGAGTAGTTTTTCTTGGACCGAACAAGGTTGAGGTTCAGTCCATTGATTTCCCCAAAATGCAAAATCCGGCGGGGAAGAAGATCAGTCACGGCGTAATTCTTAAAGTTGTTGCCACCAACATCTGCGGCTCTGATCAGCACATGGTGCGCGGGCGTACCACCGCGCCCAACGGATTGGTTCTAGGGCATGAGATCACAGGTGAAATCATCGAGATTGGCTCCGACGTTGAGTATCTGAAGGTCGGTGATCTCGTCACAGTGCCTTTCAACGTAGCCTGTGGGCGGTGCCGCACCTGCCGCGAGCAACAAACGGGCGTGTGTCTCAGCGTCAATCATGGCCGCGCGGGCGGCGCTTACGGCTATGTCGATATGGGCGGCTGGGTCGGCGGGCAGGCCGAGTACGTGCTGGTTCCTTATGCAGACTTCAATCTGATCAAATTTCCGGACAAAGCCCAGGCCATGTCGAAAATTCGGGACCTGACGATGCTCTCCGATATCCTGCCCACCGGCTTTCACGGAGCTGTCAGCGCCGGTGTAGGCGTAGGCTCCATTGTCTACATAGCGGGCGCGGGTCCGGTGGGACTGGCGGCTGCGGCTTCGGCACAGATCCTGGGTGCAGCTCTCGTGATGATCGGAGATATGAACGCAGATCGCCTGAAACACGCCGCAAACGTGGGCTTTACGCCGATCGACCTCACCAGGAGCCACGATCTCGGCGAACTTATCGCCGGCGTTGTCGGCGAACCTGAGGTAGATGCCGCAGTAGACGCAGTCGGCTTCGAAGCAAGAGCCCATGGCAAAGATGGAGAGGAAGCTCCGGCAACTGTATTGAACTCCCTGATGTCCATTGTCCGTGCCGCAGGTGGAATTGGCATTCCCGGTCTATATGTGACCGACGATCCAGGGTCTCAGGATGAGGGCGCGAAACACGGCAATCTCAAGATGCGCATCGGCCTTGGCTGGGCCAAGTCACATCGCTTTTACACAGGCCAGACGCCGGTTCTGAAGTACAACCGGCAACTCATGCAGGCAATCCTCCATGATCGCTTGCCCATCGCGAAGATCGTGAATGCTACCGTGATTCCCCTCAACGACGCGCCGAAGGGTTATAAGGACTTCGACTCCGGCGTAGCGAAGAAGTTCGTCCTGGACCCGCACGGTCTTGTCGGCCGGGCAGCTTGAACGGTCACGAGTGCAAAGGAAAGACCCGCCAGAGTGGCGGGTCTTTCCTTCGTCTGATCCGGTCAAATAGAAGCCGAAAGACGCCGCTGCGCTTCGGCAAAGCATGCTCGCGCGAAGTCCCTGTATATCAGAGCTTGGGAATAGCGGTCCGATTCTTCGACGAATTGACCCGACACATTCGGAAAGAGGCGGGCATAAAAGTGTGTGCTCGCCAGCAACTCTGGCGCGAAGATCAGCACATCTCCCGGGAGAGCGTTGCGAAGAAAGCCAAGCATGGCGCGCGTCCACAATTCCTTGAAGTGATCGACATAACTTGAAGGGAAAGTTGCATTGATGCCCACCTGGATACAGCCTGGGCTCGCGACACGGGCGTGAATGAACCCGACTCTTTCGAAAATCGGCTCCATGAAAGCAAGCTTGGCATTCCAGTCGCCATAGACGAGTTCCAGGCCGCAGTAATAGTGGCTGAAGTCGCCGTTGAAGCGAACCTCTGGGAACTTTTTCGTGATCTGGACAGTCCTCCATACGTCCTGAGTGATTGTCGCGCGATGTGTTTCGACAAAGATCGGTAGACGATGCTTGTCTGCAGCAGCCAGAACGGCCTCAACCAATCGAAAGATCTCTGAATCGTCTTCGAGTCCCCAACCGAGGTGGACGGTGATGCACTGATCGCCGCGGTCTGCGTGCCGTGCGGCGATTGTCTCGGCGTCGGCGGGAGCGTTAATACGGTCCAGCCCGCAGTAGGGCAGGGGAGCGCCTGCTAGCGGAGGATCGTTGGTGAGTTGCACGCCCTCGAAGCCGTCTTCTTTTAAACGCTGGTAGCGTGGCAGCCCCTCGAGTTCGGGCCAGACTGTGTCGGCACGCAGGTCGACCAAGTTGTCGAGGTTCAGATAGACCCTGAGCTTAGGAGTGGTACCGGAGCCATCGTTAAAAAAACGCGATATCGATCCCATCAGAATTCGTCGTAGGAGATCTGGCTTTCGGGTACACCCAGTTCAGCGAGCACCCTTGTACAGGCCTTGATCATCATGGGCGGCCCGCAAAGATAATATTCCACTCCCGCTGGATTCGCGTGGGAATTCAGATAGTCGTTGAGTACCGCCTCGTGGATGAAACCCACACGGCCAGTCCAGTTATCTTCCGGCAGCGGTGATGAGAGCGCGAGGTGAAATGAAAAATTGTGATGACCAGCGGCTAGATCCCTGAAATATTCCTCGTAGAAAATTTCCTGTTTTGAGCGAGCGCCGTACCAGAAGCTGATTTTGCGCGCAGTTTGCTCGGTCTCGAGCAGATGCGAGAGGTGGGCTCTCAGCGGAGCCATGCCGGCGCCTCCGCCGATGTAAACCATCTCCCGCTGCGTCGGCTTGATGTGGAAGTCGCCGAAGGGACCGATGCCGGAAACAACGTCGCCAGGTTTGAGATTGAAAAAGTAACTTGATCCGACCCCAGGATCGCAGTCCTGGCCGGGAGGAGGCGTCGCAATGCGGATGTTAAACCGTAGGGTATTCTCAGTCTTCTGATTGCTCGCGACAGAGTAGTTGTTGCGGCGAGGGCCTCCCAGCGGGTTTCGAGCGATCAGATCGAAAACATGTTGGTTTTCCCAAACAGTGGCGAACGGCTGCGAAACGTCGAACTTACGGAACGCGATCGCATCGTAGGCCGGAATGTCGAACTGCAGGTAGTCGCCAGGCGTGAAGTCAAATTTTTCTGCAGGTTCGAGCACGAGTTCTTTGATGAAGGTTGCGACGTTCGTATTGCTCACGACGCGGAACTCGTGCGACCTTTGCGTGCGCGCGCCCGCGCCGCTGGCATGGGCGACGTTGATCACAATCTGGCCATTGCGCTCCTCGACAGGATACGTGGCCAAACCGCGGCATATCGGGGCACGCGCCGGCGAGCCATCGATAAGGTTGAAGCGCCCATTGTGCTTGGAGCATTCGATTTGCTTGTCTTTAACCAGGCCGTTGGCCAGATGGACATTCCCGTGGGTGCACAGTCCGTCCGTGGCATAGAGTTTCCCTTCGTCGTCCCGGTAAATGGCATAGGTCTTCTTGCCGTGATCAAAGCGCTTGACGTCCGCACGTCTGTGATCGGTGGCCGGACAAACACCGACCCAACCCACGGCATCGGGTATGGCGACCGACTTGTAGGCGCCTTCATTGAGGCGCGCCTTTGGTTCTGGAAGCTTGCGTTTGACGTGATACGCCGGATCTTTGACCTGCCTGAGAACGGAGGGCGCGATTTCGCGCCAGGCTGCGAACAGGCTTGGATAAGGCGTGGGGCAGTCATCCTTCACGGCCTCGTGCAGGTCGCGCTGGCGATGGTAGGGCACCAACGGAAACATGTGATGCTCTACGTGGTAGTTCATGTTCCAGTAAAGGAACCGGTGGATCGGGTTCATGTACACCGTTCGACAGTTGAGACGGTGATCGAGAACATTCTCTGCCAGCCCGGCGTGCTGGGTGAGGCCATACACAACAAGAAGCCACGTACCGAAAAAATTCGTGAAACCAACCAGGAACAACGGAAGGAAGCTGCGCGTGTAGATCGCAATTCCGATCACTGCGAGATAGATAGCCACATATATCCGCGCATGCCGACAAACCTTCGGAAACTCCATCTCGGGAATGAAGGTCTTTTCTTCGGCAGCCATACGGCCGAACGAGTGCAGAACGATTCGCCTGAAGTACTTCGGATAATTTCCGAGGTTGAAGAAAGACTTGATGATGGCTTTCACATCGGGCGGCCGCGGGACCGCTATTTCAGGATCACGGCCAACAATGATGGTGTCGCTATGGTGCCGGGTGTGGCTCCACCGCCATACGGTGGACTCGCGCATGACCATGAATGACGCGATTTCATACAGCGCATTATTCATCCAGTCAGTCTTGAACGCTGTCCCATGTCCGCACTCGTGCCAACGCGAGTCGGACGTTGATGCGTAGAGCACGCTGTAGACGAGGTAAGGCAGGATCACCCACCACGTGCCCCACAGGGCCCAAGTGGCATAGCCGCTGCTCAGGATCAGCGCGAACCAGACGATCGTGTCGCGAATTGCAGGTGCGTCGCGGCGTTCCAGAAGCCTGCGCATGGTTTCGCGCGGCACGGGGCATTGATACCAGTCGGCTTCCGCGAGACCCTTTTCAATCGCCTCGGTGGAGCTCACGCCGGTAAGACTGTAGTCAGGCTTGATTGGACGGGCGAGGACAGCAGTATTGTGACCCATGGTTATCGCCCAACGCCTGGTCGCGATCCCGCAAGATTCGTAACAGGCTCTGCTTCAGAGTTCACTTCTACGCCGCAACTGCTGGAACTGCGGGCTCTTCCGCTCTGCGTGATGCGGCCGGAAAAGGACGCGTTCGCGGGTACCGTGGAAAACGCATACATCGTCGTGTGTCGCTGCGGACGCTCTGGACGAAGGATGTTGTCACTGAAAAGAGGAGCATTTGCTCCATCCGGATAGCCGTGGCACTCCAGGCAAATGCCCGCATGCCTGCCGTATCGAACGCCGGACTTTCCGGTAAGAGTCCCATCAAGAGCAGCGGCAGTATAAAGCTGGAGATGGGTTTCGGTAGTGGAAACATTTAGTGCCCGCCCACTGTGCGGCTCCACGAGGCACGCGGCAGGTGCAAGCTCATCGGAGAATCGGCCCCTGCCTGATTTGCGGAGGAGATATAAGTCTCCGTGGTTGAGAAACAGATTCGGGATCGCTGCGCCCAGACGGCGGCTCTCGCGAAAGTCGTTAGCGTGGCCGCTCACTGACTCATAACGCCCGAGCAGGGTTAGATGTTCATCAACGGGAACATACTGATCCGCGTGGATCTGGAGTTCATGATCCGCAATGGAACCCGAACCCTCTCCGCAAAGATTGAAGTAGGAATGATGGGTAATGTTGAACGGCGTTGGCCGATCTGTAACAGCCTCAGTATCAATCACAAAGCAATTGTCGCCCGTGATCGTGTAGGTCACTGTGACGTCGACAGCACCCGGATAACCTTCCTCGCCGTCCCGGCTCCGATAACTCAGACGCAGAGAACTGCCTCCGTCGGGAACATCCATAGGAGTCGCAGTCCAGATCTTCTTGTCAAAGCCCTCCACACCTCCATGGAGATGGTTGGGAGCCTGGTTTTGGGCCAGTTCGTATGTCTTTCCGTCCAGCGTGAACCGGGCTCCGGTAACCCGCCCCGCAACGCGTCCTGTGATCGTGCCGAAGTACGGATGGCCGGCTAAATAAGATTCAAGCTCTCTGAAACCCAGAACGATGTCTGCGAGGCGCCCATCCCGGTCAGGCGCGAGCAGTCGTGTCACGATGCCACCGTATGTGATGACCTCCAGTTGGAGGCCGCCCGATCCGGTCAGCGTCCACGCCTCGACCGGCTCTCCGCTGGGGAGCTGTCCGAATAACCGTGATTGCAGAGACAAGGCCATTTCAGCTTCCTTCAAAGCCTTCTCTCACACTACAATTCACCCGGAAAAAATGTCTTCTCGACAGACGCTCAAAAGTTATCGTATTTTGTCCATGTGCTCGAAGATCTGAAACTCCGCAACGGTTACGACGGCTTCCTCTACCTTGTGGAGTCCACTCGGCATCCTCCTAAACTCAAAAGCCATCACCACGTTGAGTTGGAGCTGAACGTGGTGGTCCGGGGAACGGTCACTTATGTGCTGAGCGGGCGCAGGTTCACGTTTCAGCGCCGTACCCTGCTCTGGCTCTATCCCGAGCAGGAGCACCAGTTGGTAGATCTTTCGAACGATGCGCAAAACTACGTTGCAGTTTTCAAGCCCTCGCTCATAGCTCGATCCTGCCGCACCGAGGCCTATGCTGGCCTGAGGCGCAAAACGAATGAGCACGATGGTGTTCTGAATACCGTGCTCGAACCGGATTCGTTCGATCTAATCCGAAAGACCATGGACTCGCTGATGCGCGGCTCCCTCGACCCGGACGTGCTCAATCGGGAGGCTGGTTTCGGCGTGGGATCGGCGTTTTCCTACGAGCATGGGGATCCCGATGGGTTGAATGCCGGACTCCACCACCTTCTGCTATTGTGCTGGCGCAGCCAGCGCACAGGCAGGGTGCTGGGAGACGCCGTGGCTCTGCACCCCGCAGTGCGTCGCGCACTCCGGGTCTTGAGCGAAGGCGACTCGAGCCAGGATCTTGGCCAACTCGCGGAAAACTGTGGGGTCAGCGAATCCTATTTGAGCCGGACATTTCGACGGCAAATTGGTGTTCCGCTGAGCCGGTATCGTAATTCGCTACGGCTGTCTCGCTTTTGGGAAGTGTACAGACAGCCCGAACAGAAAACCCTCGCGGAAGCTGTGTACGCGGCGGGTTTCGGAAGCTACGCGCAATTCTACAAAATCTTCACGCAGGCCTACGGGCGCGGGCCCCGCGCCTGTCTGCCGGGCAACTAGCTGCGCAGATTGAACATATCGTTGCCAGAGCGCTCTTGCGTCAGATGCTATAAACTCTGACATCACAACGCGCGCGATCTCACCGATCCGTGAGTGGCGACGAGGGAGCTTAGGTTTGCAAATGACTTCAAATCCTTACTGCTCTTCCCGGGAGACGGGGGGAAATCTGCACGGCACGAATATCATCATCGTCGACTCGCTGCCTCGGGAGTGTTCGTGGCGGTTCTTCCGGAAGGCGCTATTCCTCTTCCTGATGTGCGCGAATGCAGTCTTTTTTCAGATCAACCTTTTTGCGGCTTCAGCCAAGCTGCTGGTAAAAAATGCCCGGATATTTTCCATGGCTCCGCAGCAGCGTGATCCGTTCACGGGCTATTTTGTCGTCGCCGCGGACGGAACCCTTACTACTGTAAGCGCAGGCGACCCGCCGGCAAGCATAACCGCCGACCAGGTATTCGATGCACATGGTGAATGGATCATTCCGGGGTTAATTTCGGCCCACAGCCACCTTTGGCAGGCCGCGTATCGCGGACTCGCCGGTGACAAAACACTGACCAGTTGGATCAACGACCTTTATTTTCAGAGAGCAGCGAAAGCCACTCCTGAGGATATGTACTGGTTCTGTCTGCTGGGGGCTCTCGATCATCTCCAGAACGGAATTACTACGGCCTATAACTTCAACTACACGCGGATCTACTGGCGCAGCGACGACAACGAGTTTGACGAGGCGCAGTTCCGCGCTGAGGAGAAGTCGGGAATCCGTTTCGTCCACGGCTATGAGCCCGGAATGATGGCTCCGGGAGTCACCGTCGATCAGGCGCGCAAGCGACTCAAGGCCTTTCTGGACTGGACCGCAACACAGCCGCCCTCGTCGAATTTTCTAAGCGTGATGATCAACGGCGGCACCGCTTTCAACAATACCTATCAGCAGTCCGTCATGGAAAAAGCGCTGATGGACGAATTTTCCTTAATGAACCAGAGCCACTATCTTGAGCCTCCGGAGCCATTGATCCAGGGCGAAGAGCGGGCCGAGTTCCGCTGGTTCATGGATAGCGGCATGCTCTCCGACCGACTCATATTCGGCCATTTCATCCATACCGATGAGTACATTCTTCAGGTAACCGCTAAACACGATGTCGCGATGACATGGAATCCGCTCTCAAACGGCCGCATGGCCTCCGGAGTGCCGGATATCCCCAAATATCTGAAGATGGGAATTCGCGTGGGCATGGGTATCGACGGCGAAGCAAGCGGAGACCTCGCAGATCCTTTCGAGAACATGCGGGCCGGTCTTTACGCGATCCGCGACAAGTATGAAGACGCGACTGTCATCAGTCCTTATCAGGTGCTTTGGCTGCACACGATGGGAAGCGCGGATGTCCTAGGCGTAAAGAACAAGCTGGGTAGCCTGGAGCCAGGCAAGTTTGCGGATTTCGTGGTCATTGACCCCGCGCGGCTCGGCGCCGTGCTAGAGAATCCCTATGCGAACCTAGTTCTTGTGACTGCCCAACCCGACATCGATCGAGTCTACGTGGCGGGAGACCTTAAGGTTGACCACGGTCAATTGTTGCATCAGGATATAGCCAACATTCGAAGGGAGGTAAACCAACGTGCGGTAGCTAGCTCCCGATAAGCCCTCACACGGGTTGACAAGTGCCAATTCCATGCAGACTCGGTTCCGAGTTTCATACCGCTCCTGCTGTCGATTACGGCCTTCTACTCGACGCTGAATCGAAGGAACACTAACAAACGGAGGGGCAGCCCGGAACGCATTTATTCATATCTAAAGGTGATTAGTTGACGTCGCGATACAATTGGCCGTCCAGGTAGGCTCTTCAGTTCAACCGGATGTCAAATGGCGAGAACGGGCCTTGCGCCCATCGGACTTTTGGATGGATTCGTCACTTCAGCGAATGGCCAATTAAACTGCTAGGTTGGCCAAAAATGGCCTTTGTTCAACACTGAACCGAACTCCAAACCGCACATATTTGTCTATAGCAAATCGGGGATTGAAGAGCTACTCTACAATCCGTAATTTGCTGCACAGTTTACTGCACGGAACTGACCTGTTGTGCCCGATTTCACCCGAAACTGTGCAATCTCTACCGGCTTAAGCTATTGAAACCAAACACGACCGCGAATCTTGCGTGATTTTCAAGACCGCCTCTTTCAACCACTCACACATCCCTCCGCGAACCCGGGGTTCCCAGCAGCGAAGTTGCTCGGGTGGGCGAGCCGGTCTAATCCATATATCCGGTCTAATCCATATATTATGATACGGCTGTTCGGCGCTACTTGGCCTTTTTTGAACCCGGCCCGGGGCGAGTACGATCAATACAGTAGCAGGATCTCCGGCCAGCCATGGTCACAACTCCGTCTCAGCCTCCGATCGCACCTCCGCCTCCGCCGGTTCGCTCTCGCAGTCGCAGGTCCTTCCAGCGCACGCTCGATAGCGCCAAACGGACAATGCTGCTCAGCGAAATCGTTAAGCTGGCGATCGACAGCTTCAACACCAGCCGGGTGCGCTTTGCGCTCACAGCGCTCGGCATGGTCATCGGATCCGCCTCCGTCATTCTGGTCGCAACCATCGGCCTCACCGGCAAGCAGTACATCCTTGACGAGCTCCAGAAGATTGGCACCAACATGGTCGATCTCGGGTACTCGGGTGGAGGCACTGCTGGTAGCAGCGGCACCACTGTCTACAACGATTTCCTGACCCGCGACGACGAGCTCGCCGTTGAGGAGCGGGTTCCGGCTGTCGCCTTTTCCTCTCCCCTGCTGCAGTTTCATGACCGCGTCAGTGTTGGCGGCGGCGTGGTTAAAGACGTCCTGGTACTCGGTGTGACTCCCGAATACAGAAGGGTGCGCAACCTGGTTGTCCTATCCGGGCGCTTCTTCGACGATGAGGACGAGGATACGCATACGCAAGTAGCCGTTGTGACTGAACCCTTTGCCCGCCAGATGTTTGGAACGCCGGACGCGGCGATCAATCAGACCTTTCAAATCAGCGGCATCCCCCTCACCGTCATCGGCACCTTCAAGGAAAGCGTAAACACCTTCGGATCGACGGAGATCGATGACGAAACCATCCTCATCCCATACTCTGTGGCCCGCTACTTCACCGGAACCGATACCGTGAAGGACATCTTTTTCTCGATACGCGATCAGAACGACGTCGAAGAGGCGTCCAAGGAAATCAAGAGCGTCGTGCAGGCTCGCCATCAGCCCAATTCTGTCTATACGGTCACGACGCTTACTGCGGTCCTGACCACCGCAGCCTTGGTTGCCAACGCTCTGACCATCCTGCTGCTCCTGGTTTCTACAGTCACGCTCGCCGTCGGCGGAGTCGGCATTATGAACATCATGCTGGCCACCGTGCGCGCGCGCATTCGTGAAATCGGTATCCGCAAAGCGTTGGGTGCAACCGCCCGTGAGATTAAACTCCAGTTCCTCATCGAGGCGGTCTTCATTTCGCTCAGCGGCGGTCTCGTGGGAGTTATCCTCGGCCTGGCGCTGCCGGTTGCTGCGCGCATGTTCACGTCGTTCAATATCCCCATCAGTCCATGGTCTGTAGTTATTGCGCTCGTCACCTCGGCTATCATTGGCATCGTCTTCGGAACCCTGCCCGCCAATCGCGCCGCCCAAATGGACCCCGTCGAATCGCTCAAATACGAATAGTTCAGCCGTGGCTGTTAAACTGATAGAGAGCGTTTCGCCTCTGCATCGGCATCCGCGATTACCTATGGCCACCGCTGCCCATCTCCCGATTTCCGTGAGCGAGTATCTGCATACGAGCTATCACCCGGACTGCGACTACGTGGATGGCGTCATCGAAGAAAGAAATTTGGGCGAGTTAGACCACGCTGAATTGCAGGGCACATTGCTGCTTTACCTGAGTAGGCACAAACGCGAGTGGGGCATTCGCGCCCTCCCCGAAATCCGCGTGCAAACCTCCGCAACGTGTTTTCGCATCGCTGACATCGCGATCGTCGCCGTGACCGCACCCCGCGAGCAGATCATCCAGACGCCGCCCGTCGCCATCATCGAAATCCTTTCCCCCGAAGACCGCATGAGTCGCTACTCCGAGCGTCTCGAAGACTACCGCAGGATGGGCGTCCGGAGCATCTGGGTCATCGACCCGGCCACACGCAAGGGCTTCGACTGCTCTACGCCAAGCTGGATCGAAACCTCTAGCTTCGCCATCGCCGAAAACTCGATTCATTTAGATCTGGCCACGATTTTCGCGGCCATTGACGAAGACCGATCCCGGTAGACATCGGCAGCCGGCGCTCCCACACAATGCGCGCTGCACCTGAAAATCATAAATAGAAAGAGACTAGGAAATCCCTGTGAGCATCATCCGCAATATCGCCATCATCGCCCATGTTGACCACGGCAAGACCACCCTCGTCGACGCCATGCTTCGCCAGTCCGGCACCTTCCGCGCTAATGAAGCCCTCACCGAGCGCGTCATGGACTCGAACGAGCTCGAGCGCGAGCGCGGCATCACCATCCTGGCGAAAAACACCGCCATCTTCTATCACGACACCAAGATCAACATCGTCGATACGCCCGGCCACGCCGACTTCGGCGGCGAAGTCGAGCGCGCCCTTAAGATGGTCGACGGCGTCATGCTGCTCGTCGACGCCTCCGAAGGCCCGCTGCCTCAAACCCGCTACGTGCTTTCGAAGGCTCTCGAGGCCCAGCTCCCCGTCATCCTCACCATCAACAAAATCGATCGCCCCGATGCCCGCCCGCAGGAAGTCCTGAACGAGGTCTACGACCTCTTCATCGATCTCGACGCCAACGAGGAGCAGCTCGAGTTCCCCGTGCTCTACACCAACGGAAAGCTCGGCACCGCCACGCTCGACATCGCCAAGCCCGGCACCGATCTCCAGCCCCTCTTCGAGCAGATCATTCAGACCATCCCCGCCGCCGGCGGCGATCCAGCTGCCCCCCTCCAGATCCTCGTCACCAACCTCGACTACTCCGACTACCTCGGTCGCCTCGGCATCGCTCGCGTCTTCAACGGAACCCTGCGCACCGGCGAAGAGGTCGCCATCGCCAAGCTCGACGGCTCTCTGCAAAAGACGCGCATCACCAAGCTCTTCAGCTTCTCCGGCCTCAAACGCACCGACATAGAAGCCACCGAGCTCGGAGACATCGTCGCCGTCGCCGGCGTTGAGGGCATCACCATCGGCGAGACCATCACCTCGATCGAGAACCCCTCGCCCATGCCGCATATCGTCATCGATGAGCCGACCATCGCCATACAATTCTCCGTCAACAACTCCCCCATGGCCGGCCGGGAAGGCAAATACGTCACCTCGCGCAATCTGCGCGAGCGGCTCGACAAAGAGCTGCTCACCAACGTCTCCATCCGCGTCGAAGAAACCGGCAGCCCGGACAGCTTCAAAGTCCTTGGCCGCGGCGAGCTCCAGCTCGCTATCTTGATTGAAATGATGCGCCGCGAAGACTTCGAGCTCATGGTCGGGCGCCCCGAGATCGTCACCCGCACCATCGACGGCAAGCTCATGGAGCCCGTCGAGCACCTTACCGTCGACATCCCCGACAACTTCGTCGGCACTGTCATCGAACGCCTCGGACCACGCAAGGGCGAGATGATCAAGATGCACGGCCACGGCCGCGTCCGCCTCGAATTCCGCGTTCCGTCACGCGGCCTCATCGGTCTACGCAGCGAGCTGCTCACGGAGACCCGCGGCACCATCGTCATGAACTCGCTCTTCGACGGCTACATGCCCTACCAGGGAGAAATCCCACAGCGTCCCACCGGAGCACTCATTGCCGACCGTGCCGGAACAACCACCGCTTACGCCCTTCAGGGACTCGAAGACCGCGGCGTCCTCTTCACTCCGCCCGGAGTCGAAGTCTACGAAGGCATGATCATCGGCGAGCACTCCCGCGACAACGACCTCGACGTCAACGTCGTCCGCGAGAAGAAGCTCACCAACATGCGCGCCTCTTCCGCCGACGAGGCCATCCGCCTCACACCGCCTCGCGCCCTTAATCTCGAACAGGCGATCGAGTTCATCGCCGATGATGAGCTCGTCGAAGTCACTCCCAAGTCACTCCGCCTGCGTAAAAAGATCCTGCAGGCCAACCGCCGCCCCAGGCGCAACACTCCGGTCGCAGCAGAGCGGTAAAGAATGAACGGTAGGGCGGCCCGTCTCCGCGTTTACGACGCGGCCGCCGGTATCCGCCAATCGCCCGCAGCCTATAGAATCAATCCATCGCATGTCGCAGCAGCCGAATCTGTTTTCTTCGCAGTTGCCCGTTACGCCACCCGCTCGGCTCGCCGTGAACACCCCGGAAGGCGCCAAGCCTCCACGCCAGTCACCGCGCTGGCTGCAGCGTCTCGACCTCTTCGTCCGCGTCATCGTCCGTCTCTACCTGGGACTCATCATCGTCGTCCTCCCCTGGCTGCATTTCTGGGACGAGAATCGCCTGCTCGCCCTCATCCCTCACCTGGCTCCGCTGCTTCTGAACGGCGTAGCCCGCGGAATCGTCTCCGGCCTTGGGCTTCTCAATATCTGGATCGCCATCCATGATGCTGTGCACTACAAGGAGGGCTGAGCACCATGCGTAAGCCTCCTAAGCAGCTGGACAGAGCGCCCCTCGCCTATGAAAATTCCTCCTTCGTCAACGGTCCCGACGGCCGCGCCCTGCGCATCCTTTCCGAATACTCCGAGCCTCTGGCCCGCTTTCGCCGCGAACGCATCCGCGACACAGTCGTTTTCTTCGGCTCGGCGCGCTTTCGCGCCCTCGACGAAGCCAGCCACGAGATGGAGCTGCTTGAAAACACAGGCTCCGTCGCGCCTGCCCCTGACGAAGAGCAGCCGGCCCGCCCGCCTGATCTCGCCCAGGGAACCGCAAGTGAACTCAGCCGCCGCCGCGCCGAAGCCGCCGTCGAGATGGCTCGCTACTATGAAGACGCACGCCGCCTCGCCTACCTGCTGACCACTTGGGCCAAGGCACTCAAGTCCCGTCGTCACCGCTTCGTCGTCACCTCCGGCGGCGGACCCGGCATCATGGAAGCCGCCAACCGCGGCGCCTATGAAGCCGGCGGCAAGACCATCGGCTTGAACATACGCCTGCCCTTCGAGCAGTACCCTAACCGCTACGTCACGCCTTCGCTCAACTTCGAATTTCATTACTTTTTCATGCGCAAATACTGGTTCGCCTATCTAGCGAAAGCGCTCGTCGTCTTCCCGGGCGGCTTTGGAACCCTCGACGAAATGTTCGAGATCCTCACTCTCTCGCAGACCAGCAAGCTGGCCAAGAAGATGACCATCGTTCTCTACGGACCTTCCTACTGGGACGAGGTCTTGAATCTCGATGTTCTTGTCGATAAAGGAGCTATCTCTCCCCGGGACCGCGAGCTCTTCCACATCGCCAATACTCCCGATGAAGCCTTCGCCCTGCTGCGCGAAAACCTCACCCGCGACCACCTCGAGCCGGAAGCTGGCCATCCCTACACCGAAGACGAGACTCACCTCGCTCCCGAAATCGCCCGAACTCGTTCCTGACCCTCATACCTCCGTCACAGAGCCCGTATCTCCTTCGTAACGTTGCCTCTTTCGGCACCGGGCGGCAATTTGAACATCCTTTCTCCCACCAGTAATGCCGCATTCATGGTGCATACCGATACTGGCCATAGCAGATCCCCCAGGAGGATATCTCTATGGCCGGTCTACGACGCATCTCTTACCTCTGGAAAGATGCCGACGCCGCATGTGAGTACTCAACGGGCGTTTCTCTTCACAGCCACACCAATCAATCGAAAGAAACCCTCGACTTCCTGGCAACCTTCGGCAACGACTATGCGTTGGTCCGCAAGCTCCTCGCTTATGGAGAAAAGCGTGCCCGCACCATCCACAAGATCAGCCTCAATTACTCGGCCGGCTACTGGACACCGCCCCTCACTCCGCGCCTCGCCTTTGATCTCGAGAGCGGCCAAATCGCGCAGAAACTCGGGGTTATGCCGCTGGTTTCGATCACCGATCACGACAACATCCAGGCGCCCATGCTCCTGCGAACGGTCGCCTCCGCCCGCCACATTCCGGTATCCGTCGAGTGGAGCGTCCCCTTCGGGCCCGACCAGGCGTTTCATCTCGGCATCCACAACCTGCCCAGCGAGTCGGGCGCCGAGTGGATGCGCACCTTCGAGGAATTCACTGCCCATCCCTCCGAGCCCCGTCTCACCGAAATCCTCGCCGCGCTCCACGCCTTGCCCAACGTCCTCATCGTCTTCAACCACCCAATGTGGGACCTCTACATCATCGGCAAGGAAAAACATCACCGGCGCCTTCACGACTTCATGGCTGTCAACGGCCAGTTCATGCACGCCCTCGAACTGAACGGCCTGCGCAGCTGGGAAGAGAACCGCGAAGTCAAGGAAATGGCAAAGGCCCGCAACATGCTCCTCATCTCCGGCGGCGACCGCCACGGTGTAGAGCCGAACGCGAACGTCAATCTCAGCAACGCCGCCAGCTTCACCGAGTTCGTGCACGAGGTCCGCTACGAGGGCCGCAGCCACGTTCTCTTCATGCCCCAGTACGCCGAGCCCTGGAAGCACCGCATCCTGCAATCCACCCTCGATGCCATCCGCACCTATTCTGACTTCCCCCAGGGATCGCGCACCTGGGACGAGCGCGTATACCATCCCGACGCCAATGGTGTCGTGCGCCCGCTGTGCGAGCTCTGGCCCCACGATGGTCGCGTCCCGCGCTACCTTCATTACGTAGTCGAAGCGGTAAAGATGATGGGCAGCAAGCCGGTCTCCGGCGGCCTGCGCCTCGCCTGGAACGAGTCGCGAGAACTGAAGTTCGCCCTCGGCGAAGAAGCCTTCTGAATGCAGGGTATAGGGTATAGGGTGTAGCGATCAGATCTACATTTGCTGCAAATCGCCCTCACAACAGACCCTGATACTTCGATGGCCTATGCCCTGCCGCCCTACACCCTACACCCTATCCCCTGATCTTATGAGAGTCGCCTACTTTCCCGACTCGTTCTACGAGATCAACGGCGTCGCCCACACCAGCCGCCAGTTCGAGGCATATCTCCGCCGCCACGACCTGCCCTTCCTCTTCGTCCGTCCCGGCAACCGCCAGCCGCGCCTCATAGTCGAAGGCCAGCTCACCACCCTCGAGCTGCCCCGCGGCTCTGTCTCCTTCCCGCTCGAAAAGGACCTCACCTTCGACGCCGGTTACATCCGCCATCTGCCGCTGATCGTCCGCACCCTGAAGGAATTCCGCCCTGACGTCATCCACATTACCGGGCCCAGCGATAACGGCATCATCGGCGTCATACTGGCGAATCACTTCCATCTCCCGCTCGCCGCCTCCTGGCACACCAATGTTCATGAATACGCCGCGCGACGCTCTGCGTGGCTCCTTCGTCACTTCCGCGAGGAGCGCCAGCCCGCAATCGCCGGCATGATCGAGAAATCTGCCCTCTACTTCAGTGCAAAGTTCTACTCGATCGCACAAATCCTCTTCGCCCCCAATGCCGGACTTTGCAAATTGCTTGAAGAGGAAACCGGCCGCCCTTGTTTCCTCATGGAGCGCGGCGTCGATACGCAGATTTTTTCTCCCGCCCACCGCCGCCGCGAACCGGACGACAACGCCTTCATACTGGGCTTCGTCGGCCGCCTCTCCGTCGAAAAGAACGTGGCGCTGCTCGCGCAGGTGCAACAGCAACTGACCGCCTCAGGCCTGACCAACTTCCGCTTTCTCATCGTCGGTCATGGAGCCGAAGAGCCTTGGCTGCGCACGCATCTACCCGGAGCCGAGTTCGCCGGCGTCTTGCGTGGTGACGCTCTCTCCCGCGCCTACGCCAACATGGACCTCTTCGTCTTCCCCTCGCACACCGACACCTTCGGCAATGTCGTGCTCGAAGCACTTGCCTCCGGCGTCCCCGCTATCGTCACCCCCGACGGCGGTCCGCCCTCCATCGTCCGTCATGGTGAGACCGGACTGATCGCCCGTGATGAAGACTTCGCAACTGCCGTCGCCTCCATCCTCACCAATCCGCCCTTGCACGCGCAGATGCGCGAAGCCGCCCGTCAGGGTGGTCTCCGCGCATCGTGGGATTCAGTCTTTGAAGATGTATACAACGGCTACAGGACCCTGCTGCACAACCGCAAGCGCGGAAAAACTACCGCGGACCTGGGTGACCGGTCAGGTGATCCATAGCCGCGTCATAGCCGCGCCGGTAGCCCTCGCGATAATCTTCGCGGTCGGCCTTCGAAACCTTCGGGTGCCGGTATTCGTCGCGGTTGTTCACGTCAGGCATACGATGATTGTCGAAGTCCTTCTTCGCCCCTTCGACGCCGTCATGAAACCCCTGCCGCTGAATCTCACGGAACTCATGCGGAGGGCTATCCCAGTCGTCATGATCCTGCGCGTACGCTGCCGCAGACGATGCCGCCATCGATGCATTGACTGGCTGATAAGGTCCATGTCCCTGGGCAACAACAAAGCCCGATGTGCCTAGCACAAAAGCAATTAGGGGAAGTGTGCCGCGATTAAGTCTCATAGTGGGTTCTCCCTGTAATTTCTACAACTTACACTTTGATGAGAGAACCTCTTCGTCTGTTGTCCACGAGCAGGCTTTTGGTGTAGCCATCGTCATCGTCGCGATCGCCGCCAGGCGCAGTCTCGAAATCGCAGGCAATGTAATAGCTAGTCGTTCAGTAGACAGTTATCGTGGTCTCGGTATAAGTGAGCTGTTGAGACTCGTTCCGCACGGCAACGCTGACTGTGTAACTTCCAGGTTGTTTATATTCGTGCCAGGTTGATGGTCTCCAGCTCAACCACTCGCCATCACCAAAGTCGATCGTCCTGCCAATAATGGCAGTTCCTCCTCCTAGACTCTTCGAGGAATCGATCGAAACCCACAGGGGATGGGTTCCGCTCTGAGGCGTTACATTCAACACTGCTGTCGGAGGCGCTCCCATTTGAGTACCCGCTACCGAAAGGGCCACAGTTGAGTACGCTGGAACTGCAAGGGCAGTCGAATATCCTCCTGATATTGGAGCGAGCGTAGCGGATTGGCGGGAGATCTGAGCGTTGTCAGCATTCAGAAGATATTGAGTTCCTGCGACCAATGTCAGCCCGGGGTTGGCGAGATTAACCTCGACAGCGTCATAAGAGGTCGAGGTGGGATTAACGATAACCACGTCATCCGCGCCATCGGTGTAAAACGCAGTCGCGCTCAGCCCCGATGCTGTGCTTGCAGGAGAGACGGAGACAGCCATGTGACCGCCGTCTTGCAATCCAAGATAGGAGGGTGACGCAAACAGCTGATACGCGTAGTACTGAGGATATGGATGCATCTGCGATCGATCGCAATCCATGTCGGCATTCCACTCGCCCAGAAGGCAGAAGTAGTTGCCCACGGAGTTAAAGTAGACGACCCGGCTCGGAACCGCTGTAGCGCCGCTGTACACCACATTGAGAAAGTCGGTAATGGCCAGGCTGTTCCACAAAGGACCGTAGGCCGGATGGTTACGGCAGCAGTCGACAGCAAACGCCCAGTTGGTGTTGTACTCGCTGACATAAATCGGGGTCGATTCGGGATTCGGCTGTTGACCCGCGCGCACGAGTGACTCGATCATCCGGTAATAGTAGGCAACACCGCGCGTGCTCGATTGAGTCAATGCATATAGCTGGGGCCAAGCCATGCCTCCATTGATATCGCTTTGGCCGCTGAGATAAAGGTGAAAGCTGACAAAATCAACATATGGCGCAGTAGACGGGTCGTTTAACAGTGCAGGAAGCCAGTACGGCGCGAGATTTAGCTCTGTGATCACAGGCCCACCGGTGCGAATCGTTTGACCGTCGGCTGTCGCCTGGGCATGCATCGCAGAAGCAGCGGCTGCGAACATCGAGACGTAAGTTTTAAGACGGGTACCATAGTCGCTGATACATAACGACGTGGGGAGTTCCGCCTCATTCCATATCTCGTAGTCCTGTAACAGGCCTGGAAATTTTCCATCGATATGGGCTACGACTGACGCTGCCATTTCGCCCCACTGCGAAACATCTGAGGGAGGCGCGCATCTACTCGGCCCGAGACTAGACGGCGTACCGTAAATCACGCCTATGGGCTGAAGGCCCGAAGCTTTTATTCTCCTCAGCCGCGCGTCTAGGTACCTGAAGCCCATTGAGGTCCCATAGATTTCCTGAAGAGAAATCCAGAAGCGTGTTCCGGTGAGCCCCGCCGAAGTCAACATACTGATTCCGTCTGGATCGATCAAACTATCTCCGGCTCCGCCGACAGCAAAAAACCCACTCGGCACTGGCGGAGTGGAATTGCTGCGGCCGCCGAAGTCAACTAATACCGTTTGCACTTGAGCCATCGCAATACTGCCCGGCAATGTTATGGAAACTGCAAGGCAGATAATGCAATACACGGCTCTCGGAAGAGAGATTCTGAACGATGAAACACTTCGAAGGTTGCGCTTGAATTGGGGGAGGGAGTTCATAACGTATTCCTTCTGTGCCTTGTTGCACCGTGCTGTTTCATGGTCGTTTGCTGATTCTGCGGCTTGGAAACACACCGCGGCCTGGGCTGCATGTGGCAGCTTGCCGAAGCATTGTCCGAGGATCAGTTGCTTCGTCGTGTCTCAGTTTTTAGTAGCTGCTGGATCCGATTGACATCGGTCTTTAGCCCTCACAGCTTGAATCCCTCTTTTCTGCGAATGGAGTCATGGAGCTTGACCATCGTCAAAGCCCGCAAGGCGAGCAATGGCAGTGGTGCGCAGACAGGGATACCGCAAGGTGATCGTTTCCGGCAGATAGGGGAATCGAATCTGGATGTCTTAATATGCTTCGCGGCTAATTCATAACAGTCGAGACTGCAGAATCTCTGGGGGGACCTGCAAGTGTGCTTCGGAACCGCACTCTTTCTTGCTTACTCGATGCCGTACTTTGCGTTCCCCGAGAAGCGGAAGCGCATTTCACAGATGGGAAATACTATAACTGTCTCTCGAGGCATGGAGCTAGCAACTAAAAATCATTTTCATGACATACCGCTCAAGTTCTGAAAGTCGACATTCGGCAGCAGGACGAGGTCAGAGATTTTCCTCGTTGTCCAGGCGACAGCTTCGGGCAGGCGAAAGCCGGCGCAAATAGCTGGACTAGCCATATTTTCCGGTGCTACAAAGGGTGCCAATTCGTCCCCCCCGATAAGTCGGCAATGTAAGGAGCGAGTATGCGCAGATCAACCATGGCACTGGCGTTGGTGTTTTTCGGAGCAGCACTGGGCACAGCCTGCGCGAACGCGCAATGGGTAATGGTCGCCCGGGCCGTTTCCGGGCAGATCCAGCAGATGAGCCACAAGGGAGACAATGGCAACGGCTACGACGTCGCCGCCGTGGTCCTCGAGGCGAATGCCGACAAGGTCTACTCCACGGCTCTTTCCGCCTTGAAATCCCATCCCGGAATCACCGTCACCAAGAACGACTCTAAGAAGCGCCGCATCGACTTCACCAACGGCGCCCAGTACGCCAGCCTGCAGGCTACGCCACTCGGCGACAAGCTCAGCCAGTTAATGATCGCGTCGAACCTCACGGGCGCGCAGCCGACGCCCACCTCGCTGGTTCTGCAGGGAGTCCTGAAAGTCTGCAAGGAAATGAACGTCAATTGCACGGTCGAGAGCGAGTAGACCGCCGGCTAAGCAACAATCAGAGATACAAAAGGCGCGTGGCATCAGCCATGCGCCTTTTGTATCTCTCCGCTCACCGCAATCCATTTGAGCCTACTGCGCCAGCTTCGCGTAATTTGAGTTGGTCGTCGTCACCTGCAGTTGTTTTGCCGTAGCGTTCAGCACTGTTTGCTGTGCGTAGTTCGTTCCATCGGGAAGACTGGCGAATTGCACAGCAAGAGTAACTACGTCCTTCGGGTCGTCGAGATACGTATTCACATTTACGGTTTGAACTTTCTTCGATGCCGTATCGAATCCGATCGTCATCTTGTCGCCTTGCTGCGCATAATTCACGAAGATCAGGTTCACGAGGTCGGGACCTCCCTTGTTAATCGAAACATTCCCTGCCTGGAAGGCGCGCTGCATGCGTTGCGGATCAGGCGGCACGTACAGAGCAATGACACCCTGCACCTGCTGCATGTAATCCTTCATCTCTTCGGTCTTCTTTTCGACAACATGCTGCTTGAGTCTTCCGCCGCGGCCGCCGCCCCCGCTGCTGCTCGCGTCTTGAGCTCCGATGGGAGTTTTCTGCACCTGTCCATTTGGTCCGTACTGGCATTGGAACGTCTTCGCAGGCTTCGGCTCGCCCTTCAGCGTAAGCTGCTGTGTTTCTGTCCAGGTGTATTGCTGCAGACGTTGCTTGTTCGCTGCGCTTGCTTCCTTCAGCGCAGCCAGTTTCTGCGTCAGCTCCGGGTTGCCGGCTTGAGCGTAAGCTCCAACCGCCAGCACCGAGGTGACGGCAACGGCGCCGATCAGGCGCAGGATAGTGGGTTTGAAATGTCGTTGCGGAATAAAAGCCGTGCTGGCCGTTTGGAATTCCATGGGTACGTCTCCTGTGGATCGAAATAGGATGAATCCGTACTTCCCAAGTCTGCCAACCGGGGACACTTTGCAGGCTCGTTTTACACATCAGGAGATTACCAGAAGATTGGTGCCGAAGAAGGGACTCGAACCCCCACACCCTTGCGAGTACATGGACCTGAACCATGCGCGTCTGCCAATTCCGCCACTTCGGCACGCATGTGATGTCCAGCGCGAACGGCTGGACTGGCAGCAGTTCCTAGTGTTACAAAGGCGTCCATCTGTGTCAAACGCGCGTCCGCTGATCCCCGTCCCGGCGCGGGACCAATTTCACCACTGTTGCATTTCCGGTCCAGCAGGCATCAAAAATTCTCAGAAAAACAAAGGATCAGGACTCCAAGATGACCGAATCCACCGGTACACCCCCCATCCCGATCGAGCACGCGCAGGAGATACGTCGCCTCTCGCACGACCTCAGCAATGCCCTCGAAGTCGTCCTCCAGACCAGCTATCTCCTCGGCACCGTTGATCTCGACGAAAACGCCCGCAAGTGGCGCTCCATGCTCGACGGGGGCGTCGAGAAGGCCACGGAAATTAACCGCCGCCTGCGCGACTTCGTCCGCACCAATAGTTAGTCGCCGAAACACAAACGCCGCGGCTTTATCCGCGGCGTCGTGGCACTGCACTCTTTCTTCTACGCCAGTTTTGCGTCCAGCGTAATCTCCGTATTGCCCTTGAACAGCCGCGAAATAGGGCATCCCGCCTTCGCATTGCTGGCCGCGGTCTCAAAGGCCGACTCGCTTGCCCCCGGAACCTTGGCCCGGGTCGTCAGGTGAATCGACGTAATCGTAAATCCGGCGTCCGTCTTCTCGAATTTCGCCACCGCTGTCGTTTCCAGCGACTCCGGAGTCAGGCCCGCCTCTCCAAGCTGTGCACTCAAAGCCATCGTGAAGCAGCCCGCATGCGCTGCTGCAATCAACTCCTCAGGATTCGTTCCAATGCCATCGGCAAAACGCGTGCTGAAAGAATATTGCGTCTCCTTCAGAACTCCGCTCTGGGTCGAGATCGTTCCTTTGCCATCCTTCAAGGCGCCATGCCACACGGCGCTCGCTTTGCGTTCCATAAACAGCTCCTCGTAATGTTGGGAAATCAACCAGGCCGGTTAACACTATTCAAATCGCGACACCGACATATCTGTGCCGAACTTGAGAATAACCAAACCTGCTTCCGCCGTCGAATTTGCAAGTCAGGAACCTCGGCCCGCGAAACATTCCACCGTGTCCGCCGCCTGCAGTAAGCTATTGCGGTGCAGCCTTCGGCTACGTCCGGCGTCTCCGAGCAGCCCCCTCCAGCACCGCAAGCAACCGCGCCACCAGAGCATCACTCCGTCTACTGCCCCAACTGCTCGCACCGCCTTCACGGACACCGCTGCAAGCTCATCTGCGCGCAGTGCGGCTACTATCTGAGCTGTGCCGATTACTACTAAGCGCAAAGCCCCACCATCAGCTGCCATCCTCGAGGCCGCCCGCCTCGCACTTCATCAGCTCGCCGATCCCGTCAGGGCGCGAACCCAGCGCAGCTTCTTCAGGAACTGCACCGGCGACACCTTCCTCGGCGTTCCCACCGCATCGGCGCGCAAAGTCGCGAAGGAATTCGCGCATCTTCCGTTGGCAGACATCCGCAAGCTCATGGGATCGGCGGTTCACGACGAACGCTCGCTGGCCCACATGATCCTGCGCATTCAGTTTCAGAAGGCTGGCGAAGCTGGCCAGAAGAAGATTTTCAACTTCTACCTGCGCAACCGCCGTTTCATCCGCGACTGGGACGGCGTGGACGACAGCGCGCCTTACATCGTCGGCCCCTGGCTCCTCACCCGCGACAAAAGCCTGCTCTATGAGCTGGCGACATCAGCGTGCCTCTGGGATCGCCGCATCGCCATCGTCTCCACGTGGTGGTTCATTCGCAACGGCCACGTCGACGACACCTTCGCGCTCGCCGAAATCCTCCGCTATGACTCCGAGGATCTGATCCACAAGGCCACCGGCTGGATGCTGCGCGAAGCCGGCAAGAAAGACCTTCGCGCCCTCGAGAAATTTCTGCGCCGCCACCATGCGACCATGCCGCGAACCAGCCTCCGCTACGCCATCGAGCGCTTCCCGCCCGAGAAGCGCGAAGTCTACTTACGCCGTCGGACCGCTATGCCTTGACTTCTTTGCCGTGCTGCCTGCCTTCGCGCAGCAACTGGTTTGCAACGAGTAACTCGCCAATCAGACTCTTGAGCCGCGCGTTTTCTGCCTCCAGCTCCCGCACCCGCTCGGACAGGCGGAAGGATGTCGGCTCATCACTCTGGACTGCCAGCGCCATGTCTTCTGTGCCCTGTTCCCTGATCCCTGATCCCTGCCCTTCCATCACACCCGCTCGATCTCTTTGGCCGCCGCGTCCAGGATCTCCGCAATCTTCCCGAGCTGCTCGGCCGAAAGGTCGCCCCGGCCGAATTTCAGCTTCAGCGCCAGCTTGCAGTTGTGCATCGCCCGCATAATCTCGGGAGCCCTGCGGCTGCCGTATGCCTCGCCCATTTGCCGGATGCGTCCCAGCAGCTCATCGATGCGCGCCTTGTGCGCCTCGAGCTCCGCCCTTCCCGCCTCGGTGATCGTGTACTGCTTCTTGCCGCCTTCTGTTGTCGCCGTCGCGAAGCCCTCATCCTCCAGCTGGTTCAGCGTGGGATAGACCACCCCGGCGCTCGGCGTATACAGACCGCCCATCTTCTCGGCAATGCCCTTCATGATCTCGTAGCCATGACTCGGCTTCTCCGCGATATAGCTCAGGATCACCAGCCGCAGCTCGCCGCCGTCAAACAGCCGCCCTCCGAATTCGCCTCCGAACTGATGCCGTCCATGCCGTCCCCAGCCTTCGCCCATTTCGGCCCAGAAACCGCCTCGACCGCCGCGAAACTGTTTCCACGGCCCGCAATGGGCTGCCCTTTCTTCAACTTGCCTTTTATCGTGTCTTCCAAACATCTATAGTTCTCCTTTAAAACATTATTACGATATATCGTAAGTTACATCATAAGATATATCGTGACTGCATTTCGGTGCAAGAATATTCGCTCAATCACCTGCCAAGGTGCTCTCTCCGAGCAACGCCAGCCCGGAACAGCCTTTCTAACCGAAGACAAAGCCCCGAAAATCCCAGCTACGAGGAGAGACAGCTCGAAATGGCCGAACATGCCGAAACCGTCGAATTCTGGAAGGGTGCCGTCATCGGAACCCTCTTCGGACTGGTGGCCGCCGCTTACGCTCGCGGGGATTTCCGCCGCCTGTTCAGCTTGGCTCCCTGCGTCGGACCACAGCCCGCCGCAATTCCGCCCATCGACTCTAAAGCCGCGTTTCGCGACCATTCCGCCGAACTGAAGCTTCGCCGTGAGGCCTCCGAGAATGCCGGCGATCCCACCCGGCTGTCGCCCGCGGCTCTTGGCCCCGCAGCTCTCGCCGACGATCTGACCAAGCAGGCCATCTCCATCGAGCGCTCGGGCGGCGCGCCCGGCCCCGCTTCGGCCGCGGAGGTCCTTGAAGTGCCCGGCCGCCCTGGCCAGCTGATCGACCACTCCGATGCCGCTCAGCGCGTCCGCTCAGCAGCGCGCACGCACCCGCTCGGCCAATAACCAGCAGCTCGGTTGACCGGAAATTAAAACTCAGCAGATCCGCGCGGCGTGGACTTCAGGCTGACCGTCGATGTCGATTGGCTCTTTCCGACCTCGTCGTGCATCACCCACGTGCCCTTGAGCCGGTAAAACCCGGTTTCCTGCCTGTTGGACACATCGCTGCGCACGATCGCGCCGTCGAACGAGTACCAGATCCCGTGAATCTGCTTGGTCGTAAAGGTCAGCCGGTCACCGTTGATCGTGGTGCGGTCGAAGAAGTACGTCAACGCCGAGGTCTGCTGCTCTGTCAGCTTCGAAATATAGCCGTCGAGAATGCCGTTCTCGATCGTGATCTGCACCACCGACCCGGTCTCGTCCAGCATGTATTCGCCCTGGGCCGAGGCCGGTAGCGTGGAAGTCCCCCGCTGCTTTCCTCCCGGCTGCGCCGTGACACCGTTCCCGGAATCCGCCCCGGAGCTGCGATGATGCAGTGCCGGCTCCGTGGCCGTCTGCGCCAGGCCGGCCGAGGCCCACATCACGAGCACTGCAACAGCGATGCGCACCGATACTCCTTGCCTTGTCGATTCGAACTCAGTTTCCCTGGCTCTTCCTACGGGCTGCCTCGAACTCGTCGCCCTTCTGCCAGCCCACCGTCTGCGGAAACGACGAAGCTTCCCACCCAAGAATTAACCCGAATCGCGCCATCTTGGCATCGCCGCGAAAATCCATATTCGCGTGATATTCATCCGATGGCTGGTGATAGTGGTGCGCGACGTAATCTTCCGCCCGCGCCTTGCCCCACGCGGCATCATGACCCTCGAACAGCGTCCCTTGCCCGACAGAAAACGCCGGCACACCCGCGCGCGCAAAGCTGAAGTGGTCCGAGCGATAGTAATGCCCGGCGCCTGGAAACTTGTCCGGCCCCAGCGTCAGATCGAAAGCCTTGGCCGTCTTCTCCACCACCGGATAAAACGTCGTACGCTCCGCCCCGCTTACCTCCGCCGACAGCGGAACCCCCAGCGGCATCAGCATGTCGTAATTCAGATCGAGCGAAATCTGCGCCGCCGGCACCGGAGGATGCATTCCCAGGTACTGTGATCCCAGCAGCCCCTGCTCCTCCGCTGTCACTGCGGCAAAGAAGATACTGTGCGGCGGCTTGGCAGTCGCGTCAGCATAGGCCCGTGCCAACTCCAGCAGAATCCCGCAGCCGGTTCCGTTGTCCGCCGCACCGTTGTAGATGTTGTCGCCCTTCAGGTCCGGATCGATCCCCAGATGATCGTAGTGCGCCGAGTAAATCACCGCCTGATCAGGACGGGTGGTATCCGTACCCGGCAACTTGGCAATCACATTGTCCGACTCATAATGACGCACCCGGCTCGCCACATGCGCTTTCAGCGGTACCGGCAGCTCGAACGAATGAAATCCCGGCTTGCCCGCCGCCACAATCTCGTCGTCGACATTCTTTCCCGCCGCCGCAAACAGTTTCTTCGCGACGTCCAGCTGAATCCAGCTCGCCGCCTTGAGCGTCGCCGTGGGATCGTCCTGCAGGTACGACTTCTCCACCGACTGCGAATTCCGCACCACATCCCACGGATAGCTCGCCAGATCCGTCCGGTGAATGATCAGCACTCCCACCGCGCCCCGCCGCGACGCCTCCTCGTACTTGTACGTCCAGCGGCCGTAGTAGGTCATCGTCTTGCCTTTGAAGAACGCCGGATCATCCGATGGCGGCTGGTTCACGATCACCAGCAGCACCTTGCCCTTCACATCCACGCCCGCAAAGTCGTCCCAGTGATACTCCGGCGCATCGATCCCGTAGCCCACAAACACAATCGGCGCGTCGATATCCGCCGCCGCCGCTCCGGTCTGGTCCTTGGTCACATAATCAGAGCCATAAGTCAGCTCAATCGGAGCCCCGCTCTCGGGCACAAAGCTGAACTTCGTCTGGTCCTCGATCGTATGCACCGCGTACAGCGGCACCTTCTGGAAATACGTCCCGTTATCCCCCGCCGGCTGCAGTCCGTACAGGGCAAACTGCGTCCCGATATACTTCGCCGCAATATCTCCGCCCCTCGTGCCCGGTCCTCGACCCTCCAGCAGATCGTCCGCCAGGAATCGCACATGGGCGCGAATCTTCTCCGCATCAATTGACGCCGCAGCCTGCCGCGCCGCCTCCGGAACCCCGGCAATCGCAGGCACCGGGGCCTGCTGCGCAATTGCGCTGGAAAAAGAAAGAACCGCAACAAAGGCGAGCGAAACAGCAGCGGCAGGAATCTTCATCATTCTCCGGGGCGTGCTCCGAAAGAAAGCGAAGCAGCGTGACAACCATTCTCTACACCCAGACTTCGGGTGTCACCTCGTCAAACCTCACCGCCGGACCCGGCCCCGTGTATCCGGGCAACGTCTTCAGCCGCTTCAGCACCTTGCGCGTCAATCCCGTCAGCGGAAGCTCCGTCAGCTCACGTGAATTTACCCACTTCCGCACGCCACTCGTCTTCGGCAAAATGCTTTCACCGCTGGCATCGTATCCGTAGACGGTCACGTAGTAGTTGGTCACCGTGATCGAGTGCCGCACATCCAGCAGCCTCCGCGCCGCATCCGCCTTGGCGACATCAATCTCCGGAAGCTCCCACATCCCCGGCATCAGCGAAACACCTTCCGGCCGCTGTTCAAGCAGCACCGCGAGTTCCGCCGGCCGCCGTGCGCCTCCATTCTTTTTCTTGCCGGCCGCCTTCTTCGCCTCCGGTTCGGCGATCCTCAGCAAAAACGCATAAGCGACCTTCTGGCTGCGCATCTTCTTCCGCGCCGCCACCGGATGCTCCCCGCGCGTCGCACACAATTCCACTACCGGGCACTGCAGACACAGCGGCGCGCGCGGCAGACAGACCGTCGCGCCCAGCTCCATCATCGCCTGGTTAAAGTCGCCCGGCCGGCTCGGATCGAGCAGCTCCACAGCCGCCTTGCGAATCCGGGCTCCCAGCGCCGTCCGCTCTGTCCAGCCGCGCACCCGGGTCAGCACCCGCTCCACGTTGCCATCCACGCATGCAGCCGCCTCGCCGAACCCGATACTCGCAATCGCCGCGCTCGTGTATTCGCCGATGCCCGGCAGCGCCCGCAGCTCCACCGCCGTCGATGGAAGCTTCCCCTCAAGCTCCTTGGTTACAAACTGCGCCGCCCGATGCAGCATGCGCGCCCGCCGGTAATAGCCCAACCCGCTCCAGAACGCCAGCACCTCGTATTCGCCGGCCGCGGCCAGCGCAGGCAATCCAGGAAACCGCTGCATGAATCGCGCATAGTGCTCGATCACCGCCGCCACCCGCGTCTGCTGCAGCATGATCTCTGAAACCCAGATGGCATAAGGATCGCGCGTCCGCCGCCACGGCAGGTCACGCGCATTCCCGTCGAACCAGTTGAGCAGCAGCCGTCGAAATCGTCTCGCCTCGAGCGCGGCGCTCTTACCTGAGGCAGCAGTCATAGGCCCTGAACCGAAAAGTCGGTCCTGGGCCGAGCCGAAAGGGCGATCCTTGGCGGAGCCGAAAAAGTGGTCATAGACATAGATAGGGGAATTCTAAGCCTCTATACTGCGCTCGACACCTGCCCGTATGGCCAAGCCCATTCGCAATACGCTGAATCTCGACGCGCCATCCTGGGGTCTCGCCGATGCACGCCGCGCCGCGGCTCAAATCATCACCGACCCGCAGCTTCTCAAGCCGCTCCTGCGCGCTCTCTTCTCAGACGATCGCCGGCTCCGCCATCACGCCGCCGACACCGCCCGCCGTATCGCTGAAAAGCAGCCGGACCTTCTCTCCCCCTACGCCGAACGCATGCTCGGCCTCTTCAGCGAGATCGGGCCGAAAGAGGCAGGCGACAACTGGCGCACCCGCGCCCATCTCGGACTCGTCGTCGCCCGCATCGCGCACTCTCGCGCGCAACGCCTGCGCGCCGCCGGCCTGCTCATGCCTCTTTATTACGATCCATCCAACGTCGTCCGCTGTACCGCGGTCGAAGGACTCGGCCTGCTCGCCCGCCGCGAGCCCGGCCTGCGCACCCAGGTCCAGCCTCTGCTTGAAGAAGCGCTGGACACCGGTACCCTCGCCATGCAATGCCGCGCCCGCGAAGCTCTAGCAAGACTCGTGCGATAAGGTAAATCGCCTACTCGTACCGCAGCGCAACCATTGGATCCACCTTCGCCGCGCGCCGCGCCGGCAGATAGGCCGCCAGCATGGTCACCCCCGCAATCACCAGCACCGCCGCCATCAGCGTCGCTGGATCTGATGCATGCAATCCGAAGAGCTGCGCCTGCACCAGCCGCGTTGCCGCCAGCGTCAACGGGATACCCAGCGCCACACCAATTCCCAGCAGCACCAGCGATTCCCGTAGCACCATCCACAGCACTCGACTCATCTGCGCCCCCAATGCCAGGCGAATCCCGATTTCGTTCGTCCGCCGCAACACGCTGTAGGTCATCACCCCATACAAACCGATGCACGCCAGAGACAGCGCCAGTAGTGAGAAGAAACCTGAAAGCTGCGAGATGAGTTGCTCCTGCCCCATCGACTGGTCCACCTGGTCGGCAATCGTCCTCACCTCGAGAATCGGCAGATTGGGATCGATCTCCGCCATCGCTGCGCGTACCTCACCCGTTACCGATGCAGGATCGCCCACCGTCGCCAGTTGCACCCAGTAGGCATAGGCATCGTCTCCGGTAAGCTGCATGACATTCAGGTAGGTCATTCGCTCGGACTTCTCGCGCGGGCTGTGGTACTTCGCATCGCGTACCACCCCCACAATCTGCCACTCGCCTTTCACAGATGGATCATCCACCGTGAACGTATGACCGATAGCGTCTCCGCGTGGAAAGAAATGCTGTGCCGCGCTCTGGTTCACAACCGCGACCTTCACCGCAGACGCGCTATCCGTTAGAGCCATAGCACGGCCCTGCACGATCGGCATCGCCATCGTTTCGAAGAATCCCGGCCCGACACGATTGAGCGAGGTGCCCAGATCATCGTTAGGCGCGGCCTCATGCCCGCGAACGCGGATAGGAGAATTCCAGTTGCCGCCTATCAGAGCCGGCTGCCCCGAAACACTCGCCGATCTCACTCCCGGCAACGCCGTGAATCGCTCCGTCATGCGCTCATAGAGTGCATTCAGTTGCTCCGGCTTGTAGCCCGCAAATTTCGAGTTGAATCTCACCAGCAGGACATTATGTCGATCGAAGCCGAAGTTCTGGTTCTCCAGATTGCGCAGCGTCCGCAGAAACAGGCCTGCAACCGCCAGCAGCATCAGCGAGAGCGTCACCTGCGACACCACCAGCAACCGTGGCAGAATGCGGCCACCCGATCCTCCGCTGCTCGCGGCAGTACGCGCATTCGCTCCCAGCGAAGGCGCCACGCTGATCCGCGACACGCGCAGCGCCGGCGCAAGACCGAAAAGTATTCCCGTAAGCAGTGACACGCCCAGCGTAAACAGCAACACATGAAGGTCGGGCCGCGCCTCAAGCGCCGTGTGCTTGGCACCGGCTGCAATGAAATGAATCAGCCCGCTCGTTCCGAGATATGCGAGCACAAGGCCCAGCGCTCCACCGGCAAACGAGAGCAGCAGCGCCTCCATCAGGATCTGCCGGATAATGCGCCTCCGGCTCGAGCCCAGCGCCAGGCGGGTCGCAATCTCCCGTTCCCGAGACGCCGCTTTCGCCAGCAGGAAGTTCGCCAGGTTGGCGCATGCAATCAGCAGGACCAGCACCACTACGCCCATCAGAATATTGAGCGGCTGCTGATATATCTCGCGCAGATCCGAGATACCTCCGCCGCCCGGCAGCAGTTCCACATAGGCCTTGCGTATCTCCTCTCGGCGAGCCGGCGTGGCCTGTCCTCCGTCGCGGTCCAGCATGAATCGCTGCAACTGGCTCGTCACCCACTCTTGCTCCTGCCCCACCGGAACTCCCGGCTTCCTGCGCCCCATCATGTGCATCCAGTAAAGCCCGTGAGGCTCAATCAGAGATGGCTGCAGCATCACTTCCTGCTGCATGGTGATCGGCAGCCACATATCCATCGACTCTTTGTTGAGAGCGACCCCGTAAAACTTCGGCGGCATCACCCCAATCACCGTGAACAGCGTTCCGTTGACCGTGATCGTCCGGCCAACTATCGATGAATCGCCCGCGAACATCTGCTGCCAGTAGCGATAGCTGATCACCGCCACCGGGTTCTTCCCCGGAGCACCAGCGTCCGCAGGCGTGAACGTCCTTCCCATCAAAGGATCGGCACCCAGCAAGCTGAAAAAATTCCCGGTAACCAGATGGCCCGCTGCCTGGGTTGCAACTTCGCTCCCAGCCCCGCCCGCGGCGGTCCCGGTGCGCACGCTCACCAGTGTCCAGAAGCTTGCGAAACCGCAGATACCGCTGAACGGAGCACGTCCCTCCGCCTGCTCGCGGTCGAGTCGCTGATAGAAGTCGTACGTGAAGATATCGAGCGGGCCGGCTCCGATCCCGTCCACCGACCCTCCGCCGAATGCTTTGCCAAAGGAAAGAAGCTGTTGCGGATCGTGCACCGGAAGCGACTTGAACAGCAGGTCGTTGACCAGCGTGAAGATCGCGGTATTCGCTCCGATGCCCAATGCCAGCGACGCAACCGCAACCAGCGTAAAGCCCGGGCTCTTGAACAGCATGCGCACGCTGTAGCGCAGATCCTGCCAGAAGTTATCCACCGCCGCCTCCCAGCCCGCCGACCACACGTTCTCTTTCACCGCGTCTCTGCTGCTCATTTCCATCTTTGCCGCGCGCAGCGCATCCTGCGCGCTCATGCCTTGCGCCATCCGGTGTTCGGCCGCCGCGTCGAGAAATCCCTGGATCTCATCGTCCAGCTCGGCGTTCCGCTTTTCCCTGCCGAACAGCGCCCGGAGGCCGCTCATCATGCTTCGCCATGCACTCATCGCGCCTCCTTAGGCTTCGAGAATCCGGGCGATGGCCGCCGCCTGCCGGCCCCACTCCCGTGTTTCTTTGTCGAGAGCCTTGCGCCCGCGTTCGGTCAGCGCGTAATACTTCGCACGGCGATTGTTCTCCGTCGATCGCCACTCCGCCTTCACGTGTCCCGCGCGCTCCAGCCTCGAAAACGCCGGAAACAGCGACCCCGGATTCACCCGGAACACGCCGTTGCTCATCTGCTCGATGCGGATCGAGATTCCATAACCATGCAGCGGCTCGAGCGCCAGCGTTTTCAGTATCAGCATGTCCAGCGTCCCCGCAACCAGATCCGCAGGAGATCGCGCCTTCTCCGATCTGTCCGCACCACCCTCTTCGCCCTTCACCTTCGCCATCCGGCTCCTCCTCTAGATAGACTAGAGTAAAAGGCGGTTCCTCTCGATTGTCAAGAGGAATGGCTAAGAAATATTACGAAGATTATGGGTTCACGAAATGCGGCCCCGTGAATTTGGAGCGGGAAGTGGAAAGCCACACAGACCGCGTCACGCAGTTACAGCCCCGAAGCAGTGCTATGCAATGTCGGCCCGCGATGCTCTGGCCTCAATCTTCCGCATCGGCCGTCGTCGTTACAAATGCTGCTCGCTTTGCCTGTAACTTCTCCTTGAGCAAACCAGACAAATCCTGAATCGCACCGATTACCTTCCAATACAACCTCGCGAGCGGCGGTTCCCAGTACTTCGCTATAACAAACGACAGGCCGACCATAATCAGGATGACCAGTGGCCTTACATCGAAGCTGGTGATCTTGCATTTGAGCGTGAGCAGATTGATTATCCAATAGCCAAGTAACTGATGAATGACATACAGCGGATAACTCATCGCTCCCAATAGCTTTACCACCGTGGGCAATTGCACGAAGGAATCGGAGATGATCGAAAACCAGACCACTGCGAAAACCGATACGGCAATGACCACCCCGTACCACCAGGACACCTCTGGCAGGTGGATCGACCGAAAAACCCGGTTATACTCATCAATTGCTCTCGCGCTGCACGCAACTAAAGTTGCGATGATAAGCAGATAGGCCATCGGGCTTCGTCTCTTTTGATAAAACAAGACAAACAAAAGCATCCCGAGAATAAAGTATGGAAGGTAAAGCTTGAATGCCGACCGCACCCCAAAGATCAAATCGAAATAGTCATAGGCAAGCAGCGCTCCCGCGACATACAGCACGCGCAACTCCAGTGAACAGAATAAGAGCAGAATTGCTATAACAATGTAGAAGCGTATCTCCTGGACCAGCGACCAAAGCGAGGGATCCAGATAGCTCATCTTGACCAGCGGCAGTACCAGAATCGAATGGAAATACTCTACCAACTTAACGTTGGGAGTGGTGGAAGAGCGTAGGACTTCAGCACCACGAAGGTGATTGTGGAACCGATCAGCAGTACTGGTCCAAGTCTCACAAAGCGCGCGGCGGCAAACTGAAGAGCCGTCTTCTTCGCGGCGGATATCGTAATCACGAATCCGCTGATGATAAAAAATGCCTCAACTGCGAAAAGGCCGAAGGACAGGACAAATAAGTTTGACGGCTTGACCGCGACTGCGCCTGTCCGTGGACCGAAGTAGTAATAGTGATAGAACAGGACGGTCAGCGACAACATGAACCGGAGGAGTTCCAACGTCAAAAAGCGGCTTTTCGGACGGGGGGGTTGTGTGTGCATGTAGTCCGATCCATCCAGAGCTTTACGCCCGAGAGATTGTTTTTGTATTTCTTTCTGGGGTTTGACGACCGATGCTCCTCCACAGTCCGTACCGTGCCTGTGAGCAGCTAAAGGAATCTCACTCTGCTGTTATGGTTCGCGTCTTCTCAATGATAGAGATACTTAAAGACTTTGTCACTAGCATCTGCGGGAGCCGCAGATGGGAAGCAAGAGAGGCTTACCTCATTTTTCAATACTGATATTGCGAAACCGCACCGCACCGGGCTCAAGTGACGAAGCCACGTATCGCTGGCAGCCGCTCGATCAAAAAATGTGATGCAGCCTTGGCCGTCTTACATATGCTCCGCTAGACAGCGCGCTATGCCGTAAGCATTCTTCTCCGCAGCGCGGGAACAGCATTCACTACCCGCATCGCCCTCTTCACCACCGCGAAACCGCGCCCTCTCTGCCCTATCGCCTGTTTCATCCCTTTGAGCGAAGCAGCCACCGCCGCGAATCCGTACTCGCGCATCGCAGCCTCATACTCGGCGATTGCCGTCAGCACCAGCTTCTCACCTCTCGCCGCCTCCGCCAGCTTCGTGCACAGCAGAGCCGCATCCTTGAGCGCAATATTCGCGCCGATCCCTCGATACGGAGTCATGCTGTGAATGGCATCCCCCAGCAGCGTCACGCCCGTGGTCGTCCATGCCTCCACCGGCTCCGAGGTCCGAATGCGCGCCGGCCCTATCTGTGCCGGGTCAATCAACTCCACCAGCTTGCGCAGCGAAGGATGCCACTTCACCGCCTTGCGCCGGATGGTTTCCTTCAGCTCTTCACCGCGCATCGTCAGCGGCTCACTGCGAAACCCGAAGTACTCGTGCCGCGCGCCCAGCGCCATGATCACGTAATCGTCCTCTTCCGGAACGCTTGCCTCGCTCCCCAGCAGCCGCAGGTACCGGTCGCCTCCCGCCGCGCGCTTCCACACCGCCATGAACAGGTTGCACTCCTCGGGAGGCATCGCAATCACCGGCCCATCCAGCAGCCGTGAAGGCAGCAGCGCCAGCGCTCCATCCGTCAGCGGAATCTTGCCCCCCAGCGTAATCACTCCCGTATCCACCGGCTCCGCATGCGGCAGATACTGCTGCCGCACCCGCGAATTCACTCCATCGGCGGCCACCAGCACATCCGCTTCCGCCGTCGTGCCGTCGGCAAAGTGCGCGACGTACCGCCCGCCCATCTCCTCATAGCGCTCGAAGCGCTTGTTGAAGTGAACCGCTCCCTCAAGCCCCTGCAGCAGAATGTGCCGCAGCGTAATCCGGCTCACCGAGCGGTGCCGCGCGACCCCCTGTTCCTCCTGACTATTCGACTCGTAGTCGCCCGAAAAATGCAGCAGCTCCTTCAGCTGCTCGGTCATCACCGTGAATCCCCGCGTAAACGCCCCGCCCGTCCCGTCGAACACCATCCACAGCTCCGCAGGCAGGCACTCGTGCAACGCCACGCTTCCTTCCGGATTGATATGCACCCGGAACCCCTGCAGCCGCGAAGTCGGCGTCTCGTCCCGCTCATACACCGCCACCTTCACTCCCGCCGTCTTCAATCCCTGCGCCAGGCAGAGACCACCAATGCCGCCGCCGATCACCATCACCGACAAATCACGCCCGCTCATGCTCTGCTCCTCTCGTCGCCTTCCATACCTCTTCCGTCAACAGCCACCGCTCGATCCCACGCTTGACTGTCCCGAACTCGTCTCCCCGGCAGATCGCTGCGCCTGACATCATGCACATGAGCAAGGCGAGTATCTCGTCCTTGCTGAGATCCTGCCGGAATGTGCCCTCGGCAAGGCCGGCCTCGACCATCTGTTCCAGGCCCCGCTTCCAGTGCCCATTCATCATCTCCACCACCTTTTGGACCTCCACGTCTCGCCTGCCGCGCAGCCCCAGCTCTTCCATCACCAGCAGCATCTTCGGCTCATGCTCGAAATAGAACTCGCCATCGGAGAACTCCTGTCGCAGCCGGTCGACCGCTGGAAATCCGCTCGGCTCCGGCGCCGGACCATGCAGCAGGACAAATTTCGCCCCCAGAAACTGCGCCAGCCCTTCGATCAGCGCCTGCTTGCCAGGAAAGTAGTAGTGCAGCGTTGCAATGTTGACCCCCGCCCGATCCGCGACCGCTCGCGTGCGCAGCCCCTCAAAGCCCGCCTCGGCGATCACATCAAACGTCGCCTGCAGCAGCGCAAGTCTGCGCTTCCCGGCGTCGTCCACCGGATTGAGCAGCCCCGAAAAGTACTCCCTGATCGAAAACTGTGCCGAAGACTGCTCCGGCACAACATCCGCACTTTCAGCCATGTGAGCAATTTATCAACTGATTGATTGAATGTCAATCAACTGATTGATCTACGTTGAAAATTCTGCACAATTTCCGCTGCATCTTTATGCGTTTTCCCCTGTATTTTCTTTCATATTGACGAGCCTCAAAAGTCAGGGGAAACTCTGGCAAGGAGACACGCATGGGAACCGGCAAACCCGCCTTCCTGATGTGCCCGCCGAAACTCTACGACGTCAACTACGTCATTAACCCGTGGATGGAGGGCAACATCCACCGCTCATCCCCCGAGCACGCCGCCGCCCAGTGGGAGCAGTTGCACGCCGCGCTCTCACAAATAGCCGACGTCCTGCTCGTCGAGCCTCAGCCCGGCTCGCCCGACATGGTCTTTACCGCCAACGCCGGACTGGTCCGCAACGGCATCGTCGCGCTCAGCAGCTTCCACCATCCCGAACGCCAGGGCGAGGAGCCGCACTTCCGCAAGTGGTTCAGCGACTTCGGCTTCTCCATCCGCGAAATCCCCCGCGCCACTCCCTTCGAAGGCGAGGGCGACGCCCTCTTTGGCGCCGATGGCAGCCGCCTCTGGGCCGGACACGGCCTCCGCACCCGCGCCACCAGCCATCGCTACCTGACCGAGACCTGGGCCGTCGAAGTTCTCTCCCTTGGCCTCATCGATCCCCGCTTCTATCACCTCGACACCTGCTTCTGCCCGCTCTCAAACGGCGACCTGATGTACTACCTGCCTGCTTTCGATTCGCCGTCCCGCGCTCTCATCGAGGCCCACTACTCCGCGTCACACCGCATCGCCGTGAACGAAACCGACGCCCTCCGCTTCGCCTGCAATGCGGTCAACGTCGGCCAGACAATTCTCCTGAACGAGATCAGCCCGCACCTCTGCGCCCAGCTCGAATCGCGCGGCTTTCGCGTGATACAAGTAAAGCTTTCCGAATTCCTGAAAGCCGGCGGAGCGGCGAAGTGCCTCGTTCTTCGCATCAGCGACCTTCAAATAAGTGACCTTCACATCAACGACCTGCGCATCAGCGAGCCCGTTCACCAAACTTCGGTCAACTAATCCGCACACGCCTCCTTCGCGGCAAAACGGGGTGGTCATCGCGGCATCTATAGTGATCACGGCAACTATAGTGAGAGAACCATGCAGACTACATGCATCATCGGCGGAGGCCCGGCCGGAGTCATGTTCGGCCTGCTGCTCGCCCGCGCCGGACTCCCCGTCACCGTCCTCGAAAAGCACAAGGACTTCTTCCGCGACTTCCGCGGCGACACCATCCATCCCTCCACGCTCGAACTGATGTACGAGCTCGGCCTCCTCGACAAACTCCTCCAGATTCGCCATACGAAGATCGACCACATTGCCGCGATGGTCGGAGGTGAAAGGTTCGAGATTGGCGACTTCACGCACCTTCCTACGCATGCAAAATTCATCGCTCTCATGCCGCAATGGGACCTGTTGAACTTTCTCTCCGAGGAAGCATCGCGTTACCAAAGCTTCACTCTCCGCCTGGGATGGGAGGCCACCGGCCTCATAGAAGAAGACGGAGCGATCCGGGGCGTCCGCTGCAACACACCCGACGGCCCGCAGGAGATCCGCGTCAACCTCACCGTCGGCTGCGACGGCCGTCACGCCGTCTCACGCGAAGCCGCTCATCTGCCGCTCGCGGAAGAAGGCGTACCAATCGACGTCCTCTGGTTCCATATCTCGCGCCAGCCCTCGGACCCGGAAATCGGAGTCGGCTACGTCAACTACGGACGCCTCATCGTCTTGATCAACCGCATCGACTACTTCCAGACCGCCTACATCATCGCCAAAGGCGGCTTTGATCAGATTCAGCAGGGCGGCCTCGACAAATTCCACGCCAATCTCGAACGCATCGTCCCCTTCCTCGCCGGCCGCGCCGCCGAGATCGACTCATGGGACAAGGTCAAGCTTCTCTCCGTGCAGATCAATCACCTCGAACGCTGGTCGCGTCCCGGCCTCCTCTGCATCGGAGACGCCGCCCACGCCATGTCGCCCGTCGGCGGCATCGGCATCAACATCGCCGTGCAGGACGCCGTCGCTACCGCCAATCTGCTGACCGAACCGCTCCGCACCGTCACCCTTACCTCCGAGCACCTCGAACAGGTCCAGCGTTATCGCGAAAGCGCCGTCCACAACACGCAGCGGGTACAGGTTCTCGCGCACCGCGTCCTCAACCGCGTCCTGCAAAATCCCGGCCCCGTCAAGCCCGCACTTCTGCTGCGCATCGCGACCGCCCTGCCCCGATCCCAGCGTTCCGCGGCCCACTTCGTCGGCATGGGCCTGCAACCGGAGCACATCCAGACCAAACCGGCCTGATGAGCCCGGCACGCCTTTCCCCCGCGAGCGCGGCTACCAGAAGAGAATTGAGTAACTGACTCAGCCACGCCGACACATCTTCCGCATCTGGAACTGTGAGAGCTTTGGCGCAAATTGGCGCTCGCATAGAGCGACGAGGTATTCATCAAATTGAAAGCAGAGAAGGAACAGCTTTTTCGCTGCTTGCGATGGCCAGATCCACCTCCAAGCCCCGGTTACCGTTGTCCGCGAGATCAGACGAACCCCAGCGGTTTCAATGCAGGATTCACCTGCTCGAAGGATTGACCGTCTATACGTGTGGCCGTTGTACGTGGACGCATCGTCTCGAATGTGACGATATGGGTGCAGGGCAAGCCGCGTTCACCGCCCACCGCTGCGAGGACTTTCCGCTGCCACCCATGCAGTTTTAGGTCCCCACCCCCTGCAATTCAAGCTGAGCACTGCCGAATCCTGACTTCGCATGATCGCCGTTGTCGTCGCTTGCTATAATCCCGTGCCAGCGGCGAAGATGCCTCTTTTGCTGGGCTCAAAGCTGTGGAGGAGAAGATGGCAGCTCCCGATGTCGTCTGGAAAGGCGGCAGGTTCGGCCAGACGTCCCGGCGCGATGCCTGGTGGCTTTCGCCCACCGTAGTCTTTCTCGGATTCACAGCTTTCATCGTCTACTCCACCTGGGCGGCCTTCCAGAACAACTACTACACCTTCGGCCCTTACATCTCCCCGTTCTACTCGCCGGAGCTCTTCGGCAGCTCGCCACACGCCCTCTTTGGACCCAAGCCTTCCTGGTATCCGAGCTTCCTCCCGTTCTCACCTGCGTTCTTCATCCTCTGGATTCCTGGCCTCTTCCGCCTCACCTGCTACTACTATCGCGGAGCTTACTACAAATCCTTCTGGGCCGATCCGCCCTCCTGCGCCGTCGGCGAGCCGCGCAAAAAGTACCTCGGCGAGCGAAGCTTCCCGCTGATCCTCCAGAATTTTCACCGTAACTTCCTGCGCCTCTCCTACATCGTCTGGGCCTTCCTGGTGTGGGACGCCATCGTCGCCTTCAACTTTGACGGCCATTTCGGCATCGGCGTCGGAACCATCGTTCTCGTCGTCAACGTCGTCCTCCTCGCTGGATACATCTTCGGCTGCCACGCCTTCCGACATCTCGCCGGAGGCGGGCTCGATACTATCTCCGAACATCCCGTCCGCCACAAACTCTACGACTGCGTGAGCTGCCTCAATCGCGGACACATGCGCTGGGCGTGGGCCAGCCTCATCTCCGTCGGCTTCTCCGACATCTACGTCCGCCTCTGCGCCATGGGCATCTGGCACGACTGGAGAATCCTGTAAATGACCCCGGGGAGAACAGTGTAGATGCCCGAGTTCCAGCGTTTCTCCTACGATGTCCTGGTCATCGGCGCAGGCGGCGCCGGTCTACGCGCTGCCATTGAAGCCGCGGCGTCCGGCGCAAAAGTCGGCGTCGTCTGCAAATCTCTCCTCGGCAAAGCCCACACCGTTATGGCCGAAGGCGGAATCGCCGCCGCCCTCGCCAATGTCGACGACCGCGACAGTTGGCGCGTCCACTTCGCTGACACCATGCGCGGAGGGCAGTACCTCAACAACTGGCGCATGGCCGAGCTCCACGCGAGAGAGGCTCCCGAGTGCGTCCGCGAGCTCGAAGCCTGGGGCGCGCTCTTCGACCGCACCAAGGACGGGCGCATCCTGCAACGTAACTTTGGCGGTCACAAATATCCGCGCCTCGCCCACGTCGGAGACCGCACCGGCCTCGAAATGATCCGCACCCTGCAGGACCACGGCATCCACTGCGGCATGGAAGTACACATGGAGTGCACCGTCCTCGACCTGCTCATGGACTCCGGCCGTGTCGTCGGCGCCGCCGGCTACGATCGCGAGAAAGGTCTCTTCCAACTCTGGCAGGCCAAAGCCGTCGTCATCGCCACCGGAGGCATCGGCCGCGCCTTCAAAGTCACCAGCAATAGCTGGGAGTACACCGGTGACGGCCTTGCCCTCGCCTATCGCGCCGGAGCCGAGCTGCAGGACATGGAGTTCGTGCAGTTTCATCCCACCGGCATGGTCTGGCCCATCAGCGTCGCCGGCATCCTCGTTACCGAAGGCGTGCGCGGCGAAGGCGGAGTCCTCCGCAACAGCGAAGGCCGCCGCTTCATGTTCGATGACATTCCCGACAACTACAAAGACCACACCGCCGACAACGAAGAGGAGGGCTGGCGCTACACCCAGGGAGACAAAAACGCCCGCCGGCCCCCCGAGCTCCTGACCCGCGACCACGTAGCCCGCTGCATTAATCGAGAAGTCAAAGCCGGCCGCGGATCGCCCCACGGTGGCGTCTATCTCGACATCGCTTGGATCAAGGACCGCATCTCCAAAGCCGAAGAGCACATTGTGCGCAAGCTGCCCAGCATGTACCACCAGTTCAAGCATCTTGCCGACCTCGACATCACCAAAGAGCCGATGGAAGTCGGGCCCACTACCCACTACATGATGGGCGGCATCCGCGTCGACGGCGACTCGCAGATGACCACCGTCCCCGGCCTCTTCGCCGCTGGCGAAGCCGCCGCCGGACTCCACGGCGCGAATCGCCTCGGCGGCAACTCGCTGTCGGATCTGGTTGTCTTCGGACGCCGCGCCGGCCGCTACGCCGCCGAATTCGCCCGCAGCAACAACTCACCGGTAAGCATTAACGACGACCAGCTCCAGGCCGTCGCCGCCGCCGCGCTCGCGCCCTTCGATCGCGGACTCTCCGGCGAAAACCCCTACCAGATTCAATACGACCTGCAGGACACCATGCAGGCTCTCGTCGGCATCGTCCGCACCGAGAGCGAAATGGAAGAGGCTCTCGACAGAATCACCCAGCTCGAGGCACGTGCCGGCCGCACCGGCATCGGCGGCAATCGCCAGTACAACAATGGATGGCACACCGCGATGGACCTCTCTAGCATGCTCATCGTCTCCGAGGCCATCACTCACGCGGCTATCCTTCGTAAAGAAAGCCGCGGCGCCCAGTTCCGCGAAGACTTCCCCGACAAAGACGCCGACTGGGGCAGGCACAATATCGTCGTGAAGCTCGGACACGACGGCGAGATGCTCATCGAGAAGCGCTTCATCGCGCCCATCCCCGACGCGCTCAAAGCCATCATCGAAGAAATGAAATGAGTCGAAGATGAAATAAGATGCTCGCGCACGCAAAGTACCGACGGTGCCCCATTCAAGCCAGGTGTTGGCTTGAGTGGGCCGGCGATCCCTTCATTGTGTCTTTGAAGGGGACGGGCTTCAGCCCGTCCATAAAGGCTGTCATTCCCGAGCGGCTTTAGCCGCTGAGGGATGAACTAGGAGACGACTCTATGGCCAACGCAACCTTCCGCATCTGGCGCGGAGACCCCTCTGCCGGCACCTTCACCGACTACTCCACCCCCGTCGAAGAAGGCATGGTCGTCCTCGACGCCGTGCACCGCATTCAGGCACAACAGGCTCCCGATCTCGCCGTTCGCTGGAACTGCAAAGCCGGAAAGTGCGGCTCCTGTTCCGCTGAAATCAACGGCATGCCCAAACTCATGTGCATGACGCGCCTCTCGAACCTCAACCTCGACGAGCCGGTCACGCTCGAGCCCATGCACACCTTCCCGGTCATCCGCGACCTGGTCACTGACGTGTCCTGGAATTATCGCGCCAAGAAAACCATCAAGCCTTTCAAGCCGCGCACCCCCGATTCAGATGACGGCACCTGGCGCATGCAGCAGGCCGACGTCGAACGCGTGCAGGAGTTCCGCAAGTGCATCGAATGCTTCCTCTGCCAGGACGTCTGCCACGTCCTGCGGGAGCACCACAAGCAGGACGAATTCATCGGCCCGCGCCTGCTCGTCTATGCCGCCGCGCTCGAAATGCACCCGCTCGACATCGAAGACCGGGTCAGCGACCTCAGGAAGAAACACAGCATCGGTTACTGCAACATCACCACCTGTTGCCGCAAGGTCTGCCCCGAGTCGATTACCATTACCGAGAACGCGATCATCCCGCTGAAAGAGCGCGTAGTCGACCGTTATTTCGATCCGCTCAAGCAGCTCTTTCACATCATTTAGGGACCGAACCAGGAGGTCATCGCATGTTCACCCTTAAGCCCATCTCCCCTGAGAGCATCCAGGTCGCGCTCGCCAGGGCCGAGCGCTACCGCCTTCTCCACGAGCCGACGGAGGCCGAAAGCATCTGCCGCGACATTCTCGTTATCGACCCCGCCAATCGCCATGCCCGGGTCAGCCTCATTCTTGCTCTCACCGACGAGATCCCTCACGACCCCGCCTCTTTCGCGCGCGCCATCGAGGCCATCCCCGCCCTCGAATCGCCCTACGATCGCGCCTACTATTCCGGAATCGCCTGGGAGCGCCGCGCCAAGGCCGGCTATCGCACCGGCGGACCCGGCTCCTCGAACTACATCTATGACTGGCTCGTGAAAGCCCTTCACCTCTTCGAAGAAGCCGAGCGCCTCCGTCCCTCCGGCAACGATGACGCTATCCTGCGCTGGAACGCCTGCGTCCGTTTTCTGGAGAGCCACAAAGACCTCTGCCCAAAGACCGAGGACGAGCCGGAGCCCATCCTCTCCGAATAATCATCGTGTGTGGTAACTGTAACTCTGGTAATCGTCACCACAGTCGCAACAAATAGGTTGTCGGAATCACCATCTTCCAGGTGACCGACGTTATATACTGACCTCGTTCGCCGCCCTCCATGTAGCATTAGCTTCAAGGGTTTGTGCCATCTAGCGGTGGGAGCGCGGAAATCATCGACGACTATAGAAGAGGACTTCCCCCGCAGGACGACCTCCCTAAGGGGGCGAACGGCGGCTTGCGCACGCCGTTCAAAGGGGAAAGCTCGTCTCCCGAAGTCACGCCGCCCAGCGACGCGCCAACTTACATGGGCCCGTCGCCGCTACGCCAGACTCCGGCTCCCCTTTCTTCCAGCCGCACCATGAGCGATTCGATGTTCGGTGGCCAGCCCGTGCTCGAGCCCGGCCACGTCCTCGGCCAGCGCTATGAAATCCTCTCGCTGCTCGGCGAGGGCGGCATGGGAGCCGTCTACAAGGCGCGCGACATCGAGCTGAATCGCATCATTGCGCTCAAGACCATCCGCCGCGAATACGCCGGCAACTCCGCCATCATTGAGCGCTTCAAGCAGGAGCTCATCCTCTCCACCCAGGTCACGCACCGCAACGTCATCCGCATCTACGACCTCGGCGAAGCCGACGGCATGAAGTTCATCACCATGGAGTACGTCGAAGGCATCGACCTTCGCACCCTCATCCATGAGCGCCAGAAGCTGCCCGCTGAAGAGGCCGTCGATATCATCCAGCAGGCCTCGAAGGCTCTCGAAGCTGCGCACGCCGTCGGCGTCATTCATCGCGACCTGAAGCCGCAGAACATCATGCGCGACCCGAATGGCCGCATCCTGGTCATGGACTTCGGCCTTGCGCGCACCCTCGAAGGCGACGGCATGACGCAGACCGGGGCGCTCGTCGGCACCATGGAATACATGTCGCCCGAGCAGGCGCTTGGCAAGCCGCTCGATCAGCGCTCCGACATCTTCTCCCTAGGCCTCATCTTCTACGAGCTGCTCACCGGACAAACCCCCTTCCGCGCCGACAGCGCACTTGCCAGCCTCATCAAGCGGACGCAGGAGCGCGCCGTCCCCGTTTCCCATCACGACAGCAGCATCTCCGGACCGCTCGACCGCATCGTCAACCGCTGCCTGGAGCGCGACGTCAACCTCCGCTACCAGTCCGCATCCGAGCTTCTTGCCGATCTCAACAAGTGGAGAGGCAAAACCTCCTCCGGCTCGATCGCTGTTGCGCTACCCAGCTACTCCAGTCCACGCCGGCAATTGACCGTCAGGCAGCGCTGGTGGATAGGGGGCGGAGCCGCAGCCCTCCTGCTCATCGCCGTCGTGGCCGGCTACATGGCGACTCATCTCTCGCCCTCCAGATCGTCCGCGAAATCGGGGGCCGCCGCACCCGCTCCCCCGGCGCTCGCCATTGTGCCTTTCCACAACACCTCCGGCGACGAGAAGGACGACTGGATCGGCGCCAGCATCGCCGATATGCTCAGCACCGACATCGGCCAGTCCGCACATCTCGGTGCCGTGCCCCCCGACCGCGTGCAACAGGTCCTCGCCGATCTGCGAGTTCTCCCGCAGACCGACATAGACCCCGACACTCTGCGGCGCATCGCCGAAAGCTGCAACGCGGACGTCATTGTCTCAGGCCAGTACTCCCGCTCGGGCGATCAGATCATCATCACCGGCACCATCCGCGATTTGAAGCGCGACCAGACCACCCCGCTCAAGGCGCAGGCTCTGCCCAAAGATCTCCCCGGCGCGATCGACACCCTGGCCGAAACCGTGCGCCAGAATCTCGCCCTCTCGCCCGATGTGCTGGAGGAGCTGAAGGCGCAGTCCTTCAAGCCCACTTCCACATCCGTCGACGCCCTGCGCTCCTATAACGAGGGCCTTGTCCAGATGCGCCAGGGCAAGAACCTCGACGCGCTCAAGAGTTTCCAGTCGGCAACTACCGAAGACGCGCAGTTCGCCCTGGCCCACTCGCGTCTCGCCGAAGTGCAGTCCGAGCTCGGCTTTACCAATGATGCCGAGCAGTCGGCCCGGCGCGCCGTCGAACTGGCCACCAGCGAAAATCTCCCTCTCCCCGAGCAATACCTCATCAAGGCCAACTACGCGCGCATTCTCAGGAACAACAAGGATGCGATCGAGGCTTATGAAAATCTCGCCACCAGCTGGCCCGGCGACGTCGATGTCCAGTACAACCTCGGCACGCTCTACGTAGATACCGGCGATTACAACAAGGCCCGGGCCATCTTCGCAAAAATCCTCACCGCCGATCCCCGCAACATCAAGGCGCTCTGGGAAATGGGCGTCATTGAAAACACCCTCGGGAATCCCGAAGCCGCGCTCAACCACCTCAGCCAGGGCCTGACCCTCGCCACTCAGGTCGACAATCAGGAGCTCAAGGCGCTCATCCTGCTCTCTACCGGAATTTCCTACCGGCTGCTCAACAAGCCCGACGAGGCGATGCGCGATTACCAGCAATCCCTCGACATCAACCAGAAACTCGGCCAGAAACGCGGAGTCGCCGCCGCGCTCGATGAGATCGCCCTGGTCCAGGCGATCAATGGAAAGTCCGACGACGCTCTCGCCAGCTACAGCAAGGCCCTCGCCATCCTGCGCGAAATCGGCATGAAGGAAGAGCAGGGCGACACGCTGCTCGAAATGGGCACGCTCTATCAGGAACGCGGCGACTTTGATCAGGCTCTTGCTCGCTACACGGAGGCATTGGAAATCCAGCGTAGCATCGGTGATCAGGGAGGAGAGGCCCTGTGCCTCACCAACCTCGGTGCCGTTTATCTCGCCAAAGGCGACACCAACAACGCCCTCACCAACTTTCAGCAGGCGCTGCAGATTCGCGAAAAACTTGGCGTGCCCGGAGACATCGCCGCTCCCCTCGAAGGGCTGGGAGAGGTCTACACCCACACTGGCCAGTACGATCAGGCTGTCAATGCGCTTCTTCGCGCGCTCGACCTTGCACGCCAGGCCACCGACGCCCACCAGATCGCCGTCGTCTCTCACCAGATGGGGCTCGTCTTCCAATATCAGGGCCGCCTCGGAGCCGCAGTCAAATCCATGCAGGACGCCGTCACGGCCTTCCGTAGCCAGGGTGAAAAGGGCTCGGACATGGCCACCTTCCTCACCGACCTCGCTGCAACTCTCGCCCGTGCCGGACGCAGTGACGATGCCGCAAAGCACCTCGACGAAGCCGACGCCATCGCCAACGACCTCAAGAACAATTCGTTGAACGCGTTGATTCTCAATACCCGTGGCGACGTCGCCTTCTTCCGCGGCGACCTCAAGGCCGCCGACCAGCTCTACCAGTCCGCCCTGCGCCTCACCGCGCGCATCAAGGACAACGACATCATCGCGCAATCCCGGCTGAATGTGGCCAACGCCGCCATCGCGCAGGGCCGCGCCAAAGAGGCACTCGCCATGTTGCGCCCGCTGCTCAAATCCGATGGCTCCATCAGCGCCTATCTCTCGCTGCGCGCCGCCATCGCCTACGCCGAGGCCGAAGTCGGAATCAAGGACTATGCCCACGCGCAGCACGATCTCCAACAGGCACTGAACTCCGCGGACAAAGCTGACATGCGTCTCGACAGCGCCCGCATCTACTACCTGCTCGCCGAATCGGCCAGGCTTTCTGGCAGCAATGATCACACCCAGATTGCCTACAATTATGCCCAGGCGGTGCGCCTGCTGGATGCAATCAAATCCGAGCCCGGCGCGGAAAAGGTCCTGACTCGCTCTGACCTCAAAGCCATCTACGACGACGCCAACCACTGGAAATAGTCGCGCCGCACTCCAGGAAATATTTGTAATGTCCGCAGTTACTATTTAACAGTCACCACGCTGGTCGTGCTCGCAAGCTGACCGGATTGGTTTCTCACGCTGAGAACAACCGTATAGGTTCCTGGCTCAGCATAGGTATGAGTAGTCGATGCCGTCCAGTTCGCCCATTTGCCGTCTCCGAAGTCGATCGTCCTGCCGACCATCGCGCTTCCTCCGCCGCTGCTCTGCCATGAGTCAATCGATACCTTGAGTGGATGGCTTCCAACTCTCGGCGAGACGCTCACTTCCGCACTCGGAGCGCCTGGGACCGGAGTGCCTTGCATGGAAACAGCAACCGTCGCGTATGCGGGCACGGCAACCGACGTCCAATATCTCCCGAGCATTGAGCTGAAGCTGACCGCCTCGGTCGCGATCTGGCCATGCGAAGCATCCAGCAGATGTGTCTTGCCCGCCACGGAAGCCAGACCCGGATTTTCAAACGCAACCGTAACCGCCGCATAGGCGGTTGAGGTGGGGTTCACCACAACCACGCTGTTCGTGCTGGCCGTATAGAAGGCGGTTGCACTCAGCCCCGATGTCGTGCTCACCGGAGAAACCGAAGCAGCCATGTGCGCGCCCGCCTGCAGATCAAGATAGTCGGGCGACGCAAACAACTGGAACGCATAGAGCTGAGGGTACGGCTGCATTTCTGATCCATCGCAGTCCATATCGGCGTCCCAGGCGCCCAGAAGACAGAAGTATTTGCCCGACGCGTTATAGTAGACAATCCGGCTCGGAACTGCCGTAGCGCCGCTGTACACCACGTTGAGGAAATCGGTAACAGCCAGGCTGTTCCACAAAGGGCCATAGGTTGGATCGTTGCGGCAGCAGTCAACTGAAAACGCCCAGTTTTCATTGAATTCGCTGATATAAATTGGCGTCGATGCAGGATTTGGCTGGTGACCAGCCCGCACAAATGGCTCGATCCATGTGTAGGCGTTGGCCAATCCGCCATGCAGGGCTTGGGTCTGCGAGTACAAATCCTGCCATGTCATCCCGTTGTCGATGTTGGTCTGACCGGTCATATAAATGTGGAAGCTGACGAAATCAACGTAGGGCGCAGTCAATGCGTTGTTGAGTAATGCGGGAATCCACACCCCTCCCTCCCCTACATGGCAAATCACCGGCCCGCCAGTGTGAATCGTTACACCATCGGCCTGCGCCTGGGCATGCATCGCCGAGGCAGCAGCCGCGAACATCGCGACGTAGGTATTTAGACGGGTAGTATCGTCACTTATACATAGCGATGTAGGCAATTCCGGCTCATTCCAGATCTCGTATTCCAGCAACACCCCGGGAAAGTTTCGATCCACATGGGCTACAACCGACGCTGCCAGTTGACCCCATCGCTTGATATCGGACGGCGGTCCGCACTGATTCGATCCCAGCGAGGGCGGCGTATCGTAGATCACACCGATTGCATGGACACCTGATGCGCTTATGATCTGCAGTTGCGAATCCAGCACGCTGAAAGTCTGGGGTGGAGGTTGCGTAGACCTGCTGAAGGCCAATCCAGAGCGTGTCCTGTTGAGTCCCGCTGATGTTAAAGAGGCGATCGCAGCCGGATCAGCTAAAGGGTCCCCGATGCCGCTCACGGAAAAAAATCCACTCGGCACAACGGCCGTCGACCCGCTCCGCCCGCCAAAGTCCGCAGTTACGGTTTGCGCTTGACCGTAGAACGACACCACTGCAAGGACAATGCATCCATGCCAGACAAAAATGGCCTTGCGATCCACGAGGCTATCGACGAACGCGTCGCTGATGATTCGTACTACCCTATGGATGAGACCAGAAATATTCATGGCGCCTCCTAAGCAGAACTGGGGATGGAGGGCCTCTCGCGACCGTGCGGTGGGTGATGGCTTCTGAGTGCCACAACTGCGAGGGACGACAGCTAACTAACCAAGGAAATATCTACCCACAAACAACAGGCTACTCTCATGTTCTATCGAGCGCCGTGATATCGGTCACATGCGATGCAGAACTCGCCAACGTTGTCTTCGGAGAGCGCAGGATGACCCGCGCCCGCTGGAACAACATCCTCGCGCCCATCCTGCTGCCCTTCGTCGGCTTCCCCGTCGGCCCGATGGCCTACTACGTCATCAGCGCAACGCGCGCTTGATTCGCGGCAACAGCTTCGCCTGAAGGCGCATAGCGGATCGTAGCCAGACTCCGCCGCACACCTTACAGGCGAGCGGTATAATCCGCCTCACCAATGCCGTTAGCTCATGGCACGAAACTTGACAGCTATGAAGTGCTCGGCCTCCTCGGCGCGGGCGGAATGGGCGAAGTGTACCGCGCCCGCGACCCGGCCTTAAAACGTGAAGTGGCGATCAAGGTTCTGCCGTCTTTTGTTTCGCGGGATCCCGACCGGCTCCATCGTTTTGAGCAGGAAGCGCAGGCGGCCGCGGCTCTTAACCATCCCAACATCCTCGCGGTGTATCAGTTCGGCGTGTTTGAAGGTGCTCCGTATCTGGTTTCCGAGCTTCTGGAAGGGGGCACGCTCCGCCAGGTGTTGCAACGCGGCCCGCTGCTGATTCGCAAAACGATCGACTATGCTGTCCAGATTGCTCATGGGCTGGCGGCAGCCCACGAGCAGGGCATCGTTCACCGCGACCTTAAGCCCGAGAATCTCTTCGTCACCAAGGACGGCCGCATCAAGATCCTGGATTTCGGCCTCGCGAAGTTAATGCAGCCCCAACCCGAGTCGGACAGCAACGCGCCGACGATGACCCGCAATACTGACCCTGGCATGGTCATGGGCACCGCGGGATACATGTCTCCCGAGCAGGTGCGCGGGAAAGCGGTCGACCATCGAGCCGACATCTTCGCCTTCGGAGCCATCCTTTACGAGATGCTGACCGGTGCGCGGGCATTCCATCGGTCCACATCAGCCGAGACCATGACCGCCATCCTGAACGACGACCCGCCCGCGATTTCGCAGCTTGTGCAGAGCATCCCTCCAGGGCTGCAGCGTGTGGTGCATCGTTGCCTGGAGAAGAATCCTGAACAACGTTTTCACTCGGCATCGGATTTGGCGTTTGCGCTGGAAGCCTTGTCGGACTCGGGCAGCGCCGCACCGATCTCTGTCCCCGCGGAGGGAAAGCGCTCGCGAAGCAAAGTGCTTGCGGGGTCAATCGGCGCAGCGGCAATTCTTGCGCTCGCCGCTGTCGCGTACTTCGTCGTAATCCGGAAAGAGAAGGTGCCATTCGAGCACTACTCCATCCAGAAAGTGATTGACAACGAATACGTAGAGCTAACCGCTATCTCGCCCGACGGCAATTATCTGGCGGCTGTGGTCCGCGACGCGAACGGCGCGCAGAGTCTGGTACTTCACCACATTCCGACGAACAGCGAACGGCCGATCCTGCAGGATGCAGCCTACAAATATCAGGACGTCATTTTCTCGCCGGACGGCAGCTACATCTATTTCCGGATTGATGCTCTGGGCACCCCCACGCCCGATCAGGAGGATGTGTACCGAATACCGGTGCTCGGTGGCCAGGCGACTCGTGTTCTGGAGGATGTGGCGCTCCCTCTCAGCTTCATTGGTGGAGGCCAGCGATTATGCTTTTATCGCAAGGATGTTGCGGCGGGCACCTACAAGTTCCTCAGCGCCAGCGCAGACGGTGGCGACGAACAGGTCCTGGTGAACGGCAAGAAGCCGTTTCCCTCGTCAGCCGCTTGCGCTCCCAACGGTAGGTTCGCTATCACTGAATACGACGTCGGCAAAATCGAAACTCTGGACTTTCCCTCGGGGTCGAGGCAGACCCTGACTTCGTTGACTGCGCGCAACGGTTGGTTACCGCATCTCGTTTGGACGCCAGGCGGCAAGGGTCTATTTGCAACCATATGGACAAGGGCCCGCCCTAATACACAGATCGGATTTCTCTCCTATCCGGGCGGAAACCTGCGTCAGATCACCAACGACCTGAGCGAATATCAGGGGCTCAATTTGACGTCGGACGCCGGGAACATCGCAACAACGCAATACGAGCGTAACGCAAGATTTGCCGAGCTCTCGTTGGCGGACCCGTCCCACGTGCAAGAGCACCAGGTCGGAAGCCTGTACTGGTTCACCTGGGTGGACAACGACAAAATCGTCATATCGAACATAAGTAACGGCCCGAGTGTCGTCGACTTGATCAAGAACGAGATAAACACCCTCAATGTTGCGAAAGGTCATTACTACACCCATTCTGCTCTCTGTGGGCCGGACGCGCTGGTCGTAAGCGGCAGTACTTTGGGCGGGGCTTTAAGCATCTACAAAATGCATCTCGACGGCAGCGAGCCGACACAGCTGACAAAAGGGCCGGTTGACATGTACCCGGAATGCACGGCGGACGGCAAGTGGCTCTTTTATGCCGATAATCGCGATTCGGGTAATCCGCTTCTGATGCGCCAGCCTCTCCAGGGCGAGCCCGCGCAAAAAGTCATTCCATCCGCCGTTTGGCACAATATCTCCCCCGACGGCAAGTCGCTTGTCACCGCTGCTCTCGGCAACCGTACACCGCTCCATATCATTTCAACGGATTCACTGCAGGAGGTGCGGAGCCTCCCGTCCACTCGTGATGCAGAAGGACCAGTCGCATTTTCGGCTGACAACAAGAGCCTGTTCTACACCACCAGGACGGGGGCGGATACCATCATCTGGCGGCAGCCGGTCGATGGAGCTGTTCCGGTGAAGGTGACGACCCTTCAGGGAAAGTACGTGTACTGGCTCAGGCCATCGCCCGATGGCAAGAAGCTCGGGCTCACGGTTGGGACGCCCACTTCCGAGGCGGTCCTTCTCCACGATCTCCGCTGATTTAGCAAATCGATCGCGGTACAGATCGGGCTGGGAATTTAGACGGGCACGTTGGAGGCTGTCGCGCTCCGCGACGTTCAGTGATCTAAGAGCGCACTCCTCCTGAATCTGGAGCAGCGCGGGAGCCAAGCTTGGAAGAAAGCCCTCTAACTCAGAACTGGTAGGTAAATGCCATGATAAGCGGTACAAAGAAACAATCAATGTGCATGCAAATCATTACCCTGTGTGCGCTCGGCTTTTGCGTAGGCCACCTACTGTATGGGGAAGATGCAAACAGGACTGTAGTCGATGACCTCGTGAAGCACTGGCAGATCTCGAGAGACCTTTCGCTCGCCGTCGCGAAGGCTATGCCGGAAGGCAATTACTCGTTCAAACCTCCCAACGCCGAGTTTGGGTTTGCTGACCAGATGGGGAACATTGCGCTCGTCAACGTTCTATCCTGCACCATGGCTCTCAGAACGCGCTCGCCGGAGCGGTTTCAGTCGGCGTTCAACCGGCCGATGGACTTGACGAAGACGGGCGTAATGAAGAGTTTGACGGTAGCCTACGACTACTGCATCGATGGACTGAAACAGATGAACGATGCAGACCTGCTCAAGATGGCTGTATTCTCGGGCCATTCAGAGCCTAAATTCGACATATTTTGGGAGGCATATGCACACGCGACCCATGTGCTTGGGAAGGCCCAGATCTACTTGCGCTTAAAGGGAATCACATCCCCGAATACGGGGCCCAGTTATGAATTCTGAGCATGCTCGTCGCCCCTGCAACAAAGCACGACGTGATCAAGATTATTAGAACGGGCGGCGTCTCAAACGAAACCACAAACGAGGGTTCCCCATCCTTCGCGAACCGGGTCCCCAGCGCACCGCGCTGCCGCAGGCTGGGGTGGGTGGCCCGGGCGCAGGAGTAGTCGAAACGACTTATCCGCCCCCTCAACGCCCTTGAACGCGACTGCCGCTAGCGTGACCAGGGCCGGCGGTGATTCAGTTTCCATCCATAGCCGGGCCAGGTGCAACGATGCGGCGATCTTTGCGCCACCAGCCCACCGTACCGGTAAAGAGCAAAAGTTTTATAAGCCAGTCACCCGCATGAATCGCTGCCAGCTTCCACGGAACGTTCTGCCACAGCATTGACCCTGTAAGCAGGATGACCGGAAATCCAATCCATAGCCAGAGCCCCAGCCCTACCGCAGCCTTGGTGTCAGGTGCGTTCAACCGCAGTACGAGCTGGGCAATCACATAGGCAAGGATGAATGTGCGGATCAGTTCGCATACAACCTTCACTGGATTTGGACTCGCGCTGGCACTCACACCGCTCAGCTCCAGGAACTCCCGGCCGAATAAAAGAGGGCTGTACCAGACTGAGCTCGCAACAAACGCGACAACAACTACAAGAGCGATAACGAAGTAGTTCACTCGAATCATGTCCTGACCTCACGGGCATTGAACCACTTCAAAGCCACTGCTTCAAGGTGAAAGCCTGACCCCGAGTGCGCTGCGTCCATCAGCTCCCATCCGGACACCCGCCCCGATCCAGAACCATGGGGTAATGCGGCAGCACATCGGCGCTTTCGAACCGACGCGCGGCGGGTGGGCCGTCCTTAATTCTCCGATCCACCGAAAACGAGGGTGCCCCATCCTTCGCGCAGCGAAGGGTGGGAAATAACAATGCTGAACTGGCGCACCTCCAGCCTCGCACCGCGAGGCCCGGTAGAAGCGCGGGGCTTATCGGGGTCCCCCGGCGACGGGTCCAGGTCGCCGGGGTGATCTTTTGCCCCGCGACTCAAGCCGGTCCGAAGGACCGCACCTCGCTGCCGCAGGCCCGGGGCCCTGGCGCCCCTTGTGTTGGCGTGCTGGGGTGGGAGGCCCGAGCGCAGGCGCTGCCGAAGCGAGCATTTCGCAGTTTAGAATCGCCCGATGGCCGGCTTCGCAATTTTCATGGCGATTGTGACCTATGGATTTCTTGCTCTCGTCACCGCGTGCGTCTCGTCTTTGCTTTTGTTCTTCTTCGCAAAGCGAAGAGTCCCGAACGAAGCTCGAAGCCGGCGCCAAGTGATCGCCGTAACGGCCATGGCTCCATTCCTTGCGCTACTCTGGCTCGTCGCTGCCTTTCTAATCCACATTCAGATCTCCAATAAGGTGGCTCATCAGGATTGCGGCTTAAGCCCTGATCCTTATGTCACTCTGCCCAACGGATACATCCTTGGCAGTCACAACACGTATGACGGTTATTTCAAGGCTCCGGGTTATGAGACCGGTGCACCTGTCGCAGGCCCAGGCTACGTTCGTTCGATCATCAATTTGAAATTCTTCAATGAACAATTCACTGGAACGCAATTTGACTTCAACACATCCAGTGTCCGTCGCTTCTTGTTTGATACGAGGACCCGGAAATTTCAATCTTCTCCGGACGGCCCGCTCACATGGGATGCGGCCAACGCAGGAGCTCAGCAAAGCGCAGCCCCCTATTGGAAGCTTTATGCCCAATATAGGCACCTTTGGCCGAACTACGTCTTTGTAGTTCTAATCATCGCGGGTGAAGGCGCGATCGGTTTCTGGGTATGGAAGCTCTGGGCGCCTTCTCTTCTGAATTCGGACTTGAACCAAAAGGACTCAGCAGTTACAGGGTGAGCAATCAGGGAAACTTCTGCCCCACATCAACTCCCATCCGGATACCCGCCCCGGTGCAGCACCATGGGATAGTGCGGCAGCACATCAGGCCTGCGCACCGACGCGCGCCAGCCATCCGGATAGGGCTCCAGCCCGCGAAACAGCGGCGACACGGTCGCACCCGGCTCACCCACCAGCACTTCAAGCGCCGCCCGAAGTTCGCGTATCTCATCTTCGCCGAACCGCTCCCGCCAGCGCTCCTCGATCTTTGCAAGGAGTCGACGATATGCATCCTGAGCCTCGACTCCCGTGCCCGTAAGGCGCGCGACTTTTACACGGCTCGCCGCTGGGTCCGCCTCGACGACGAGTCCTTTTTTCCCGAGCACACCCATCGCCATGCTGATCGCCTCTTTGGACACGCCGCTGAGCTGCGGAAGATCCCTCACCCGCACCCCCTGCTCATCGAGCACCCGCAGCACGTTCGCTCCGATAGCGAGCGAAATCTCCGACTCGCCCTCAAACTCGATAGCAAACGCCAGCAGCACCCTCGCCAGGCAGGACGGGCAGCGGCATCGGCCTCTTAATCTCATCCCTGCCAAACCGCGCCTGCCATCGCTCCTCGATCACGCCGAAAAGCGGTCCCCACACCTCGCGAGCCATCTTGCCCTTGATCGTCGGGCGAACTACCCAGTCACGTCCCGGCCGCGCCACCGGCCGCCTGTTTGGACTCTGAGATCTCTTACCGGCCGGACCGCCGTCGACAACCACGTAAACCCACCGCTGCATGCCGCGCAGATTCGTCGTGGTTCGCGCCAGCCGCTCCAGCTCGCTCACCGTCACGCCCTCGTCGCCCACGTACCTCACCTGCATGAAGTTCGTCGCCATCGACGCCAGCCACGGACCGTAACCCGAACTCTGACGCGTCGTCCGATGCGGCATGCGGTGCTCGAACTCGTTATCAAACTCGATTGTGAACGCAACCAGCGTCTGCGAAAGCAGCGTGGGGAATGGTAGATCTGCGGTGCCCCTTTCAGCCGCGCGTACGGTTTGATTCTGCGATGGCATGCACTCGATACGTTTGGTACGTCAACGGAGCCGCGTTAAATTCCTCGGCACAAAATGCGCGCACAAAACCGCATGGATGATTGACATTCATGAATCCTGAGCCCATGAACCCTGAGCCCTGAGCCTGTTTTTCCTGGCCGAGAATTTTTGCCCGCAAGCTACAATAGAAATAGAGACAGAAAGGCCCGGCTGCCAACCAGCCGGGTTTTTGTTTTAGGCCCGAAGAATCGCGATAAACGTTTTGAAATCAATGACGAAGAAAGAACTCTCGCATTTTCAATGAGGGCCAACTAAGTCATTTGTTTTCTATGAAGTGAACGTAAGTATTTTATTATGTATGAATTACAGGAAGAGATGACGAAAAGCTTCGCAGAATGAATGAGTTACAAATCTGAGGGGGGAGGGGTCCCGGGTCCTCTGCAACCCAAACCAATCCTCCGCCACCTCAGTGCTTCTTGAAGTACTGAACCTCGCGCTCGTGCTGCTTCGCCTTCTCCAGGCTGGAAAAGGTACCCAGATTACGCCGTTTGCCCGTCGACGCATCCTTCTTGCGCGAGTACAGCCGGAATTCACCAGACTTCAGTTTGCGAATCATGTAAGGGTAGATGCAGCCCGTTTCGCTCGCGTACATTGGGATCGCCCGTCCAAACCCCAGGAATCGCCATGAAGCATCGGACCCCCATCGTCGCCCTGCTGCTCTTCGCCGCTCCGCTGGCCCTCGCCCAGAGCAGCGCCGAGCCCGAACACTCCGCCAGCACCGTCACCGGAACCGTGACCTATCGCCAGCGCATCGCCCTGCCGTCCGACGCCGTCGTCCGCTTGGTCATCGAAGACGCCGACGCGCCCGCGACGTCCATCGCCGAGGAGCAGGTGCCCACCAACGGCCAGCAGGTCCCCATCTCCTTCGACGTCAAGTACGACCCCGCCGCCCTCAATCCCGCGCACCGCTACCGGATCCGCGCCACCATCAGCTCCGGTGATAAGCTCCTCTTCACTTCCACCGCCGCCTACCCTGTCCTCACCCAGGGCGCACCAGAGAAGCACGTCGACATCCTCCTGCAGCAGCCCCAGCCCGAACCGCCAGGCGCAAAGCCCTCCGCCGCGTCTCTCACCGGAACCCACTGGACCCTCACCCAATTAAATGGCGAAGCCGTCACACCAGGAACTGGCCGGAGCGAAGCCTGGATCGAACTCGCCGCCGACACCAAACGCCTCGCCGGATCTGGCGGCTGCAACCGCATCATGGGCTCTTATGAGCTCGACGGCTCGACCCTCCGTTTCCGCCAGGTCGCCAGCACCATGATGGCGTGCCCCGGCGACGTTATGCCCCGCGAACAGGCCTTCCTCAAGGCGCTCAGCGCCACCACCAGCTTCCGCATCCGCGGCTCTGCACTCTTCCTCCGCGGCGAAGACAACACCGTCCTCGCCCGCCTCACCGCGCAGTCACCGAAGGCCCCGACACCCTAGCCCGGATGGGCATCCGGCTCCTCTGCGAAAATAAGAACTGGATGCCCGAACTCCCCGAAGTCGAAACCGTCGCCAGCGGCGTCAACGAACGCATCCGCGGCGAGCGAATTCTCTCCGTCTGGCTCAGTCGCTACAAGGAGCCCTTCAAGACTCCCCCCGACCCAATGGCCGAAGCCCTTACCGGCGCCCGCATCGACCTCGTACACCGCGTCGGCAAGCACATCGTCTTCGACCTCAGCCGCGGCAAGATGCCCATCCAATGGATAGTCCACCTCGGCATGACCGGCCGTCTGCTCGTATCCGCCGCCGACGTCCCCACCCCTCCACACACCCACGCCGTCCTCTCACTCAGCTCCGGACGCGAGCTCCGCTTCGTCGATCCGCGCCGGTTCGGCCGCCTTGCCCTCCACTCCGCCGCCGAGTCGGGCACCTCCGCCCCCTTCCGCGGACCCGGCCTTGAGCCCCTCACCATCTCCGCCGCCGACTTCGCGGCCCTCTTCCGCGGCCGCAAGCTCTCGATCAAGGCCGCCCTTCTCAACCAGAAGCTCCTGCACGGCGTCGGCAACATCTACGCCGATGAAAGCCTCTTCCGCGCCGGAATCCGCCCCACCCGCATCGCCGGACGCCTCACCCGCGCCCAGCTCGACAAGCTCCACGCCGCCCTGCAGAACATCCTGCGGAAAGCCATCTCGCTCGGCGGTTCCTCCGTCTCCGACTACGTGGACGCCGACGGCGTGGCCGGCTTCTTCCAGCTCGAACATTGCGTCTACATGCGCACCGGCCAACCCTGTCTCACCTGCGAAACCCCCATTCGCCGCACCCTCCTGGCAGGCCGGGGAACCCACTATTGCCCCCGCTGCCAGCGCTAGAGTGATCCCGCTCTGCGATCGATCAGGTATGGTTTTACGAAGTTCCGGCGGCGAACGCTTCCAGATTCAGGATTCTTACCCTTGCACAAACATCGTAAGTCCAACATTTAAAAGAAAGTCTCGAACGGCATAACGATTGCTTATTACGTAGGCAGCCAGCGACGCACAGGCTCTCCCATTTAAGAGAGGAGCCATGCGAATCAGTTCCGGCCACCGAGAGCAAGAACCCCACGAGGTTAAGCCCGGGCCGGAGCGAACAAGTCCCGAAGTTCTGAAGGGTCGGGCATTTTCAGGGAGGCCAGTGACTGGCCATCGGAAGGTGGGTCGAAAAGCCATCGCATATCGCGATGGCTTTTCTCTTTCTGACCCTCCTACCACCTTTGTGGAAGTTGAACCCCTTGCCAGCCAACTGTTTTTAGGATAGGATCATCTTTGTCTATCGAGCGGCTGACGCCAACCTTCGGAGAAGGGGCTCGCCGCGATTCTCGAGAGTCAAACAGGAATTCAACTGACGCGTCTCACCGTGGCCCACGCCGGCATAAATGCAGTTCTAGGCTTGGTGCGCGGTTGAATGACAACACACGTGGTTGTGGTTGAAGGTTTCAAAGCATTTGTCTCCATTGCGATCCGTTAATCCGCCCGTCCTGCCGCCTGGTCGCTCCCCGGAAGCACATAGCATTTGTGCCGACCTCCGGCTTCACGCTCGAAGTTCACGACTCTCCGGCATCGTTTGACGCGAAAAAGGGGGCAGCGCCTCCGCCGGAATCCGCTGCCGTCCATCAAGTAAATCGCACCAGGAAGTGCACGCATGACAACAGAGCAGAACCTGTCCCAGCCTCAGCCTCAGGCCCAGCCGCCTGAGATGCAGGCTCCGCAGGGACAGAATCAGGGACACCGCAGGCGGCGTCGCAGAAGAAAAGGCAACAAGTCCGCCGCTCAGGCAAACGGACAACCGCCCCAGCAGAATCAACCCAATCAGCCCGGACAAGGCCAGAAATCCAAGCCCTCTAGCCAGAATCGCTTCTTCCAGAAAAACGGGAACGGCAACGGACAGCAGGGCGGTGGCCGCCGCAAGAACAAGCAGCGCAAGCAGCAGGTCTTTGTCGGCCCCATGGATCACAGCTACCGCACCGTCAATGGCAATGTCGCCGATTCTCCGCCGTCCACCATCGAGCTGCGCAACGGCAACGTCAACGGCGGCGGCCACTCCAACGGATATGGTTACGGCTACGCGAACGAGCTCTATGCTCCGCCCGAGCCCGTCGTCCCTATTCGCGAGGACGCTCCCACGCGTATCTTCTGCTTCATCGAGGATCTCTTCTTCCTCGCCAAGATCCAGGAGACGTCGCGCAAGCTGGGCATCAAGGTGTCGTTCGTCAAGGCAGACAAGGATGTCATCGCCCGGCTTACCGACTCCGAGCATGAGCGTCCGTCGCTCATCGTCTTCGACCTCAACAACGCGAATGCCAAGCCGCTCACGTTGATTCCCAAGCTCCGCACCAAGCTTAAAAAGGGAACCTCGATCATCGGCTTCCTTTCGCATTTGCAGGGCGACCTCAAGGCCAAGGCCATCGAGGCCGGATGCGACATGGTCATGCCGCGCTCCGCCTTTTCGCAGAATCTGCCCAACCTCCTCCGTCGTCATGGACTCGACGAAGAGGAGGAGTTCGACACCCTCCCGGCCTAGACGCTCGTTTCGCCAGGCTGGATAAGGACTTGGTAGTTGACCCGGCGCGACAGCCGACCGTACACTTCCCGAGCCGCGTCTTTTCAAGGCGCGGCTCAAGGCACCTCTCGTGCGAGAGCTCTTATGGGATCGATCTCGGTCGCCTGCTACAAGCCCAAACCCGGCAAGGAAGAAGCCCTCGTCGAGCTTGTTCGCAACCACCTCCCGCCTCTGCGCGCCGAGGGACTCGTCACCGATCGCCACTCCATCGTCATGCGCACTGCCTCCGGCGTAATTGTCGAAGTCTTCGAATGGGTCTCCCAGGAAGCCATCGCCGGTGCTCACTCCAATCCGGTAGTCCTCGATCTGTGGAAGCGCTTCGAGGAGACCTGCACTTACGAAATTCCGGCAAGCCTGCCCGAGTTCCAGCAAATGTTCGCGCACTTCGAGCCGGTTTCGTTTTGATAGTTCGCTTCAGACAGTTGGAACGGAGCAAGATGGTTTCCGGCGCTCACTTCGTCGTCTATAGCAAAGATCCTGAGGCGGACCGCGCTTTCTTCCGCGATGTCCTCGGTCTCAACTCCGTGGACGCCGGCCACGGCTGGCTGATATTCGCGCTGCCGCCTGCGGAGGCCGCATTCCACCCATCCGATGCAAAGGGCATCCACGAACTCTATTTCATGTGTGACGACCTGAGCGCCGAAATCGTCTCCCTTGCAAAGAAGGGCGTCCGATGTTCCGAGGTCCGGGAGGAACGATGGGGATCGATCACCCGGATGCCTCTGCCCAGTGGCGCCGAACTTGGCCTGTATCAGCCAAAGCACCCTCGTCCGTAATCTCGAATCGCTCGCGACGGTGACGTCGAAAGTCCCGAATTCCGCGTCCTATGTAAAATGACCAGCAAGTGCCTGCTTTCCCAAAATTCCTAAAACTCTGAGGATCAACACGTGCCGCGCAACTTTGCCGCCGCTCTCGCCGCAGCCGCTCTATTTTTTGCCACCGCGCCCTTCGCAATCACCGCCGCCGCACAAGACGCCACTCCCGCGCCTCAGCAATCTCCAGCCCAGCCCCATCCGCGCCGGCCTATGCCCAAGCCAACCAATCTGCAGGTACTTCCGAAGGACATTGCTGTTCCCGACCTGCTCTCCCTCATGCGCAGCTATACAGCAGCCCTCGGAGTCGAGTGCGAGTTCTGCCACGCCAGTAACCCGACAACGCACAAGCCCGACTACGCCTCCGACGCTAATCCTGACAAGGCTACCGCGCGCACCATGATCGCCATGACCAATGAGATCAATACGAAATACCTGTCACAGGTGAAAGATCCCGATGCCACTCCTGCCGAGAAGACCGTAACCTGCGGTACCTGCCATCGCGGCAATAGCATGCCCGCGCCTTTCGCCCCGGTCGCCATGCCGGGACAACAACACGACCATCCTCCAATGCCCGACCAGAAGCCCCAGTAGCCTATTCGCGCGGCCCAGCCACCATCATGTGGATCATCACATTGTCGATCAGCCGCGTCGTTCCAACCACCGCCGCAACCGCCACCAACGCCCCTCCGCGCACATCGGCCACATCGTCGAGCGAACCCGGATCGACAATCCTGAAATAATCCACTCGCACCCCGGCCTCCGCGGCAAGCACCGCCTGCGCCTCGCGAATCAACGCCGCCGACTCCACCACTCCCTGCGACACCCGCTCCTCGATCCGCCGCAGCGCCCGGCTCAACACCGGGGCCTCCTTCCGCTCCTCGGCTGACAGGTACCGGTTGCGCGAGCTGAGCGCCAGCCCATCAGCCTCCCGCACCGTAGGACACACCACCAGCTCCAGATCGAAATTCAGGTCGCGGACCATCCTGCGCAGCACCGCCACCTGCGCGGCATCCTTCTGCCCGAAGAACGCCTTGTCCGGAGCGACAATATGAAACAGCTTCGCCACCACCGTCGACACGCCGCGAAAATGCCCGGGCCGCGACACTCCATCCAGCCTGTCGCTCACGCCTTCAACTTCAACAAACGTGCTCGCCCCAACTGGATACATCTCCTCCGCGCCCGGCGCAAACACCAGATCGACGCCCTCTCTCTCCAGCAGCGCGCAATCCGCATCCCAGGTCCGCGGATACTTCGCGAAGTCCTCATTCGGCCCAAACTGTGTGGGATTCACAAAGATCGACACCACAACCGCATCGCACTGCTCTCGCGCCGCGCGAACCAGCGACACATGGCCCGCATGCAACGCCCCCATCGTCGGAACCAGCCCGACACGCCCGCCAGCCGCGCGCAATTCACGCAGCGCCGCCCGCGTTTCTGCAATTGTTTTGCTGATCCGCATCAGGCTTTGCGGACGAGGTGCGCCTTCGACGGAGCCCTCAACGGCTCGCCGGCTTCAGGAGCCTTCAGCCCATCTATCACTTCTCTCGACACGTGGTAGCTCTCCGCGTCATCCGGAAACGACCGCTCCTCGACATCGTGCACATAGCCCTCGATCGCGTTGCGAAACAGCCCCGCCGCATCCCCATACTGCCGCACAAACTTGGCCGGCCGCGAGAAGCTCAGGTTCACCAGGTCGTGAAAGACCAGAATCTGCCCATCGCAATCCGGTCCCGCGCCAATGCCAATCGTCGGAATATGCAGCTGCGACGTGATGATCGACGCCACCTCGCGCGGCATGCCTTCAAGCACAATCATCGACGCGCCCGCCGCTTCCAGCATCCGCGCATCGCGCGCCAGCTCTTCAGCTGCAGCCAGCGTCTTGCCCTGCACCTTGTAGCCGCCCATGCGATGTACCGCCTGCGGCGTCAGCCCCAGGTGACACACCACCGGAATCTCCGCCTCGGTCAGGCGCTGTACCAGTTCGCAGCGCGCGGCGCCGCCTTCGATCTTCACCGCCTCCGCACCGGCTTCCTTCACAAACCGAGCCGCGTTGGCCACACCCTCCGACGCGCTCACGTGATACGACCCGAAAGGCATATCCGCGACAACAATCGCGTGCTTCACCGCCCGCCGCACCGCGCGCGTGTGATGCAGCATCTCCTCCATCGTCACCGGCAGCGTGCTGTCGTAGCCCATCACCACCATGGCCAGCGAGTCGCCGACCAGGATCAGGTCCAAGCCCGCCTCATCCACCAGCCGCGCAGTCGCGTAGTCATAGGCCGTCAGTGCCGTAATCGGCCTGCCCGCCTGCTTCTTCTCTTGTAATGTCTGGAAAGTCACCTTTGGTGTGACCGCCTGCGCGCCTGCCGTTGCTTTATCCGAAACAGCGTCGGCGCTGCGGAAATTCGTGATGCTCATATTGTCTCCAGTGCAGCTTCCCCGCCGGGGAATGCCACCCGAACCACAATTCCTGACGATACGCCGCCCATTCCGCCCTGTAAAGTCAGGCCTCTTCAACCGCCAACGCCGCGTCCGTAGCCGCGCTCCGCACACCCCGCATCAGCACCACATACACCGCGCCGGACACAAAGAATCCTGTAAACCACGCATAGTCAAAGAGCAGATGTACCGCCGGCACGAACCGCCCCGTCAGCGCGCAGACCACGCCCGCCGCCAGCGCGATCATCGCCCGCGGATTGATCCCGTTCCTGTACTCGTAAATCCCGCCGCGTCTGTAGAGCGAATCCATATCGAGCCGCGTGCCGCGAATCAGAAAGTAGTCCGTGATCATGATTGCCGCCACCGGGCCGAGCAGCGCCGAGTATCCGATCAGCCATTCGAAAATATAGTTGTGGAAGCTCGCCATCAACTTCCAAGGCATCATCGCCAGGCCCAGAAAGCCAGTAATCAGTCCGCCCGTCCGAAACGAGATCAGCTGCGGATTCAGATTCGAAATATCGTTCGACGGCGACACCACATTCGCCGCGACATTCACATTCAGTGTCGCCACCAGCAGACCCACCATCGCGATCAGCGCCACAAATGGCTGATGGAATCGCCCCATCAGCTCAATCGGGCTCCAGATCGGCTGCCCGAAAATCACCGCCGATGCCGACGTCACCGCCACGCCGATAAACGAATACAGCGTCATCGCCACCGGCAGCCCAAACGCCTGCCCCACCACCTGCGAATTCTGTGACTTCGAGTACCGCGTGAAGTCCGGAATATTCAGCGCCAGCGTCGCCCAGTAGCCCACCATCGCCGTCAGCGACGGAAAGAAGAAGCGCAGAAATGCGCCCGTCGAGTGGAACTTGCTTGGCTCCGACAGCATCGGCCCAAACCCGCCCGCCTTCACCAGCGCAAACACCAGCAACGCCAGCGCCATCACCAGCATGAACGGAGCCGAAAAACCCTGAAAGAACCGGATGCTCTCGACGCCCTTCCACACCACCGCCATATTGAGCGCCCAGAATCCCAGGAAGCACGCCCACACCGACCACGGCACCGCCGCCACTCCCGGCCACACCACAACCAGCATCGCGTGAATCGCCTGGCCGCCAATCCACGACTGAATCCCAAACCATCCGCAGGCCACAATCGCTCGCAGAATCGCCGGCACATTCGCGCCCCGCACCCCAAAAGGCGCGCGCACAAACACCGGAAACGGAATCCCGTATTTCGCGCCCGCATGCGCATTCAAGAGCAGCGGCACCAGCACGATCAGATTCCCCAGCAGAATCGTGCCGATCGCCTGCTTCCAGTTCATCCCACCTGCAATCAGACCCGAGGCGAGCATGTACGTGCTCACCTCCATCGACATCGCGAACCACAGCGAGATGTAGTTGTATGTCCCCCAGGTGCGCTGCGCAGCCGTCGTCGGCGCTAGGTCCGCGTTGCACAGACTCGACCGTTCGACCGCAGGCGTTTCCGTTATTGCCATGCGCCTCCGCGCGCCGCGCGCCGCAGATAATTACCGCGCCCCGCCTTGCCCAGATACTTTCCGTTCTCGACAATCAGCTCGCCGCGCGAATACACCTGGCGCGCATTGCCCCGCACCTTGAAGCCCTCAAACATCGAGTAGTCGACCCGCATGTTGTGCGTCGCCGCGCTGATCGTGTGCTCCGCATTTGGATCCCACAGCACGATATCCGCATCGCTCCCCGCCGCAATCGTCCCCTTCTTCGGATACATCCCGAAGATCCGCGCCGGAGCTGTCGACGTAATCTCGACAAATCGGTTCAGCGTCAGCTTTCCCGAGTTCACGCCGTGATGATGAATCAGCTGCATCCGGTGCTCGATCCCCGGGCCGCCATTCGGAATCTTCGTGAAATCATCCTTACCCAGCATCTTCTGATCGGCAAAACAAAACGGGCAGTGATCGGTCGACACCACCTGCAGATGATCGTGCTTCAACCCATCCCACAGCTTGGGATGATTCTTCTTCTCCCGCAGCGGCGGAGTGAACACATACTTCGCATCCTCAAAACTCTCGCCCTTCATGTGGTCTTCAATCGACAGCAGCAGATACTGCGGACACGTCTCGGCAAACGCCGGCAAACCCCGATCCCGGGCTTCGCGCACCTGATTCAGCGCGTCTTCGCTTGAGAGATGCACGATGTACACCGGAACACCAGCCAGCGACGCCATCACGATGGCGCGATGCACCGCCTCTGCCTCCGCAATCGTGGGTCGTGTCAGCGCGTGATGGATCGGAGCCTTCTTGCCCTCGGCCAGCGCCTTCTGCACGATCACATCGATCACGCTGCCGTTCTCGGCGTGCATGCAGATCAGCGCGCCGTTCTTGGCTGTCTGCTGCATCGCTTTAAAGATCGTTGCATCATCCACCATCAGCACGCCGGGATACGCCATGAATAGCTTGAAACTGGCCACGCCCTCGCTGACCATGTCGTCCATGTCCTCGAGGCCCGACGTGCCCAGGTCGGTCACGATCATGTGCAACCCGTAATCGATGCACGCCTTCCCCTCAGCCTTCTTCCACCACGCATCGAGCGCGTCGCGCATCTTCGTGCCCTTCGCCTGGATGGCAAAGTCCACGATGGTTGTTGTCCCACCAATCGCCGCCGCCCGCGTCCCCGTCTCGAAGTCATCGGCTGAAGTCGTCCCGCCAAACGGCATGTCGAGATGCGTATGCGCGTCGATGCCTCCCGGCAGGACAAGCAGTCCTGCGGCATCAACGACCGTGTGTCCCTTGGGATCAATCCCCGCGCGCACTTCGCGGATCGTTCCGCCTTCAACCAACACGTCAGCGGACATCGTGCGATCCGCGTTGACCACCACTCCGTTCCGAATCAGCAATCCCACGAGCGGTGGTTCTTGATAGGTTCTTCGATGAGCAGACTCTTCAACGAATTTCTTCACACAATCCAACTCAGATAACTTCGCGTGAAATTCAGTCTGGTGGCCGCTCCCGGGAAACGGTAGGGCTTGTTCATTAGCGACGGGAAGACCTGCCGCTTTGAATTTTTCGAAAAGAGCTTCATGGACGGTTGCTTTAACTAGAACTATGCATTCGGGGTTAATCTCTCCAATTTCAGCAATTAAAGAATCTGCGGATTCTCTGATTCTTGCGATTCTTTGTCGAGAACTGCCCGATATAGGAACCTTTACCGCATCGATAAGTCGAAAGCTTGAATCTTGAAAGTTCTTCAACCACTGTTCTTTTTGGGAACGCTCACTGCCAGCGCGTTTCCACTTGTTTGGGAAAAGCGCCTTCATTAGCGCAATCCAGAGCCAATCGTTTGTCCGCACATCTTCAAAGTAGAAGTAACGATTTATTGAATTAGGCGGCGCTTCGGCAATAAAAAGGATCCGCGTTTTATCTGGTTTGTACTTCCTCGCTTGTTCCGCGTACAGATCAGCCACGAACCACCCCACCATTTGTCCGCTCTTCCCACGTCTCCGGCGCAAGCCCGGTCGGAACCTCAACCATCGTGATGCACTCGTCTACGGGACACACGAGCGAACACAAATTACATCCCACGCACTCCGTCTCATCCACGCGCGGAATTCGTTCCATCGGAGTTACATGTTTTGCCCCATTCCGCGCAAACGCATCGAGCTTGGGAATCGGCGTGACTGCAATCGTCGCCCGCGTTACTGCCTCAATCGATGCCGGCGTCTCGTGCAATTCCACCGGCCCGTCCACTCGCCCGGATATTCTGTCGCGATGGATACATTGATGCGCGCCATCCCAGCACGCGATGTAGCACAGGTCGCACCCTATGCACTTCGCTTCATCGATCCGCGCGACGATCTTGTAATTCAGATTGAGATGTTTCCACTCTGTCACACGCGGCAGGCTCAGGCCGCGAAAGTCTTCGATGCTCGCAAAGCCCTTCTCGCTCATCCATCCTTCCATGCCCTCAATCATGTCCTCCACGATGCGATAGCCGTAGTGCATCACCGCCGTGCACACCTGCACCGTCCCGCAGCCGAGCAGGAAAAACTCCGCCGCATCCTTCCACGTCGCGATGCCGCCAATGCCCGAGATCGGCAGCGCAGGGGTCCCCAACACGCCTGCTGTTGGCGTGGTGGGGTAAAGCGCTCCCTCCGCATCGCCCGCCACCTGCTGCACCATGTTCAGTGCGATGGGCTTCACTGCCGGACCGCAGTACCCGCCATGCGACGACTTGCCATCCACGTTCGGCCTCGGCGTCAGCGTGTCGAGATCGATGCCAGTGATCGAATTGATCGTATTAATCGCCGACACCGCATCCGCGCCGCCGCGTTTGGCCGCCCGCGCAATCACGCGAATGTCCGAGATATTCGGCGTCAGTTTCACAATTACCGGCGTGCGCGCCTTCTCCTTCACCCACGCAGTGATCATCTCCGCATACTCCGGAACCTGCCCCACCGCCGCGCCCATCCCGCGCTCGCTCATGCCATGCGGACATCCGAAATTCAGTTCCAGCCCATCGGCGCCCGCGTCTTCCGCCTGCTGCACAATCCTGTGCCACGCTTCGCGCCTCGACTCAACCATCAGCGACGCAATCACAGCGTTTGTGGGATAGCGCTTCTTCACCTCTGCGATCTCGCGCAGATTCACATCGAGCGGCCGGTCGCTGATCAGCTCAATGTTGTTCAGGCCCATCATGCGCTGCCCATTCCAGTCGATCGATGAATAGCGCGAGGCCGTATTCGTCACCTGCTCGCCAATCGTCTTCCACACCGCGCCGCCCCAGCCCGCATCGAATGCGCGCATCACCTGCTCGCCGCAATTCGTCGGCGGAGCCGACGCCAGCCAGAATGGATTCGGCGACGCAATCCCGGCAAAATTCACGGCAAGATTCACGTCAAGCCTCGGAGTTCGCTCAGACATAAGCCGCCTCCAGATCTCGCGCCATCGCAATCGCGGCGAGCTTCCCATCGGCAACCGCATCCACCACTTCCCGCCCACCATTCACGCAATCGCCGCCAGCAAAATATTTAGGATTCGTCGTCTGTCCCGTCCCTCGCTCAATCAACACGCGCCCGTTCTCCAGCGCGACACCCTTCACGCTCTCCAGCAGTTCAAGCAAAGGAGACTGCCCGATCGCGGTGATGATTAGATCGCACGCCAGTGAAAATTCCGATCCCGGAACCGGCCGCAGGGCATCGTCCACTCGTGCGCATTCCAGAAATTCGAGCATCCCGCCATCGGCACTCAGCCGCACCGGGACGGTCTGCCACAGGAACCGCACCCCCTCCTGCTTCGCATGCTCGTATTCAAAATCAAACGCCGACATGCTCTCTCGTTTGCGCCGATACACAATGGACACATCCTCAGCGCCCAGCCGCCGCGCAGCATTCGCCGCATCGATTGCCGTATTGCCGGCGCCAATCACTGCCACCTTGCCCGTTGCACTTGTAATCTTTGCTGTCTTATATGCGGCAATGAACTCCAGCGCATCCATCACACCGGAGTGATCGCCACCCGGAACCTTCAGCCCATGCCCCGCTCCCAGGCCCACGCCAATAAAAACCAGATCAAAATCCTCTTCGATCTCCGCCAGCTTCTCCGCATCAATCTCCGCGCCAAACCGGAACTCCACGCCCAGCTCTTCGATCAGCTCAATCTCGCGCAGGCTCGACCACGCCGGCAGCTTGTACTCAGCCACGCCGTAAGTATTCAGCCCACCGGGCAGCGGCCGCCGCTCAAACACCGTCACCACAAATCCCTGCTGCGCTAGCTCTGCCGCGCACGCCAGCGATGCCGGACCCGCGCCGATACACGCGACTTTGCCTCGACGTCTTCCCTCAAATCTCTTCGTCAGCTTGCCACCGCGCGCATGAAACGCATCCATCGCAAACCGCTGCAGCCGTCCGATCTCAATCGGCTGCTCGTTGTGGTGATGCATCACACACGCGCCCTCACACAGCACGTCCACGGGACACACCCGCGAGCAACTCGCCCCCAGCACATTCGCATCCAGAATCGTCCGCGCCGATCCGTTTAGATTCCCGCTGGCTATTTTCTTGATGAACTTCGGCACATCAATATGCGTGGGGCACGCCGCCGTGCACGGCGCGTCAAAGCAATTCAGGCACCGATTGGCCTCAATCACCGCCGCCTGTGGCGCAAACGGTGGATGCAGATCCGGAAACCGTTCGGCGATGATAGGATGCTGTTCGCGCATATGGGCCCCTGCGTTTTGACTGCTACGGCTTCACGAGATCTCCATATTGATCCGGGCGCCGGTCCCGAAAGAACTGCCACGTCTTGCGCACCTCGGCGATCTTGTCCAGATCAAGATCCGCCGTCAGCACCTCGTCTTTATCTCTCGACGCCTGCGCAAAAATCTGCCCTCTCGGATCGCAGAAATAGCTCTGCCCATAGAACTCGCCGATATTCCATGGCGCTTCCGTCCCCACGCGATTGATCGCGCCCACAAAATATCCGTTCGCCGCTGCGTGCGCTGGCTGCTCCAGTTTCCAGAGGTACTCGCTCAAACCCGCCACCGTCGCCGAAGGGTTAAACACGATCTCCGCGCCATTCAGTCCCAGCGCCCGCGCTCCCTCGGGAAAGTGCCGGTCATAACAGATATAGACGCCGATTTTGCAGAATCCGAGATCAAACACCGGATACCCCAGATTCCCCGGACGAAAATAAAACTTCTCCCAGAAGCCCGGCGCCACATGTGGAATATGCGTCTTGCGATACTTCCCGAGATACTTCCCCTCGCGGTCGATCACCGCCGCCGTGTTGTAGTAAAGGCCATCGGCCTCGATCTCATACACCGGAACCACCAGCGCCAGCTTCAGCTCCTTTGCCAGCGCCTGCATCAGCTTGATCGTCGGCCCGTCCGGAACCGGCTCCGTAAAGTCATACCAGCGCGTCGTCTGCTCCGCGCAAAAATATGGCCCGTAGAAAATCTCCTGCAGACACACGATCTGCGCACCCGCCGCGCCCGCCTGGCGAATCATCGCCACGTGCTTCTCGATCATCGCCTGCTTGATCGTGTCGAGCGAGCTTTCTGCGGCCTCAACATTCGTGGCCTGTATCAATGAACAACGGACAATCCGCGACATCCTGCGCTGGCTCCCGAAATCACGCAATATCAGCTGAGAGCCATCAGTGTACGCGAAATTCGCTTATTCTCCACTCCCTCGCATTTGCTCCGCCGGAATCAGCTGCAGCGTCGCCTCCCGATTAGGCCCCGGCACTTCCTTCAGCAGCGCGGGATCCGCGCCTTTGAGCGTCTTCTCGAAAAACGCCAGCGCATACGCCCGCACAATCGCGTATTCGCGATCTGCCGGAATCCTTCCCACTCCCGACAGCCGCGCCAGCGGAGAAAACAGGCTGTGATCCGTAAAGCTCTCGTGCGTCGAGCCATGCAGAAATATCCGGTACGCCCCGAACTTCCTCATCGCCTCAAGATCGCCCGCGTTCAGCGCATCGTTAATCAGGTCCGGAGCTGACCGCTTCGCTGAATCGGCATATACCGGCAGATCCTGCTCAATGAACATGAAAGGCTTCGGCAACCCCTCCCGCTGCATCCGCCCAAACAGCGACCCATCCAGATCCAGCGCCGCCTTTATGCGCCCGTCCTCGATCGCCGCCTCTGCACCCACCGCACCGCCGAACGAATGCCCCAGCGCCCCCACCCGCGTCGTATCCAGCCGCTGATAGAAAGGGCTTTCCCGGTCCTGATTCATCCCCGCCAGCGCATCCAGCACTCCAATCTCATCCGTGGCCTCGCGCTCTACTTCCTTCGCGCCTTCCGCGTTGATCTCGTCCAGGCTCAGCGTCGCAAAATCCACCGCGTCGCCCGTCGCCGGCTGATCCACATGTCCATCCCGATACGCCGTCGGCCCCGAATTCCCCGGATGATCCATCGCCGCGACCACATAGCCATGGCTCGCCAGGTCCTCTGTCAGGTACGTGTTCTGCGTACGCCGGCCGCCCCACGCCGGACTGAACAGCAGCACCGGAAAGCTCCCCTCCGCCACCGGAGCCTCCAGCCGCGAGTTGGTCGGCAGCACATCCTGATATGAAGACTGTCGCGTCGTCTCCTCGCGCCTTCGATACGCCGCAAACGGCCTGTGCGAGGCCGCTGCCGGATACCACACCGTCACCACAACATCCCGCCCTCCGGCCCTGACCTGCATGGTCCGCGTTCCCACCGGATAAGGCCCCGTCGGCGCCGGCAGTCGAAACATCGGCAGCAGCGCCGACTGCGCGACGCTCGCCGCGCACAGCAGCACAACTCCTGCCGCGCCCGCCATCCGCCATCCCCTGCCGCGCAGGGCAATCGCCCCGGCGAACACCAGCACGCCCGCATAAACAGGAATCATCTGCCAGTGGCCGCCCTCGAGAATCAGGTGCACCACCAGCACGCACGCGTCGCCCATTAACCACACAACCGGCCGAAGCCTTCTCCACACCAGGCTGCACGCGCTGACCAGGAGAAAAACCGTCAGCAGAATCTCAAACAGGCGCATGGGGCCAGCCTATCTTGATCGCGCCAACCGCAAATAACACTTTTGTCTTAACAAATAGTCACCACGGGTACTTATCGGAACTCTATCTGCTCCGTGCTGATCTAATCCCTAATCCCTGATCCCTGCCTTCTGTCCCCTGTTCCCGAATCTCCAGAAACTCCCCGCGCCCCTCATCCCAGGCCGTCACCGTCCCCGCGCCAATGTGGTACACCCACCCGCGCAGCGTCAGGTCTCCAGCCTTCAGCCGTGCCGCCACCGCCGGATGCGTCCGCAGATTCTTCAGTTGCGCCACCACGTTGCGCTCCGCAAGTGCCAACAAAAACTCCGCGCTCGGATTCGCCTGCCGCTCCTCCACCCCCACATAGCGCAGCCACGCCGCAATGCTAGGATACTTCCGCACCGCCTCGGGATGAAGCGCCGCCTTCATCACCCCGCAATCCGTATGCCCGCAGACAATGATCTCCGGCACCCGCAGCACCGCCGCGGCATATTCCACCGTCGCCGAAACCCCGCCAATCGCCCCCGGATACGGCGGCACAACGTTGCCAATCACGCGGCAGATAAACAACTCACCCGGATCGCTCTGCGTCAGCAGGTTCGGATCGATACGCGAATCGGCGCAGGTAATAAACAGCGCATCCGGCCGCTGGCTCAGTGCCAGCCTCTCAAACAGATCGCGATAGTCGGGATAGACGTCCTTCTGAAAGTGAAGAACGCCGTCCACAATCTTCTCAGCCATAAGTAGAGTCCCCGTCTTTTAGATATGTCCCTTCAAGATACGGTATCCTCAGCACGTTCCTCGAGAGAGCAAAAAGGAAGCGCCATGAGCGTTCGTCTTATCGAAGAGTTGCCCCGCACCAGGCTCGGCGAAGGACCCATGTGGGATAGCGGCCGCTTGCATTACGTCGACATCGCTGCCTGCGAAATCCATCGCCACGACTTTCGAACTCAGGCGCACGATACCATCTTCACCGGCGTGCCCGTCGGCTTCGCCGTTCTCGATCGCGAAGGCAGGGTAATCGCGGGCCTCGCTGATGAAGGCATATTCCGCCTCGAGTTCAATTCAGGCCGAAGGGAATTGCTGGCTAAGCCATGCCGCGACAATCCCGACAACATCGCCAACGATGGCAAATGCGACCGGGCCGGACGCCTCTGGGCGGGCACCAAAAACAAGAGCGAAAAACTACCCTGGACCGGCTCGCTTGGCCGATTCGACTCCGGGCTTCGCCTCACCGAAATTCTCTACCCGGTCAACATCTCGAACGGCATCGCCTGGAGCCCCGACAACACAAAAATGTATTACAACGACAGCACCGACAAGATCTGGCGCCTCGACTACGACATCAACACCGGCGCCGCAACAAACCGTCAGGTCTTTGTCGACCTACCCAACGACGGAGGCATTCCCGACGGCATGACCATCGACGCCGAAGGTCAACTGTATGTCGCCAAGTGGGGAGGATCCCGCATCGATGTTTATCGCGACGAGCACGGCAAGGGCGTTCTTGTCGAAACCATCGCGATACCCTCAGCCCTCCAGACATCCAGCGCCGCCTTCGGCGGAGACGACCTGAAGACGCTCTTCATCACGACGGCCGCGATGAACCTCACCACCGAACAACAGAAGAAGTATCCCGACTCAGGACGCATCTTCGCCGTGGAGCGATCGATTCCCGGCATCCCGGAAACTCGCTTCGACAATAGAACACTCGGCGCCCGCTGATCGCGGGGTGAGGAGATGCACCACCGAGCCAGCGCTCATCACTTCTTCAGGCCGCGAATCATCTCTTCCGCTTTTTCTTTGAACCCGTCTCTAACACCGCCTCCCAGGTCGAGGTATGTCTGGAAATCAGCAATCGCCGAGGACCGGTTATCTCTCGCCCGCCATATCAGAGCGCGACCGTAGTAGGCGTCAGCATAGTCGGGCTCGAGACGAATGGCTTCGTTGTAATCCTTGAGCGCGCCATCCAGGTCGCCTTTGCCATAGCGCACAATGCCCCGGCCGTTAAAGGGGTAAGCATAGTCGGGCTTGAGGCGGATGGCCTCGTTGTAATCCTGGAGCGCGCCATCCGGGTCGCCTTTGCTATAGCGCACATTGCCCCGGCCGGTAAAGGGGTAAGCATAGTCGGGCTTGAGGCGGATGGCCTCGTTGTAGTCCTGGAGCGCACCCGCCATATCGCCTTGGTCGTAGCGTGCAATGCCCCGGTTGACAAAGGCGTCAGCAAAGTCTGGATGCATACGAATGGCCTCGGTGTAATCCCTGAGCGCACCCTCCAGGTCGCCTAGGGCTCTACGCGCTATGCCCCGGTTGTAGAAGGCCTCGGCAAGATCGGGCTTGAGGCGGATGGCGTCAGCAAGGTCCTTGAGAGCGGCATCAATGTCGCCTTGTCTTCGTCGCAGTTCCCCCCGGTTGTTGAAGGCCTCGGCAAAATCAGGTTGCAGTCGGATCGCCTCGCCGTAAAGGCGAATCTGTTCGTCGAGATCGCTCGCATTGAAGGCCCGCTCAAAACATCCTTGCGCCGTCAACTCCTCCTTTTTCACCGCGGGCGCGGCTTTCACCGCCGCCTGTTCCACTCTCGCCGCTTCCCGCGCGTCCACGGTTGCTGGATGCTTCACCGCGTCCAATGCCACAGCCAGGTAGTCTTCGCGTAACCGCTTCATAGCCGCATCAAAGAACTCGACCGGCACAGGGAGCGCCTGATAGCTCTTGAGCACAGCGAGAGTCCCCGTAAGCTGCCGCGCAATGCTCCGTGTTTTGAAGCTGAATCCCTCCAGCATAAGCGGCACAATGTTTCGCTTCAGCTCAAGCGCTCTCTCGATTTCCCGCGGTAGCCAGTCTCCGGGTTCGCCGCAACGCTTGAGCGCAGAGGGCGTCAGCAGTACCACGAAGTGTGCTCGCGCCTCGATATTGCCAAGGATCGCGCTTTCGAAGGCACCGCTTTTGATTCCAGTGAAATCAAAGAAGACGTCATAGCCGTGATGAGTCAGATTCTGGGAGATGGCCAGCGCCCAGGGAGCATTCGTCCGCCGATAGCTGAGAAAAACCGTCCTCTCGATGCGTCCCATATCCGGCTGCGAACCCCTTGCTTCACGCAGAATAGAACAATACCAAAAGGTGGCCTCCGCCGACAGTAGGGCGCTGACCCAGGGCGAGGCAGTTCTACACCCTACACCCTATCCCCTACACCCTGCTTTTCTGGCCGACTATTTCCGCCAATCCCTTAAAATAGAAATAGAGGAATAAGAAAGGCCCGGCTGACTGCACAGCCGGGCCTTTCTCGTTTCGATTTGTTGGCGTCCTAACCCCTTAGGAATGAACCAGTCTCAGTCATTCCGTTTAGAATGAAACGGTTACAGCAGACCGTCTTCTGATCCGCCTTAAACCGTTTGGAATGAATCGATGTCAGCTATCTCGTTCAGAATGAATCGGTTACAAGCAACCATTTTAGAATGAATCGGTTACAAAGTACAGGGGGAGGGGAGGGGGTGGCTACTGAAGTGTCAGCCCAAGGCCGTTCGCTCCCAGCGGCTGGGGTCTCGCCGAGAACTCACGTTCGATCCGGTCGTTGATCCCGGCCCATGCGAACTCGGCCGTGACGCGGATCCCGTTCATGATCGCCCGGTCGTTCGACGACCCGTGCCCGATGATGCACACGCCGCGCACCCCCAGCAGGGGAGCCCCGCCGTACTCCGACGGATCGAGCCGCTTTTTGAAGGCGTTGAAGGCTTTGCGGGAAAGGAGCGCACCAACCTGCGCGGTCACGGTGGTAGTTAGCGACACCTTGAGCATCTCGCGCACCAGCCGCGTAAGCCCTTCGGAGGTCTTGAGCGCGACGTTGCCGACGAAACCGTCGCAGACGATCACGTCGCAGTTGCCGTTGTAAATGTCCCGGCCCTCGACGTTGCCGATGAAGTTGATGGGAAGCTGCTTCAGCAGGGTATAGGTCTCGCGGGTCAGCTCGTTGCCCTTGCCCTCTTCCTCGCCGACGGATAGCACGCCGACACGCGGCCGCGGGATCTTGAGCACGCTGCGTGCGTACAGCTCCCCCATAACGGCGAACTGCTCCAGGTTCTGAGGCTTGCAGTCGACATTGGCGCCCACGTCGAGCAGGATCGAAGGCGTGCCCGACAGGGTAGGCACCACGATGGCCAGCGCCGGCCGGTCAACACCCGGCAGCGCGCCCAGCACCATCTTGGCCGTAGCCATGGCGGCCCCGGTGTTGCCGGCCGTCACGAACCCCGCGACTTTCTTCTCGCGGACGAACTTCAGCCCCACGCGCATCGAGCTGTCGCGCTTGGAGCGCACGGCGTGCGCCGCTTTCTCGTCCATGCCGATATGCTCGCTCGCATGAATGATGTGGATCGGCAGACGTTCCCCGTCGAGGGCAGTAGCCAGCCCTCTGCGCAGAACATCCTCGGGTCCCACCAGGTGCACTCTTACCGGCAGTTGGCGGCAGGCGAGAATCGCTCCGCGCAGCTCGGGCTCCGGAGACTTGTCCGAGCCCATGGCATCGAGAGCGATGTCAGTCAGCATCGGGTGAGGCTAGCTGGCTTCCTTGACTTCGAGAACGTCGCGGCCCTTATAGTTGCCGCACTTGGGGCAGGCGCGATGCGGAAGCTTGCGCTCATGGCAGTTAGGACATTCCGAGAGGCCGACAGCAGTCAGCGCATCGTGCGCACGGCGCTTGGAGGTGCGGGCCTTCGAATGGCGCCGCTTTGGATTAGGCATTGCTGATTCCTTTCCTTACTCCGGCACTCACCCGCCTTGCTCACGCGTCCCGTGGACGCTACCCGGGTGGGCCGTCAAATTACGTCTTCATCCGGCTGGCCAGATCTGAAAGCGCCGACCATCGCGGATCGGCCGGAGCCGCATCGCAGTTGCAGGATTCGGAGTTCAGATTCTTACCGCAGCGCGGGCAGAGTCCCTTGCAGTCCTCACCGCAGAGCGAACGCCCGGGCAGGGATAGAAACACCTGTTCCCGCACCACGTCTTCGAGCACAAGACCGCCATCTTGATAATAACCGATTTCCGTCTCCGGCGTGCTGATTGCCCGCTCCGAAGCATCGGAATCCACCCCTACAGGCCGAAACAGCAGGTCAAACTCGCCCTTCAGAGCGTGGTTCACAGGCTCCAGGCAGCGCGCGCAGGGAATCTCAAACTCACCCTGATAACCGCCTCGCAGCCGGATATCCTCAACCACCCGGAGCGCCCCCCTTGCTTCGCCGATGCGCCTTTCCTCGAGCAGCTCAGCCTGTCCTTCCACGGCAAGCGGGCCCTTCTGGGTGGCTTCCCTTCCATAATCGATAGCGCCCGGAGCGAATGTAACGTCGAACCGGAGCGCCTCCTTCTCCAGATCGAGCACAGTGATCAGCATGGTGATGCCTCTTTTGCGTGGGGTCTTCTGTAAAGGTAAGGACTTCGTGCCCGGCAGGTCAACTCTGGCTTCCGTCGCCGGCGAGGCTAGCCAGTGTCCGCGCCAGCACCTTGATGCCGCGGGAAATCTCCTCCGGCGACGAGTACTCGTCCGGTCGATGGCTCACCCCGCCTCGGCACGGGATAAACAACATGGCTATCGGCGCAATCCGAGCGATGAAGAGCGAATCGTGATAGGCCCGGCTGACCATCCTCCGGAAGGTGACCCTCTCCGCCTCGCACGCTGCCGTCAGTGCAGCCAGAATCTCCTGCGACGACTGCGCCGGGGGATCGGAATTGATTATTTCTAACTTGACGGAGACGCCTCGCCGTCCGGCCACCTCTCGGCATACGGACTCGATCTCGCCTTGCACCCCGTCCCGCCGGGCCGCATCGGTATCACGCAGATCGACTGTCAACTGGACCCGGCTAGGGATGGAATTGACGGCGCCGGGGTGCACTTGACAGATGCCGACGGTCGCGACGGTGTCGACTGCACCCGTATTCACTGTCGCACGCTCGACCGCCAGGATGATCTCTGCCGCGGCACAGAGGGCGTCGCGACGTCCGGGCATAAGTCTGCCGCCTGCATGGCCGCCCTCACCCTTGATGACAATGCGGAAGCTCGCCGGAGCGGCGATGCTCGTGACCAGTCCAACCGCAATCTGCTCCTGCTCGAGGATGGGGCCCTGCTCAATGTGCAGCTCGACAAACGCCCCGTACTCTCCGTCAGACAATCGAACGCTGTCCAGCGCTCCCGCAAGACCCGCACCTTGCCGAACCACATCCAGCGGGTTGTCGTCGGCGTCGTGTAGCGCCGCCGCCGCAGGGGGCTCCAGGACACCCGACATCAATCGGCTCCCCAGACAGCCGATGCCGAACCGCGTCGGTTCCTCGGAAGTAAAGATGACGAGTTCGACCGACCGCTCCGGTGTAAAGCCGGCACGCTGCAGCGCACGAATCGCCTCCAGCCCACCAAGCACGCCCACGACGCCGTCGTATTTACCCGCGTGTGGAATCGCGTCCACATGCGAACCGGTGGCGACCGCCGGTAGTTCCGGCTTCGCGCCCGCCCAGCGGGCGAATGTGTTTCCGATGGCGTCTTCGCGAACGGTCAGGCCTGCTTCCCGACAACGATCCTTGAGCCACTCCCGGGCCTTTCTATCCTGCTCGCTGAAGACAATCCGTGTGACCGCAGGCGCCTCCGAATCAGAGAACCCCGCCAGCGTATCAATCTCGCGACTCACCCGCAGTTCGTCAATCTCGAGCTTCATAGTCTTTTCACCGCAGTGGATGGCGGTTCCAGTCCTTGTAGATCAGATATTTTGCCGGCGTTTTTCCGATGGCTCCAAACCACTGCGGACAATATGGGCCCATCCAGATGAAGTCTCCCGCCGTCACCGGATACCATTGGTCATCGAGCCGGTAAATGCCGCCTCCCTCAAGCATTAACAACCCGTGCTCCATCACGTGGACCTCAACCATGCTTAGCGCCGCACCGGGCTGATACGTCATGGTATTGACCGCAAAATCTAAGGCCATCGTATCCGGTAGAAGGCCGCGCACCGTCAGATCTGGATCGCCCATGAGCGGCTGCCCTGCAACCTTTGGTTCGCTTGCAAAGATAGGTCCATGCGGACAAACCCCTTCAACGGTTTCATAAGCCTTCTCAATCACCGCAAGGCGGGATGCTTGCGCCGCAACAACGCGATGCTCTGTTCCTTGGGGCAAGTACGCATAGTCATCCTTCCCCAGCAGGTGATGACGCGTATCCAGTTCGACCTTAACACTGCCTTCCAGCACAAAAACAAACCGCTGATAAGGACATGTGCCCAGCGTTCCGCCGGCTTCCATCTCCGCGGTATATTGCGCGAACCCCGCACCCACCGCGGGCGAAGCATGAACGATGGCTGCGGCCTTGACCATTCCGGGAATGTGCGTCCGGATAAACGCGTCCGGTGTATGCAGCGCATGATTCGCTCTTCGCACGCTGCGTGTGAGACCTAAGTGGTGCAAGACGTTGGCTCGCTTTCCATCGATTGATCAAGATAGCCTTGAAATAGGCTGAGAAAATTCATGCCCGCGCGCAATGCTGACCCAACATCTTCGGCAGCAACCGCTTCATCGGGATTATGACTGATGCCCCCCGGGCTACGTAAGAAGATCATCGCCGCAGGAATCTTTGCAGCAATAATCATGGCATCATGACCCGCCCCGCTGGTCATGTGCCGCGGAGAAATACCTGCTCCCGCGACCGCTCGGTCCGCAAGCCCAATCAGGGATGAGTCCAGTTGCACCGCTGGCTGCTCGTATTGGATAAGGTGTTCGAGCTCGATCTCCCGTCGCTGTGCAATCGCGCGCGCCATAGCGAGAAACTCCCTGACTACCGCCTGCCGTATCTCGTCCGACCCGTGACGCACGTCCAGGCTGCAGCGGACCAATCCCGAAACTACATTTGCCGCTCCCGGCTCACATGAGATTTGGCCCGTGGTTGCAACCAGGCCGGGCATCGAACTTGCCGCCGCCTCAATAGCCACAATCCATTCTGCTGCCGCAGCAAGTGCATCATGCCGCAAAAACATGGGCGTCGTCCCGGCGTGAGCTGACCTGCCGCGAAATGTGACCACGGCGCGACTTTGGCCGACGATCGTTTCAACCACACCAAGCCCCAGCCCCGCGTGTTCAAGTACCGGGCCCTGCTCGATATGAAACTCAAGATATCCCTGCGTCGCCGGGTGAAGACGCGGATCGATAACATCCGGGTGCAACGCCGCGTAATGATCCAACGCTGCAAACATCGCAACTCCGTCTGCATCCCGTCGCGCCAAATGCGGCGCAAGGAGTGTCCCGCTCACTGAGCGGCTGCCGATGAAAGGAAAACCGTAGCGCACTCCCTCCTCATCAGAGAAGCCGATTACCTCAACCCCGAAGCCGAAACGTCGCCCGTCAAGCGCCCCTATCAACCCGATCCCGATCATCACACCCAAGACACCGTCGTAGCGACCGCCATTAGGTACCGAATCCAGATGCGAACCGATAATCAGTCGCGGCACAGATTCGCAACTCGGTCCTTCATCATGTGCCGCATAGTAACCGCGGAGATTGCCCGCCCGATCGACGCTGATGGTCATGCCGGCGCTCTCCATCCATTCGCGCACCTGAAGATGACACGCCTCCATAGCTGTCGATAGAAACGTTCGGGTAATCGCGCCTTTGCACTCCGAGCATTCGGCAAGTGTCTCGCACCGGGCAAGCGCAGCCGCTGCGATCCTGTCGAGGTCGACATGCGAGGGACCGGGATAACCAGTTACCAGCGTCGTCATTCAATCTACCTGCGGATCGTCTCTGTATACACGAGCCTCGATCGACCCATGCGGTTCGTCTGTCGGCACAAAAATCTCATTCGGATTGTCCTGCCCAAACGGTGACAAATCGACGAGGTTGCAATGCTTGTTCGGCATTTGGAGACGGACATCGGCGATCTCGCTCACCTCTTCCAGCGCTCTCTTTGCCATCGCATATAACGTCTGCTGAACGGAGAGACTGTCATGCCCGGCGAACGCACTGACAAGCGCGCTTTCGACGCGCTGACGCAGCGCACCATAGTCAAGGTGAGTTCTGGCGTATCTCCACTCCGCCGCCGCCAGCGTGCCGAACAACCGGTCGTGCGTTTCCTTAAGCGTGGTCAATCGGTCTTTAAGATACCCGGCGAAAGCCGACTTCGCCGTCTTCAGAAGCCACAGCCCCTCGAAGCCCGATGAAATGCTGCTGACGCCAACGCGCGATAGTGTAACTGCCGTAGTGTCGAGTTTGTCACTCGCATGTGTAAATGCTGTCGGGAAGTCTTGGATGTCCCTCCAGGGAGTGGCGACGATGCGCGCACTCGCGCCGTCCGCATATGGATTGCTCTCGATGAAGCGCGAAACCAGCTCCTGCCCAAAATCCTCCATCGATTTCGCGGAAGATGAGCGCGCCAGCGAGTAAATCGTGTTCTTCATTGTGTCCGTCGGCAGAATGTGACTGTTATCGCCGTCTTCGAAGCAACCGCGAAAATCGCCGGCAAGCCACACCTCAACATTCCACTCGATGACCTCGTGTCGCGCGCCATCCCTGAAGACTTTCATCAATCGCACGCGGGACTTGCCGTAACGGTTTTCGCCAAGAGCAATCGCCATAAAATCAACTTCCCCTATAGGTGGAATAACCATTCGGCGCCAACAAAAGCGGGATGTGATAATGATCCGTAATTTCTGTAACTGTAAATGTTACTTGTACAAGTGGATAAAGTCCCTGCACACCACGTGCATCAAAGTAATCTTGGGTTTGGAACGTGAGTCTGTACGCACCTCCCTGAAGTTGCCATTCCGAGGAAAGCATCTGTCTCACACGACCATCGTCGTCGGTGGTCTGCATACCGATCTCACGCCAGCCGCTCGCCCCGCTCTGCTCCAGAGTGACACGCACACCTGCAACCGGACACCCGAGCGACGTGTCAAGGATGTGTGTGGAGATGCCGTTCACAGTCCCAGCCACTTTCTCAGCCGAAGCTGTGTGATCTGTCTTTGCTGCTCGGCGGCTTCACATAATTCCTCGGCTTCATCATTCTTCAGCCGGCGTTCGAGAATTGCGAGCATCTCCTCGGCAGACTTACCCGTTGCGCACACGATATAGATGCGCCCGAAACGCTGCTCATACTTCCCGTTCGCGTGGCGAAGCCTCTCCTGGATGTCTTCGCCGCACAGAACCACGCCACTCTGCTCCTGGATCGACCACTGCGCTGACTTTGCCGCTGCCGCATCGGGAGCCTTCTTCTCCCCAATACGCGGATGATTGGAAAACGCTTCATCCCGGTCCGCCGGACCCAACCTCAGCCAGACTTCATCGGACTTCTCTAGCAGCGCTTCCAGATCCGGAAACGGCCGCAGTCGCACAAGTGCGTCCGCCCAGCTCCCCGACCCACAGCAAGGCAGAATCTCTTCAGCGGCCTCCGAGGCCGGAAGTACATTCCAGCGCGCCAGAGCGGCGTTCACCTCGAGGCCCCTGCGAAGACGCGAAGCATCTCTTCGAGCAAGTTCCCCGCGACCAGGGTCCTGTAACTGGCTGTCGAGCGGATGTCATCAATAGGAGCGCTCTCACTCGACAAGACCCGGCGGGCCTCTGCAATCGTGGCAGCACTTGGCGTCGCCCCCAGCAACACCTGTTCCGTCCGCAAAAGGCGAAGCGGAGTAGGTGCCACACTCCCCATCCCAATGCGGATTTCCTCGACGCGGCCTTGTCGGAGGCTGGCGGTTGCCGCGACGCAAATCTTCGAAATAGCCTGGGCGTTGCGCGGTCCCACTTTGCGGCCGTAGCGAAGGGCCTTCTCGAATCGCTTGGGCAAAACGACCGCTCGGATCAATTCATCCGGAGCGAGCGCCGTTTTCTTGTATCCAAGATGAAATTGTTCATACGGGATGCGCCGTGTCCCCCGTACCGAAGTCAACTCCAACTCTGCGGCATAGGCGAACAAGGCAGGTGGAGAATCGGCTGCCGGAGAGGCATTGGCAAGATTTCCGCCGATCGTTCCGCGATTCTGATTAGCGATGCCTCCTGTCCACGCGGCGCATTGGGCAAGCAAAGGAAAATGCTTCTGGATACCGGAGTGGTGGCGGATCTGGGTGAAAGTGCAGCCTCCGCCAATCGAGATGCTATCTCCATCTTCGACGATTTCCGTCAGTTCCGGGAGCGATATGCTTACCAGCTTTCGCGCTGCCAGCTTGCCCGCACCAAAGAGCACCATGATCTCTGTACCCCCCGCAATCGGCGTCCACTCGCCGGCCTCATCATGAAGCAGCTGGAGCACGGAATCCAGGTTTCTCGGAGCGACCAGTTCATAATCGGCCGGATACGACCTCATTCGATCGCTCCCGATTCGGCGTTAGCGGCTTTTTCCGCCGCCGCGAAGATGCGCATGTACCCGGTACAGCGGCAGAGATTGCCGTTTAGCCCCTCTCGAATCTGTTCCTCCGTGGGGTGAGGATGCCTATCGAGCAGATGCAGCGTCGCCAGAATCATCCCCGGGGTGCAGATGCCGCACTGTGCTCCACCACACTCGAGGAAAGCCTGCCGCACCCGATTCAACTTCTCGTGTCCGCACACGGCTTCGATCGTGACGATGGTTGCGCCGTCCGCCTGCGCAAGTGGCACAAGGCAGCTGTTGATTAGCTCTCCGTTTAGCATGACGGAACACGATCCGCACTCACCCTCGCCGCAGCCTTCTTTTGTGCCCGTGAGACCAAGGTCATGCCGCAGCACGTCGAGCAACCGCGTCATCGGCGGCGCAATTACCGAGCGGTCGATGCCGTTCACCCGGAGAGAGAATTGCCGCACGCTCATACTGCCGCCATCTCTCTCGCAGCCGGCGCGCGGCTCGCAAGCCGCACTGCGATATCTTCGGGCAGCAGGGGAATTGCATTGAACTCCTCACCAGTGGCGTGCGCAATTGCGTTGAGGATGGCGGGAGCCGGGCCATCCATTGGCAGCTCTCCGATGCCCTTGGCGCCATAGGCACCAAATTCGAAGGGCACTTCTTCAAAGTAGACACGAATCTTTGGTAGATCCTGCGAGGTGGGAATGATGTAGTTGGTCATCTGATTGTTCTTCATCAGTCCGCGGTCCCAGGCCACTTTCTCGTACAACGCATACCCTATGGCCTGCGCGACGCCGCCCTCGATCTGCCCAGTCGCGAGCACTGGATTGAGAACACGGCCGACTTCCTGCAGTGCAACAAAGTCATCCACCGTTACAGAATAGGTGGTCAAGTCTACCGTAACCTCGGCCACATAGGCTGCCCAGGCGAACGCCGCGTATGCCTCGCCGTAATACTTCTGGTCATCCCAGTAAACATCTGGCGGAGCCTCGTACCGGCTCATCGAGCAGAGACCGCCATACCTCGCGATGTAGGCGCGAGCGGCGTTCTGAAGTTCGCTCGTCGTATATGTCCCAGCCAGTAGCCCGGTGGCAATCAGAGTCTGCTTTAAGCCTGTCGCAGCGGAATGCACCAGTCGTCCCACAACCATCGCTGTACGCGAGGCTACCGTCGGGCCGCTGTTGGGCACAATGCGGGTATCCGCCGGCGCCATTTCGACCCCGTCGTAATCCACGCCCAGCGACTCAGCCGCGATCTGGCAGAGAATGGTATTCGTGCCTTGCCCAAACTCCGTACTCGACGCAAGCACGCGGATGCGACCGTCCGCAGTCGCATCTACGCCAACCAGCGAATTGAGGTAGCGCTCGCCCGAACCTGTAAACCCCGCGCCGTGAAGGAAAACAGCGAATCCGATACCCTTCTTGCGCAGACTGTCCGGGTTCTGGCGATCGAACTGGACCTTCTTCTCGTAGTACCCTGCATAGCCCAGAGCGCGCTCCATCCATTTCGGAAGGTCGATCTGCTGGCGAATCTCCTGTCCCGTGCTTGTGGTCTCTCCCGTCCGTAACAGGTTGCGGCGCCGAAACTCCTCCGGCCTCAGCCCCACTGCCTTGGCCACGCGGTCCATCTGGCGCTCGGTCGCGAACAGTGCCTGGGGCGCGCCGAATCCGCGAAACGCCCCGTGCGGCGGTGTGTTGGTCGCATAAGCCTTCGACCGCACACGGATATTCGGCCAGTAATAAGCGCCTCCCGAGTGAATCGTGGCCCGTGAAAGCACCGTCGATGAGAGGGTCGAATAGGCTCCCCCATCGAGACAGAACTCGATGTCGGCCGCGAGCAGCTTTCCATCTTTTGTCACCGCCGTCCGGTGACGTGCGCGTGACGGATGCCGCTTCGTCGTTGCCGCCATATCCTCCATGCGATCGTAGATGATCTTCACCGGACGCCCCGACTTGATCGCCAGCAGCGCCGCGTGGGCCCCGATCATCGACGGATAATCCTCTTTGCCGCCGAAAGCGCCTCCGGTTTCCACCTGGATCACGCGCACCTTGTCCTCCGGCAGCCCGGTTACGGCCATGAGCGCCTTGTGCGCATAGAACGGGCATTGCAGCGATCCCCAGAAGGTCACTCCCTCGACTTCGCTGTAGGCGGCGATCGCGCCATTGTTCTCGATGTATAGGTGTTCCTGCGCGCCGGTCGTGTATTCGCCTTCGACGATGAGAATGCCGGACTCATGAAATGCCGCATCCACATCGCCTTTTTCGAGCGAATACGACTTCAGAATGTTGTCCTCGCCCCAGACAACCGTCTTGCCAGATTCGCTTTCTTCAATCGAGTGCACCGAAGGAAGCTCTTCGTATTCGATCTTGACCGCAGCCACCGCCAGCGGCAATAAACGCCTATCCGGATGGGCAAGGAGCAGAATAGGCTCCTGCGGGTGATTGACAAACCCATCGGCAAGGCAGGGCCAGTCGTTGCTGATCAGTGCAACGTAGTTTTGGCCGGGGATGTCTTTGACCGTAACGACGGTGAATTCA
>CAVRNK010000010.1:0-101675 GCA_963721995.1 uncultured Acidobacteriaceae bacterium | reverse complement strand
AGATGATGCAGACGGTTCGGCCGGAAGCAGCGATCGCCATTCAGCAGGGGCTGGGCATGCGGCACGACTCGGTAGAGACGGCCCGCGGCATCCACGTGCCGTGCTTTGTGCTGGCCGGCGGAGAGGATACCTCCTCCACTCCCGCTGACATGAAGCTGCTTGCGGAGTCGATCCGCAGCGGCGGCTACGGCGCGGAGTTTCACCTGCTGCGCGACGCCGGCCACTACGCGCCATGGGAGCAGCCGCAGATGGTCGGACGCCTATTGCGTCGATTCTTCGATTCCGTCGTGGATTAGGCCCTGTTAGGGTCCTGGCTACGCGTCGAGCTTCTCGAGATGCTCCGCCTCGCACTCCATTGTGACGCCGGGCACAGGCAGCCCCTCCTGAAGTCCGCGTGCTTCGAGGTCGGCCCTTAATTGCTCGATGTTCTCGAAGAGCACCGCATTCAGGCCGATTTCCGCCGCCGCAGTGATGTTCTCCGGCTTGTCGTCGAGAAAGAGCGCCTTGCGCGGTTCGACCTTGAGCTTCTCGCAGGTGTGGAGATAGATCGCCGCGTCCGGTTTGCAGATACCCAGCTCGCACGACCAGGTGTGGTGCTGGAAGTGAGCCAGCCAGCCGAACTCCTGGCGCATGTAGGCCAGAATGTCTTCGCCCATGTTAGAGAGGATCGCGGTCTTGATTCCCTCTTCCTGCAGGCAGATGACCCAGCCCAGCATCTCCTCGTTGAGCGAAGTCCACATAACAACATCGGTTTCGATGAGGTCGTCGATGCGCTCCGGCGTAAAAGAAAGGCCCGCCTCATTGGCGACCTTCTGCCAGTAGGTGCGGCCGTTCAGGTGTCCCATGTCGTAAGCGTGGCGGTGAGCCCAGTAGTGGCGGTCGAAATCGGCCCGTTCGAGGCCGGTGAGCGCAAGCAGTTTTTGCTGCGCCTGAGGATCTTCCGAATTGCTGAGAACTTTTCCGTAATCGAAGATCACAGCTTCGATCGGCATGAGTACTCCTCGCGATGAATTGGCAACCTGTATCTATTATCCCAAGAATGGATAAGGAAGCCGTTGTGAAAAGATGAATTCGATGCCACAACGTCCCACTTTCTCAGCGCGCACCGCGTGGGATATTTCCGAAACAGAACTGGCGCGAGCAATCGCCGATCGGCGCCAGCGCGGGTTGCCGCTACTTGATCTGACGGCGTCAAACCCAACGCGGTGCGGCTTTATTTACGATGAGCCGGCGATCCTCTCTGCGCTGTCCAATCGCGATTCGCTCGTGTACGATCCCGATCCGCGCGGCATGCTACGAGCGCGTGAGGCAGTCGCCGGCTATTACGCTGATCACGCCGCCGCCATCGATCCCGCGCACCTGGTGCTGACTACCAGCACCAGCGAGGCCTACAGCTACCTCTTCCGCCTGCTCTGCGATCCCGGCGACGAAGCTCTCATCGCCCAGCCCAGCTATCCGCTCTTCGATTTTCTGGCGCAGCTCGAGAATGTACGGCTGGTTCCCTACCCACTCTTTTACGACCACGGATGGCGTCTCGACATCGAGTCATTGTGCCGGCAGATCACCACCAAAACGCGAGCCATCGCGCTGGTGCATCCGAATAATCCCACCGGACACTTCACGAAAGACGACGAGCGGCACGAGCTGGAGGCTTTGTGCGCCGAGCACGGACTCGCCCTCATCGTCGATGAAGTCTTTCTTGACTACGGCATTGCAGGTCACTCCGGTCGAAGCTTCTCCTCCGGGCCCCATCCCGTGCTTACCTTTGTCCTCAGTGGCCTGAGCAAGATCGCCGCTCTGCCGCAGATGAAGGCTGCCTGGATCGCCGCCTTCGGTCCGGAACCGGATCTCTCCCACGCGCTTGACCGGCTGGAGGTCATCGGCGACACCTTCCTGTCGATGAACGCGCCCATCCAGTGCGCGCTGCCCAACTGGCTTGCGGGCCGCACCAGCCTCCAAAGCCAGATCTCCCGCCGCATCGAAAACAACCTGCGCAGTCTCGACTCACTGATCGCATCCCAGACGATGATCTCGCGGCTCGAAGTCGAGGCAGGCTGGTATGCCGTTCTGCGGGTGCCGGCGCTGACATCTGGAGAGAAGCTGGCAGTGCGGCTGGTCCGCGAGCACGGGCTCTCCATCCATCCAGGGTATTTCTTCGGATTCTCCGGCAACGGCTGGCTGGTTCTAAGTCTGATAACGCCAGAGAAGGAGTTCCAAGCTGGAGTTCAAGCTTTGTCCCGCTTTTTCAGCGAGATAGAGCCGGAACCATAAGGGATGTTGTCAAGTTTGAGTCCGGTCAAGTGTAAGATTAGATTTACTTAATCAACGACTTGTAAATAAGCCACTTACAGGCGAACGCCGGGTTGCAGGAACGGGTTCGACTCCCGCTCCTCGCCGACGGTCGTGCGGGGTCCGTGGCCGGGAATGACGCGCGTGTCATCCGGCAATGGCAGCAGCCGGTCGTGGATCGACCGCAGTATCTTCCGCGAGTCGCCCCCCGGCAGATCGGTCCGCCCGATCGATCCGGCGAAGAGCGTGTCCCCGGCAATCAGTAGGTTCTCCGGAGCAAAGTGCAGGCAGATGCTGCCCGGCGTGTGTCCCGGTGTATGGAGAACCTGGGCCGTGTGGCCTGCAATCCCGACGACCATTCCCTCTTCCGCGCTGGTGTCAGGGGGAGCAACCTGCGGCGTCTCGACGCCCAGCCATCCGGCCTGCACGTCCATCATCTTCAACAGCGGGAGGTCATTTTCATTCAGCAAAATCGGAGCCCCGGTCGCCCGCTTGAGTTGCACCGCGCCTCCAACGTGATCGATATGTGCGTGGGTCACCACGATCTGTTGAAGTTTTAGTGCGTGCTTTGCCAGCCGGGACAGAATCTCCGGTATATTGTCGCCTGGGTCGATCACCATGGCTTCACGGGTCGTTTCATCGCCCACGATGGTGCAGTTGCACTGCAGCGGCCCGACGGGAAAGGTTTCGAGGATCATGATTTCATTGTCCGCGAAGCCGCCGAGGCGTACAAATGGCGAGTCAGCAATTTGCCGGGAGAGCGAGACGATGGCAGCGAGAAAAGAATGGACGGAGTGGCACCTGACTCCGCGGGGCTGGGAAAAAGGAGCGACGCGCGTGCACGGCCAGGGCAACACGTGGGTAGAGGAGCCTGTCGACCGCCTGCTGAGTTGTGTCTACCAGGAAACTGAAACCGATGCGTCTCGCGACGTGCAGAAGTGGTCTGAGGAGACCTTCCACTCGAAGAAAAAGGATGAGGTGGACGCGGCACTCGGCAAATTCGGCCCCTGCCCCGAGCGTCTGGGATAACAGCCGCAAAGCGGCCTGAGGAATTTCAAAAACAAACCGATGCGCGAAGGGCACTGCGCCTGATATAAATTGCCGTCACCATTTAGGCGGTCCCCACTTACTTCTGCGCCCCCGCCGCAAATGCCCCAGTGACACATTCAGACACACTCACGACACTTTCAGGAGGCGGCGCATGTCTATCAACGTCACAGTAGGGTCGCGCAACATCACATCCATTGGTTCGCTGAAGGATCTCAAGAGCACCGTCGAGTCCGACTTCAAACTCGGACCGGAATTCGAAAGCCATCTCGATAAACCGCTAACCCAGCTGCCCGCGGATATGCGGAGCGTAGACATTGATTACGACGGCGGCCCTTCATGGACAGCGGGAGTTTTTACCTTCAGTTTGACCGCCGGCGTGACCGGCAAGCTGGCCGTCATGCTTCCCGGCGACACGCTGCTGACCTACGCCGATGACTTCCAAACGGACATCTCGATTGTGGATCCGGCTGGCCCTCCTCCGCCCAAGACCATTGCCGTGCCCGCCGGGACTGCCTATGTCTGCGTGCAGTTTGAATTCAGGATCGGCGGCGGTATCTCGGCCACCGCCCCCGTTGGCACAGTCGGCGTTTCCGGAAGCGTCAATGATTCAAATAGCTTCGGCAATACGTTTTATAGAAAATGCAGCCCGACAGATACGCTGCATGATGCGATCGGCGCAGCGTTTTCAAATTACGTACTGCCGCTGCACCAACTGACTCTGACGAACCTCGATCCGGGCGACTACCTGCACCACGACTTCAATGCCTGCCTGCAGGTGGGCCTGGGCGCCAGCATCGGATACAGCAAAGTCCTCTATGCCGCGCAGTCGCCGGCCTCCATCCCGGGCACCGGAGGGGCGGTGAAGCTCGATACTTCCTTCATCCCAGCCTTTCAGGCTGACGCAAGCCTCTCCTTCAGCTTCGCCTACACCGGCAGCTTTGAGGCGCTGCTCTGGAAAGAGAACGCCACGACCGGCCACATGCACCTGTACCGCTCCAAGGTGCAGGACATCAGCCTGACTCTGCATGCCGGCATCTCGCTCACGCCGGACCCGGCGACCAGCGCCGCGAACATGACGGCACAGTTCGGATCACTGATGGGCAAATTCCTGCCCGGCTCGCTCGGGCAGAAATTTATCAGCAAGGGAACCGACGAGGTCAACAGCTTTTCCAGCGAAGGCTCCGGAAAGATACTCGGCTGGCTCAATCCGATTAATCAGGGCCGGGCGACTCTCGACATCGCCATTGATCGAACGAAGCAGACTTTTCTGTTGCTCGACTACGCCTTCGATCTGACTGCGCCGGCATTTTCTGACGCATGGAAGACGGCAGTCGCAGGCGATTTCGTCAAGGCGCTCAGGACGCCGAATGGCGGCGTCTCCATCGGCGTCGGCGGAGGCATGGAGAAGTTCTACAGCAAGAAGACTTCTATCTGCCTGAATCTCTTCGGCCAGTTAAATGGCACGTGGAGCGACGCGACCATCAACAACACGAGCATGATCTACGCCGGCGATAATACCTTCCACCTGATGGCCGAGGAAGGACGGCAACAGCTCGCGCTGGTCAACAACAGCAAGCGCGAGATTGACATCTATTTCGCCGCTCAGGCCGACACGTCTGATTCCGGCACGACGCTCGGCGGGATCGAACTGCACTGCGTGCTTAAAGCCACGAACAATCCCAGGTACGGCAAGTATCTTGCGAACTTCCTCAACCTGATGGCTCCCGCTGTGGGCCAGGCGGCTCTCGCCCAGAGCATCGCCGCGCTCGCACCGATTCAAGGGGCGACAGAGATGCTCCACCTCATCTTCGATGAGACGGCCTACGCCCGATTGCAGGCTTCGACCATCACGCACGGCAAGCCCGACAATCAGGCTCCTGACCAGCAGAACTACTCCGCCTTCGCAAAGGCATGTTCCGACCTCATCGCCGAATCGCCCGCTAACTTCTCCTTTGCCGGCCAGAGTCTGGGTTACACGACCTGGAGCAACTGGAACATCGCATCGATCGACAAGTGGCCTCCTTCGCCGGGAGCAGTGCCCGACCGCACCCAGTCCGGCGATCCCGCCGCCGGCCTTGCCTTCCTCAATCAGGAATTCCCGCAGGCAGGCAACGTTGCTCCGCTGATCGGCTACGCGCTCCAGGCGAACAGCGACTTCATGAATTTCTGCGCCGATCTCAAGAGCCTGGCCTCGATCACGGCAGGAGGCCCGGGTCTGGACCCCTGGAACGATCTGGTCGACAAACTGAAGTCCATCATTCACAACGACGTGAATCAGGACTTCGTGGCTCCGGCGACCCTGGCGCTCACGCGTCTGTGCGCGAGCGGGCATCCGCCCGCGGAGATCGCCGGTCCTGCGCCGGGCCTGACCGACAAAAACTCGATCGCTGTTACGGTCACCTACTCGTAGCCGCAACAGCCTTCGCGAGGCCGATCTCATCTACTCTTAAGAGATGAACGAAGCCGCAACCATCAGCGAGATTTTGGATCGCGCCAGGACCATCGCTGTGGTGGGACTCACCAACCGCGAAGGCCGCGCCTCTCTCGGCGTTTCGCGCTTCATGCAGAGCCGGGGCTACCGCATCGTCCCGGTGAATCCTCGGATCGAAAGTGCGCTCGGGGAGAAGTCGTATCCAACACTCGACGCGGCGGTTGAGGCCGTTCCCGACATCGCACTCATCAACGTCTTTCGCGCTCCCTCGTATATACCGGAGATCGTGAAGGACACCATCCGGCTGCACATTCCCTACCTGTGGCTGCAGGAAGGCGTCATCCACGAAGAGGCCGCCGCCTGGGCCGAAGCAGCGGGCATCAAAGTGGTGATGGACCGCTGCATTCTGAAAGACCGCATGGCCGCCGGCTGGGGACTTCCCGTCCAGGGAAACACGCCTTCGGCGTAAAAGCTAGCTGCTCTGCATGTGCTGCGCAATCTCCTTCACCGCCCGGTGCGCGGACAGCGCAGCCCCCTCCTGCCATCCGGCCAGGTGGCTCACGTAATCTCCGGCGATGAAGTAGCGCCCCTCCGGCTTGCTCAGTTCGTCGTACGCCGGCCTGGTTCCCGGAAAACCATTCAGCGCGAAGCAGCCCAGGCTGTAGGGGATCTTCTGCCACGAGACATAGATCGGCTTGGCGAGCATCTGTCCGTAGCCGGGATGCAGCGTCTCAACCGCGGCCCGCGATGCCGCCAGCTTTCCTTCTGTCGACAGCGCGCCGAAGTCCGTCGGTGCACCGCTACCCCAGTCCTGCTGCTCGAAGTCGAAGCCCGAAATGATTACGCCCGTCTTGCTGAAGAGCTTCCAGCTCGGATACCAGACCAGTCCCACCGTCTGCTTAGTGAAGGAAATTCCGCCGTAGATGTTGCACTTCTTCTCCCAGAAGCGGGGCGACTCCCACCCGATCTTGTAGAGCGAGGCGACCTTCATACCCTTGAATGCCTGCTTCTTCGCGGGAGAGAAATCCGTATCGAGCGTATCGAGAATCGTGATGGGCAGCGTGCAGATGCAGTAGTCGGCCTGGACTGTCTGCGTTGCCTTCGATGCGCTGTCAGTGTAGACGATCGTTACGCCCTTCTCTGTCTTGCGCATCTGCTGCACAGGCGATCCATAGCGCACGATCGGACCGAGCGATTTGGCGAAGGCATACGGGATGCGGTCCATTCCGCCCACCGGCTCGAACATGGTCGCCTGCCAGTCGAGCTGCTCTTCGTACAACTCGCCCATGGAGAAATCCGCGACCAGAAGCTCGTGAAGCTTGAGCGGCGGGCGCAGCTTTTCTTCATCCGGACCTGCGCCCGGGCCGACGATCACACCGCTGCGTTCCGAGCCCGTGTACTTGTAGTTCTTGTCGAGGTCGCCGAAAGTCTGCAGGAAGGCCAGCATCTTCTCCGTGTCTTCCTCGCTTAGAGCCTGATCGAGTCCGTGCTGGTCGATACATTTGGCCAGCAGTTCCGATATCCAGCCGCGCGTATCGTTGACCACCTGCCGCTGCTCGACTGGCTTGCCGCCGTTCAGATCCTTCGCCTGCATCAGCGTGCTGCGCGAGGTGTTGACCTCGACCTCGAGCGGCACACCCAGCTCTTCGCAATAGCCCAGGATGGTGCGATGAATCGAGGGCAGACGCGCCGGCCCGGGATTCATGTAGTTTTCGCCCTCCCAGTCACAGGTTTGGACAGTGCCGTCGGTGAACTCGACCTTGCTGCCGTTACGGAGGCTCCAGCTGCGGCCGCCGGGACGCTCCCGCGCTTCGAGCACGATGCATTCGAAGCCCGCCTTGCGCAGCTCATAAGCAGAAACGAGCCCCGCTATGCCTGCTCCCAGAATCACAACCTTCTTGCCCGAGCCGTAATTTGCGGGTAGCTGCGGCAATGAAGAAGCCTCGGCAACCGTCGCCAGCAGCCCGAGAGACTGCATTGCGGTAAACATCGCCCGGTAGCCACCTGCCGCCGCCACGCGGGTAAGAAACGTGCGCCGGGTCCATCTTCCTGAAGTCAAAGTCATCCTCAAACCCTTCCCTTGCAATCCGAGGGATGAAAGCAATCTTTGTGTCTGGTGAAATCTGACAACCAGTTTCGCTCGCTTCGCGCTCGCCTGCAATCCATCCAGCAAAAACTTCTCGCGCGCATAAAGAGAACTTCTCGCAACCAACGCCCTACAATGGAATCAGAATGCCCATGCGCCCCCGATTTCCAGCCTCGGCACTGGCCGCCTTCGTCTTCTGCGTTCTACTGGCGCTTTCGTCCGCACTGTGGGCAGCCCCAACGGCGACCGCCCCTCACCTTACGGTGCAGATGGTCGTACCGCCGGAGCAGATCTATCCGGGGCAGACCTTTACGGCGGGCCTGTACTTCAAGCTCGATAAGGGCTGGCACGTCTACTGGGTCAACGCCGGCGACTCGGGTGAGCCTCCCGCAATCAAGTGGAACCTGCCTGCCGGCATCACCGCCGGGGCGATTCAATTCCCCGCTCCCAAACGTCTTCCCCTGGGCCCGTTGATGGACTTCGGCTACGACAACGAGGTCCTGTTTCCGATTGCGATCCATGTTGCTCCGGACTTCAAACCTGCCGGAACCAACGTCACTCTGGCGGGTAAGGTCAGCTGGCTCGTCTGTCGCGAAGTCTGCATTCCGGGCAAGGCACAGCTTTCCGTCGATCGCGCCGCACTCGCGCAGGCCCCCCCACTCGACAAGGAGAACCCCGCGGACGCGCAGCTGCTGGAACGGTTCAAGGGCACGCTGCCCCAGCCGCTTCCCGGCGGCGATTCGGCCAGATTTCGCGCCGGTCCGAACGGCTTCGAACTGACCGTCGCCACCGGCCACGAAGAGAAGTCGGGCGCCTTCTTCCCCTACGAGCAAAGCGTTTTGGCAAACGCAGCTCCGCAGCCGGTAACACCGATCAACAACGGCATATCCATCGCGCTGACCAAAGATGACAACCTGCACACAGCGCCAAAGGAACTGAGCGGCGTGCTGGTGCTGAACGATGGCCGCGCCTATGTGGTTCACGCGACTCCCGGCGCGCTGGCTTCGGCCAGCCTGATGCAATCCTCGGGGAGCATGCTGCGCATTGTGCTGCTGGCCTTCGTCGGCGGAGTCATCCTCAACCTGATGCCCTGCGTCTTTCCTGTGCTGTTCATCAAAGGGCTGGCGCTGGTGCAGTCCTCTTCTCACGAGCGCCACAAGCTGCGTCTGCATGGCCTTGTGTACACGCTGGGAATCCTGGCTTCGTTCTGGCTGGTGGTAGGCGTGCTGCTCGCGCTTCGCGGCGCGGGGCACAACCTCGGCTGGGGATTTCAGTTTCAGTCGCCGACCTTCGACGCGCTCATCGCGATGCTGCTCTTTTTCCTCGGACTGTCGCTCGCCGGGCAATTCGAGATCGGCCTCACGCTGACAAGTGCCGGCTCTGGATTAGCGGCAAAGAGCGGATACACGGGCAGCTTCTTCACCGGTGTGCTCGCGGTGATTGTGGCTACGCCCTGCACAGCTCCGTTCATGGGAGCGGCGATCGGCTATGCCCTTTCGAACTCGGCACTGGTCAGCTTCGCCATTTTCACCGCGCTGGCGCTCGGTCTGGCCGCGCCCTATCTGCTGCTGGCGTTCAATCCTGCCTGGACGCGTCTGCTGCCTCGTCCCGGCGCGTGGATGGAGATCCTTAAGCAGGCCGTGTCCATCCCGATTTTCGCCACCGTCATCTGGCTGATCTGGGTATTCACGCAGACGGCGGGCACCGGCGCGCTGGTTGATCTGCTGATCGCCATGCTGCTACTGGCTGTAGCCGGCTGGATCCTCGGCCGCTGGCCGGCGAAGGCCGCAGCAACGGTGGCGGCGGTCCTTGTTTTGGCTCTCGCCGTCGCGCTGCCGGTGATGGCTGTCCGCCGGGCAACTCCTTCGCCGGGTGTAGTGAATGCCGAGGCAGCGAGCACCCAATGGGCGCCGTTCAGTCCCGAGCTCGTCGCAAAGTACCGCGCGCAGGGCCGTCCGGTCTTCGTCGACTTCACGGCGAGCTGGTGCCTGAGCTGCCAGGTGAACGAGCGCGTGGTGCTCAGCCGCGCCGACGTGCAGAATCGCCTCAAGACCAGTGGCGTCGCGCTTGTCCGCGCCGACTGGACCCGTCACGACGAGACCATCGCCCAGACGCTGGCTTCACTCGGGCGGGACGGCGTGCCGACCTATGCGCTGTACCCCGCCGACCCGCAGGCACCCCCGGTGCTGCTGCCCGAGGTACTGACACCCGACATTGTTTTCAACGCGCTGGACAGTATCAAGGCCGCGCCCGGTCACACAGGGTCCGGTTTATAGAGATTTCAGGAAACAAACCCACGTAAACTGCCGTCTAAGCGCCATATAGGAGGCTACCTCCATGCGACTCCGGACCCGTATCTGGACACTGGCTCTAGTTGCCGCCTTCGCCTTCACCCTCACCGTTCTCGCCGCCCGCGTCGGTGATCCCGCTCCTGACTTCACCGGAACAGACACGCACGGACAGACGCATAAACTTTCCGATTACCGAGGCAAATTCGTTGTTCTGGAGTGGACCAACAACGGCTGCCCCTTTACGCAGAAGCACTACAACAGCGGCAACATGCAGTCTCTGCAGAGGGAGTGGACCGCGAAAGGCGTAGTGTGGCTGACCATTCTCTCCTCGGCTCCCGGAGAGCAGGGCTACATGACCGCCGCTGACGAGAACGCCTACATGAGCAAGGTCCACGCCGATCCGACCGCGGCGATCCTCGATCCCACCGGCGCCATCGGACGCGAATACTCGGCTAGAACGACGCCGCACATGTTCGTGATCGATCCCAGTGGAAAGCTTATCTATGCAGGCGCGATCGACGACCATCCCACGCCGGACCCGGAGGACATCAAGTCCTCGAAGAACTATGTCTCCGAAGCGCTCACCGAAGCGATGGCTGGCAAGCCGGTCGCGACCTCATCGACGCGTCCCTACGGATGCAGCGTTAAGTACGCAAGCGGCGGCGAGTAACGTCAGCAGCTATGCCGCGTCTCACACGGTGCTAAAGCGGATAGCGGCCCTTCTCGATCGCGGCTCGCGCTATCGTGCGGCTGAGTGAGATCGTGTCCGCGGGCTCATGTTTTACCAGGCGGCGGTAAATTGCGAGCTGAGTGCGCAGCATGTCACCCTCGGCGACCGCGGCAATCACCTGGCGCGCCGCCGACTCAATGATGTGGAACGCCGTCGCCGCGTAGAAACGCGTCATATCCGCAGCAAGCCCCGCGCTGGAAGACTTTGCCGCAGCCAGCTTTCGCGCGCGGGACAACGCGGAATCGAAAGCATAGACCTCCATGATGATATCCGCCAGCGCAGCCATCACCTCCTGCTGATCAGCCAAGCCGTTCATGTACTTCTGGCTCGCAGCACCGGAAGCAAACAGCGCCAGCTTCTTCGCATTAGCCAGCATCTGCGCCTCGCGCGCCAGGGGATCGTCGGCAACGTCACCCTCGCCAAACGATGGCGGCGACATCAGCTCTTCCATGAGCTGCTTGATAGCTGCCAACAAGGGCAGCTGGCCGCTCATCGCTCGCTTCATCAGGAAGCCGGTGATGATGAGCCGGTTGATCTCGTTCGTGCCCTCAAAAATACGATTGATGCGTGAGTCGCGATAGGCTCGCTCCGCGGGATACTCCTCGACATATCCATAGCCGGCATATATCTGCACGGTGTGGTCGACGACCGCGTCCAGCATCTCCGATCCCCAGACCTTCAGAATCGAGCACTCGACGGCGTATTCTTCGATGCGCTTCTGAATCTCGCGCGAGTTGTGAGCCTCACTTTCGGGAATCGCGGCCAGCGCCGCATCAATCGCTCCGATCGTGCGGTAAGCCATCGATTCGCCGACATAAATGCGCGTCGCGGAGTCGGAAATCTTCTGCTGGATCAGCCCGAACTCGGAGATTGATTTGCCGAACGCTTTGCGCTCCTTCGCGTAGCTGATGGCGTTGGCCAGCGAGGTGCGCGATCCCCCGAGGCAGGCCGCTCCCAGCTTGAACCGCCCGATGTTGAGAATATTGAAGGCGATGTGGTGGCCCTTGCCTGCCTCGCCCAAAAGATTCTCCGCGGGAATGCGGCAGTCGTTCAGGATCAGCGGGCAGGTAGACGATCCGCGGATGCCCAGCTTGTGCTCCTCGGCACCGACCGTCAGCCCGGAAGTGTTGCGCTCGATCAGAAACGCCGACATTTTTGCTTTCGCTGGGTCAGGATCTGCGGGATCTGCGATCTTGGCGAAGACCGTAAACAAATCGGCGAAGCCCGCGTTTGTGATCCACATTTTTTCGCCGTTCAACACATATTGGTCGCCGTCGCGGACGGCGCGCGTGCGAACATTCATCGCGTCAGAACCCGACGACGCCTCCGACAGCGCGTAGGCCGCGATCCACTCTCCGCTGGCCAGCTTAGGCAGATACTTCCGCTTCTGTTCCTCGGTCCCATACCAGACAATGGGCAGCGTGCCGATGCCCACGTGCGCGCTGAAGGCAACGCTGAAGCTGCCCAACACCGACATGCGGTCGGCAATGATGGCCGAGGTGACCTTGTCCATCGCCAGGCCGCCGAACTCCTCGGGGATGTCAACCGCCATCAGGCCAAGGTCGCCGGCCTTCTTTAGCAGCCCGCGTGTCACATCGAAGTGCTTGGCCTCAATATCGTCGGCAGCAGGCAGCACTTCGTTCACCGCAAACTCGGCAGCGGTGGAAGCGATCTGCTGCTGCTCATCGGAAAAATCTTCAGGGGTAAATATGCTGGCGAGATCAGCTTCACTCAGCAGAAAGCTGCCGCCCGTTACGACAACAGATGGCGCAAGAGTCGTGGCCATGGGGTGTTTCGCTCCTCGTATGCAGCTTCAGCTCATTCCGCCGCAACGGGACATGTTACTCCCAATCGGTGACGCTGCGATAATCTCGCCGTGCTTTCAGGAAACCTTCAGCCCTACGGCCTTTGCCAGCTTTGCCTGGCGATCGTCGAAAGTCCAGAATTGCTCGGCTTTCAGTTCCACCGCGACCGCGACATGCAGGACATCAAGCGTGCGAAGACCAAATCGCGGCGTGTACTTACGGGCCAGTTCGATACATATCTCGAAGGCATTGCTCGGGAGTTCGATCTCCGACCACAAACCCATCGCTAGATCCCTTGCGAACTGCCTATAAACCTCTTGTGCCTCTGTCTCTGCGATGCTGCGGCGAAAAATGTGCTGAGATACCGCATTCGTCCACTCCGCACGATGAAGTGCAGTGAGCCATATCTGCGGGCGAGAAACTACCGCACGCCATGCGCGCTGCGAGTGAAGATCTTTCAGATACAGCGAAGCCAGAAAGCTCGTATCGGCGTATACGCTCAATAGCGACCTCGTTCTTCGATAACCAAATCAGCACCCGGCAAAATGCGATCGCCGAAGAGTTTCTTCGCCCGCGCTTCGAAGTCGGGCCAGTCCTTCTCATCTGCTTTCTTTTTTTCGGGAACAATACGTCCCACCATCTGGTTCCGATCCTGCAGCCTGATCGACTTTCCTGCTTTCAAGAGAGCCTTCAACCTGCGAGTGTCCCGCAATCCGCGCATAGTCATCACTACTTCCATGCGTTCAATGTGACACATTTTGTGTCACATCGCAAGCTGTCAGTTCAGGCTCTCAAACACTCCAGCCGCGCCCATGCCGCCGCCAACGCACATCGTGACCAGTCCGTAGCGCAGCTTGCGCCGTCGCAGCTCGTGCAAAATCGTCGCCGTGAGTTTCGCTCCGGTGCAGCCGAGAGGATGACCCAGTGCGATCGCTCCGCCGTTGACATTTACTTTGGCCGGGTCGAGTCCAGCCTGCTGAATGACAGCCAGCGCCTGCGCGGCAAAGGCCTCGTTCAGTTCGATCAGGTCAATCTGGTCGAGAGTCAGTCCGGCAAGCTTGAGCGCCTTGGGAATTGCGTACACCGGACCGATGCCCATGATCTCCGGCGGGCACCCTGCCGTCGCAAAACTGATAAAGCGGCCCAGCGGTTGGATACCCAGTTCCTTCGCTCGCTCTTCCGAAATGACGACGGTTGCCGCGGCGCCATCCGATGTCTGCGATGAATTTCCCGCCGTAACCGCGCCCTGCGCGTGAAATACCGGCTTCAGTTTGGCCAGCGCTTCAGGCGAGGTGTCGGCACGAGGGCCTTCGTCCGTCGCAAATTCCGATGTCTTCACGCTCGGCTTCGACGGCTTCCCGTTCGGAGTGATATTTGTCACCGTGACCGGCACGATCTCTTCCTGGAAGTGTCCGGCGTTGATTGCGGCTAACGCCTTCTGATGACTGGCCAACGCAAACTCATCTGCCTGCTCGCGGGTAATACCGTATTTCTTCGCGAGATTCTCAGCGGTCAGGCCCATCGACAGATAGGCATCGGTGTAGTTCTCGATGAGCCACGGATTCGCGCTGAGTTTGTTCCCGCCGGAAGGAATCATGCTCATCGACTCCGTGCCTCCCGCCAGCACTGCCCGCGCCCGGCCTGAGCGGATTGAATCCGCAGCAAGCGCGATCGCCTGCAAGCCCGACGAACAGAAACGGTTGATGGTCATCGCCGAGACCTCGACCGGCAGACCCGCGCGCAGGCCGGCAATGCGGGCGACGTTGGTTCCCTGCTCTGCCTCAGGCATGGCGCAGCCGAGAATCACGTCCTCGATTTCTGCGGCGTCAAGAGCAGGCACGCGCTGCAGCGCGCCCTGGATAGCGGTGGCGGCAAGATCATCGGGACGCGTGGTAGCGAGCGTTCCCTTGGGAGACTTGCCTACTGCGGTGCGAACGGCGGCGGCGATAAAGACTTCAGTCATAACGTTTCCCGACGCTCCTGATCATACGCGGCATATATGCAATCGGCGCGAGCGCTCGCCGGACCAATCAATTTAAGCTGTCGAGGACTATCCAATTACCGTCCTCGAAATAATGCGTGGCGGATGATTTCTCCACGAACGCATCGTCGATTCCATCGTGATCAAATCCGTTGTGTGAGGAAGCGCCACCCTTTGCTGCACGTATCTGCGAGGGACCGCGTCGTGCAATTCCCCACGCGGACCCATACGCGCCCACCACCTCCGAGCCGAGCCATTCGGTATCGCGCTGGCGTCGCAATGCGATGGGCACGGAAAGCTTTGACTGGAAGAATACGTACAGTGTCGTCGACCCATTCACCGAACACAAAACCGCCCAGTCATCGGTTCCCTTCCGCTCCAGCGAAGCGTGAACGACGTTCTCCGGCGCACGCGCCTCGTAGGTCTGCGGAACCATGCAATTTCGCTCATTCAGTTGCGCCGAGACTGCGGGCGGCATTGCCGGAAACGACGTCAACGGCAGCAGGCGAATGCGATAGACAACTTCAGCACCGCTCGGCAGGCGCACGCGACCGGTTTCCATCTGTTCGGTAGAACGCGGCGCCTGATTGGGCTCCTGAGCAGGGACGCGCGATGGCCCGCCCGCCGCTGCTGCCATAACAGCAGCGCTCACCATCACCGTAACTGCGCGAAGAGTCATTGAGCCAGAGCGTACCAGCGACCCTAATTCCTGAGCGGCTTGCCAGTCTGTAGTGTGTGCGCAATCCGTTCCTGCGTCCTGCGCTCGCCGCACAACGAAAGAAACGACTCGCGCTCCATGTCGAGCAGATACTGCTCCGTTACCAGCGAACCCGGCGTGAGCGAACCCCCGCACAGAATGCGTGCCACATGCGTGGCCACCTTCACATCGTGATCGCTGATGTACTCGGCCTGCCGCATCAGGTGAATTCCCAGTTTCAGCGTAGGCAGTACGCCCTCGCCCGGAATGGCAACCGTCCGCGGCGCGGGCGCAGTGTAGCCGGTCTCCGATAAATAGATCGCCGTTTCACGCGCATCGAGCAGGAGACGCTCGCGGTTGACTGTGATCTGGTCCGCCGGCGCAAGCAGATCCAGCGCGCGACCCTCTGCGGCCGACGTTGACACTTTTGCCATGGCAACCGTCTCAAAGCGCTGCCGCAGGGCGTCCTGCAGATCGGCCGACAGCGCAAACCGCACCGGCGCCGTCGCGGCATCGATCCCGGACGAAGCTTGCGCCGCATCGATCGCGTGCAGCGCCATCTCCTTCGTGCCGCCACCACCGGGCACCAGCCCTACGCCCGTTTCCACCAGGCCCATATAGAGCTCGGCATGCGGCTGGCGGCGCGCGGCATGCAGCGAAATTTCTGTTCCTCCTCCCAGACAAAGATTGAACGGCGCTGCGACCACCGGCCGCGGGCAGAACTTGATCGAGGCCGTCATACGCTGGAAGGCGCGCACAGCCATGTCGACCTCATCCCATTCGCCTTCCTGAATGCCGAGCAGCAGTTGCATGAGATTCGCGCCGACGGAGAAGTCGCTCGCGTCTCCGCTGATGACAAAGCCACGGAAGTTGCGCACGTGGTCGCTCGCAGGATTGAGCGTCTGCGTAATCATCGAGACGATGTCGTCGCCGATAGCGTTCTTCTTCGAATGCAGCTCGAGCAGCGCGATGTCCTCTCCGATCTCAATGAGCGAGCAGCCGGCATTCTTGCGAACCACTTTGTTCGCGCGCCGGAACGTGGCTGCACTCGCGACACCCGCCGGTTCTTCAATCTTTTTGTAGCCGCCCGTCTGCGGATCATAGACACGGCGACCATCGGGTCCGTCACCGTACCATGAAGTCTTGCCTGACGTGAGTATCGCCTCTACCTGCGAGCTTACCTGCAACCCGGCCGCGCGCATCCGCGCCACCGTTTCGGAAACGCCAGCTGCGTCCCACATCTCGACGGGCCCAAGCTCCCAGTTGAAGCCCGTTCGCATGGCGCGGTCGATGGAGGCCGGCGAATCGGCGATCTCCGGCGCCGTCTCCGCCGCGTAATTCCAGATGCCGCTGAGCAGCGGAAAGAGAAACGCAGCCGCTTTGTCCTTCTTCAGATCACCGCCCAGCACCAGCCGAAGACGCTCCGGCAACGACTCGGCATTTTTAGCCATCTCGACGGACGGAAACTTCGGCCGCGCCGCTGGACGATACTCCAGCGTGTGCCAGTCGAGCGCCAGCCGGTTGCTCTTCGGATCCTTCGCCTGCGGGTCTTTCTTGTAGAAGCCCTGGCCGGTCTTATCGCCCAGCCAGCGGCGCTCGAGCATGCTTTCGATAAATGCCGGCAGCGTGTTTGCGCTCGCATCGCTGCCCCGCGACTCGGCGAAGTTTCTCGCCACGTGCGCGAGCACATCGATGCCCACCATGTCCGCCAGGCGGAACGTCCCCGTGCGAGGCCATCCAATAATTGAGCCGGTCAGCGCATCCACATCCTCAATCGTAAGGTTCTGTTCCTGCATCAGGCGCACGGCAGTCAGCATGGAGAAGACTCCGATGCGGTTGGCGATGAAGTTCGGTGTGTCCCGCGCATAAACGATGGACTTGCCCAGCCGCCGGTCGGCGAACTCGGCGATGGTTGCAACTAAGGCCGGGTCGCTCTCCTTTGTTGGAATAATCTCCAGCAGCCGCATGTACCGCGGCGGATTGAAGAAGTGCGTGCCAAACCATCGCCGCCGGAAATCTGCCGGTGCGTTCGCAGCGATGGACGCGACGGGAAGACCACTGGTGTTGGTCGTGACGACGGATTGCGCGCCGACATGCGGCGCAATCTTTGCCAGCAGGGCCTGCTTGATCGCCAGATCTTCGGTGACCGCCTCGATGATCCAGTCGCGGTCCTTCAATCCGGCAAGATCGTCTTCGAAGTTTCCTGGCGTTATCAGCCGCGCGGATGCGGCGTCGTAAAACGCAGCCGGCTTTGCCTTCAGCAGCGCGGCGATTGCGCCGGTAGCGATGCTGCTCCGCGTCTTCGCGTCGGTATTGCCGGGCGGAACAATATCGAGCAGCAGGACAGGAACTCCAGCGTTCGCCAGGTGCGCGGCGATGCGCGAGCCCATCGCACCTGCTCCGAGAACGGCGGCGCGGCGCAGAAGTGGAGGGGCGGTATGGACTGGAATCTGTTCGGCGACTGCGGCGCTCATTTGTCGGCTCCCGTGACTTCGCTATGCACCGCAACCTGCACGGTGAGACGGCGTGCGAATCCGGAGGCAGAATACTGAGCGCCGTAGGCGCGGGTCAAGCAACGCCCGTCGCCCAGCCCGTCACAAAATCCGGTGCTACAATTCGCCCCACCGGAGGAACGCATGACGGTCATTACAGGGCATCGCGTTGTCATCGCAGTCCTTGGCTCGCTCCTTCTCGCAGCGGCCGGGGTCATCTACTCGCAGCAGACCGCCTCGCAGACGCAGCGCTTCCCGCAATTTGAAAACGACGACGTGAAGGTCTGGAAGTCGGTCGTGCTCCCCAACCAGCCGCTGACCATGACCGCCACGATCATCCCCGCGTCATCATTGCCCTGAAGGGCGGAACGATGAAGATCGTCGACCAGAGCGGTGCCGAGGAGGCGCATGTCTGGGATACCGGAAAGGCCTACTGGCTACCCGCAAACCCACCCGGCACAAAGCACGCCGATGTAAACCCCGGAGGTGAGCCCATTGAAGTTATGGTCGTGGAGCTGGAAAAAGAAAAATAAGTCTGGCCAGCACTTCGCTAATGTTCGTGCAGCGCACGTCTTGCAGGCCAGCCGGCCTGAATACCAAAACAAGATCTTTCGAATCGCTCATAGCGGTCCTGCCGGCATCTAACTGAGCTACTCCGCGGAACCCTGCAATGAAATCAGCCATCCACTTAGCTCTCACGATGCTTCTCCTCAGCGTAGTTGCGATCTCTGCGACTGCTCCCGCAAGGCCGCCTGCCCGCGGAGCGGTGCGAATGGAGGTACGCAACGGCCAGTTTCACGTTCTCGACAGCGTGATGGTGACCGTCACCCGGCTCGACACCTGGATGATTCCCAAAGGGCAAATCGTCGACCTCGACCGGATGAATTCCTTCACCTTGCAGATCATCTCCGGGGAGACCCGCATGAAGGCGCCCGACCTGACCGCTCTTCTCAACCAATACCTCTTCCCGCACGCCAAGGCTCCGATCGGGAACATAACCGTCACCTTCGAGGGCGGCACGGTGGCGGTAAAAGGACAATTGCACAAGGCGATCGACATTCCTTTTGAGGGAAAGGGCGCGGTCTCGATCGCCGATGACAGCGACATACTGCTGCGCTTTACCGAGTTTAAAGTCGCCGGAGTGTTGAAGAAGGGGCTGCTCGATGCCCTCGGCATCAAGTTGGCCAGCGTTGCTCAGCCCGCGAAGCAGTCGCGATTTCACATCGAGGGCGACGACATCATCCTGCCCATCGCCGCACTGTTTCCACCCCCGCGTGTCGCAGGCAAGCTGACAACGGTGCGCATCGACGGCGCCGATCTGGTCCAGGCCTTCGGTCCGCCTGACGCAGCGTTGAGCAAGCCGCCGGAAGCCGCTCAAAACTACATCTATTTTCACAGCGGCCGGATCAGATTCGCCAAGATAACCATGGACGATGTGGACCTGGAGCTGGTCGATAAAGACCCATCCAATAATCTCGACTTCTCGCTCGAGCATTACTATCAGCAGCTGCAGGCCGGCTATACGAAGATGACGGCAAACTATGGCCTGGTAACGTACATCCCCGACTACTCCGCCATCGCTAAAAAGCCCTAATAGCTTTAGAGCCGGCCAGACCGCTCCCTCAATTTTTTGCCACCATCGGGCATGGCCTTGCCATTAAGCTAGGCCTTGCGGTTAAGCTAACCGGGAGCGGAGGAGGGCATGGGAATGCCTGCAGACGGGACGAACAAGCCTGCTGGGATCAGCATTGCGGCGATCGTTTTGGCGCTGATGGCGGTTGTAGGATTGCTGGCGGCGGGCCTTCTCGTCGCCGTTCTCTTCCTGAAGCACTATCCGATTGTTCCCAACATCCCAATGGTGCGTCTCTTCGTCATCTGCTTCGATCTGCTCATGTTCCTGCTCGTCCTCTGGAGTATTTGGACAGTGGTCGGCCTCTTCCAGTTGAAGCCCTGGGCGCGCTTCTCCATCCTCGCGCTCGGCGCGCTCGACCTGTGCTTCTTCGGGGTGCAGAGTGTGGGCCTGCTCATGCTGCGCAGCCGCTCCGATTTCTCGATGACCATGCCCACCGGGCCCGGCGGCATCCACGTTTCGACGGTGCTGCTGGAGATTGCCGCGTTCGACGCCGTGCTCGCGCTGATTGGGGTCTGGTGGCTGGTGTACTTCAGCCTCTCGCATGTGCGGTTGGCCTTTGTTGGCGAGCACACCTCCTGAATTGCCGCCGGGCTGCGGATTTACACTCACCCGCAGAATGCTATAGCGTCAAAGTTGTGTGCGCGCCAATGTTGGTTTCATTTGCGTGCGATATGGTTCTGTCGAGGTCCCATGAAATTTTTCTCTGCTGCGCGCTGCACAGCGCTGCTGTGCTGTCTGGCAATCGCCGCGCATGTCTCCGGTCAGGATATGGCCAGCCCGGCGCATTTCCTCGCCGATTTTGAGAAGCGCGTCACCGTCAAAGTCCTGCCCAACGGGCTCACGCTGATCGTCTGTGAGCGTCCCGAGGCGCCCGTTTTCTCGTACTTCACCATCGTCGATGCCGGTGACGCGAACGATCCCGGGGGCCAGTCCGGCCTCGCGCACATGTTCGAGCACCTGGCCTTCAAGGGCACGAAGGACATCGGCACGACCGACTACGCAAAAGAAAAAATCGCGCTCGATAAGGTGGAAGCCGCCTACGCAGCATACGATGACGAATTCCGCAAGCGCGTGGGCAAGGACCCGGCGAAGCTGAAGCAGCTTCACGACGCCTTTCTAGCCGCGCAAAAGGACGCCCAGCAGTACGTTATTCCCAATGAGTTCACCGAGATCGCCGATGCCAACGGCGCTTCCGGTCTGAATGCCCAGACCAGCCTCGACTCCACTGAGTATTTCTGGAGCATGCCCTCCAACCGCTTCGAGCTATGGGCCTACATGGAGAGCGACCGCATCGCCAATCCCGTTCCGCGCGAGTTCTACAAGGAGCGCGACGTGGTGATGGAAGAGCGCCGCATGCGTGTCGACTCCAACCCTATCGGCCGCATGGAAGAAGAATTCCTCGCGGCCGCCTACGTCGCTCATCCCTATCACCGGCCGAATGTCGGCTGGGCGAGCGAACTCAGCCAGATCACCGCCACCGAGGCCGCGGCATTCCACAAGACGTATTACGTCCCCGCCAATATTGTGGTCGCTGCCGTTGGCGACGTGAAAGCCAGCGAAGTGATGCCTGTCCTCGAGAAGTATTTCGGCCCAATTCCCGGCGGCCCCAAGCCGCCTGAGATGACGACAGTCGAGCCTCCGCAGACGGCGGAAAAGTCGGTCATCATTCGCGAGGCCACGCAGCCGCTCTATCTCGAGGGTTACCACCGGCCTGACTATCTCGATCCCGACGACGCCGTTTACGACGCCATTCAGGACATCTTCTCCAACGGCCGCACGTCGCGCCTGTACCGCTCGCTGGTGCGCGACCAGCAGATCGCCGCCGTCGCCGAAGGCTTCAGCGGATTTCCCGGCGACAAGTATCCCGGCCTCTTCGCCTTCGCCGCCGTGCCCAACCAGGGACACACGCCGCAGGAAATGCGTACCGCCATCCACAAAGAGATCGACAAATTGAAGACCACAGACGTGACCGACGAAGAGCTCGCCATGTTCAAAACCCGCGCCCGCGCCGACCTGCTGCGCGGCCTCGGTGAAAACCAGGGACTCGCCGAGCAATTGGCCATTTATCAGTTGCGATACGGTGACTGGCGCGAGCTGTTCAATCAGCTCAAGAAGATCGATGCCGTTACCAAGGCCGATGTCCGCCGCGTCGCGAACAAAGTCTTCGTCGAGAACAACCGCACCTACGCGATGATCGAATTCGAGCAGCCGCAACCGGAAAAGACTGCCGCGGCAGCGCCCGCCCCGGGAGGTGCGCAGTGACCGGGTTCCGCATGCACCTCCCGCAGAAGACTCACCGCAATCGCCGGCCATTCAAAGCTGCCGTCCTGATGCTCGCCGCCATGACCGTCCTGGTCTTTGCGTCGAAGGGCTTTTCGCAGCAAACCGTCACCGTTCCGCCCGATGCGAAAGCCGGGCCTTCGACAGAGCCATGGATGAAGATTCCCGTGCCGCCGCTGCCGGCCTTTCATCCCGAGAAGCCGAAGCGCATCGAGTTGAAGAACGGGATGGTCATTCTGCTCGAAGAGGACCACGAGCTTCCCTTCATTAACGGAACCATCAATATTCGCGGCGGCGAGCGCGATGTCCCCGCCGCCAAGACCGGACTCATCGACCTCTACGGCGAAGCCTGGCGCACCAGCGGCACGACAACCCAAAACGGCGACAAGCTCGACGATCTGCTCGAGGCCAAGGCCGCCAAAGTGGAGACCGGCGGCGACATCGACTCGACAGCCGTCTCCTGGTCGGCCCTCACCAAGGATGAGGATCAGGTATTCGCCATCGCCGTCGATCTGCTTGAGCATCCCGCCTTCAGCGAGCAGAAGTTAACGCTCGCCAAGCAGCAGGCCGTCGCCGGCATCGTCCGCCGCAACGATGATGCCTCGGAGATCGCGGAGCGCGAGGCCGAAAGGCTCGTATACGGAGCCGACAGTCCCTACGCGCGCCAGCCTGAGATCGCCACCGTCATGGCGGTCACCGTTGCCGATCTGGAGGCCTGGCACAAGAAATCCGTCTTCCCCAACAACATGGTGGTCACTGTCGTCGGCGACTTCAACTCCGACGATATGGAGAAGAAGCTGCGCGCCGCCTTCGAGTCACTTCCCCGCGGACCGCAGTGGCCCAAGCTCGAAACCCAGTTTCCCGGACCAAAGCCCGGCCTCTACGGCATCAATAAGTCAGACGTGAACCAGAGCAATGTCTGGATCGTCGGCCTTGGCACCGAGCGCAACAATCCCGACTACTACGCGCTCGCTGTGATGAATGAAATCTTCTCCGGCGGCTTCGGCTCGCGCCTCTTTCAGGACGTGCGCACCAGGCAAGGCCTCGCCTATTCGGTGAGCGGCGGCTACGGCGCGTCCTACGACCATCCCGGAATGTTCTACACAGCCGCTTCCACCAAGAGCGAGAGCACGGTGAAGGCGACGGAGGCCATGCTCGATCAGATCGGCAAGCTGAAAACCGAGCCATTCACCGAGGCCGAACTGACCAGCGCAAAAGACCAGCTGCTCAACTCCTTCATCTTCCGCTACGACAGCAAGGGGAAGATCATCAGCACCGCCGCGCAGCTTGAGTTCTACGGATATCCGCCGGACTTCCTCGAGAAATACCGTGCCGGCATTGAAGCTGTAACCATTGCCGACCTCGAACGCGTAGCGAAGAAATACATCGATCCGTCGAAGTTCGCCGTTCTCATCGTAGGCAACGAGTCGCAGTTCGGCACCCCGTTGACCGACCTCAAACTCGGCCCGGTGCATCCCATCGACATAACCATTCCCATGCCGCCGGGAATGCGCCAGCAGATGGAGGGTCCGGGAAATTGATGTGATCGGCTCTGGGCAACGAGCCTTCGAAGGGTGTGCACGTATAGTGTGGATGTCCCATTCAATTTGAGGCAACCACGATGCGTCCGCGAACTGCTTTCATTTGGCTTCTCGGATTCCTTCAGCTGTGGCTCGCCCATGCTATCGGCTACATGATTCATGAATACGCGCACAGCTTCACTGCGTGGATCCTCCATTACAAGGCCAATCCGCTGGCGCTCGATTATGGAGGCATCAGCCTGGACAACATCCTCTTCCAGAACGACGTTGACGAAAATGTCGATTATTCTGCGATCTTTGCGACCGGTCGTGGCCCTTCAGCTTCGTTGATCGCGGTTGCAGGCGTTCTCATTGGCAATGGAATTTCCTACATCGTCAGCCGTCTGCTCTATACCAAGGCAAGGCAGAAGAATATGCGCGCCTGGGCAATGTTCTTCTTTTGGCTTTGCCTGATGAGCGTAGGCAATTTTCTTTCCTATGTGCCCGTCCGAACTTTCACAACGCACGCCGACATGGCGACGGCAGCCCGGGGGCTCAACGTGTCTCCCTGGGTCATCGCGCTTGTCCTCGGGATACCTTTCGCAGTCGCGATCTGGCATTTCTTCGCCAGGATCTTGCCAGACACGGAGACGTTTCTTTTCGCTGACGAGCCGGTCCTGCAGGGGGTACTCGTCCTGCTGACCACCTATTTTGTCTTCGTCTTCTTTGGAGGCTCCGGTATCCGCAACTACGGGAACGTCTCAGATTGGCTCTCTGCGATTTCTGAATACGTCCTCTTCCCCGTCGTCACCATAATTTGCTGGCAGCGCGGCAGGCAACACGCCATCGCCGGATAGTCTCCAAAGAAATTGTTCCTCAACGAAGACGGCTCTGAACTCTACACCCTGTTCCCTGTACCCTGTACCCTGTTTCTATGAAGCTTGCAATTGTCATCATGGCTGGAGGCAAGGGCACGCGCCTCAATTCCAAGCGCGCCAAGGTGCTGCATGAAATCGGCGGCAAGCCGCTGCTCCGGCACGTGATCGACAGCGCCCGTCAGATCGTCGCGCCGACCGACATCTACGTTGTCGTTGGACATCAGGCCGCGGCCGTCGAGGCCGCCGTCAAAGATTCCGGCGTCCGCTTCGTCCACCAGGAAGAGCAGCGCGGCACAGGCCATGCCATCCAGACGGCCCAGCAAGCCGTCGAAGGATACGACGAGCTTCTCGTCCTCTCCGGAGACGTCCCCCTCCTCAAGCCGGAAACCCTCGCCCGGCTGCGCGATTTTCACATCGAGCAGCGCGCGGCTATGACCATCCTCACCGCCGCTCCGCCCGATCCCACCAGCTACGGCCGGGTGCTGCGAAAGAAGCCGGATTCGCCCGAAGTCAAGGCAATCATCGAGCAGAAGGCGCTCACGCCTGATCAGCAGGGCTTGCGGGAGATCAACTCCGGCATTTACGCCTTCAAAGCCGAGCCTCTCTTCGCGCACATCGGCGAACTGAAGACCGAAAACGCGCACAGCGAATACTACCTCACGGACATGGCCGGCCTGCTCGCCGCCGCGGGTGAGCGTGTCGTCACAGTTGAAGCTGCAAACCCGGTCGAAGTGCTCGGCGCCAACACCATCGCCGAGATGATGGAACTCGACCGCGAGCTGCGCCTCGATACCGCCCGCCGGCTCATGTCACAAGGCGTGACCATCCTGCGTCCGGAAACCACCGTCATCGACGCCGCCGTCGAAATCGGCCCCGACACCATCATCGAGCCTTTCGTTCAGTTGCTGGGAGAAACAAAGATCGGAGAGGATTGCCGCATCCGCTCCTATACCATCATTGACAGCTCTACGCTCGCCGATGGCGTATTGGTGCTGCAGGGCTGTCAGATCGCCCATTCGCACGTCGGCGCCGGAGCGCGCGTCGGTCCCTTCTCGAACCTGAGGCCCGACAGCAACATCGGCGAAGGCGCCCACGTCGGGAATTTCGTCGAAATGAAGAAAGCCAGGCTGGGCAAGGGTTCGAAGGCCAACCACCTCACCTACCTGGGAGACGCCGACATCGGCAGCGGCGTCAACATCGGTGCCGGCACCATCACCTGCAACTACGACGGCGTGAATAAGTACCCCACGGTCATCGGTGACGGAGTCTTCATCGGCAGCGATTCAGCGCTCGTGGCACCGATCACGATCGGCGAGGGATCGTACATCGCCGCCGGATCGACCATCACCGAGGACGTCCCCCCCAACGCCCTGGCGCTGGGCCGCGCCCACCAGGTCACAAAGCCGGATTGGGCCAAAAAGCGCCGAGCGAGATTTTCCAAGCCCTGACAAGGGCGGATAGGACAGGAATTTTATCTCGACCTGACCCGTTCTGGTCATGGCATTCCCACTATGCAAATGACGTAAGTCACTGACTCACAAGTGGGATAAGAGCTCTCCGGTCTCCCTGCTACGCTGCAGTCGGGAGCAAGATATTGTCGCCTCGGGCCACGGTTCAGGAAGAAAACCTCAGGTATGCACTGGATGTCGAAAGCGCGGATTTCTCGGCGCCAGCGTGGGCGTTTCAAAGGCTGGGTTGGTTTCAACGCCGCCTGCAGGACTGGGACTTTGCCAGCCTCGGCTTCAGCCTCCTGCCCCTCTTTCTCTGCCTCACTTTTCTCGGCAGCAATCTCGCCGGACGTACCTATGGCCCATCGCACTGGTTCGCCACCTACCAGCACGGTTTTCTCCGTCGCGCCCTGGTAGGCGAGGTCCTTTCGCGTATCGGCTTCCTCTCGTCGCGCCTTATTCTCGGAATAGAACTTGCCACCTTTACTCTCGCCTGTTCGCTGACCGCCCTTGCTTTTCGACGCGTTCTCTTTGGCAGCCTGGCCGAGCGCCGCCTCGCCGCCTTCCTGCTCGCCGCGCCCGCCTTCCTGCCGCACATGGCGTTCATGGACGGCGAACTCGACAATTTCCTGTATCTGGCCATTCTCGTGGGAGCCTTCGCACTCATCAGGCTCGGCAATCTGGCTGGACTGGCCATCGCCACCGTCTGCACCATCGTCGGCCTCCTGATCCACGAGGCCTTTGCGCTCATGTTCTACCCGTTGATTCTGGTGCTGGCAGCGGATCTCGTCCATCGCCGCCGTCTCAGGATTCGGTGGGTCGCGACGCACCTCGCTCTCGTGCTCGCGTCTTTCCTCGCCATCATCCATTTTGGCAAGCTTCCCGGCAGTCCCGGCCAATGGATCAGCGCTGCGCAGCAGCGCACCGACATGCGCATCGACGGCACTGTCTTCCTTGTTCTCGAGTGTTCGCTCCGCGAGCAGCTGAACTTCGTCCGCCGCCTCTACACGCCGAAGGTAGTCGGATCCATCCTGCTCACGCTGGCGCTATCGATTCCCTACGGCATCGTTCTCTGGCGGCTGGTACGCACGGCCTGCGTCTACCGCCGGTACTCGATCGGCCACGCCCGTTGTCTGCTGGTGGTCTTCGCCGCTCCTCTAGGCCTGTCGCTGCTGGGGCACGACGTGATGCGCTGGCTCTCCGCCATGTGCATCAACGTGTCACTCTTTCTGTTGCTTATCTATCGGACCACGCCGCGCGTTAACACTTCCGACACTCCAGACCTGCATAAGGCGCTTACCTCGTGGACGAGTCTTCCCGCCTACACCGCCACGCTCCTCTACGTGCTCGCACTGGGTCCGTGGGGCATCGCTGGCAATCGCCTGCTCTCCAATATCGGCAGCCTGCTCGGCCGGTAGTCAGTGCTTTAACCCAGCTTTTTGTTTTGTTGAAATCTGTCGGGAGTGAACTACGCGGCCTGCTGCTCGCCGCCTTGACCGGCCGACAGCACCTGCCGCAACCGGATACGCGCCGAGAACAACGCGCGCTGCACCTTAGGCTCGGGCATATCGAGGAGCTGCGCAATCGACGCCGACGAGTAGCCTTCCACATCGCGCAGCAGGAAAAGCAGCCGCTCGCTCGGCGGCAGCTCCTGAATGGCTTCTTCCAGTTCGGTGCGTCGCACATTGCGGCCGGAGAGGTCCGGCGACTGGCTGGCGAGGCTCTTGAGATCCGGCAAAGTCTCGAGTGCGCCCACCGGAAAATACTCGCGGAGTTTTGCTACGAGGGCTGCATCGATCTGGGCTGCCTGCGGCTCCGCTGTCGCGCGGAAGGCATCGACGAACGTTGTCGTCAGGATATGTTCGGCTTCCAACTCGCTGCCCGTCATGTAGAAGGCCAGAGCGAAGACGCGATGCCGATGGCTGTCGTAGATATCACGCTGTGCGTCGATGGCCTGCGGATGCGCCTGCCGCGAGGCCACAACTCTGATCGATTTGTCGTGAACCATTCGTTCCAGGTCGAACAAGGCTTGCCTCTAAACCGAATAATACATGTATATTAACTGGTTACTCAGGAAAGTTAAGCATAGCTGGATGCAAATTCACGCTTTGCCGAAATTGCACGACAATATAACTTGAGAAGTATGAAGCAGTGCCTGGGTTGTATGGCCCTCCCAATTTAAACGACGGCCGCCAGGACCCTGTTCAAGATAATCAAAGTATTGCCTTTTTCCCGTCTGCCGATCGATCAACCAGCACCGGCTGTCCGTCCTGGCTGCAAACAGGCCGGCAACACGCTCCATTTCTAGGCAAGGCGTCCAGCCGCGGAGAAACATGGCATTAGAACGAATACTGATTGTCGACGACGAGCCTTATGTGCGGACTGTTATGGCCGCCATGCTCGAAAAATCGAGCTATTCCCCGGTTCTGGCCGCAAATGGCCTGGAAGCAATCCAGCGCCTGGTTAACGACCCTCCCTACGACCTCATCCTTTCGGACATCATGATGACCGGCCTCGACGGCATCGGACTGCTCGAGCGTGTTCGCGAAGTCCAGCCGGATACGCCGATGGTGATGGTGACCGCCATTCACGATATCAGCGTCGCGATTACCGCCATGCGCAACGGCGCCTACGACTACCTGCTCAAGCCCTTCGAGCGGGATCAGTTGCTGGCCACCGTCAAGCGGGCACTTGAGTACCGCCGCCTTGTCCAGCAGAATTCCGTTTATCGCTATAACCTGGAGCAGCTGGTCACCGCCCGCACCGAGATGCTGCGCCACGCGATGACCGACCTCGAACGCTCTTACGACATTACCCTCGAAGCTCTCGGTGATGCGCTCGACCTGAGAGATGCGGAGACGGAAGGCCATTCCAAGCGGGTAACCGCGTATACCATCGCCCTGTCGCGCGCGATGGAAGTTCCGCCCGAGCTTATTCGCACCATGGCCCGCGGCGCATTCCTTCACGACATCGGCAAGATGGCCATCCCCGACTCCATCCTGCTCAAGGCGGGTAAGCTCGACCATCAGGAGCAGTCGATGATGCGCGAGCACTGCGCGCGCGGATACCAGATGCTGCGCAAAATCCCTTTTCTCCATGATGCCGCGGAAATCGTCTACAGCCATCAGGAGCACTACGACGGCAGCGGATACCCCCGCGGCCTGGTCGGCGATCAGATTCCCCTCGGCGCGCGAATATTTGCCGTAGCCGATACCCTGGACGCCATCACCTCTGACCGGCCGTACCGTCAGGCAAGAACCTTCGACGCCGCCCGGCAGGAGATCGCCCGCTGCTCCGGCACCCAGTTCGATCCGAAGGTCGTGAAGGTCTACCTAGATATGCCCAACCGGCTATGGGAGGACCTGCGGCGGGAGATCAGCCACCATGGCCGCTTCTCGCCCCTCTCTTTCGCCGGAACGGTCGAAACCGGTGGTGAGGTTGTCAATTAACATGAGTTATCAGCAGTGTGAATGGGCTTTCACTCCAGAAGGGGAGACGCGATGCCAATTTTAGGTAAGGATGAGCTGCGCGAAAAGCTGAATTTACTGCCTGAATGGAACGAAGAACGGGGAGAAATCGTGCGCCGGGCAGAGTTCCCTGACTTTGTCGCGGCGATGGATTTCGTCAACACCGTCGCCGGAAAAGCCGAAGCCGCCGGCCATCATCCGGATATCGATATCCGGTACAACAAGGTCCGCCTCGCCCTGGTCTCGCACGATGCGGGTGGCCTCACCCAACGGGACTTTGACCTGGCCCAGGCCATCGAGGCTCTTCTGGAATAAAATCCGGACGATTTCTGACCCAACCCATAAGAGCGGAGCCCGAAGCCCAGTACCGCTAGGTCTTTAGGACAGCCCGATCGGCATTCTCTGGCGCCGCCCGACAATTCGAAACTTTTCCTCAATAGATGTCGTCTTCCCTTCCAAGACTCCGCCGCGGCGGTTCCGGCGGCCGGTTCCGGATGTCGGACAATGTCTTCCGGTTCCAGAAGGCGACTGCGAGGCCACCAAAGGCTGCCGAAGCGGCGAGCAGCAATGCGGTTTGCCACACTTTCCTGCCTGAGTCACGGGCGGGCGATGGAGGATCGGATCTATTAGATTTGGGATCGGAGTCGGCGGTCATGGGTACGTTTTGCAGCATTTGGGGCTCGGGGCCCAGTATTAGGTTATGGTTCCAAAAAAGAGAAGAAAAAGTACAACTTTTAAAATTTATTGGTGTTTCGATGAAAAGAAGCTTGTATGCGTCCCGGATTCCGGTTACACTTCTAAAAGTTGGGACAGTTCTTTGATGCAGGTGGCTGTGAAGCGATTTTGAATAAAGTTTTGCTTCCCCGCTGAAGGTGCTGCATCGAATCTGCAGAGGCAATAAAAACCCGGATTAAGTTGAGCGGTGCTCCTCAATTCGGCGTCAGGTTTTAGTACAAGTTGCGTCACTGGCCTCCCGGCACGGACAATTTACCGTTCGTGCCGCCTTTTTTTTCTATGGCCAGTTTCCTCGCTCTCACCCGACAATCAAGCCAGAAGCGACTCGGTATAACATGGTCCTTTGAGGCCGCACACGCGTGCTCTCAGGAGAAGAAGGAATGAAGCAGGTGCTCCTCAGTGTGGCGCTGGGATTGGTAACCCTCGCCGGCTATGCCCAGTGGACGAATCCCGCCGACGAAATCCCCGCCTACCATGCCGAAGCCCCGGCTCGCGGCACCACCCTCCCGCCGGTGATGTCCGGCGATCAGCTGACCGGCCCTTACTTCCGCTATGCCTGGCAGGTGAAGGTCTACCAGGAGGCGGCCAGGGTGCCGAATGTGCTCTACCAGCTTCCCTGCTACTGCCGGTGCGACAAGGCCCTGGGCCACACCAGCCTGCACAGCTGCTTTGAGGGCACCCACGGGGCGATCTGCTCCACCTGCGCCAAAGAAGGCGCCTACGCCTACAAGATGACCAGACTCGGCAAGACGCCAAAGGAAATCCGCGAAGGCATCGAGCGCAAGGACTACGAGCAGATCGATCTCGACCAGCTCGGCAACTCGTAGCGGCAGCTCTAGCGCACGGGCTCGGGCAACGGTCTGTGCATCGCGTCGACCACCCGCTTGTAAAGCCGATTGCGCGTCTCGAAGCGCTCCTCGGCGCGCGTCACATAGCGAACCAGCAGGTCCACTCCCGTCGCGGCCGGGCGAAGATTCACCGATGGCGTCGCTGTGAACTGGCTCAGCCCGTCCTGCCGTGAGGCGTGCTTCCACTCTGCCTCCGCCAGCCGAGCGTCCTTCTCCGTCTCCTCGATTACCGCCTTGTGGATCAGCTCGACCATCCCGTAGGTGTCGCCCGTTCCCGGTACGCTGATCGCGATCTCATCCCACATCCATTGTCCGGCTGTCGAGAAATTGAAGTACTGTCCGCTGATGGCGAAGTTGTTCAGGAAGGTCACGCGCCGGCCGGTGGGATGACCCTGGTCGGTCCAGTTGCCTGTCTCGAGCAGCGTGGTTCGGAAGAGGCTGATCTCGGTAACCTCTCCTCCGACGCCGTTAATTTCCACCCAGTCACCCACATGAATCCCGTTCTTGCCCATCAGGATGAACCATCCGACGAACGCCAGGATAAAAGACTGCAGCGCGACGGTAAGCCCCGCCGTGGTAAGGCCCAGCACGGTGGACATCTCACTGGGCACGCCGAAGACCACCAGCAGAATAAGCACAAAGCCTAAGATCTGTACGCCCAGCTCAATTAAGGTGCGCAACGTGCGCAGCCTCCGCCCATCCAGCGTCGGCCGATCCATGAGCCGGCGGATAAGTGCGTTGCACAGGATCACGCAAATCAGAATGAAGGCGATCGTCGCCAGCGATTGCAGGATGAGGTGCAGTACGATCCGGTGCTGCAGCAGCACCTGGCTCGACCATTTGCCATAGACGACAGCAAGTTGCTGCTGCGTCTGGATGCGGTCCTGATCGATACTCAGTATCTGCCGCTGCGCGCTTCTCGCCTGAATACTGGCCATGCGGCTCGCCATGTCTGCAGCGCCACCAGCCTGTGACGCATCCGTAGCAGTGCCGGCCTGCGCCTCCATAGCCTTATGCTGAACGATCAGGCTGGCCGTGTCCGCCTGCGCCTTCTGGATCGCCTGCTGCAGCAGCTGATAGCGGTTAATCTGGGCAAACCATGCCTCGACGCGGCCTGCAAGCGTCCCATACCGCGTTGCCGAAAGTACAGCCATCTGCCCCTGATCGCGAGCCTGCGCGTCGTACTTGCTCATCGCCGCCTGGTGCGTCGCCAGCTCCTGCTGAATCTGTCCCCGCTGGTCCCCGGATGCGCGCGCAAGATTCTGCTGCGCGTCTGTCAGCTCGTTTTGATCGAGCCCCAATTGCGCCTTGGCCACGTCCAGTTCATCCGAGCCCGATGTCTCCTGCTGATCCGCCTTCGCCGCGCCGGACGACTTGTTTTCCGCCGTCAGCCTGGCCACATTGGCCTGATCCGCTTTTACCGTCTCCTCAAGCTGTGCAACCTGCTGCGAGATTGCCAGCGCGTTGCCGGTGAGCGCAGGGCGCTTCATGCTGGCCTGACGAAGCGCGGAGGCGAAAGCCTGATCTACCTCGTGATCGGCAAGACGCTCCGCCTCGCGCGCATACTGGCGTTCCTCGGTGCTCACCGCCAGCGCCGCCAGCGCCTCGGCAGTCTGCCAGGGGCTCAGGTCGACGATCGTCTTGTGTGTGCCAAAGGCCGACCGCACTCTTGCCTGGCTCAGGAAGGGCAGGTTCGACATCGCATCGCGCGTCGTCCACGTGAATGCGATGCACAGCACAAAAATCCCGACCAGCACGAGCAAAGTGATCAGGCGAACCCGGGTCAGAGCGCGCGAGCGCGGCCTGGTCGTTGGCGTGATAGAAGGGGGAGGAATAGCCATGTATTGATTGTCCCCGATCAGCGAGCCGAATGCCTCACAGGTTGTGCTCAGGCTAGGTCGATGGGAAAGCTATCTTTCACATTCGGAAGACTGAGGGACCACTTCTTCACCCGCGTAAATATATTGAAAAAACTTGGCCGAACACGAATGCCGTACGGCGTGGTTAGCCCCGCTCCATAGTGCGTACAAACTCTGGCCGACTCCTGCCCGCAGGCCGTTTCTGAATCCGCACCCGTCGCCCGCGAATCGAACTACAGATCGGAAGTAAATCCTATGAGCCGTCGCTTCGCAGAACTCGCATTCTCGACACTCGTAAAAGAGCAGCAGGAGAAGCACGGCAGCCGTCACCTCTACGAACGCGCCGAGCGATCTGACGACGCCGGCGATCACCTCGGAGAGTACGAGCGCGAGTTCATCAGCGACCAGGACGGCTTCTACATGGGCTCTACCAGCGAGACCGGCTGGCCCTACATTCAATATCGCGGCGGCGAGAAGGGTTTCCTGCGTATTCTCGACGACAAGACCCTCGGCTTCGCCGACCTGCGCGGCAACAAGCAGTACATCAGCACCGGAAACCTCCAGCACGACAATCGTGTCGCGCTCTTCTTTATGGACTACGCGCACCAGCAGCGTCTCAAGATCCTTGGCCGCGCTGAAGTTCACGAAGGAGACCAGACCGCGCAGAAGCTCTTGCCGCGGTTAGTCGTCCCCGAAGAGAAAACTCCCGCCGAACGCGCCGTGCTCATCCACGTCGAAGCCTTCGATTGGAACTGCCCGCAACACATCACCCCGCGTTACACCGTCGAAGAGCTGGAAGCATCGCTCGCGCCCATCCGGCGCCAGCTGAAGGCTCTGAAAGAGGAAAACCTGCGTCTGAAGAGTGCTCGGGCCGAAACCACCCCGGCCGGTAGATTCGAAGGCGACCTGCAGTCATAACTCCTACTGCTCCCTGTCACTCGCGATCTGTCGATCGGAGCTAAACTCAGGTTTGGCAGTCTCGGCCACCGTTGCGGGATATTTTCTGATCCGAACCCAACGCAATCTACGGAGGAATCATGGGAGTTGATAGGGACATCCTCATACTTGGCTGGTTGAATCGCCAGCCGGCAGGGTATGCTCTTGCCAAAGATATACCTTTAGCGGGAGACGACGATCTGCGCAGTCTTGAACAGCGCGGCCTTATTTGCCGGGTTCCGGGTAAGGAACCTGAGCGCGAAAGGTTCGTCATTACACCTGAAGGCAAACATTTCCAGGAAGGCGACTGAACGAATTCCTGTGACACTCTGACCTGGTCTCTTTCCAGGAACGAAATACTCACTCCTATTGACAATCGATACGAAGCGCGCTCACACTCGTACAGTCATTCGATAGGAACCACCAGTGAGCGCAAAGCAAACCAATCTACTTCAGGGAACCCTCGACCTGCTCATCCTCAAGGCACTTGGCACCGGAGAGCTTCACGGCCTCGGCATCTCGCGCCGCATCGAGCAGATCACCCAGGGAACCTTCGTCGTAAAGCCCGGTTCGCTCTTCCCCGCCCTGCACCGCATGGAAGAAGCCGGCTGGCTCAGCTCGTTCTGGGGAGAATCGGAAAATAATCGCCGCGCGAAATTCTATCGGCTCACCAAACGGGGCGAGAGCCAGATGGAAGCCGAAACAGAAGAATGGACACGCGTGGCCCTTGCCATGAAAAACGCATTGCGTGCAACGTAAGGCGGCAACCATGAGCCTCTGGTCTCACATCGTCAGCACGCTCCGTAATTTCTTTCGCAGGCAGCAGGTCGAGAGCCAGCTCGACGATGAGGTTCGCTCTTACGTCGATCTCATCGCCGACGAAAGAATCGCCGCCGGCATGTCGCCATCGGAAGCGCGCCGCACTGCTCTGGCCGACAGCGGCGGCATCGAGCAGGTAAAGCAGGCAGTGCGCGACCGTCGCGCTGGCGCCGGCGTCGAGCTTCTCTGGCAGGACGCGCGCTACGGGTTGCGCCAGTTGTGGCGCAATCCGGGATTCACCGTCACCGTCATCCTCACCCTCGCCCTTTCCATCGGCGCAAACACCGCCATCTTTTCCATCGTCAACGCGCTCATGCTCCACAGCCTGCCCTACCCGCATCCCGAGCGCATGGGCACTATCTTCACGCGCATCCGCGGACCCATTGCCTCCGACGAACGCCACCACATTAACGGCGAGCAATTTGAGCTCTTGCGTGACAACGTTCCATCTCTCATCTCGGGCGTCTCGGGCATCCGGCCAACAGGAGTCAACCTCCAGGCCGGTTCTCAGGTCCAGTACGTCCACGCCGGACGCATCTCCCAACACTACCTCGACGTGCTCGGAATCCACCCCCTCATCGGGCGTAACTTCTCCACCGCGGAAGACCGTCCGCACGGACCGAAGACCGTCATCATCAGCCACGCCCTGTGGCGCAACACCTTCGCATCCAAAGCCCACATCATCGGGCAAAACATTCTGCTCAAAGGTGAGCCTTACACCGTAATCGGAGTGCTCCCCGACAGCGCAACCACTCCGCTGAATGCCGATATCTATACGGCGCTGCAGCCTGCGCGCACCGGCGAAGGCGGCGGAACCAACTTCGAAGCCATCACCCGCCTGCGCGATGGCGCCACCTGGCAACAGGCCGATGCAGAGATCAACCGTGCTTGGTCCCTGCGCACAAGTCGTTACGAGCTTCAAGAGAACCCGGGCGCGCAGGTCAGCTACTATTCCGTTCCTTTGCAGATCGGGCAAGCTGCCACGCTTCGCCCCCAGGCTCTCGCTCTCATGCTCGCCGCGGGCTTCATTCTGCTCATCGCCTGCGCCAATCTTGCCGGGCTCACGCTGGTGCGCATGCTGCGGCGCACGCCGGAGATCGCCACGCGACTGGCACTCGGCGCTTCGCGTTGGCGAATCCAACGCCAGCTCTGGGTTGAGACTCTCCTGCTCGCACTCCTCGGAGGCGTCGCTGGAGTAGCCGTCGGCTTCATCGCTCTGCGCGGCCTGCTCCTGCTCTTGCCCGAACACTTCCTTCCCATCGCCAGCGTTCCCCTCGATGGACGCGTTCTTGCATTCACGCTTGTTATTTCCCTGCTCACCAGCGTGCTTTTCGGCATGCTTCCCGCGCTCACCACGCGAAAGCTCGACCTGCGCGCGGCCATCGCCAGCCGCACCGCGACCGCCAGCGAACACCTGCGTCTGCGCCAGGCATTGATCGCAACTGAGGTCGCTCTCACCGTCGTGCTGCTCGCTGCATCAGGCCTCCTCATCCACACTCTCATTCACCTTCAGACCTTGCCGCCCGGCTTCAATCCAAACGGAGTGATGACCGCAAGAGCTTCTCTCGACGACGTGCGCTTCCACGACCCGGTAACATTTCGAAAGCTGCTCGATGAGAGCGTCGCGGCGATGCGGCAGATTCCCGGTGTCGAATCCGCGGCGATGGGTCTGAGCCTGCCCTATGAGCGCTCCATCATCAGCGTGGGACCCGCCATCCGTGACGGCAAAGAGGCCGGTCAGTTAATAACTGCGGATCAGACTTACGTTACTCCTGATTATTTCGCCACGTTGCAGATCCCTGTTCTGGCCGGGCGCGCCTTCACTCCGGCCGATGGTCCGGACACACAGCGGGTTGCCATCGTGAACCGGACCCTGGCGCACAAGTTCTTCCACGATTCCAATCCCGTAGGGCGTCACTTCTTTGAGAACACACTGATCGTTGGTGTTGTCGAAGATGTTGCCATAGCGCCGGGCATCGATTCCGTAGCTCCCATCACCAACGAGCCGACCATGTACATACCGGCCGCGCAAATGTTGGTAAGCCAGCTCACGATGTATCACGTCTGGTTCCAGCCCAGCTGGATCGTTCGCACCGCGGCGCCCGTCGAAGGACTGACCGCGCAGATGCAACGCGCTCTGGCCGGCGTCGATCCCGACCTTCCCTTCAATGGCTTTTACAGCATGCGCGACATCCTCGCGAAGACCCTGGCCACACAGCGCGTCGAGGTCGCCCTGCTCAGTGCAATGGCCGCCCTCGCTCTGCTGCTGAGCGCTGTCGGCATCTTCGCCCTGATTGCGAACATTGTTGCTCAAAAGACACGGGAGATCGGCATCCGCATCGCTCTCGGCTCGAGTGTTCGCCAGGCGATGCTTCACATCGCCGGACCGGGAGTAAGCGCCTCTGCACTCGGACTCGTCATCGGCCTGATCCTCTGTGTAGGAGCTCTGCGAGCCATGCGCAGCGTCCTTTACGGGGTCGGCGTCTACGACGCCCCGACCATCCTCATCGTCGTCCTCACGCTCGCGTCGGCAATCCTCATCGCTTCCATCGTGCCCACCATGCGCATCGCCGGAATCGACCCCGCCACCACTCTCCGCGACGAGTAGCAGTGAACTCGCCAAAGTTGGCCGGGAATTACGCCGGAACTGCTAGACTTGGAATAGAGACCTTCACGATCCGGCAGAACGCCGGGTCTTTTGCTTTATGGCAGATCCCCTAACGATCTTAGAATCAATCATGTAAAAGCAAGGTAATTAGAATGAATGATTTGCAGACATCTGCAAGAATCAATGCCGGAGCACGTCAATTTGGGCTTGAACTAACTCTTTTAGAATCTATTAGAAAGCAATATCTAATTTATTTTCTATTAGATAGTGCCCCGCTCTCCCATAAGCGCAATGAATTCAATTAAGTGCAGAAATGAGAGACAGGGATGGGGGAGGGGGTATGAGGGCCCTAGCGGCAGAGAGCCACTCCGAAAAAGGGAGTAACATAGAGATGTCCAACGGCATTTGCGCCGGACTAAGATTCCCACCAGATGGGGGCGTCACGGTTTCGACGGGATCGCTTGCGGCAAAGAGGCATGCCGGGGTGTGGGCACCCGTAATCGCTCGCAAAATGATAATTGCCGATCATCAACTGGCATACGCAGCTTAATTAATTAAGTTGCCGTCCCCCGAGGCTTTGCCTGTGGGCCTCGAAGGGACGTCGCACAGCAGGCTGGTCTTTATGGCTAGGTACGGGTCATAAAGACGAGATCCACGGACTAGCAATGCGCGCATCTTGTCGGTTCTGAGCGCGCAAAGCGAAACCTCCGGAACGCGACTGAGCATGGAGCCTCTCTTTGTTGACAACGATTTCGGACGCGGGTTCGACTCCCGCCGCCTCCACCATAACTAACACGTTTATTTTTAATATCTTATAGTTTTGGCCTCCGGATTTGTACAATTTTTGTACAATCAACTCAACTCGGCCCTCCCTGGGGCTGGTTGCCGGAGGTCCCGATGCTGTCTGTTTACACCCGCCACGCCGCCGACTGCGCCAAAGCCAAGGACAAAGACTGGCGTCGCTGCCGCTGCCCCAAATGGATCTCCGGCACTCATGGCGATGAGTTCGTGCGGAAAAGTGCGAAGACCCGGAGCTGGGAAAAAGCCGAGGAGTATCGCCGGCAGATCGAAGGGGCCTCCAATTCGATGTCGGTTCAGACAGACGCATCGTTCCGCGTCTCCGATAAAGCTCCGATCGGGCGCCATCGCGATCAGAAGAACGCCCGGGTCACGATTGCGACTGCAGTCGATGCGTACCTGAGAGACGCGAGATCCCGGGAACTGGAATCTTCCACGCTTTCGAAACTAGAGGGAATCTTCCGCAAGCAATTTCTGTCCTGGTGCACATCAGAGGGCTACAAGTTCCTCGATGAGATCGATCTCGATGCGCTGCTCAGCTTCCGGGATACCTGGATCGATGGTCCCCTCGCGAAGCGCAAAAAACAAGAGCGCGTCATCGGTTTCTTCTGGGCGTGCGTCCGACGTGGTTACATCACCGAGAATCCGACGTTTGGTTTAGGAAAGATCAAGGTTGATCAAACGCCGACGGACTATTTCCCACCTCACGAATTCGACAACATCGTAGACGCTACTTACGCCTATCGGGAGAATCGCGGCGAAACCGGGAACACCAACAGCACCCGGCTTCGTACCCTGACGTTGCTGATGCGGTGGAGTGGCCTCCGCATTCGGGATGCGGTAACGTTGGAAAGATCCCGACTCCAGGGAGATAGCCTGCTGCTCTATCAGGCGAAGACTGGAACTCCGGTCTACGTACCGCTTCCCGCTCACCTGGTCGAGGCATTGCGAAATGTCCCAGCCGGGCCAAAGCCGAACCCGCGCTATTTCTTCTGGAGCGGAAACGGTTCGCCCAAAAGTGTAGTCGCCAATTGGCAGAGAAGCTATCGTCGACTGTTCGCCTTGGCCAACATCATCAAGCCCGACGGCTCCGCCAAGCGTTGCCATCCTCACATGTTCCGCGACACATTCGCGGTAGAGATGCTGCTTGCAGGAGTGCCGATCGATCAGGTCTCCATACTGCTCGGCCACGCCAGCGTAAAGATCACCGAGAAGCACTACTCTCCCTGGGTCAAAGCTCGCCAAATTCAACTTCAGCAGAGTGTTCGCAACGCGTGGCCTGTGGACGTACCGAAACCAGCCTCGGCGCGAACAATCGGCGGCTGAAAAGGAAGACCTCGATCACTGGTGCGGCTCATGCGGAATCTGGGGTGATGTCAGCTTCCATGATCAACTGAATAAATTTGATTATTAGTCAGCGGTCAAGCAACAATGTCTGCGAATTCAGCCGTCTGTTTAACATTTCGCAGACTGTTGTTGGCGCAGCAACCAACATGCACGGTCAACAACTACTCGTACACAGGTCCAAACACCGATTATTCCGGTAACTATGACCATATCGATTGGCCTGCTGTGTGCCAGTAAGGATGATGAGGTAGTGGGGTATTCATTAAGCCGCACCTCGTTGCCCGGGCTGATCACTGAGTACCAGACAAAGCTGCCAGCCAAACGACTACTCCAGGCCAAGCTTCGTGAGTTCTACCTTCAGAACGCGCCCGAATAGCCGGTGTCTTTCGCAAATGGCTCTTTCTGTAATAGCTTTTGGCATCCTTTTCAGAAGCACACGGTTTCCGCAGATTGGCCAGCCAAGTGTGCTCAAGCCGAATCCTTACCGACCGCACCTGTCGGGTTTTCAACTACTTATAACCACCGCCAGGGCTTACCCGCACGCAGTAATACACCGAGGACATAGCATTTTGTCGAACGGATTAGTGTGAAATGAGAAATTCACAACTTATATTCGCCTTATATTCGCCTATACTGTTCCCATGGGCGGCGAACGGTCTTCGACAACCCGCATGCGCTTGGCGGGGTAAAATCTGCTGCAGTTGCAAGTCTTCACTGCCGCCTCCGCATAGTCCGGGCGAAAAGTATTGCGTCCGCTGCCAGTCACGGATAGGTTGCCGGCGCGTCTACATGTATTTCATGCAGCGCGATGGCTGGCATTGCCAGTTTCTTGAGGCAGACCTCAAGACAACGCTCCCGAAAAAGCTAAATCTGAGCAGTTCGCAAAAGGTTATCGAGGCTGCAGAGCGTGGTGGCTACAACATGAACCTCGAAGGGCGGCAGGCATTGGACCATGCGATCGAGAATGGACGAGGAGGCATCTGGCTGCTTCTGACCGAGGAGCAATACCAAAAGCTCAAGGTTCCGCGTCGATAATTGCTCTATGTGCGGCCGCTACCAAAGACGAAGCGACAAGCAGAAAATTGCCGAAGCTTTTCACCTCGGCAATGTTGACGGCTTGGCCGTTGAGTTCGCTCCCGATTACAACGCTGCCCCGCAATCCATGCAGCCGGTCATCGTCTAGGACCAGGCGGGAGGCACGCGCCTATTGCAGATGATGTTCTGGCGCTTTCTGCCGCCCTACGTCACCGATCCGAAGAAATTCAGACTCGATACCATCAACGCCAAGGGCGAAATGCTGCTCGATAGCAACGTATGGCGCTATGCCTTCCTGCATAACCGCTGCCTTGTTCCGATAGATTCGTTCGTCGAATGGCGCCGTGTAGATCCCAAGATCAGGCTGCCCTGGCTATTCGGGATGAAAGATGACGAGCCTTTCGCGCTTGCAGGGGTTTACCGGCACTGGCGCTCTCCTGATGAAAAATCGGGGATGGATACGTTCGCGATCATCACTACGGAACCGAATGAACTGGTCGTCGAAAAGACCGGACACGACCGCATGCCCGTCATCATCAGACGGCAGGATTATCAGCGGTGGCTTGAGCCTGGCAGCGAAGAACAGCCGCCCATTGATCTCATCCGTCCATTTGATTCAGACAAAATGAAGGCATGGCGCGTGGACCGTCGCGTTAACAACGTGAAGAACAATGGGCCTTCGCTCTGCGAGCCCATTAAGGAAGATGCCCCTCCCGAGAAGCCCGCGCGCGCCGAAAAGCCCGGACGCAAACCGAAAACAAATGAGAGCGGGCAGCTGGGAATGTTTTGACTTCTTCCGGTTCGAATGGACTTCCGGTAATGGTTCAGAAAAGCGGCGCAGCCTTCATCGAAACAATGGATTGTCTACCCGTCTCAAAGCTTCCCGAGGGTCCGGAATGGACGTACGAGCTATTATGTAGCGCGTCACATAACTGGTCTTATGTTGTGTCCGAAATTATGTTGTGTAGAGAGCGGTTCATTCGTCGATACCGGAGCGTGAGACGATCGTAGACAACATAACCATTTAGCCCGCGGCTAAACACAATTCTCTTGTCATGCGACAACCATCAGTAAGGGCGTGCTTGGTGGACAATCAGATAGTTACTGGCGGTTTGACGGTTTGGCAGTAAACCAACCGGACCTCAAAAGGGCGGTTCTTTTTTCTGCTGTTAGCGCGGAAGACGAGCCTTCATGCCTCGAAGCGTTCGAATGGCTGAAAGTGAAGTTCGTTTTCCGGGAGCTACCCGGAAGCGACGAGCCACCGTGTTGTTCCGAAGTCACAAGATCACAAGATCTACGCTTTCTCTTGCAGCTCGCCGGAACAGCACGGTCGATCGACGGTTCGAGTTCTGGTCTCTCTCGTTCGAAGCTTGGGCTCTATTCAACCTCTCACTCGTCGAGACAACCTGCTGTCTCGGTTTGTAAAGTGCTCAAGTTCCTTCTGTCAGACGAAAGCCCGTGAATTCCAGCATGAAGACGGGGCGACTCAGGACGCTCCCACAACGGTGTCAAGGCTAATCATACTGTGCCGGGTGCTCGTAAGATCGCTGCGAAGCCAATGTTGTTCGAACTAGCCTTGAAGATTCGCTCCCACCTCACTATTCCTGGTGGATCGCCCTTTCAAAAAATGGCCTTCTGATCGGCACCGCCCCTTGAATCACGCCCGCTGCAGCGGCAAAGTTGTCGACTGGTGTGGTGTTCCCGCTCGTCAAGTCGAGCTCGAGGGTTTGGCCTGTCAAGTCATCAAAGGCATAGTTCTTGCCATTCACTTCAACGACTCCGCCGATGCCCAGTGCAGTAGGACCGATCACGTTTGCCAGGCCTGTTCTCGGGTTAATTTCGTACAACACCGGGGAAATAACGATATCAGCCACCGACAAGGTCACGGGATCGAAGATCCAGGCGTCGTACGTCGCGTAGAATTTTCCGCAGGATTCCCAGATGGCCTCGTCAGCAAAATTCAGTGTCCCATCTTGGTTTTGAGAGCCTAAGACATAGGGGCTGGGCGGAATACCTGAATTTTCCGCAAGCAACTTCGCAGTTCCGGTTTCAGGATCCACGACATAAATGCTATTGGCGTAATCGGTGGCATAGATTCTTCCGTTGAAGCCACCGAGAGAGAACGCCGATGTTGGCCCGCAAGAAGGACTGGGAGTCACGCATGCGCCTAGTCCGGTGGGGCCAATCTGAGTTGGGACGCCGGTTTGTGGATTGATCGAAACCAGGTCGCCTGCATAGGTCACGGATACCAGCGTTCCGCGCGATCCGTGAGCCAAGCCAAAGTACCCGTCCGGCTCAACAGGGCCAATTTGCTGAAATGCACCGGTAGTGAGATCGACCGTGCCGAATACGCCGCTGCCGGTGAGTCCAGCACTGACAACGTACATCCGCTGAGCGCTTGCTAGTGCCGCAAACAACCCGGTCATTAGCACTACAAGGAATAATTTGGATTTCATGTTGCCTCGTTTCTGCGATCCGAGCAAATTCGTTTTCGAAATGCGAAGTTTCATGGTTTCCTCCTGATTTGTTCGAATTGGACTCCGGCGAAACGGAAAACTCTTTGAGCTTCTGCAGCCTCGATGCTCTGCAGCAGCGATGAAAGACAAAGTCGGGTTAGCCCGCAGGGCTCCTGCCAAACGTGCACCTTGCCAGTACTGTGCCGGTCCTGAATCTGGCTGGTGAGGGTGGCGTCGAGGATAACGGCGTCTACCTCGGCGCCGCAGTCGGGGCACCAGCCCGGAGCTATGGTTCTTTTGCGAACGATTGCCACGCTTTCGGTTTGCACCGTGATTCTTGTCTTTCTCACCATCTCCCATCCCGTTTCGCTCTTCCCCGGCTTCGCGGAGCTTCGAATGGACGCATGGTGCCCCGGACGCGCACTAAAAGTCCTCAAGGACACTTCAAGAAAATCTCAAAAAAGTCTTGGTCAACCGTCGCCGACTGAAAGAAGGGGAGTTAACGCACAGGGGTCTGCAGGCGATCGCAATGGCGCTTGGCGGCTCAGGTGACAGGGACGACGATTGCGCGAGGTAAAATGCGCATGGTAGATTCGCAACCAAGCACTGATCAGTGCTTATTGTGCGACCATTCACGAACTCCCCCCGGTGACAGCAGACCCCCGACTTCAGGTTTGAAAATGGATCCTGGCCCCAAAGTTGTCTATGAATTCGGTCCCTTTCGGGTCGATCCGCATAACCAACTCCTCCTGCGCGACAACCAGCCTGTCTCCATTAGCCGCAAGGTCTTCGACACACTTCTAATTCTTGTCCGCCATAGCGGAGACGTCGTCACCAAGGACGACCTCATGAAGGAGCTTTGGCCCACCGCCTTCGTCGAGGAAGCTAATCTTAGCCAAACGATATTCATGCTGCGCAAAGCGCTTGGAGAAACACCGGATAATCGTCGGTACATCGTCACGCTCTCTGGGCGCGGTTACCGGTTCGCGGCCGAGGTGCGCGCCGTGAGCTTGGACAGCGACTACATAATGATCGCGAGCCACACAAGGTCCCAGGTGGTGGTGGAAACCGCTGATAGCGAGGCCACCCCGTCTGTGAAGACCCTCCCATCTGGCTGGGGGTCCAGGACCTCGTGGAGATACCTGCTTCCGGTCGTTGCTTGTTTCGCTTTGCTGGCGTTGGGCGCGGGCATCCTGGCGCGGTGGCGCCGTCCGGTTGTTCTGGGTGAGAAGCACTCCGTGCTGGTGGCCGAATTCGCTAACTCGACTGGCGATCCCATCTTCGACGGGTCACTCTGGCTAGGACTTACCATACAGCTGGAACAATCGCCCTTTCTGAGCATTGTGTCTGACCAACGAGTCCAACAAACACTGAGGATGATGGGCCAGCCCGCCGAAGCAAAACTTACACCGGCAATAGCGCGAGAACTTTGCCAGAGATCGGCAGGCGCCGCCGTCCTCGACGGCTCGATTGCGCAGATTGGCACACAGTACCTTCTGACCCTTAAGGCGGTCGACTGTGAAAGCGGCGAATCACTGGCGAGCACGGAAGCGCAGGCCATCGACAAGAACCATGTGCTCGATGCTTTGGGAAAGACATCATCAGAAATGCGGAAAAGATTGGGCGAGTCGCTCAGCACGGTGCACAAATTTGATACCCCTCTTGAACAAGCCACTACCCCTTCGTTGGAAGCCCTTAAAGCAGTGAGTTCGGGCCGCAAAGTTCAGAGCGTAGCAGGGGCTGCTGCAGCGATTCCGTTCTTCAAGTCCGCCATCGAACTCGATCCGAGATTTGCAACCGCCTATGCATGGTTGTCCGTCTTATATACAGATATTGGAGAACCCCGCATCGCTGCCGACTACGCCAGAAAGGCATACGAACTGCGCGACCGAACCAGCGAGGCAGAGAAGTATTTCATCTCGGCTCGCTTCTATAAGGCAGTCACCGGGAACATGGAAAAGGCGGAACAAACCTGCCAGCTTTGGATACAGGCCTATCCGCGCGCGGATGCGCCGCACGATTTATTGTCAGGGTCAATCCACCCGGCGCTTGGACAATATGAGAAGGGCGTTGACGAAGGCCGAGAGGCAATCCGTTTGAATCCGGACCTTTTCATGTCCTACGCCCTCGTTATGTTCAACTATATCGCCCTGAATCGTCCCGATCAGGCGAAATCCACCTATCAACACGCTCTCGAACGCAAACTCCACAACCCCTTCTTTTATCTTCCTCTATATCAGATTGCCTTTTTGCGGGACGACGCAGCGGCTATGGCACAGCAGGTAACACAATCGGCCGCCACGCCAGGAGCAGCGGACGAACTGCTGGTTGCGGAAGCCGATACGGCCGCCTATTACGGCCGGCTTAGGATTGCCCGAGAGGCTTCCCGGCGCGCAATGGAATTCGCCGACGGGGCACAACAGAAGGAATCTGCCGCAACATACTTTGCTCTTTCTGGTCTGCGGGAAGCACTGTTTGGGAATGCGAAGGAAGCACAACGGCGCGCCACTCTGGCCCTCGCGCGCTCGACGGGCCGCGACGTGGAGTACGGCTCGGCACTCGCCTTGGTGTATGCGGGGGACGACGCGCGAGCGCATGCGCTGACCGACGACTTGGCCAAGAGGTTCCCGGAAGACACCCTCGTGCAGTTCAATTACTTGCCAACCCTCGGCGCGAAGCTTGCCGTCAGCAAGGGAAATGCTTCTGAGGCGATTGAAAGTCTCAGAGCCGCCACCCAGTATGAGCTAGGACAGACGACGTCCAGTAGTTACGGTTGGACCGCCTTATATCCCGTGTTTGTCCGAGGAGAAGCCTACCTGGATGCACATCAGGGCAGTAAAGCCGCGGCCGAGTTCCAGAAAATCATCGACCATCGCGGGATTGTGCTCAATGAACCTATCGGCGCACTCGCTCATCTCGGCCTAGGCCGCGCACACGCACTGTCGGGAGATAAGGCCGAGGCAAAGGCAGCCTATCAGGATTTCCTTACGCTTTGGAAGGATGCGGATCCCGAAATTCCCATCCTTAAGCAGGCCGAGGCGGAGTATACCAAGCTGTTGCCGCTGATGGATCCGGCCACGCGACCTTCGGGTAAGGCGGGATCGTCGTTAAGGAAGTAGACACCACAAAAACACCGTTGCGAGGGTCCTTGTCATCGCGCAGCGCCACAAATTTCGCATGGCGCAAGTGATTCGCGCCTGTCCATTCCAGAAAATGTATGCGCACGACGGTCTCCGGCCTGACCCAGATGCAAGTGGTGCAAGAGATCACATATTTAGATTAGGCCATACCAGCCAAGTGTTCTCAAGCCGATCCTTATCGACGCGGCTGCTTGTTCATCACTGATTTACTCCGATCAAATGGATGCAAACCTCGTGATAGGTGAAAACAGGAAAAGTTGAAAGACTGATACTCAGCTTGGCCTGGAGCCGCTATGCTACACTTCACTGCGTTTTCAGCGAGCGAATTTATGACCCTTGTTGACGGGAGTGGCCGGTTCGTCTTCCGCGCTTGGACGGCGGCCATCAGCCTGTAAGCGGCCATGTCGGCGAAGGTCATGTTGCGGGCGCGGTAGTCGAGGTAGTCCGGATAGGACTGGCTTACATCACCGTGATTCTTCTGCTCTATGGTGTACATCCGATCCGCATGCCGCAGGTCGAGCGGTCGCAAGATCAGCGCATTCAGCACGCTCAATACAACGACATTGGCGCCGATGCCGAGAGCGAGAGTCAGGATGGCGGTAAGCGCGAATCCGGGGGAGCAGCGCAGTTGGCGGAATGCGTAATGAACATCCCGGCCGATGCCCGCCAGCAGCGGTGAGGTGTCCTCGGCGCTGGCGCGTTCCCGCATCACGGTGGCATTGCCGAAACGCAGCACGGCATCGCGGTGCGCTTCTTCGGCTGACATTCCGGCGGCGAGATTGTCTTCGATCCGCAACTCGATGTGGGCTTTGAGTTCAGCATCGATCTCGCGGTCCAGGCCCGAGCGCCGGAATAGGTTGGTAAGGCGAGAAATCAGCGACATGTAGCCTCCCTAAAGCGGCAACTATGCGTAGCGCATGACAGCGCGGACACCTTTCACCAACTGGTCGAAGCTCTTCTCGGCAGCCTCCAGCTCTTTTCGGCCGGCTGCCGTGAGCTTGTAGTACTTGGCCTTGCGGCCCGACTCGGTCAGCGCCCAGTTGGACTTGATCCATCCGCTTTGCTCCATGCGGTGGAGCGCCGGATATAAGGAACCCTCCTCCACAGCGAGCAGCTCATCTGAGGCCTTCTGCACGTGCAGCACGATGCCATAACCGTGCATCTCGCCCCGCTGCGCGAGGGTCTTGAGAACCAGCAGATCTAGTGTTCCCTGAAGGTCTTTCTTTGCCATGCAGCCATCCCTACGTATCTATGGATCAACCAATCGTAGCCATAGATGTATAGGGGTGTCAAGGGAACATTCTCCAGATCCCCGGAGTCTCTTTGGTCCTCCCAATGAATTGGCTTTGACGATAGAGACCCTAGCTACTTTCCGTCGCAAAATAAGTGACCGAAGTGAGGGTCGGTGAATAAGTAGGTACGCGGTGGGAAGAGAAAACGCAGGGGGGAAGGCTGGGACCGTGGTTGCGTTGTATGTTGACGCATGATTCGACTCCGGCGTGAAGCGCAGAAGACGTTATGGGAAGGCGTGGTCAAGAAGATGTGAAGGCTCTGTGGGAGCCGTGGATGTTGGAAGTCGATCAACTGCTGAGCGACGAGGAACTGGTAGGTCAGGTGTATGAGGCGCAAGGGGAGCGGCACGAGAAGAGCCGGACACGAGGGCGTTGGCAAACACCAGCCGAGACGGTGCTCCGGCTGTTGCTGCTGAAGCATGTGCGCAACTGGAGTTATGACGTGCTGGAGCGAGAGGTGCGTGCGAACCTGGTGTATCGGGACTTCACGCGCATTGGATTGGGGAAGGTGCCGGACGCCAAGACGCTGGCGCGGATTGGGCAAGCCATCGGAGGCGAGGTGGTAGCTGAGTTGCATCGCCGTTTGGTAGAGATCGGGCAAGAGAAGGGCGTGGTTGCGGGACGGAAGATGCGGGTGGACACGACGGTGGTGGAGAGCAATATCCATTATCCGACCGACTCCTCGCTGTTAGGAGATGGAGCCCGGGTGCTGACGCGGACCATGAAGAAGATCGAGAAACAGGCGGGCAAGCTGAAGCGCAAGGTGCGCGACCGGACGCGCAGTGTGCGCAAGCAGGTGCTGGCGATAGCGCTCTCAGGGCGAGTGCGGGGGAGCGAGGGTGAGCAACGACGCCAGCAGCGGTATGGAAAGTTATTGCAGCTGTCGAGGCAGATTCTGAAGGATACACGACGGGTGATGGCGGAGGTGGAAGAGCTGGGAAGCGTGAAGAAGAAGAGGGTCGAAGCGATGATGGAGCTTCTGGAGCAGATGTCTGGGCGCATGAAGCAAGTCATAGAGCAGACCAAGGCACGGATATTTGCCGGATGGACGCAGATGCCAGGCAAACTGGTCAGCATCTTCGAACCGCAGACGGAGATCATTCGCAAGGGGAAAGCCAGCAAGCCAACAGAATTTGGCAAGCTGGTGCAAATCCAAGAGGCAGAGAACCAGATCATCACCCATTACGAGGTTTTCGAGCATAGGCCCAGCGACCGGGAGTTGCTGTTGCCAGCCATCGAAGCGCAACAGAATAAGTTAGGCAGAGTTCCTCGCCTGGTCACCGCCGATGCCGGCTTCTACAGTCAGGCTCAGGAACGAGCGGCGCAAGACAAGGGTGTGCAATGGGTGGCGGTACCCAATCGGCAGACCCGCAGCGCAGAGAGAAAGAGGCTTGAGAAAACTCCGTGGTTCAAGAAGGCGCAAGCCTGGAGAACCGGCTGCGAAGGTCGGATTAGTGTACTCAAACGACGTCACGGACTGAACCGCTGCCGCTATCCCGGCATGGAGGGAATGAAACGATGGGTCGGCATGGGAGTGCTGGCCGACAACCTCATCAATCTGGGCAAGGCTCTGGCGGCGGCTCGCACCTAGGCCTCTCACAACTGCAGCTCTCTGCTCTGCAGAAAGCTGCGCGGGCGAAAAACTATAGCTTCTATCCACCCGCAAAGCGCAGGTCGGCCCAAATCACCTATTTTGCGACGGAAAGTAGCTAGAGTTCAAATAAGCTAGACAATACGAGTTTAAAGTTGTGGTTCCCCTTTACCGAGCACAGAGCAAGGTGCGTTCTGGAGACAAAGAAATGTCAGAAACAAATTCAGGTGTCTACGATTGCGTTGTAATCGGTGGGGGCCTTTCAGGACTCATCGCGGCTCGCAATCTACATCGGTCGGGGAAAAACATTTTGCTCATAGAAGCACGCGATCGTATCGGTGGCCGCATGCACGGTCGCCGTTTAGCGTCAGGGCAATGGATTGATCTTGGAGGGCAGTGGATCGGACCAACTCAAGATCGGATCCTGGCCCTGCTCGATGAGTATGGGGTGCGTCATTTCCCTTCCCCCGCTCACGGACGGACGGTGCTTCTGTTCAACGGCGAGCGCCACGAGTTCCGTGGGTTATTTCAGGGCTTCCACGATTGTGAAGTACCAGGCGTGACGGATGCTGAATGGCGGGATGTTACTGAAGCATGGGACCGCTTTCACATGCTTTCGGCGGCATTGGCTCCGGGGCATCCTGTCGAGGGCGACCAAAACCAACGACTTGATAGCGATACCTTTGCGCGATGGATCGAAGAAAACACGGAGACTGATTTCGGTCGCTGGTACTTCGCTTACATGGCTCGCGCGGTGGGTTTCATGGGACCGGCGGAGCCCACTCAAGTGTCACTTCTGCATGTTCTCTGGGGACAGAAGTGTGCTCCGCAGTCTGAGCACCCCGATGCGGAACTCATTCATGGAGGAGCTGGACAAATTCCGGAGAAAATCGCCGTCGAGTTGGGAGATCAAATTCGGCTCCACGAACCGGCCCTATGCATCCATCAACATGAGACCGGGGTTGAAATAGAGACAGCTCACAACCGTTTCGCCGCCAAGTTCACGATCGTTGCGACACCGCCTCATCTTGCGGGTCAAATTCACTACGATCCGCCCCTGCCACCGTTGCGACAGCAACTGACCCAACGGATACCGATGGGATGCCTGATGAAGATCCTGATTTCCTATGAGACCCCGTTCTGGCGCGAAAAGGGGTTAGCTGGAATGGGAATCGGTAACCGCTCGTGCTTTGAACTCTGCGCCGATAGTTCTGACCCAGAGAGTGGCAAAGGTGTGATCGCAACCTTCGTCGTGGGAAATCGGTATAAGCGTTGGCGTCGCCTCAATGACAACGATCGCCGTTCAGCCGTGCTCTCTGATTTGGCAAGCTACTTCGGAGAGGAAGCACTATCTCCCGTTACCTACGACGAGGCTGACTGGGCATCAGATCCTTGGGCCGGAGGCGGTTATTCTGCCTTTATGCCGCCGGGGGTGTGGACCGGCTTCGGCGAAGCACTCGCTGCACCAGTCGGACACATTTATTGGGCAGGCGCAGAGACTGCCGAACGCTGGGGTGGTTTTTTCGAGGGGGCGTTGTTGACAGGTGAGGCAGCCGCGAAGGCGATTCTGGAAAAACTTGAAAGATAATGATCAACAGCCTGCACGTTATCGCATGCTATCTCGCTGTTGAACTGACCGGCTCCGTCACGCCGGTTGTATATGCACACTTCGACTCACCTTAGCAGGTGATAGAACTTTTATATCCTAATTGGTTTAATTGCAGATAATATGGCAGTTTTTCGCTGTGTAGGAACTGTGCAGGGGAGCTGTGTAAATTTCAGCCAATTTGGCTGCTACAGGTCCTTTGGGCACGGGAAGCCGGGGTGCGCCGCCCCTTCTTCCCGAAGCTGAATCTGCGCCCACCTAATATGAATTGGACACAAATGCGCGAACAGTTCCACGCATCAGATGCCCCCGAACGCCTGGGATGAGCGCGAGTCACCGCATGATAAAGGACGTATCATGCGTAAAAAGTTAGTTCCCATAAGCTCGAAAATCGCCGAAACGACACCTTGACTATCTACACATCTTTAATGTAGATAGTCATAGTGTGGAAAAACCAAGCGATCTCGTCCAGGGAACCCTCGACCTCCTGATCTTAAAAAGCCTCTTGATTGAATCCCGACATGGCTGGGCAATCGCCAAGCGCATTCAGCAGATCTCGGGGGAAGTGCTGCAAGTACAGCAGGGCTCGCTTTATCCTGCGCTGCACCGTCTGGAGCAACAGGGCTGGATTCGAGCGAAGTGGGCAGAGAGTGAAACTGGGCGGCAAGCAAAGTTCTATTCGCTCACAGCCGCCGGTCAGAAACAGCTTGAAGAGGAGACTGCCAACTGGAATCGGCTCTCCTCCGCCATCAATCTCGTAATCGCGACCTCCTAAGCGAAAGGAATTGCAGCCCCATGCGCTGGATAGAAAAGATGCGGATGCGCTTGAAGATGCTCCTTCGCCGCAAGCAGGAATCGCAGCGACTCGACGCCGAGCTTCAGTTTCACATCGAGCGGCAGACAGATGAGAACATCGCTGCCGGGATGTTTCCCGAAGAAGCCCGTCACGCTGCCATACGCATTTTTGGAAATCCCGCAGTGTTGCGTGAACATGCACGGGAAAGTTGGAGCTGGAATTCCATGGAACAGTTCATACGCGATATTCGGTACGGTTTGCGCACGTTAGTGCGGACCCCGGGATTTTCTTTGACTGTGATCCTGGTGATGGCTCTTGACATCGGCGCGACCGTGGCGATGTTCACTGTGGTGCATTCGGTCTTGATCAAGCCATTACCGTTTCAGGATCAGGGGCGGCTGGTTCGCATTTATGAGGCTGGCTCCCACAATCCAACACACAATATTGCCGTCGCTGGTCTGGATTTTTTCGACTGGGGCCAGCAGCAGAAACATAGCTTTGAGCAATTGGCGATTGCAGACAACTGGAGCAGCTACAACCTCTCAGGCACTGCCGGGCAGCTTCCCGAACATGTTATGGCGCTCACCGCAAGCTGGAACACATTTCAGTTGCTCGGCGTAAAGCCCGCGCTGGGTCGATTTTTTAACGCTGACGACGACCAGCCGGCAGCGAACTCGGCTGTTGTGCTGAGCTGGGGTTTGTGGAAGCGCCGCTATGGCGGCGACTCCAAGATTCTGGGTCAGACCCTCCGGCTGGACGCGAAACCGTACACCGTGATCGGAATACTGCCTGCGAGTTCCGATTTTCCCGACGCCACGGTACAGCTATGGACGCCGCTCTTTCACGAGATTCAACCGCAGTTCCTGCAATCGCACGGCGCCCACAACTTCCAGGTCCTGGCACGTTTGAAACCGGGTGTGACCGTGGCGCAGGCCCAAGCTGAGATGAGCGCGATCCAAGCTGGCATTCATAAGCAGTTTCCCAGCAATTTTGTCTCTAGCGCGACTCATGTTGTTCCGCTGCTTGAGTCGCGAGTAGGCAATATCCGGCCCGCGCTGTTGATGCTGCTCGCCGCTACAGGATGCTTGTTGTTAATCGGCTGCCTGAACGTTGCGAACCTGCTGGTGGCACGCTCGGCTACTCGACGCCGAGAGGCGGCGATTCGCACGGCGCTCGGAGGTGGTCGCTGGCGGTTGATCCGGGAACAGCTCGTGGAGAGCATTTTGTTGTGCGCCGCTGGCGGCTTGCTGGGGTTACTGCTTGCCTGGCTGGCGATTCACTGGCTGGTGAGCATGCGTCCAGACATCCCGCGCGCAGAAGAAATTCATCTGGATGGTGTAGCCGTGGTGGCTGGGATTGGGATCATGCTTTTCTGTGGGGTGCTCGCGGGCTCGATTCCCGTTCTGACTCTGAGGGAAAAACATATCCTCGGCCCGTTACAGGATTCGACGCGCTCACAACGCGGTGGACATGGCAGTGCTGCGGTGAGAGGTGGGTTGCTGGCAGTCGAAGTGGCGCTTACGGTGGTTCTGCTAGTGGGCGCGAGCCTCCTTCTGAAGAGCTACCAGCACCTTCGGTCGGTCAACCTTGGCTGTCGTACAGATAATGTACTCACGATGGGCATCAGCCTACCCGATGCTGCCTACAATACCTCGATCGCACGGACAAATTTTTATGATCGGATGCTCCAGCGCGTGCGCGCTTTGCCGGGGATACAAGCCGCTGCATTAACCGACGCCTTACCGGCAAATGGGGACCCACCGGACCACGGATTCCTCATCCCCGAAGCTCCACCGCTTCCACAGGGTCAGTCTCTCGATGCCAATGTTTCGAGTGTTGATCCCAGCTATTTTCGTACCATGCAGGTTCCGCTGATAAAGGGCCGCTTCTTTCTACCGAATGAGCGCTTGGCGCAGAGCCAATACGCCATCGTCAGCCAATCCTTTGTGCATAAGTTCTTCCCCAACGCGGATCCGATTGGGAAACACATTGATGATGACAATCTCGCTGCGCCGCACAATTTCGAAATCATTGGAGTGGTTGGTGATGTGCGCGGAACCGTGGCCTCTAGCATTGAGCCCACAATCTACCTTCCCTTGTTTCGCGGCGAGGAGAATAGCGTTTCGCTGGCTGCTGTTACGGGACCCGATCCGTTGAATTATGCATTGCCCATTCAAAAGATCATTGCCGATATGGACCCAAACCTTGCGGTGGGCGACATTCTCACACTAGACCAGATTGTTGGTAGGAGCACGGTGGATGCAAGCCTTGAGGCGACTCTGCTCGCTCTGTTTGCCATTGTGTCTCTTCTGCTGGCTGCTATGGGTTTATTTGGAGTGCTCTCGTATCTCGTTGGGCAGCGACAAGGAGAAATTGGCATTCGGCTCGCGTTAGGGGCACAGCGAGAACAAGTGTTACGGAAAATGTTGTTCGATGGTCTCCAACCTGCGCTGTTTGGACTTGTACTTGGATTAGCGACGAGTGCTGCGGCTGTGCGGCTGTTCCGATCTTTACTTTTCGGCACGGAACCGCTTGATCCTTCTGTGTTCGCAGTGACTGCGATGTTATTGCTGGCCGTAGCGGTGGTTGCGTGCATGGTCCCAGCGTGGCAGGCATCCCGCCTTGACCCAATGACAACTCTACGAATGGAGTAGCCAGGATTGAGGCGACCATTGGTTTGACCTTGCCCTCAGAATCCGTATCCCATAACTGGTTGTAGTTCGTAGTCGTCGTGGCTGTGGACAAAGTGGAAATCGGTTTTATCGATTTCCAGCTTTTCCATAGCCTGTTTTGTGTGCTGCGGCTGTCAACTTGCCGTGGCTGCCCTCTGCTGTGACCATTGTGTTTCATACTCGACCGGGCTGAGATAGCCAAGTGTGGAGTGCATGCGTGTTTGGTTATACCAGAGCAGCCAATCGAGGACCTCATCTTTGGCGTGACGAATCGTTTGAAAGTGCCGGCCATGCAGCCGTTCTACCTTCAGCGATGCGAACAGCGTCTCGACGCACGCGTTGTCCCAGCAATTACCTTTGCGGCTCATCGAAGGCTTGATGTCACGCCCGTTGAGTAACTGCTGAAACTCGTAACTGGCATACTGGCTGCCTCGGTCGCTATGGAAGATCTGTCTGGCATTTCGACCTGGGCTGCGGTGCAGCCAGGCCATCTCCAGCGCATCGATGACCAGACGGCTGTGCATTTCCGGTTGCATCGACCAGCCCACGACCCGACGGCTGAACAAGTCCATCACTACAGCCAGAAACAGCCAGCCCTGATGGGTGGGAATATAGGTAATGTCGCCAGCCCATGCCTGGTTAGGCGCCGCCACCGTGAAGTTGCGATGCAGCCGGTTGGGCGCGATCGGCAGAGCATGTCGGCTATCGGTGGTGACGCGGAAACGCCGCCTGCCGCGAGCGCGAATCCCATGCTGCTGCATCAGCTGCTGCACCCGCTGTTTGCCCACGCGAATACCCTGGGCACGCAGTGCGCGCCATATGCGCGGCCAACCATAAGCTCCGCGATGGGCCACATACACAGCGCGAATATGCACCACCAGCGCTTCCGCGCTCAGGTGACGGCGCCCGGCCATTTGCAGGCGACGAACAAAGTGCTCGTGGTAGCCAGCCATACTTACCCCAAGCATCCGGCACTGCACGCGGATCGGCCACACCCGCCGGTGGCGTCGAATCATGGCGTACTTCACTTCTGCCCCTTGGCAAAGTACGCCATAGCTTTTCCCAGGATGTCGCGCTCCATCGTCACCCGCGCCAACTCGGCCCGCAATCGGCTGATCTCCATCTGCTCGGCGGTCACCTTCGACCGGCTGTCGGCACCCTGCAGCCTGCCTTCTCGATGCGCCTTGACCCAGTTGAACAACGTCTGCTCGACAAGGCCCAACGTTCGCGATGCCGCCGCTATGCTCTGGCCCGACTCAACCAGCCGAACCGCCTCCTGTTTGAACTCGAGCGTGTAACGCGCACGCGTCGCCTTCATCATCATTTTCCCCTTCGCTGATTGTCAGCTAAGGGATACGTTTCGCGGGGGCAAGATCAGTTTCATAAACCAAAGAGCTGCACTCAGCTGAATTTAGGTAGTGGGGAGATTTGAATTATCCAGTTTGGCAGCAGTAAACTGCCCCCCTGCTTTCGGACCTTTAGGTTTGTTGGCGGTCACTGTCTCCCAGCTTGAAACGCACGAATCGCCGAGGATGTGTTGGAACTTTTAGGGTTGCTGGCTGGTGACGTGAAAGAATCGCGAAATGGGAACCCGACCGGCGATCTTCAAATGGCGGCAGACCGAACCCGGCCTCATACTCTGTGCGGTCCGGTGGTACCTTCGCTATTCTCTCTCGCTGCGCGATGTTGAGGAGTTGCTGGAGGAGCGCGGTCTCTATGTCGATCACACAACCGTCTGGCGCTGGGTGCAGGATTACAGCCCGGAGTTGGAGCAGCGACTGCGAAGGCATCTCAAGCCGACCAACAGGTCCTGGCGAGTGGACGAAACCTACGTCCGCGTAAAGGGGCGCTGGTGCTACTTGTACCGGGCCATCGATTCCGCGGGTGCCACCATCGATTTCCTGCTGTCGGCGTTCCGTGACGCCGATGCTGCCAAGCGGCTCTTTCGCAAGGCGCTCGGCGATCGATCCCATCCTCAACCTCGAGTGATCAACACCGACCTGGCGCCGATTTACAGCTCCGCGATCCCTGACAGTAAGAAGGAAGGGACGCTACGCAGGCGCTGTCGACACCGACCGGTGCAGTACTTGAACAACATTCTCGAACAGGATCATCGAGCCATCAAACGTCGAGTGAACGCCAAGCAGGGCTTTCGAGAATTCCAGGCGGCTCGGCGAACGATTCAAGGCTACGAAGCAGTCCACATGATCCGGAAGGGGCAAGTTCGATCGGTAGCAGGAGGGGATCTTGTTCGTCAGATTCAGTTCATCGACAGCCTCTTCGACTTGGCGGCCTAAGAATGCACGACAGACGCTCGGCGACAAACTTGTCTGCATTTGAAACTTGCAACACTACCCCTCCTCCCCCTGTCAGAGTGCAGTTCAACGTGACGTCGCCTATGTCGGAGTATGTGATCAAAATAGTCCCCGCCTGGGAATTGCGAGTACAAGTGATACCGGCAAGGCTATCCAGCGAGGAGAGCGCTGGCCCTGCCGGTCCGGGAGGCCCTGCAGAACCTTGCGGTCCCGTGGTTCCAGGTATGCCTGCGTCGCCTTTCGGCCCTGCTGATCCAACTGGTCCCTGTGGCCCGGTATCACCTTTAGGCCCTTGCTGCCCAACTGCTCCTTGCGATCCAGTTAGCCCCTGAGGCCCCACAGGACCCTGTGATCCCGTAGCTCCAGTCACGCCGGGATCTCCCTTGGGTCCGGCCGGTCCCATCGGCCCTTGAATTCCCGGGCTTCCTTGCAGTCCTACGGGGCCTTGTGGCCCAACGGGACCCTGCGTGCCCACACCAGCGAGCGCAATTTCCAGCTCCGGCCCATTCCCCGTTAAGAGGCTTTCCTTCGAATCAAACGAGAAAGAGCCAGTTGAGGTGGTCAATGCCAGTGCGACCCCATCATTAGCCGCGGTTCCATTCACCCACTTCTGGACCAGCGATGTAATGTCGATCAGCACAAACTGATTCAGACTGTTTGAAGTGATTGCAGTCGAACTGTCGCCGGTAGCGGAAGGACCGAGTGCAGGCGAGGGAGTGTTGTAGGTCAGTTTGTTTTCGGTCCAACCGCTGTTCAGCTGATACACATCGAAGCCGCCTGCCTTACCAACTGCATCGACATAGAGCCGCAGCGTCGCCTTGCTGACGGTGGCGCCGGCTGGAATGCCAGAAAGGTTGAACTGAATATATGTTTCTGTGCCGGGACCTACGATCAGGCCGATGCCGGATCCATAGTTGATATTGGGCGTGGCGCTGGTCACAAAAGTATCGGCGCTGGGGGGCGCCTGAGCGAGGGCTGTGATCGAGGCAAGGGCAAATAAACTCGACAAAGTAAGCAAGCGGCGGGAAAGCGACGGGTTTGTAAGAAGCCACAGCATAGCCGTTCTCCTGATGTCGAATTGGTTCTCGAAGAGAAGCTTCCATTCGTGTGAGGCGGAAATCTCGCGAAGCTTGCTGCGTGGAGGCTCGTCGGCGGAGCTTCTTCAACGGCACACCTTTCCCTTGTAGCGCAGTACTAAGGTCAATTCCTTGAAATCGGCAATTCCGAAATAGTTGATCCTGCCAGTGGCGTTCGCGAATTTGCCGGTGCCGCCCAGGATGTCGGACGAGTAGTTTCCCCAGAGCACAGCGACTACGTTCGGGTCGCTGGTGGCGACAGGGATCAAAACGGCCTCCTTCAGAACGATCGTTTCGCCTGAACTGGTGACCCAGTAGTGCTGGACGAGATAGTTGCCATGAGCGTCCTGACCCTTGATGGTTGCGGCGATGGATCCCTGGAGATCACCGGTAACGGGTCCGAGGTTGGTCTCGCCGGCGATGACGTTTATGTTGGTCATCAACATGCCGCCAACTACTTCGCACTCGTGGTCACCGGCCCAGACGGGTGTTGTAGTCAGCAGAACAACAACAACTAGTGCAGCGATGAAACCGATGTGCTTCATAGAGTTCTCCTTCAAATGTCGATTTGCAAACGACGCGGCAACACTGCCAGCTTCCTTTTGCCAGGTCAATGAAGGGCCTATGAAGGACGGATGAGTTTTTTATGAGGATGCGTAAAGGACAGAGAAATGAGGAGCTTAGCAAACCTGAACTATAATGATTTCCCCTTCCAACGCTCTGAGAACGGGAGTGTTTCTTGGCTACGGAATCGAGATCTTCCCGACTAAGTCGCTTTGCTGACTTTGAATTTGATTGCCTTAGCGGGGAGTTGCGACGAGACGGAGTATCGCTGAAGCTCCAGCCTCAGCCGGCAAAGGTGCTGGCAGTTCTCATCCAACGTGCGGGCGAGGTCGTGAATCGTCAGGATCTTGTTGCCGAAGTGTGGGGCTCGGATACATTCGTCGATTTTGAGCAAGGTGTGAACTACGCTATCCGGCAGATTCGGACCGTGTTGAAGGATGACGCTGAGGAACCACGGTTCATCGAAACCGTGCCCAAACGCGGGTATAGGTTCATTGCGCCTCTCAAGGAAGATGTCGTCCCAAAAGAAGAAGTGAATAGGCCCGCGGTCGCACCAGAACCGCTGGCGGCGCGGAGAATAATCCCATGGCAACTGGTAACTGCTTTGATGGCTGTTTGCGCGATCGCCGCCGCATTCGTGATCGGAGTTCGACTGCACCATGGAGCTCATGGCGTTGAGACTCATCCGATTGAATCGCTGGCCGTGTTGCCGTTGCGCAATCTTTCCAATGATCCGCAAGAGGAATATTTCAGCTACGGCATGACGGATGAGTTGATTACAGCTCTCGCCAAATCGAAGAGCCTCAAAGTAATTTCCCATACATCGGTCGAACGGTATAGGCATGGCGACCGCACTCTGCCCGATATTGCGCGAGAACTCGGAGTGGATGCAGTGGTTGAAGGCACCGTGATGCGCTCCGGTGGCCGTGTGAGAATCACGGCGCAGTTAATCGACGCTCGTTCGGATCAGCATCTATGGGCCGAGAGCTATGAACGCGATCTGAAGGATGTACTTTCTTTGCAGGACGAGGTTGCAGATCAAATCGCTTCGCAGGTTGGGATTAAGGTTGCTGCCGGCCAACAGACTCGGGTGGCGTCTGTCCGACAGATCGATCCGGAAGCACACGAGGCTTATCTGAAGGGCGACTTCTATTGGAGCAGGTCTAACTGTGACGGATCCCAGAAAGGGTTGATCTACTATCAGCAGGCAGTGTCAAAGGATCCGTCGTTTGCAGCGGCATATGTGGGACTGTCACGGACGTATTTCACGCTCGGAGACTGGGGTTGTTTGCCCTATAAGGAGGCATTTTCGAAATCAAAAGCCGCGGCGCTTAAAGCGCTCGAGCTTGACCCTGCTTTGGGGCCGGCTCACGCCATGCTTGCAAGCCTCGCATATTTCTATGAATGGGATTGGGACAAAGCGGACCGGGAATACAGCCAGGCCATTCAGCTCAATCCGAATTACGCGCCTGCGCACATTTTGTACGCCGTGTTTCTGGTCTCCATGGCGAGAGAAGAGCAAGGCCTTGCCGAGATGAGAAAGGCTTTGAGGCTCGATCCAACTGCAGAATTCACGAATATGATCAGCGTCCACATTCTCTATTTGGCCCGGCAGTATGATCTGGCAATCGAGCAGGCTGGAAACTCGCTACTGCTCTATCCCGATTCATGGGGCACCTATTTCTGGCTCGGGGTAGCTTATGAACGCAAGGGCATGTACGAGCGCGCACTGGACGCGTACCTGAGATCAAAGTCACTGCAGGGCGCCAAATCCGGGGAACTCGCCGCTCTCCGCAAGGCCTACCGGGAATCTGGCATTCGCGGTTACTGGCAACAGCTCGGCGATATTGAATCACATGAGGAATCGGAGAGCTGCTCGATGAGGCGAATCTATGCGCGGCAAGGCGACACCGAGCGGATCATGAATTATCTTAACTGGGCTTTCGCGAATCATTGCGCAAGCATCCGCACGCTGAAGGTCGATTCCTTTTATGACAACATTCGTGAAGATCCACGGTTCCAGAACCTGATGGTCAGAATGCGATTGCAGCCAAGCCCCGCACAGAATGGAGTTCGATAGAAGCCGCCGTCCGGCGTCCCGCGGGTTCGAGGCTCTTGGTCGACGGACTAGATTCAGGTGCGAGCGAGGCAGTTCTTCCAGCATTTTGATGAGCGAGTTCCACCTCTCACCGAACGGCGACCATGTCGCGTTCGAAGCTCAGGACGCGCAGGGAATGTCGCATGCATGGATAGCCCCGCTCGACCGGCGGAACCCCCGAAACAGATCAGGTCATCCCTCTCCATGGAAATAGCTCTCGGACCTGGAGAGGATATTTACTTTGGGCGCCGAAGGAGGCCAGAAATTCCTCCACCACCTGGGGCCTGCTGAGAGCGTACCGCGGAAAGGTGAGTCCCCAACCCATTCAAAACCTCGCAGATACCTCGCCCCACGGGATTGGTTGCTCTCGGGCAACAACCCGGCTCTGCCCTTCCTCTAGGAACTTGTTGAAAAAGGGTTAGACGACCCCAAATTGTAGGGGAAGTCGAAATCTACTTCGCACGGAAACGGGCCTACAAGGCGTCGATCAAGTGTTGGCATACATTTCCTATCACTCATTCGCACCTTGAAATGGCCTTTGAAAATCGTTTTTCAACAAGTTCCTAGAGGGAGGACCTGCGATGTACCGTTTGGCATTGCACCATCACGTTCATGACCCCAAGCGAAACAAGGACGATCCCAGCTTTCATCAAAGAACGGCTCCGAAAGCCGGAGTTTACCACCGCAGCGGCGTTCTGACCGTATCACCGGCAATACGGAACTTTCGAGGCGGTTCTCCCCTCACTCGCGTTGTTTTCGTATTGCCGACCACACGCCAACAATCCCTGGAGCCAGCGCGTTATCCTGTCCGATGTCAACAGGGAGAAACCCGATGACTCGACCATCAAAGTCAGATCCGATTGCACAGCCATTTCTGCACGGCGTGGCGAAACCGGCGGTCAGGACCCTCGTTGCGGCCGGTTACACGAGTCTTGAGCAGCTCACGAAGGCCCGTGAAGCGGACAATCGCTGGCCTTCACGGGATGGGGCCTCGATCCGGCATATCTTTTGCCGTTTGCATCCAACCCATAAGGAGTATCCGTAGTCACTCTTTAGTCATTAGGTCAAGGAGTCCCTTCAGATGCGCATCGGGCTGATTGCCTCGCCGTTTATCTCCGTTCCGCCGCCGGCCTACGGAGGAACAGAACTCTTCATCGCCAATCTGGCTGAATCCCTGGTTCGGCGGGGAACGGACGTGACCGTTTACACCAACGGAGAATCAGCCCTCAGAGCCAGGGTGCGGTGGCTTTACCCCAGGCACGAGTGGCCGCTTGGTCACGAATCGGCTGGCATCACCAAGGAAATTGATCACAATTGCTGGGCGATGGCAGAAGCGGATCGAACTTGCGACATCATTCATGTGAATAGCGCAATGGCGGTGCCACTCTCATCTTTCACGTCGAGGCCTGTGGTTTGCACCCTGCATCATCCCTTCGAGCGACCTATTGCGGATCTTTATGAGCGGCATAAGCGGTTGAGCTACGTCGCCATCAGCGCGCATCAGGCCTCCCTCCACAGGAAGATTCCCTCGCGCGTCATTCACCATGGCATCGACATGAAGCAGTACCGCTTCTCAGAAACCAAGCTGCCTTATCTGTGCTTCCTGGGCCGGATCTGCCCGATCAAAGGAACGCACACTGCCATAGAGATCGCGAAGCGCGCCGGCATTCCGCTCAAAATTGCAGGTGAGATACAACCGATATTCAGGGACTACTTCGAAACTGAAATCCGCCCTCATCTTGATGGGCGAAACGTTGAGTTTGTAGGCGAAGCCGATCTTGCTCTAAAAAACGAAGTGCTCGGCCACGCCGCCGCTTTACTGTTTCCTATCGAGTGGGAAGAACCATTTGGCCTGGTGATGGTAGAGGCCATGGCCTGCGGCACCCCGGTCATCGCCTTCCCAGGCGGCGCTGTCCAGGAGATAGTCGAGAACGGAATATCAGGAAGAATCTGCTCCAATGTAGACGAGGCTGTGGCCGCCGCCTTGCATACCGAAATATTCAGGCCCCGCCTCGTACGTCGATGGGCAGAAAAGAAATTTTCTGCCCACGTCATGGCCCGCCGATACCACCAACTGTACGCAGATCTCATCGACGAAACCACATTCGAGAGGGACCTCAACGTAGCAGCACTCGACACAGACCTCGATATAGAGGAGACCGCCGCTTGACCGAAGTCATCCGGAACTCAATGCCCGCCGAGGTTAAACCCCCGATTGAGCCGAAGCTGGCGTATCCAGAACCCGTCCTCGTATCCGAGGAATTGTTGTCCCTCATTCGTGGCACTACGTTCTTCGCTGCCAACCGGCATGGCGATTTGATGCCGCCGGGGGCGCCGCACATCGGCCTCTTCTATAGCGATACGCGCTTTCTGAGCCAGTACGAACTGTGCATTAACTCCCATGAACCTGCCGTGCTTTCATCGACCACAGTCGGCCCCCACAGCTCGCGCGTCGAACTCACCGTTCGCGGCGGCTCTGTTCCCGGGGACAACCTCGACCTGACGGTGAACACCGTCTATGTGCATCGCCAGCAGCTACTTGAAATCGACCATTTCTCCGACCTGCTTGAGATCAAGAGCTTCGCGGATAAGGAAGTGGCGCTCACAGTTGAATTGCGGTTCGCGGCCGATTTCATGGATATTTTTCAGGTGCGCGGACTTCTCCGTGGCAAAAGCGGGCATTACTACGAACCGGAGCTGCAGGACTCCGGTGTGCGCTTTCTCTATCTCGGACTGGACAATCGCAGCCGCATTACGGAGCTGCGATTCACACCCAAGCCGCAGACTCTCGATGGAAACCGCATTATCTGGCAGTGCAGGCTCGCGCCCCACAGCAGCACCCGGCTTTCCACCCGGATCAGAATGCACGTCAGCAATCGCGCAGACCTGGCTGTTGCTCCGCCGGCCCCCCAGCTGACGTTCCACGATGTCGGGGACCACTCATCCAAGGACGAGGAGGATTGGCGTCAGGCTCGCACTCGCTTTCGTTCGGATAACGAGATCTTCGACGCCCTTTTGCAGACAGCAGCCGAAGACTTCTACGCATTGCGCATACCGGAGCCGGCTGGAATTGCAGTGGCCGCCGGTGTGCCCTGGTTTGCAGCCCTGTTTGGGCGCGACTCTTTGCTCAGCAGCTATGAGACCCTCCTGCTCGATCCTGATCTTGCGTGCGGCACGCTTCGCGTGCTGGCCAGCTACCAGGGGCACGAGAGAAACGACGAACGCGACGAGGATCCGGGAAAGATCCTCCACGAGCGCCGCTCCGGAGAAATGACGGCCACCGATGAAGTACCCTTTGGCCGCAGCTACGGCTCAGTAGATTCAACTCCACTCTTCCTGATCCTGGCACATGAGTATTTCCGTTGGACCGCCGACGGGGCGCTTCTCGGCGATCTGAGAAGACCGATTGAAGCGGCCACCGACTGGGTCCTCCAATACGGCGATCTCGATGACGATGGACTGATCGAGTATTGCCGGCGCAATCCGAAAGGTCTGGCCAACCAGGGATGGAGAGATTCCGGCGATGCAAATCGGCACCGCGACGGACGAATTGCACAGCCTCCCATGGCTCTGATAGAAGTGCAGGGATACGCCGTGCGTGCACTCGCCGGAGCCGCCGAACTGCTCGGTATCCTCCGCAACGAGGAACTCGCGAGACGGGCGATGGCGCGTTCCGAAGAAATCCGTAAGCTCATCGAAGAGCGCTTCTGGCTGGAAGACAGCGAATACTACGCGCTGGCTCTTGATAAAGACAAAAATCCGCTTTGCGTAGTTGGATCCAACCCCGGACACCTGCTCTTCTCGCGTGCAATTACCGCGCACCGCGCCCGGCAGATCGCCAGGCGCTTGCTCAGCCCTGAGATGTTCTCCGGTTGGGGCATCCGAACCCTCTCTTCAGCCGAGAAGTATTTCAATCCCATGAGCTATCACTGCGGCTCTGTATGGCCGCATGACAACGCCGTGATCGGCTACGGATTGGCGCGCTACGGTCTTCACCGCGAAGCCTGCACGGTGTTTCAAGGGCTGTATGAGGCGGCTCTGCATTTCCGCGACTATCGTCTGCCGGAGCTCTTCTGCGGTGTGGAACATCAGCTCAAGGGGGAACCCGTCCATTATCCGGTCTCGTGTTCGCCGCAGGCCTGGGCATCTGGCGCGCCATTCCTGCTCCTTACCGGCCTGCTCGGACTGTGCCCGTCCGCCGAACGCGGTGAATTGGCGATTGTGGACCCGGACCTGCCGCCCTTCCTGAACAGATTACGCATCGATAACCTCCGCATTGGCGCCTCACGGCTCGTCCTTGAATTCGAACGCGAAGGAGAGCGCACGTACTGCAACGTTGCCGACGTTCAGGGGAAGGCCCTGAAAATCAGCATCGTCTTTGCCGCCTCCGGAAAGTGAGGTTAAAGGGCCCGGTGCAATGAGGCAACAAGCACTTTCCTCTGGCCCGATATCGCTCCCCGGAGGCGCCTCCGGCAGGCCGCTGAAGAGAATAATCGGGATTGCCGGTTTCAGCCGCTTCATTTCAGCACCCAACTGCGCTCCCATAAGGCCGGTTAGCCAATGGTCCGGTAGAGTCGAGGTGTGACGCGGTTGTTTTAGGTCTGACCTACCTGTTTCCGGCCCTTTCGTTTGCCGGTGACTCATTATTCAGGCCATGCCCCGTTTTCACACCCCGCTCGTCGAACCGGGCATGCAGATTTGCCGCACCCGGCTCTCTTGGAAACATCACGATTTCGCCCACGAAAAGTTGCGCGTCCGCTCTGTTAGCCGGATAAGGCCAAACTTGGTGTGTAGGCTGCCCTGCGGGAACTTCTTGGTCGCCGGCCATGCCACTTCATGTTTGGCGCACAACCACTGACGCAGCCGTTTCTCGGCATGTTGTTCTATTGCCCGATAGGCTTTGCTGACCGGACCAAGACAGAAGTAGTTCGCCCAACCGTTCATCCTTTGGTTGAGCTTCTTTACAACTATCTCGGGGTCCAGCTGGGTCCTGTCATGTCCAGTGTCCCTGCTGATTGCATCACAGATGCGAACCACCCTCGACTTGGCCGGGACGGTACCTAAGTAGGCTCGTCCCGTCTTGGTCGAATAGCAACGACCGAACGTGTAACCCAGAAAATCGAACTTCTCTTCCGGCAGCTTCGCAACCCGCGTCTTGGTGTCATTCACTGTCAGCTTCAGCTTCGTCATCATGGCCTGCATCTTGGCCAAAGCTTCTTCCGCTCTTCCTCGACAGCAGATCACAAGGTCATCGGCATAATTAACGATGTATGCTCCAAGACGCTTCTCGTGCCCCAGCTTCTTCCACCCAAGCACGAACCGGCGCATGTAGATATTACTGAGCAGAGGACTGATCGGAGAACCCTGAGGGGACCCACGACCTTCGTCCCTATTGCGCGTATGACGATGCTTCCCTCCCCGTGCGTCCGGCTCTTTAACCGGCGCTGTCAGCCACATCTTGATCAGATGGAGCATGGCGCCGTCGACGACCCGACGGGCCACCGACTTTAAAAGATCGGCGTGCGGAAGAGTATCGAAATACCCGGCCAAATCTGCATCAACAATTTCGACGTGTCCGGTGTTGATCAGCTCATGGACGTGTCTTACCGCGTCCAGTGCGCTGCGGTTACGCCGGTAGGCATATTGTTCCGGTTGTACATCGGCCTCGAAGATGGGGTCGAGGACCACAACCGCCGCCATCATTACCACTCGTTCTCTGATCGCGGGAATTCCTAACGGGCGCTGCTTACTGCTTCCTGGCTTCGGAATGTAGACCCGTCGCACAGCAAGTGGTTGATAGGTTCGATCTTTCAGCTCCTGCATCAATTCGTCCAACCATCGCTCTGCTCCATACGCTTCGATGTCCTCGAACGTTTGATTGTCCACTCCTGCTACGCCGCCATTGGCTTTGCCGCATGCGTAGGCATAGGTCAGAACGTCCTTGCGGTACACCTTGTCGTAAAGCGAGTAGAAGCGAAAGTCAGGCGATTTCTTCGCTTTGTCGTGCAACGCTGTCTGTAACTTCTGAATGCTTTCTGGGGTTGCTAGACTTATCGTCAATCCCTCCTCCTTCGTCACTTCTTGCGTTTATCTTCCAACTAGGGCGCCTTCCCTCCTCCGACGTTACTCGTTCTCATCGGTACTACGCCCCCATCCGCCACCCAAACGGCCCGGCCTAGCTCTCACGAGCAACCAGTTGATCCCAACTGCTGATCACCGCTTGGGCTTCCCGTGTTGCGTCTGGTCCCCTATGCATGCATGCTGTTGCCACTACCCCGGCAGGGTCGATGAACATGTTCGCTCGTACTGTTGCATCGACTTCGGCCTTCCCCATATATCAGGAGGGTCGGCCCCTGCATTAACCTTTTCGAGGCCTGCACGGCATTTACTCCATTACGGCCTACATGCTCGCCAAGTCGCCTGAGCGACCCTCTACACCGGAGGCTCCAGCCGCTTCGTTGCCTCCACGACTGCTCCGATTGCTACCGGGTGGAGCGAACCAGTTCCCGGGTGGGAATTTCACCCACTGTTGACCAGCGCCTTTCACGGCGCACTAATAACCAGGTCTACCTGGGTGCACCGGAAGAGCTCCAACGCCGCCGCGCCGTCTGCCGCGGTCACAACCCGATAGCCAGCACTTAACAGAACGAGACGAGGGAGTTCCACGCCGTTCACTTCACATCAATACCTAGATTTACGGGGGATTCGACAAGAACACTCACTTCGGGTACGCGGAATTTCCGGGGATCTCGTTACTTATATGTCCCTTGACATCGGACAACAGCCCGCCTGAACGGATTTTTCGTAGGCATGCCTCCAATTATCCCGGCAACTGGGGCGCCAGCTTCTGGACTGCGGGAGCGTCAGATCCGAGCCAATCAGGGTGCCGCGCGGTTGTGTCGAAGTGAGAGGTGGTCTTGAACAACTCGAATTCACCCTTAAGCGCCGCACTTTCCGACTTTGAGATAAGTTGAGCTAGACCGGCTTGATCCAAAGGCCGGAACGACTTAACAGCGGTAAAGGCCTGCTCGAGAAGTTCTGGTGTATTGATGCCGGTGATTTGGACCGAGACCGGAACATTGAGCGAATAGTGGAGACAATCCAGAGGCTCAACGACACCGCTTTTCAGAATCACCCCGCTGCCGAAGCACTTCATTCCCAGAACTCCGATGTTCTGCTCGAGGGCGCGAGGAACCACAAGTTGGGCGAAGCTGCGGAAATGAGCGTCCATGATATTGATGGGCATCTGTACAGTGTCAAACTGGAATGAATGCTGACGCGCGACTTCCAGCATGTATAGATGGATGTGCGGGTCTTTGTGGCCAGTGAAACCGATAAAGCGGATCTTTCCGGCCTGTTTGGCGGCAACCACCGCTTCCATCGCTCCTCCCTCCGCAAAAAATGCGATCGGGATCGTCGTAGCGGAGAACCTCATGGTGTTGCAGCAGATCAATATGATCGACCTGAAGCCGTTTCAACGAAGTATCTATCTGAGCGGTGGCAGTTTCCTTGGTTCGGCCATCAATCTTTGTCATGACGAACGCTTTCTGTCGGTATCCACCTTGCGCAAGCGCTTTCCCAACGCGCACTTCGCTGCGGCCTTCGTTGTAGTCCCATGAGTTGTCGAGGAAATTGATACCCCGGTCGAGGCCCTCATGGATAAGCCGAATCGCCATGTCTTCAGTGACGGTCGGTTGACCCAGATGAGAGCCGCCGAGTCCGATGACCGACACTTCAACGCCAGTTGCGCCCAGCTTCCGGTAGAGCATTTCTCCCCGCATTGTTCCTGAATCATGAACGCGAGGAATCTTTGCGGCGGCCGTGGCAGAAGATGTAGTGTCGCCTGTGGCTGTCTGTAGTGCCGATGAGTGCGCCAGCAACCCTGAGCTTCCTGTAGCCAATACTGCTGCGGCTGAGCCGGTAAGAAATGTGCGCCTGTGCATGGGTGACAACCTCGCGAAAGTGTAGATACGCACAAGTTATGATGCGAGGATGCCTGGACGTGTTCGCGACGATGGCCGTCATGGTGCGCTCATCCGTCGAAAGTGGGCCCGAGAGCGCGGAAGGCGGCGTGGAAGTCAGGTTTTTTCGACATCACCATTAAACGGGAGTTTCTACGAACGCCTATCGGACCATCCAGAAACGGCGAACAATGCGAGCGTCGGCCGGCTATTTTCTTCCATTCATCTGCGGCCGGGCGCTCGCGTTCTTCGTCTAGTTTGGTCGCTTCTGAAAGACTTCCATGACAATGGGTAGTGCTGCAAACGCACTCGGCCAACCAGCGCAGGAATAAACGCGCCGCCCTAGCCGCTCTGATTGACTTACTTCGACTGTCGGATTGAATACCCGACTGTTCATCGGTTTGAATTCTTTGAAGTAGGTAACAATAAACGCGCTAACGGCTGATAACCGCACTTCTCCGCAAAAGTAATATTAGCGCCGGATAGAAATGTCACACCTCTGCCCGATAGAAATGTCCGACTGCCCTTCCAGCGATATCGTCGCCTGGGAGGCGGACGACTTTGGGATGGGTGCTGATGAGCGAACGCGACGTACAACGCGTGGAGGTTTTGGCAGAGGTTCTTTCGGGCCGACGGACAGTTGCCTCGGCGGCCATTGTGCTGGCGGTCGGTGTACGGCAGATCCACCGGCTCCTGATCCGGTTCCGTGAAGATGGTGGAGGAGCCCTGATTCACAAGAGTCGGGGCCAACCCTCGAACCATAGTCTGTCTCCTGGCATCCGCGAGTACGCCCTCGAGCTGATCAGGACCAAGTACGCTGACTTCGGTCCGACACTCGCGATCGAAGTCCTGCTCGACAAGCATGCCATCAGGGTGGGTCGCGAGACGTTGCGGACGTGGATGATCGAGGATGGCTTGTGGCTCTCGCGCACGCAACGGAAGAGCTTTCATCAGCCTCGGCTTCGGCGCGAGTTCTATGGCGAGTTGATTCAGATCGACGGCAGTGACCATCGATGGTTTGAAGACCGCGGCGATCCGTGTACGCTGCTGGTGTTCGTCGACGATGCAACCAGCAAACTCATGCAGCTGCGCTTCGTGCCGAGTGAGAGCACGGACTCCTACTTTGAAGCATTGCAAGGTTATCTGGAAGCCCATGGCTGCCCAGTTGCCTTTTATTCCGATAAGCACACCGTCTTTCGCGTCAACCGGCCAGACGCTAAGGGGGGCTCGGGTATGACCCAGTTCGGCCGTGCCCTCGCTGAGTTGAACATCGAAATCCTGTGCGCGAACTCCAGCCAGGCCAAGGGTCGCGTGGAGCGAGCCAATCGCACTCTGCAGGATCGGCTGGTGAAGGAGCTCCGTCTTGAGAACGTATGCGATATAGAGGCCGGCAACGCTTTCCTGCCCAAGTTCCTGCAACGCTTCAACGAACGCTTCGCGCTAGTTGCTGCCAAGCCAGAGAACTTGCACCGTCCTCTCAACGTCAAGGCAAGCCGGTTGAACGATATCCTGTGCCACCGCGAACAACGTCACGTCAGTGAGCAACTGACTATGTCCTATGACCGCAAGCAGATCATCCTCGAACGGAACGAGGTCTCTGAAGGCCTCGGCGGTAAGTACGTCGACCTATACGATTTTCAAGATGGTCGTCTGGAGGTGCGCTGGAAGGGCTGCTCACTTCCCTACCGTGTCTTCAGTAAGGACCAGCGCGTCAGCCACACCGCCATCGTCGAGAACAAACGCCTCGGCCACGCACTGGCGCTTGTCAAAGCGCAGCAGGATCGCAAACACGAGACGAGGGTGATGACCAATAGCGAGAAGTCTGGCTATAAGAAGACACCGCGACGAGTTTATGGACCAGACTTCGAGCCTAAAACAACGTTAGCCGAAGCGGTGGAAATGCCGGTCTGATGGAAAGCGTGGAAGACAGGACGATGGAACTGTCCAGTCTCCCCCTCTTCCCACAGCCCTCGGAAATCGCCATAGAACGGCGATTCCACACATTTCCACCGCACGACTAGTACTGGGTTTACACTGACATTTCTATCCGGCGCGCATAGAGACATTTCTATCCGGCGCCAACAAGTAACCACTGTCGATACGCCGCTATAGATTTGGCAACAACTGAGCGTCGCCGCCGTGCGGTCGAAGTTTTCGTTGATGCGAAGACGGTTTCTCGGCGCAAGTAAACCCAACGGATCAGGGGAAGGCCCTGAATTTGCATAGAATGATGGTATTAGGGGAATCAAGCGCTCGATTCTCTTTGCAGAGTAGGCTCTCCCATGCTGACCAGACCTGTTCATGCTGTCCCGTCGCACGACGTTATCTCCAAACCGAATCGCACCCGCACTAGGGAAGCTTTGGGATTGCTCGGTTGGTCCAGTTTCTTCTTTGCACTTCTTCAAAGTGTTTGCACGTTCTTCATCGCGGTGAGCGGTCTCCGTCTGTTGATTGGGATAACTTCCCTGACTGTGAGCGCAGGTTTCGCCGCGGTTCTGGATCGATTCCACGTGAACTGGATTCGCATTCCCATGATCGCGCTCGCGTTTGCGGGCGCGCTACTGAATCTGGTCGTTCTTGCACAAATCCGATATCTTCGCAGCCGTCCAGCGGCGCAATGGCGTATAAAGCCACCCAGTCTTCGCACGCTGAGGATCGAACGCATACAGTTCGCTCTCTCCATCGCCACTCTGATTCTTATCGGACTCGAAGAATATTTCCATTTCCTCCACGCTCACACACTGTGACTGCTAAGAGCATTTGCTCTGAGGAGTGCCGCACTCGATTGCAGGCGCAGGACCACGATTTCAGTGGCCTCGCGCTCGAGCAAGTTGCTTTTTTTAGGAAGCGGCGAGTCCTTCAATGCCTGCGTTCCGGATATTTCGAGGTGTCATTCGACACGGGTCGCGATGCCGTTAACGTTCGCGTTCAGTTTGGTGACCCCTGTTCGCTCTTCTTAATCATCGAGCGAGTGCGCGCAATGTTCGATCTGGACGCGGACTGGGCAACGATCGCTCGAACGCTGGGAACTGACTCGGTCCTGGCTTCATATATCAGGTGCGATCCAAGATTGCGAGTTCCTGGTTGCTGGAATGCGTCGAGTTTGCGACGCGAGCGATCTCTGAACAAGAGATCGATATCAGGCGAGCCAATGCATTTGCAGGCCGCATTGTGAGAAATTTGGGCAGCCATTCGGCCCGGTTGGCGGTATTACCCATCGCTTTCCCACGCCCGAGGTTTTAGCCAATGCGGACCTTGAATCGATCGGATTGCCGCGAGTGAAAGCCGATGCCATTCGGGCGCTCGCGCGTGGTGTTCGTGATGGACAGATCAGTTTTGAAACAGTTGCAGACTCGGGTGCGCTCCTCGCTCGGCTTTATGAAATCCCCGGAATTAGGCGCTGCGCAGCGCAATGGGTACGTGAGACAGGACGGGAAAGGTGTTGTCTTTCTGCTCAACGTCACCTCTGTTGAAGAGGCTCATTCCCTCCTGGAAAAGCTGCCCCTGGGCAGGCCGGGCTCATGGAGTTCGACTTGATGCCGCTCGGGCCACTAAATCCGCTCCGCCTTTTGCTCTCTAAACAGCCCTAGCGAACGGCTGACTGTTTAGAGGAAGCCGATTACCGTCCCTTCATGAGCTGAGCAGCCACAGGCATCGCTGCGGTTGGAGCCGGGGAAAAGGCCGGCCGTCTAGCAGACGCCTGCATCCTCGAGGCGTATCGACGCGTCAGATGGTTCGCGAGTCTCTGTGAGAGGTGGTACGAATGTCGTCCAAGATTGTGATTTTCGGATCAGGGGGCGTCGGTGGGTATTTTGGCGCCCGGCTGGCAGCCGCAGGCAGCGACGTAACTTTTGTTGCCCGAGGCGCACATTTCGAAGCGATGCAGAGGCATGGACTTCGCGTCATTAGCCCTTTAGGCGAGATTTCTCTGCGGGAGGTGAAGGTTGTCGACGGGGTGGCTCATGTTGAGCACGCCGACTTCCTCTTTCTCACAGTCAAACTCTGGGATACGCAACAAGCAGTTCCAGAGCTCGTCCCTTTGGCGGAACGAGGCGCAGCGGTCATATCCTTTCAGAATGGAGTTCAGAAGGACGAAGTCCTGTTGAAGTCTCTTCCACCAAGTTCTGTGATGGGCGGTGTTAGCTACATTTCGGCTGCGATCCAAGAGCCTGGCATCATCCGCCACTTCGGTCCAATTCAAAATCTCGTTTTCGGAGAATTTGACGGCGTGCTCTCACAGAGAGTACGGGATCTCCTTAGCAACTGCGAGAGCGCCGGCATCGGGACCAGGATCAGTAACGAGATCGAACGGGAGATTTGGGAGAAGTTCGTTTTTCTTGTCGGTTTGTCAGCTACAACGACCGCCATGCGTCAACCGATCGGAGCGATCAGAGGTAACGCACAGGCCCGAAACTTCCTGCTTGGCGTCATGCGGGAAGCCGTGAACGTCGGACGTGCTCGAGGGGTGGTGCTGCCTGAGGATTATGCAGAACAACGATTGGAATTTTGCGACACTCTACCTTCTGAAATGACAGCTTCGATGTACCAGGATCTCCTTCGCGGGAATCGCCTCGAGTTGCCCTGGCTAAGTGGAGCGGTTGCGCAGTTGGGAGAGCAGACCGGTGTCCCCGTACCCCTGAACAGAGCCGTGACCGACATTCTTGCACTCTACGTCGACGGTAACAAATCAAAATAATCGCCACTGCTTTCTCCCGTGGAGACCTGCGCTCGTTAAGGCCCAATGCGCATGAACTCGAGATCGATGCGCGCGTGAAGCCGTTCGCTGAAACCGACAGGAAGTTCGAAGACGCGATCATCGGCAATCAAAATGATCACGTTGCGCGTGGAATCGAGAATGGCCGAGCAGATCTCGCAGTGATCCAGGTGCTTCTGCACCGTGTCCCGCGTTTCCTCGGGGAGCGTTCCATCCAGATATTCAGAGATGTAGTTCCAAACGTGCTTGCAATCTATGACCATGGGAACCACCTCCTCTTCGAGGTTCGATTTACTGTCCTTAGTTGAGGCGCCAGTTGCTTTTGTAGCATCATACGTGCACGATGCAATCGGACCTTGATGCTGGGGATACTGATATTCAATGCCTCTGCTGTTTCGTTAATCGTAAGCTCCTCAACATCGCGCAGAAGGAAAACCTGCCGATAGATTTCCGGAAGCTGCTCAACCGCCCGTTGAATCATAACCCGAACTTCGTCGCGTTCCACAGCCTCGGAAGGTATTTCGCGCCAGTCACGTAACAGGGCGGGGGAAATACCCTTATCCTCGTCCGGCAGTTGATCGAGAGGTTCCATTCGAACGAGAGCCTGTCTGCGGAGGCGTGTCCTCGCCTCGTTGATCGTGATACTGATAAGCCACGTGCTGAATTTAGATTCTGCACGGAATGATGCTAACTTTCGAAACGCTCTAAGGAAGGCTTCTTGCGCGACGTCCTCTGCCTCCTCCCTGTTCTTCATATAGGACAGCGCCATGACGTAGACGCTGCGCTCGTAGGGACGGACCAGATCGTGATAAAGCTGGATTTCCCCTGCGAGGACAGCGGCAATCATCTCCGACTCTGTACGATTTAAGGTTTGAGGCACCTTCACCACTCAACAGCTTTCAGCCGCTTCGCGACGAGAGTATCAACTGCAAAGAAACCTGCCCCAAAGATCAGAACAATCAGAGACGCAAACAGAAAGGTATAGGGATCCGCGGCGTAGAACTTTCCTGGGTCAGAAAAGATCGCAGAGAGCGCTTCACGGTCCGCGGTCCAGTATGCAACGAACATGTTGCACGCCAGCAGCAGTGCGACGGGTCGCGAAAACAAGCCGAGCATCAGGAAAATACCGCCAACAAACTCCAGAGTGGAGACGAAGGGTGCGGCAAAACCGGGGAACGGGATATTAAGGCTAGCGAAGAACCCCGTAATTTTCGCCAAGTTGTGTACTTTTCCCCACCCGGTCTGGGCAAATTGAAATCCCCAGTAGAGACGCACCGCCAGAAGCATCACGGACTGAAGGGATGAAGACGCCGATGCGATCCGGCGGTAAAGGCGTAGCAGATGAGCCATCGTTTCCTCGTGACGCCTGCTTCGTTTGCGAATAGCGAGAACGTCGCTTTGCCTTGTTAGAAACACGGAAATTGTTTTGGTTACAAGACGCGTGCGAGGCAGACTGTGTAACCCTTTCGGTGGCCACACGTCAGATTTACGCCGTTTGGCTGGAGGTATCCCAATGCAGCTTCGTCCCGTGTTCGCAGTTTCGCTTACTCTCCTCGCTGTCCCACTTACGTCGCATGCCGCTTCTCCCGGCACCTCAGTCGGAACCACGCCGTCCTCGGTGGCGATCGTAGAACTTTTCACTTCGGAAGGATGTTCCAGTTGCCCACCGGCCGATGACCTCCTCCGGCAAATCAATCTGAAGCAGACGAACGCGGGACAGCTGATCGTCGGTATCAGTGAACACGTGACGTACTGGAATAACCTCGGTTGGAAAGATCCATATTCCTCGCCAGTGTTCACGGATAGACAGAGCGTCTACGCTTCGCGGCCTTCGTCCGAGGGCTCCTACACGCCACAGATGGTCCTGAATGGTCGCGATCAGTTTGTGGGCATGGAGTGCCCGGCAAATTTTGTGCCAGTTGAGAACATAAGAAACTGGCATGAGAGGAGCTGGCGATGGCACGAGGCAAGAGGTATCAACCGGAGCAAGTAGTGAACCTGCTGCGACAGATCGAAGTGGCGGTGGCGAACGGCAAAACGACAACGCAGGCGTGCAAGGAAGCGGAGATCGTGGAGCAGACATACTTCCGCTGGCGCAAGGAGTATGGCGGTCTGCAGGTAGACCAAGCGAAGCGCCTGAAAGAGCTCGAGCAGGAGAACGCGAAGCTGAAGCGTCTGGTGGCTGAGCTGAGTCTGGACAAGCTGGTGTTGAAGGACATCGCCTCGGGAAATTTCTAAGCCCGGAACGACGACGCAGTGCGGTCAGCCATGCCTGCGAGCGTGGGTTGAGTGAGCGGCGTGCGTGCCGATTGGTGAATCAACCGCGCGGCACGCAACGCTACCGGCCGACACAGCGTGAAGACGAGGATGCACTCACCCAGGCCATCATCCAGCTAGCTAGGCAGTATGGCCGGTATGGCTACCGCCGGATTACGGCGCTGTTGCAGTGTGCGGGCTGGCAGGTGGGCAAGGATCGAGTGGAACGCATCTGGCGTCGCGAAGGGCTGAAAGTACCGAAAAGGCAGAAGCCAAGAGGTCGGTTGTGGCTCAACGATGGCTCGTGCGTGCGGCTTAGACCCACGCATAGGAGCCATGTGTGGAGCTACGACTTCATGAGCGCACGGACGCATGACGGCAGAAGTGCGCGCATCCTGAACCTGATCGACGAGTACACACGCGAGTGCCTGCTGATCCGTGCCGAACGGCGCTGGAGTTCGGCGAAGGTGATCGGTGCTCTGGCCGACGTGATGGTGATGCGAGGAATACCGGAACACCTTCGTTCGGACAATGGGCCTGAGTTCGTCGCCAAAGACCTGCGCCAATGGCTGGCCAACACTGGGGCAAAGACACTGTACATCGAACCCGGCTCTCCCTGGGAGAACGGATACTGCGAGAGCTTCAACTCGAAGCTGCGGGATGAGTTGCTCAACGGAGAAATCTTCTACTCGATCAAGGAACTGCGTGTGCTGGCCGAGCGCTGGCGCGTTCACTACAACACCGTCAGACCGCACTCTTCGCTGGGGTACAGACCTCCAGCTCCAGAAGCACGGCTGACCTTAACCAACAAGGGGCGTGGAGAAATGGAAACCGCTCCGCGCTTCCCACTTCCCCACACCCCCGACGACGGCTATCAAGCAACATCGATAACTGCGCTACACTAACTTCTCACTGGCACAAAACATCGGGCAATGCACCACATTACCCGCATAGACTGTGGCTTGGGGAGTTCTTCAGAGATTCCTTAGTGAGCTTACACCAACTGTGAATATAAGTGGAGTTCTTGTAACTAATCGGGAGTTGGACATTCTCACTGACACGCGATTTGGACGTAGAGATACTCACTCGACACCTCATCGTGCAGCCTCTCAAAGGAGTCCGAAAATGGTTTCTAGAATTCGTAGGTCCTCCCCCGTCGGAACAGGCCTAAGCGTGACCACCACGCGGTCAGGCATGCTCTCGCCCACAAAACTATTACTCTTGGCAAGCGCTACGATGATGAGTAGCCTCTTGCCCACCACCGCATTTGGACAAACCCAGGTGGTGGCGAAGCCGCCCGTATCTCCGGAGGTGCTGGCGGTTCATCGCCTCGCAAAACGTCCCGTCGCGAAGTCCGCGGCGACGACAGACGCGGCAGTTTCTGTCGCCGGCAGTTCCTCCGGTTTTAACTCGGAACAAGGGTTCGGAGCCTCAGCGCGCGATCTGGGGCAGCCCGGGTGCGACCTGTTTCCTGCGCCTGCGAATATCGGCACGAATGTGGGTCTTTCGTACTTCGGTCCCCCGCCTTCCACAGTCAACCAGAGCCTGGTCGGTCCCGTGCAGTTGCTCAACACCGGGCAAGTCGACGCCACTGCTGGCACGATCACCATTCCTCTGTATAAAGGAACGGTCAAGAGCACCGGCAAGACGGCCTGGTACATCCTCACTGATGTTTCTGATCCGGGGATTGCCGCGGAGCTAGGCCTGAACTTCTCGGCAAAGATGAATAACATCACCACCGCCGCCAGGACCGGTAACTTGGGTCCCGATGGAAACATCATATTCGACAAGGGCACTGTCAATTTCGCTCCGAATCGGAATATTGTTCCCGGGCCGGAAGGTGACGAGTTTCCCCCCAAGTCTTTTACGCCCGGCGAAGTCGGGGACGCGAACTACAGCCCCTTCGTCAGAATCGCCAATGGCGGAGGCGTGGTCTACAACGCACCGATGATAGCCTACAATGTCGATGCAAGCCAGATTAACTTCCCTAATGGCCACGTCGACTATACCAAGGTTCATGACGCGGTCCAGGCGATCGATCCAATCGGCATGACCGTCACCTTGGCACTCGTCAACGGCTTCAGCTTCGGCCGCCCGGTGTGGTACATCTCGATGGACGCCAGTATCCCCCTTGCGGCCGCGATCGAGCACAACACGTACGCTCCACTGATGGGTAAGCTTCTGCTAGGCAATGACGACAGCGCCGGCAGCCCGATCGAGCGCATCTTCATCGCCACCAACGGCCAGGAAGGTTGCGATAATCCTCAGCGTCAAGGACTCTCGGCTGACCTGAACGATGGACACAGGCCGAACAACACATTGGGAGGGATTCCGACACTCGCCCTCGATTACAGCCCCGCCTGGGACGCAAACCTGTACACCTGGACCGACGACGCCATTAACAAGGGTTATCGCCAGCAGCTTCGCGAAGAGTTCCAGATCCTCACCTACGCGCAAGACGGCCTGATCATGGGAGCGTCGCAAACGGCACCGTTCGGCAGTGCTGGCTTCTCCATCAATTGCCCAATCGTCCAAAGATTGGACTGATCAATAGAACTGCCTCCTCAGCGGGTTGTTCAAGCGCGACATTGTCGGGCTTGAACAACCCTTCTTTTTCTTTCAACGAACTCCCGTGACAGGCCCTCTTGATCCCTTAATAGGTTCGATTAACGATCGAGCTCCGGCCTAAGGCGTGTTATTCACCAACAAGTGAATAGAAGTAGATGAGCGCTGTAACTTTTCTAGAGACTGCTTGTCAGATAGGCATTCCATAGGAGGAGTGCCTCGTCATGTCCAAATTTGCCCAGCCGTCCGGTAGAGCCCAGAAGGCCGGCACAATTCACATCAGTCGGGTTTGGGGATCTGTCCTCGCCATTGGCTGCTTCTTGCTCCTTGGGGCGGCCGCCTTCGCCGAGGCCCCCGCCGTGGGTGCGAAGGCTCCTGATTTCACACTCTCAACTCCCACAGGAAAAGCCGTCACGCTCTCGACTGAACGGGGAGGACACGATCTCGTTCTGGTGATCTTACGAGGTTTTCCCGGCTATCAGTGCCCCTACTGTGTAAAACAGGTTCATGATTTCGCAGACCATGCCTCGGACTTCAAGACAAAGAACACGAGAGTGCTCCTAGTCTACCCGGGACCGCCCGCTGATCTCGATCAACATGCAAAGGAGTTCTTGGAGAAGCAGGCTGAGCTGCCCTCTAATGTTGTTCTTGTCACTGACCCTGACTATAAGGTCACGAACCTCTACGGATTGCGCTGGGACGCACCACATGAGACGGCTTATCCATCTACGTTCATTCTCGACGGAAGTGGCACCGTGGTGTTCGAGAAGGTCAGTCACAGCCACGGCGATCGCCTGTCCGCACAGGATGCACTCGATCACCTTTCCACGAACTAACGTGGGGCTGCGCCGAGAAGTTTCCGGCGCAGCCTTTCTTCAACCACTGCGAGTCGAACATGCAAAACCTTCTCAAACGCCTCATAGTCCTCCTCACTGTCCTTATTGCTCTTCCTTCCTTTTGCCCAGCTCAATTGCGCGAAGTGGGCACTGGTGCACCTGGCCCCGTCAATGCGCCGCATCTCAGCGCCGAATTGATCTCCGATTCCGGGACGATCAGTCCCGGGGGCAAGAGTCGCGTCGCCTTGGCTCTGACGCTGGAGCCTGGCTGGCATGTTTATTGGGTGTACGCCGGGGATTCAGGCGAGGCCCCGGAAGTGCAATGGTCTGCGCCGCCCGGAATATCTATGGGGCCGATGCAGTATGCTGCTCCTTCGAGGCTGCCTCTCGGACCCTTGATGGACTATGGATATGAGGGCACGGCCGTTTTTCCGTTCGACGTGACGGCATCTTCACAGGTTTCACCGGGAGTGGTCGGCCTGAAGGCGCATGTGCGCTGGCTCGTATGCCGGGAAATCTGCCTTCCCGGTAAAGCGCACCTCGGACTCAATCTTAACGCGGTCTCTCAGGTCTCCGCGGAGACCAACAAACTCATCGATGCCGCGGTCCAGGAAGAACCGGTCAACGCGCCCGCGACAGTGACGATCGATGCAACCGCGACGCGTAACATGGTGACGCTCAGTGTTGTCACCGGCAAGCAGGAAGCTTCTGCAGAGTACTATCCGCTTGATGACGACTCGATCCGAAACGCTGCAGAGCAGAAGCTCGTTCCCTTATCAGACGGTGTGAGACTCACGACAGAGCGAGCCGACATCTCCGACACGCTGCCGAAGGAACTGAAGGGCGTGCTCAAGCTGAGCGGCGGCCGGGCATACACGTTTGATGTTCCTGTCGGGCCCGCAGTGGCCAACTCCAGGCGCAGCGACGAGCCGAGATTTCTTCTCGCGGTGGTGCTTGCCTTTGCCGGCGGCATCATTCTGAATCTGATGCCTTGCGTGTTCCCGGTTCTTTTTCTCAAGGCGCTCGCACTGGTAGGAAGCGCCGAGGAGAGCAGAGTGCGACAGCGCCTGCATGGGTCGGCATATACACTCGGAATCCTTTGCTCGTTCTGGATCGTTGTCGGCGTGCTGCTCTCGCTCAGATCGCTCGGCAAACAGGCCGGGTGGGGATTTCAGCTTCAGCCTCCTGTCTTCGTTGTCGCGATGACATGCCTTCTGTTTTTTATGGCACTCTCCCTTGCTGGCATGTTCGATCTGGGATTGACGTTGACCAGCGCCGGAGATGGTCTCGCTCGTAAAGGAGGCTATACCGGATCGTTCTTTACAGGTGTTCTCGCAACAGTGGTGGCAACGCCGTGTACTGCTCCGCTGATGGGTGCAGCCATTGGATTTGCGTTGTCCCAGCATGCTCTCGTCACATTCGCAGTCTTCACTGCGCTGGCTTTAGGCCTGGCCTTGCCCTACCTGGCATTGACGTTTGTTCCCGGTTGGGCCAATAAGTTACCGCGACCCGGCCGCTGGATGGAGACGCTGAAACAACTGACGTCCGTACCTCTCTTTCTCACGGTAGTTTGGTTGGTTTGGGTATACGGCCACCTAACCGGCAGTTCAGCGCAGGACGGCATCGACCATGTCGCCCGATTGCTGGTCGGAGTAGTGATCCTCGCGATCGCGGGCTGGATACTTGGGCGTTGGCCCGCACGACGACTGGGCTACCTGGCCGCCGCCACGGTTGTGGTGGCAGCTCTGGCTGTTCCTCTCACCACCGCACATGCAGACCGGCTTCAGTGGCAACCATACTCGAGTGTCGCTCTTGAAGAGGCGCAAAAAGCAGGCAAGCCGGTCTTTGTCGACTTTACGGCAGCATGGTGTCTCTCCTGCCAGGTCAACGAAAAGGCGGTGCTGCAGGATCGGAAAGTCGAGCAGGAGTTTCTTCGCCGGCACTATGTGCTGCTTCGCGCTGATTGGACGCGCTACGATCCGGAGATCACGAATGAGCTCGCACACGTAGGGCGCAGCGGCGTTCCGACCTATGTCATCATCTCAGGAACTGGTCAAACGGCTTCTCACGTTCTGCCAGAGCTGTTGACCCGTGGCGTCGTGCTCGATGCCATTCGGCAAACTGGGACGGAGACGCAAGGCCAGACTGCGGCACCGATTCCCGCTGGAAAGATTGGCGGTTAAAGATGGCTCAACAGCTCGCGAGCGCGGAAGTTGGACAGATCATTCAATTCGTACTCGAAATCGAAAAGCTGAAGGGAGTCCTCCGGAAGGTTCGGCCCATCGGAGAGGATCGATACGAGAATACAGCAGAGCACAGCTGGCAGATCGCCCTGTTCGCGATGTCTCTGGCAGACGTTTTGGATCTGAAGATCGATGTCAACCGGGTGGTGGCGATGCTGCTTGTTCACGATCTAGGCGAGATTGACGCAGGAGATAAGTTCGTCTTTGCTCACGAGGGCTGGGAAGAAAGGAAGGCTGCAGAGCTGAAGGCGTTGGAGAGGATCTGCGGGCTGACTCCCGGGAAGACATGTGACTTTCTCGTCAGTCTCTGGAAGGAGTTCGATGCGGGTGAGTCTTACGAGGCCCGCTTCGCGAAAGCTATCGATCGCAGCATGCCCGTTCTCCTGAATCTCAACAACAAGGGTGGAAGCTGGGTCGAGAACGGCGTCAGCTATGAGCGCGTCGTCAAGCGAGTGCAGCCGGAGATCGAGGGCGGGTGTCCTGAGCTCTGGGAATATCTGAAACCTCAGCTGGAAGCGGGACGTCACAAAGGTTTCTTCGCAGCGTCCGCGTTGTAGCAAGCAGGCTTGCCTATGAATGGGTCGAGGCTTATTCCTTGAAGAGATGTGAGGCGTGCGTAATGGCGCCGCCGGCACGCATCGCGGCAGCAATGATCGCCGCTTCAGCGAGCATTGCGTCGGTCGCACCTTCCTTACGAGCGGCCTGAACGTGCAACTCGATACAGTATGGACACTGCGTAGTCAGAGCCACCGCGACCGCGATGAGTTGCTTATGGATGACGTCGATCGCGCCGGGCGCAAACGTCGCCTTGTCGAATGCCCAAAACGCCTTCATGGCGTCAGGAGCGTTCTCATCGAGGTGCTTTAGTTTTGATAGATTCGAGATGTTGTACATTGCTCTCTCCGGGAAGAATTGGGGGCATTCGAGTCAGATCGCCAGCTTGCGACAACCAATGACTCTTCGTTGAAATCTGACGAACCAACTGGCCCGAAGTTACAGCTGAGGGAAGCCGTTCAGAGACAACCTCCCTCAGCCTGCGCGAACGAGTGAATTGAGTGGTATCAGCGTCTCAGCGGAAGGAGTCTATTGGAAAATCCGTGTTGCGCGACACGGCTCACAGAAGACCGTCCCGGTGCTGGCCTGTGACACTCTGAGTGCTCTGAGGTTAGAGCTTTTCGGCAACGATATCCACGGTCTTAATCTCGGGGTGAGTAATGAACAGTTCGTCAGCCTTCGCGAAGAGCGCCTTGGCAATCTCCCCGTTGACGTGCGCATTTCTTCCGGCTTCATCCTGAAACGTATCGAATATCCCGAACGTCGCGGGGCCGATCCTGAAGGCGAACCACGCTGTCGTCCCTGTTTCCGCCTCGACAAGCGGGCCTGCAGAGCGCAGAAATTCTTCCACTTCAGCTTCCTTACCGGGGCGAGCCTGCAAAGTTGCTAGTATTCCGACTTGGTTCACGCGATTTCTCCTTAATGGGTTGTGCGAATAGACTTTTTGAATTCCAGTGGTGCTCGAGTGAATGGCGGCCCGTCTGCCGAGTTGAGCACAAAGAGGCCCTCCCCGCAAACGAGGCTGGGCATTAGAAGCGGACACGTGAAGAAAGTTACACTAACGTCGAGTGAACAAGTTCGGTTCTGAGGCGGCGAATTCCCTTCACCGATACGCGGCTGGGATCGCTGATGTACGGCGGGTGGGCGCCTTACGTCCACCCGCTGATGTGATCACTTCATCCTCAAGGGAGAGCGCTAGAACCGGATCAGCAGTCCTCCGGTGAACGCAACGTTGTTCTGAAGACCGCCGCGAGTGTCTACTCCGTAGTGAGGTTGACCGGAGTAGAAGTCCCGTACCTCGAACCATGCACCGATTGGGGAATATTTCAGCAAGGGAACACCTCTGAATCGGATCAGCGGGCGGGTATCGACGCCACCGCCGAACTCAAGTGTTCCGGAGTCGCCTTGTCCCTTCACGTTCACGTTGCCACTCCTGGGCGATGCACGACTAAAGTCAGCATAGCCTCCCCCGAATGATAACCACGGCTGGAACGGAGCAGTGGAATTGAACTTCACCTTGACGCGAGACGACAGAAATAAAGATGCATACTCAGGGCTTACGAGAGGCGCCGGATCGCTGACATTCACGTCGGCCGGGGACGCGAGAAAGTCTGCGCCTATCAAAAGAGTAGTGTGTTGGCCAAGAACCTTCCGATCATATTCGGCGCCAGTGCGATGCTCGAGTTCAACTTGATCGAGCCTCCAGAAGGTTCACCGATGCTCGGCGTCTCTGTTGCTCCGATCACGAGTCCGATCTCATTCTTATCGAGAGTCTCAGTTGTTTGAGCAAAGATTGTCATGGTTGCAGTTGAAGCGAGGCACAAAGTGGCCAGGAGCGGAGTCTTATTAGACTCTGCATATATTTCAAATGAAAGCGGCCCACTGCGAAAAATTATGCGCTTTTCGCAGTAAAACTTTTTCACCGATCGTTGTAACCTTCACCGACTCCGCCATTCATACAATCGCGCAACCTTAGGGTCATCTTGTGCATTGCTGATTCATCAATGCATGGAGGCTCCTGCGCAAAGGGGTCTTGCCCCCCAAGAGGAGTAAGCAGCATGATGAAGTCGGTTCCTGGTCTTTTGGCCGTCACGCTTTGTATCGGAGCATCCGCATCGCCTGTGCTTGCACAAGCCGGCGGAGGCAACACATCCGTTTTCGTTATGACAAACGACAAGGTTAAAAACGAAGTCCTGACCTATCAACGTGGTTACGACGGACAATTTGTCCTTAGAGAGCGCGCTGCAACCGGCGGCCGCGGCAGCGGCGGCGAAACCGACCCGCTTCAGTCGCAAGGCTCGCTGACCATCAGCGGAGATCACACTCTTTTGTTTGCAGTAAACTCTGCGAGCGGTTCAGTCTCAAGCTTTCACATTCTCAATGGCATCCCCGTTTGGGTCGACCAGGAACCTACCGATGGCGCCTTTCCAGTCGCCGTGACCCAGCACAACGGTACGGTTTACGTCCTGAACGCAGGCGGAAGTGGCGCGATTGTTGCATTCAAGGCAGATGGCTTCGGACGACTCCACGAAATTCAGAACTCATCTGCTTTCCTCACTGGCACGAACTCCGGCGGTTCATCCATCTCGGTGAGCCCGAACGGCAAGTGGCTGATCGTGATAGAGAAGGCTTCGAACAGCATCGATGTGTTCCCGATCCTTGCGGGTGGCACACTCGGCACTGTTGTCGCGAACAAGAGCGTCACTGCGGGAGTATTCGCAACTGTGTTTACTCCTGGCGGTCAACTCATCGTTTCCGAGAATCAGCCAAACAGCGGAACTGACACATCCTCGATCTCCTCGTATACGATCAACGCCAACGGCACGCTCACTGCAATCACCCAAAGCATTCCAACCTTTGGCAACGGCAACTGCTGGAATGCCATTACTCCTAACGCAAAATGGGTATTTGTCGATAACTCTGCTACATCCTCGGTGGCAGGATTCTCGATTAGCTCAGCTGGCGCGTTGAGCCCCATTGCCAACACTGTCATTAGCACCCTTCCTGAAGGGTCGACCAACCTCGACATGGCTATCAGCGCTGATGGAAAGTACCTGTTTAACGTACTGTCCGGCGCCGGCGAAATTGGTGTGTTCACCATCAATGCCGACGGCACCGTCAACCAACTCGGCAGCATCGAGGGTCTTCCCCAGACTGTCGGTTTCAACGGCATCGCTGCTCTCTAACCCAACAAAACGATCGCCCGCGCCAATGACTGATCCAGGCGCGGGCGACACAATCTCTCCAATTGGCAGCTCAGCGGGATTGTTGCGGCTGCGATGGCCTTGACGTGATGGCTCGCCGGACCTGCGCAAGGGGCGCATCATCATCGAAGTCAATCCGTTCGGCCCGGGTCGAACGCCCAAATCCCCCCAGAGTTGATCTAAATTCACATTCACTGGCGTATCTTTCCAGCGCCGGTACAAATCACTCAGCACCGTTGTCCCTGTGGCCTGATCTCCAATGTGAAGAATGGGAGGCAGCGCGGAGTCGGTATTGATCGTAGCTCCTGCCGCAACGATGGCACGAAGGGCATCCTGTAGGCCCTTGCGGCTTCCGGTCGCTCGCCGGATCTCCACATCTGCGACCAGGCAAAACATTGCGCCTCCCCAATACGTCCGGCCCCAGGTGTGCGTCCGATCGAGGCCTCGGTCGCCTCGTTGAGGCTCTCTCTGAGGCATGCCCGAAACCACATCTCTCCATACCTTTTCCGCAGTTAGTTGGCCATCCTGCGCCCTTGCGATTGGCTCGACGTAGGTCGCAAGTCCTTCCTCGAGCCAATGGTGCTCATCAGCGAGTGAAGCCATTCCCATGTGCATGAATTCATGAGTCATGGCCCAATCGGCCGCGAGATCAGTTTTCGATACGGAACCCCCAAAGCTCATCCGCGAGATACCCTGAAAGCCCTCAATATCGCCCCAGGTGGTCCCATGGATCGACTCACCAGCGTCCTCGCTCTTGGGTGACGCTCACGCGGGCGCGTTGAACCGGGAATCGTCCATAGTACGTAGCGACCGACTCAGCTGCGCGACGCACCCGCCAGAACGTCATCCGTTTGGAGCGATGACGGCTGGAGTTGGATATCGACCTCGATATCAGATTGCCCGATCTTCAGGAAATATCGAGAGCTTTGGAGCCGCTGTAGTCCGGCGGCGATGGGGTGGGGCGAATCACGCTGGGCGCCCGGGGGCTCACACCGGAGCTTAAGGCAGCTGTTAACAATAAATGAGCCAACATCGCTGCCCCTGTGACCACCGATACAGGATTATGGTTACAGGCGGCGCCTGCACCTCAGGTGTTGAAATTTTGCCTGTATCCTTGCCGGGATTTGTGCGTCGAATGCAAGTGGCTATCGAGCGCGCATTGATCACCCATCCTGAAGGTCCTGAAAGTAAGGTACTTCAGCCCTCCAGTGACCGCGGAGTTCGCCGTTGGGCCGTCGGGCTAACCAGCCTGGCGTTCATCGTACTGCAAAGCGCCTGCACAGTGATTATGGCGCTCAGCGGTTTGAGGCTGGCCATGGGATTAGGAGCCCTCGCCGCAGCCGCGGTGGGAGTGAAGGGCCCCGCAATTGGCTTTCATCAGGATGCGATCCGCATTCCGATGATGATTCTTGCTGTTGTGGGGTCGGTCATCAATCTTTACATGATCTGGAGAATTCGCTCACTCCGGGAAAGGGCATCTTCTCAGTGGAGACGTCAGCCGGTTTCACCGCGTCGCTTGTGGGGAGAACGAGTGCAGCTCACACTCGCGGTCGTGACTTTAGTTCTGGTCCTGGCCGAATTTCTCTCTCATCACTATGTCTTCCGTCTGGTCGGATAGAGACCACAGCAAAGTCTCGATCTGTGAGACCGGGGCGTGCGCAGACCAGGACAAACGCCGCGTAGAGTGTGTCGTCTGGAATAGGGTCTTTGCCAATGTCCGCAAGTTCCTTGAGCGCTGCAATGAGGGCCTCACGGAGAGAATCGCGCTCTACTTCACGCGGGAGGTCCCGCGCCAGTAGAGCTGCCTTCTGCCGGCCGTCACTGAACAACAGGGCTTTGCGGCCTTCGTTTGGGTACCGTTCGTCGAGAGGTTTGGTCGCAACCTGATTGACGAACTGCTCCCGTATCAGGTTCGCAAACGGCTGTTCGCCCTTCGTAGCCAAGTCCATGATCTTGAGAGAGCCGCCAGTGTTCGTTCTGCGCGTGCAGACTGGGCAATTAGTGAATGTGGACAGCCCCTCATCCCCGTCCGATTCCGTGGGCCGGTACACCAGTCTGAATCCGCACGTTTCGGACGGCTGCATCTCCTGCAGACGTCCAGTCGCAATATCGAGCCAGACCGGCTCCACGCCGCGAACCTGATCCGGGTGTGGGTCTTCGAGCAAGAAGTGGATCTCGTGCAGAGAGCGCCAAACTGCGAGAGTGTTCCCCCCTGTTCGTTCCACAGAAAATCCGCTCTTCGCCCGATGCCAAATGCACGCATGAAGGACGTCCCGCAATCGCGATGCGTGAATATCTCGAAGACGCGGGCACCACACTTGCAGTTGGTCCAAGGCTCGGTATAGAAGCGCCCCAGAACAGTCTTTCCATCCACCCAAACCCTTCGCTCTGTACACTCCTCGTTCAGGCAGGCATGCACTGAAGGAAGGCCCCGGAAGAACATGTGAACTCGCGTTGGAGTAATGGCTGCTCTTGTCGCCCACTTTCATGACGTCTGGCGTAGGAACCCAAAGCAAAGAGCCCGTCGGTAGCCTTCTCAGCCTGTTCCTGGGACACCGTTGGGAAGAGTTCATGTGCCAGTGATTCGAACGCGGTTCCTTTTCCGGCGCAGACTTCAATCAAAAGTTCCAGGGGACCTATACCGGCGAGTTGCTTGCCGACGTACTGCCGCCGGTCGCCATTTAATGGCCCCCAGCCGAGTGACGTTGCAACCGAGATAAGTGCCTGCTCAATAGCTGCCTCGTCGATACCGGCGAATACGGCGGAATTGACAGCCGCAAATGCAGTGGCTTCTTCCGTCGTTCCGGAAGCGGACTTCGGCCTCTCCTCTTTTGTACCGCGAATGACGGTGAAGCCTCCACTCTTGCGCTTGCCAGTCAGCGCTTCTCCAAACGCCTTGCCAGCCTCCTCTGCTGTCGGGCCATCGCCGAGACTTGCACTGGTCAAGATGCAGCGCATTTGGTCGCGCGAGATTCCGAGCCTCGATTGCAGGCGACGTATCAGAAGGCCGACTTCCGCCCCCGAGACTCCCCGATACATGTGGGCTTCGTCGAGAATCAACAGGAATTGGTTGTGGGGATCGCTCGCGAGCCAGTCGCTGGTCTTGCGGAAGATGGAGCGTTCAATCGGACGCAGCAACATATACTCGAGCATCGAGTAGTTGGTGACGAGCAGATCAGGAGGATTCTTCTGAATCTCGTGCCGGGTGAGCAACTCGCGATCACCAGGCTGGGTAAACAGACGATGATCCCAGTGTCTCGACCTGTACGTCTTTCCGGCGTTCTTTCCTGACTTATAGGTCTTGACCTCTTCTTCGTCTGGAGCAAAAAATCCGATAAGGTCCTTCGCCGGCCAACGGCCGCGGCTCTTCAGTTCCTTAACCAGGTTCTGCTTTTCTTCATCTTCGGACTCTTCGAGTTCGACAAAGTATTCGAGCAGCGGTGCGATATTGCGCCCGTCCTTGTCGTGGGTTCGTATCCCGGGATACGGCGTGCGGCTTGTATACATCCCAAAGCGCGGGCGCCGTCCCCAGCGGCTCTCGAATAAGCCAGCCATGCGTTCGTCGCCGAAGAGCCTCCGAAGTCGAGACGTCTGGTCGCTGACTAGCGCGTTCATCGGATAGAGCAGGAGGACCCGGACGCCAGGCATGGTGAACGACGTAGCACGCTCTATCGCTTCCATCACGAGCGAACCAATCGCAGAGTAGAGGAAGGTTTCTGTCTTTCCTGAACCGGTACCGGTAGCCACAATCAAATCGTCGCCGCTCTTGCCGAAGAATGCTTCAAGCGCATCTGCTTGGTGTCTGTATGGTGGGTAGACACCGATGGCAGGCCGAAGCGCTCTCAACTCTGTCAGGACATCGCTGACAGGAAGGGGAATCTTCAACGACTTGAATCCATCCTCAACGGCGTATGAGGGCGTTATTTCCACGAAAGGGCGTTGGGCAATCGAGCCGGCTTCGAGGAGCAGACGATAACGTTCGTCGATGAGCGCAGGATCCTTGATGTGGTACTGGGCCTCGAGGTAGCGCTGAAGCCGGTTATGAATCCTCTCTGCAACCTGCTTGATTCCGATATCGGTCATCTGTGGGTCCTTACAAACGTAAGGATGCCCAACCTAGCCAGCCGTTCTTTGATTTCTCCAGCGTGCTTTTTATGAAACTTCCAGGTCCGCGGGTAGTATTTGCCTTCCTGCACAGCCAACTGCCCTAGAGCAGCGAAAAACCGTTGCTCCGCCTGCGGCAATTCGCTCTTGAGAATGAATGATGTCTCGGCGTTAGCGGGGAGTTCTTCCACCGTGACGGACTTTTCCGCCAACAGATCGAGTCCGTACATCAGTCTTCGAAGATCGATTGGTGGCATGGTTCGAATCCCGCTGATCTGGCCCTTCGCGACCTTGACGGCATAGTGCCTCTTGCCGCCAAACGGAAGTTCTTCTCGCGAGAGATAGGCTCCTGCAAGTTTGTCTGTGTGCTCTACCCAGCGGAGCGCCTGTGGTTTCGAGGCCGGCGCCGACTCAGGAGCATAGATCTCGATGGACCGATCCGTAGGACGATGACGTTCGTAGTTGCCCTGCAGAACTGACTGCGTCCACTCGCGCAGATCCTCTGGAGCATGGCCCATCCAAGCTTCCAGACTCTGCTGAGGCAAATCGAGTTCTCTCGCCAGAGCCTCGCCGGTGAGTCTTCTGTACGGGCCGGTATGCTCAATTTGCGCTGCGTGTTCTGAACTCAGCAGAGATGTGGGCAATCCTCCCACGAGCAGCCGCATGTCGTCTGCAGTTCCCAGTCGTACCTCCCGCGTAGGCGCCGGAAGCCATTGCCCGTTTGACATTTCCGCAAGATCACCGCATTCGGATAGCTCCTGTAACGCTTCCTTCAGTTTTCCTCTTGAAGCGTCGCCACTGAGATGGAGGGTGGAGGCGAGATTGAGCAGACGCAGGACATGTACCGGATGAACGCCGCCCGTGAGCGCCCACGCACAACTCCGCAACAAAGCGCAGTCCTCGGCGACCTGATCGCAGGCTTCGCTGCCCGTCAGTTCGCGCGAGTGAATTGCCAGCGCCTCGGTTTCCGTACTGGCTTGCAGTTGCATCATGCGATCGACCGCCTCGCAAGATTCACCCACTCGTCAAGTTCACTATTGAGAGTCTTCTCAAGCCGTGTGACCTCCGCTGCGCGCGGCCAGAAGATAGAACCGCGGCTGGGAAACTCCGACTCTGGGGCGAGATCGGCTTCCCAGGAATCGTTGGTCGCCTCGGCCAAGGGGCGGATCCATGCGATCTGGTCCTCATATTTGTCTCGTCTTGTCCCCGTAATAATGCCAATGAGTGTTCTCACGTCGAGTATCCCGATCCACTAAGTTCACTTCTCCAACCGCTTCACCTTATGCACCAACAATGGAAGCCATCGCGTGGAAGTTCCTCTGGCGCTGCCTCGCAAAGATCCATTCTTCGTCCCAGCGAGGTTGCGACGAATCCAACTGCTGGGGCTAGGTTGGGGCCGACCGTTAGCGAGAACCGCCCAGCGCATCGCCCGGCTCACGGACGGGCTGCTCTGGGAACGATTGGGGCGGTGAAACCGCAGACGAACAGAACCAAAGGCACCAGCAGAAATTTCAAAATCGGCGTCCCGGCCCCAAGAAGCCAGCAGGCAGTCTCGCACCATTTGCGCCGTAAGATCGTAATCGTACTTGAACCCATCTTCGGTCGTCCATTGCCATGTCGAATCGGAGGGCGTCGAAATCGGGGGGGATAGTAACCGGCGGGAATTCCGCTTGGCCCGGACTCGGGCACAAACTTACCGTTTCTTGCCATGCCGCACCCGAGGTGTTGCCGATCCGTATTTGCAGGGGCTGGACCGCGTTCAGCTTCTTGCTAACCTCGCTTGGCGTTGGGGCGGCGGCGGTCTCGATACGTACACTGCCCCCGCGATCATAGTTCGCGGTCAGCGTCGTCATACCTGCGTCGCGGACCGAGAAGGCCAGGTATATTGGAGATTCTTGTGTAGGCCACATTGAACTCGATTCGCTTCCGAGAGGCGTGCGGAGCGACAATGTCCCCGGCACTTCACCCGGAGCCCATCTCACCTTCGCAATAAAGCGATGGCCCGTCGCGAAGATGGCGCCATCGGGACCGAAGCCGTGGGGAACACCTAGGAGCGAAAGCTCGTCTGTCGGCTGGGCGAAGCTCACTTCGATAGCTTCTGCCCATCGATCCAGTGAATTTGAAATCGCATTCGGCAAGGATACACGCCACATCCCCCACGTGATCTTGTTGTGAGATATGACTACTGATGATCCCGACGAATACATTGCGGGAGGCGCGTTCGTAGTCTCGGCCACGATTCGGATCTCACTTCCTAGCTTGAGTTCCGCGGCTGAAGTGAGCCGCTCCCATTCGCCATTGCGGAACACAAAAGAAGTCCCTCGCGGATTCAGCCCTGCGCAACTTCCGGCCCATCGATCCAACGGAAGGCCGGAAGGCCATGTTCCAGTAGGAGTGGCGTCGTAGGAGTTGATGCTGGGTGGAATGATCAGGCGACCGCTCCCAACACCTGGACGCAGTTCCATGAGGGAAATGTTTTTCGAATCGCTTCCGGTGACAACATTCACCGCACCTGCGGCCAGCGTTCGCAGTCGAGCGTTTCCTAGATCCGATATTTCGGGAAAACGCAGGAAGAGTGACCAGTTTTCCTGATCATTCAGGCAGAGATGGAACTTACTGGTTTCATGTTCTCCTGGCGCGCCAGTCCAGGAGGTCGAGACCTCACCTCCTAAGGACGGGTGATAGAGGTCACAGTCAAGTCGACCTGCGTGTGCATTGTGAGCAAAGCCCGGATACGGACTCAATCCCATCGCGGTCTTATAATGAACCGCGGCTCTGCATACCGGGCACTCATAGGCGCGGTTTCGCTCCGTCCTCCGAACCTTATCGGCCTGGACGATCCGCTTCGTGCGCCGGTCTATCGCATATTGCATTCAGTAGAAACAGGATACATCTTGATATCTGGAATCCGCCTCGAGCCTCTGTCAAGCGTTGTAGGCGTGCAATTCCGCTTAGTTACGTGTCGTAACCGAATACTGCACCCTTTCGGCGTGAGTAGTTAGGATTGCAACCTCACTGAACGGTACGGGCTGCTTGTCTACCCGACTCCCGCTTGAACTGCTGAACGGCCTTCTCCAGATCTCCGCGCACGAGTTCCGCGTTCCAATCGACCTGGTCCCAGGGTACTCGACACGACGTACTTCTTTGCAGCGTCGATCGTCCGGCCGAAAGATTCCATCCATTCAGGCCTCGCTCCCGACCGCGCCGGCTGCCGCCACGCTCCTTCCATCATTTCGTAAGTTACCCGGCCAAAGAGGAGGCGTCGGCCTAGTTGAGGTTTTCGACGGCGTGACGATGCAAATCTTCGTCCGCGATAATTGCTCGATGATCGCAACACCCGTCCAATGTAACGTTGATGGAATACCGAAGGGTCGCATTCCGCAAGAGTACCGCCGATAGCGTAGACCAGCAAAGTTGCGCACTTCAAGGACTAGGAGCCACTCACGCAACGCACGATGATGACAATTTGAGAGTTGCTAACGGCATGTCGCAGAGACAAGGTTGACCACGTCCCCTTCCAGACAGCATCGAGCAACTCTGCAATGCCACCGATTACAATCCGAAAGATGCACAACCCTCCTCGGTCAGCGACGATTACTCTCATTTTCGACGGAGACGATACGCTCTGGCAGACTATGCCTCTCTACACGCGGTCGAAGCGAAGATTTTTTGCATTTATGGAAAATCTAGGATTCGAGAGAGAGGAAGTCGAAGCGATATTCGAACGCCAAGATGCCAAAAATGTCGACCATTGGGGGTTCACAGTGGAACGCTTTAGACAATCAATGGTGCAGGTTCTGCAAGAGTTTCTTCTTGTACGGGGCGAGATCCCACGGCCGCAGCAGATTGAGCAGGTGTCACACATTGCGACATCCGTATCTCGAAATCAAACGCGACCGGTGGCAGGCGCCCATGCGACACTACGCGTCTTGAATACCAAATATCGCATGATTCTTCTGACCAAGGGCGAATACGCCCTCCAGGAGCGTCGAGTGTCGGAGAGCGGGTTCGCCGATTTGTTCAAAACGGTATTCATCGTGGAGCGTAAAGACCGATCAAGCTTTGAAAGAATATGTGAAGATCTGGCCCTCGACGTCAAATCCACTTGGTCGATCGGAGACTCTCTTCGATCTGACATCAAGCCAGCGTTGGCAGCGGGACTCGGAGGATTTTGGATTCCTCAGAAGACATGGAGCTATGAAAATGATGTTGAGGAACACCACCGGAGACTTATGCGCTTGAAAACAATCTCGGAACTTCCGCGTGTTTTGAGAAAGGTAGAAGAACGTCAATGATGTTCATTTTCAGTTCTACCCATTACGAATTGTTCAAACAGAATATCCTCAACGCCTGCTGTTACCCAGACGGCCACTTGATGCGGGTACGCTATGAAGAAAAGTATGTGCCTACCGTCCTTCGGGCAAAACCCCAGAATTCACTCGTGGGCAAAACCGGTTTATTCGTATATGCGGAAGGGGCGGAAAAAAATAGGGAGCCCGGCGATCATCCAGATCTCGACTACCGATTCTACCCCATACGACGATGCAAGATTAAACACGCGCAGAACGTAGCCGGAATCATCATGCTCGATCTTGAACTCCTGGCGTTCGTCGATTATGGCGAAGATAAGTCATTAGAGGCTGAGTGGGATGCTCGCATAAAACAACACAAGAACCGCCCGTTGCTAAAAGTCCCCGGAAATGCCACCTCAGTCAGTTCCGGGTTCTATGTCTATGGTAGCGACGATCTCCCGGGGCTTGACGTTTCACGTCCGGACGAACTTGCATGGCGAAGCGTTGTCGATCGACTCAATGACACGGAACTTTCGTCATGTGTGACTTACAGAGTAACTGGATTCTTCCACATGAACCACTGGCCAGGGATTTGGCGGCTTAAGCCTGAATGTAGAATTATGCCATCGTTGGCGCGTCCAGATCCTATCTATCCGCTAAAAACCGGTGCAACGATCTTGATGAAAGTGCTTTTCTATGGCCAAGCCAATAAAGATGCCAAGGATAGAGTGCTGGAGTTGAAATTTGACACAAAGACGTTTACCAGTGCCTCCAAAGAAAGCCTGCCAATAGATGGCCGTTACAACGAAGAGAGGATTCTTCTGCCGACAGTTCGTGGCACAGACTCCGTATTGTCCGCACTGTCCATCACGCAGGGTGAAGGAGGGCATGCTAAGGGCATCTGGGCTCCTCAGCCTAGCTTTGTTATGTCGGTACGTCCGTCCAGACTCCTCATTGCTGGAATAGTTGCATCTTTCACCTTGGCCTTCTTCCTCGCCTCGATCTCCAAATTCGAAGACCTTGGATTCCTTCCAAGCATTCCAGGATCTGGCTTTTTGATTTGCTACTTGAACCCCTTCCCAAAAGTGTTTGGCGCATTTTTCTTCCTCACTGCAAGCTGGCAATATCTGAGGAAGTTTCCGTTGAAGTAATTGTGACCTAGAGCCTCAACAGTATAGCCTCCTAAAAACGGCACACGTGGCCGCTGCTTTGGGTTGGTTTCATAACTGGTTTAACGAAGTGAAGACTGACGGGGGTTCAGCACCTGCTGTTCCCTCAAAGCCCGCGGGTTGGCCCGCAGTCGGGCACACAACCGGCACGCAGGGTACCGTGGAGATCAGGTTTTATAAGGGTTGAGAAGGGTGTCACTGATCGGGAATTCAGTCGAGCGTCCCCATCGCCATGCGCCGATTCTACAAACAAGCCTCTACATACCTCAGAACCTTCTGCTTACGAATCAGGACTTGCACCGCGGGCCGGTAGGCCGACTTGAACTGTTCAATATCTCTTCACGAACCTACTTGCGATTGTGGGCAGCCTGTCTCGCTGACAGAGGCGGGTTGTGACCCCCCTTTCGATGAGAATGGATCATGACCTGCGTACGAATGGACAAGTGGCTCTGGGCGGCCAGATTCTTCAAGACGCGCTCGCTGGCTGCAAGAGCGTGCGAACTCGGCAGGGTTCAGTCCAATGGCCAACCGGCCAAGGCTTCACGTGAGGTCCGAGTCGGTGACTTTTTGCAGGTGAAGAATGACGGCGGCGACTTTCAGGTGAAGGTCCTGCTTCTGAGTGAGGTGCGCGGCCCTGCGGCAGTTGCGCAGACGCTGTACTGTGAATCCGAGGAAAGTCGGGATTTGCGTCTAAAGTTGGCCGAAGAGCGTAAAACGTTGCCGCATTTCGAAGCGTCACGGGAGGGCAAACCATCGAAGCGCGATCGCCGCGAACTCAACCGGCTTAGGGGCAGAGCCTGACCACGGAACAGAACCGCAAGGGTCGAGCAGGTGGCGGATGACGAAGTGACTCAGAAACGAGTCCGGCCGCATAGACTTTGGTCAGGATGAGTGCTTCCTCCCCACAGCCCCGGACCCCATCAGAAGAGCTCGCTGGACTCGTGGAGAGAGTCACCTTCTTTAATGAGGAGAGCGGGTTCTCCGTGCTTCGCGTCAAGGTTCGGGGGCAGCGAGAACCGGTGACGGTCCTCGGTTCGTTGCCGTCCGTGAGCGCCGGGGAGTGGCTGACAGCGGAGGGTTGGTGGGTCAGGGATAAGCAGCATGGACTTCAGTTCAAAGCCAAGCTACTGAGAACCGTTCCTCCCAACACGAACGAGGGCGTCGAACGCTATCTGGCCGGCGGTTTTGTGAAAGGGCTTGGCCCCGTCCTCGCAAAGAAGCTGGTCGGACGATTCGGCGCGGCCGTATTAGACGTGATCGGCAGCAATCCCGCTGAATTGGAGTCCGTCGATGGAATCGGCCCAAAGCGTCGAGAGCGGATTGCCCAAGCCTGGCATGAGGGAGTGCAGATACGAGAGATCATGCTCTTTCTGCACAGCCACGGAGTCAGTACCGGGCGAGCGGTCCGCATCTACAAGGCCTATGGGGAGCAGGCGGTCGAGAAGGTACGGGAGAATCCATATACCCTGGCCAAGGACATTCTTGGCATCGGCTTCGCCACAGCGGACCAGATTGCACAGAGGGTCGGGATTCCCAAGGACTCGCAGAATCGGGCCAGGGCCGGGATCGACCATGTGCTGCTGGGGGCAACCTCGGAGGGGCATTGTGCCCTGCCGCTAGAAAAGCTGAGGCTGGCGGCTGTGAAGCTGTTGGAGGCACCGGAGGCGACGATCGACCAGGCCCTGTCGCAAATGCTGACCGGCGGATCTCTCTTGTTGGAGGAGATCGATGGCGAGCCGCTGATCTTCCTGCCTCACCTGAGGAAAGCAGAGGACGGGATTGCGACGAAGATCAACCGGTTAGCCACAGCCTCCGTAGCCTATCCGCGAATCGACTTCGAAAAGGCCATCGCGTGGTGCGAGCAGCGGACCGGAAAGACGCTTGCTCCGAGTCAGCGCGAAGCATTGAAAACAGTCCTGGCCAGCCGTGTCGCCATCATTACGGGTGGCCCGGGTGTGGGCAAGACAACCTTGGTGAACTCGATTCTGATGATCCTGCGAGCCAAGAAAGTGAAGTGTCTGCTGTGCGCTCCAACAGGACGGGCTGCGAAGCGTCTCACCGAGACTACCGGACTGGAAGCAAAGACCATTCATCGCCTGCTGGAGGTCGATCCGGCCACGGGAAGGTTCTTGCGCAATGAGGACAAGCCGCTGGACTGTGATCTTCTCATTGTCGATGAGACCTCCATGGTCGACGTGCTACTTATGTACGCATTGCTCCGAGCCCTCCCGAAGACTTCCGGACTGATCCTGGTTGGCGATGTGGATCAACTTCCCTCCGTCGGACCCGGGAATGCCCTGCGGGACCTGATCGAGAGTGGCGTAGTTCCCGTCGTTCGTTTGACCGAAGTGTTCCGACAGGCGGCCAGCAGCAGGATCATCACGAACGCACACCTCATACGCCAGGGAAAGATGCCGGAGCTTCGGACGGCGGAATCCGGCTCCGACTTCTATTTCGTCGAGCGGGGCACGCCAGAGGAGATAGCCGCGACCCTGGTCAAGCTGATCCAGGAGCGAATCCCGAAGCGGCTCAAGCTTGATCCGATCCGCGATATACAAGTCCTGTGCCCGATGAACCGGGGATCGATCGGAGTGCGCGAGTTGAACACGGCGCTCCAAACCGTTCTCAACCCGGTTCGGCTGGGTGAGCCCGCAGCTGAACGATTCGGCTGGCGGTTCCAGGTGCGGGATAAGGTCATTCAAACGGAGAACGACTATAAGAAGGAGGTCTTCAACGGGGATATCGGCGCCATCGAGAGGATCGATCCCGTCGAACAGGAAGTCTCGATCCGGTTCGATGACAGGCTTGTGGACCTACGACTTCGGAGAGTTGGATGAGGTCTCACTCGCATACGCGGTGACCATTCACAAGGCACAGGGTTCGGAGTTCCCAGCGGTGGTGATACCGGTGGCCATGCAACATTACATGCTGCTACAACGCAACCTGATCTACACCGGGATCACTCGCGCAAAGCAGATGCTCGTACTCGTCGGACAGAAAAAAGCTCTGGGCATCGCAGTCAGGAATGACCAGTCACGAAAGCGTTACTCCGGGCTCCTGAGCAGCCTGAACAACCTCACCCGTCAGAATGCTACGAAGCGGGAGTAACGGGAGACTTCGTCTGCGCCTGGGGGGCCTTTTTCACCGAGACGGCCTTCTTCGCCGAAGCCTTCTTGTGAACAGGGCCGTTTGCCGTGGTTTTCTTCGCGGCCGCGGGAGCAGCGGCATTGCGTGCTTCTTTCTTCGCAGCTCTCTTGGATTTGGCCCAACGTGCCTTTTGCGCGGCTGAGATCTTCGCACGTGCCGCGGCACTCAAGGTGCGCACAGGTTTGTTGTTGCGAAGGCTGGCACCGACTGCCTGACGCGGTTTTGGCTTCCCAGCGTTGGTACCGGCCAAGAGGCCCCGCACCTGCTGCAGTCGTGAAATCTCCGCGTCAATCTCTAATACGATGTTGTTTCTGTCCATGTACCCTCCGCTCTTGAGGATAACCCACTCATTGAATCCCAGTTTTGGGCGGATAACTCGCGACAGGTAGGCAGTGATTCCATGCGCCGCGAACGGTCGTGAATATGAGTTCAGGTTGGAAGGTGTTTACGCCTAATTACAACCTATAACTAGGAAGCGCGTTGTCTTGCTTGCACTATGAGTTGATCCGTGACTTGATCGAGCAGGGTGCCTCCCCACTAAGTCTGACGTGGCACATCAAGAGGAGTAGCATCCGCCCAGGTAGAAGAACTTCTTCGCTCACCGGTCGACATTCACGGCATTCTGCTCATCCGCGCATGTGCGAGCCGTGCCCTTCTGCGTGGAGTGCCATACGATAGAGATGTTGCTCAGGACGCAGAGTGGAGTGCCATACGCTCTCCTTGTTCCAGTGTCTCTCTTCCTCACTGGTACATTTCAAGCCGGGACGCTTAAAATGACTTGTGCGGAAAGTCTTTCTTATTGTTCTCATCATCGTAGTTTTGTTGCCTATTGTCTTTCTCGTGGCACGTTCAGCGACACCCGTTGTGGACCTTCCTTCTCCTATCGCGACTCTCGGCCAGGCTACTCCCGTCACCGTCCATGTACGCGATCCGCGCGGTATTCGCAGACTGGAAGCATCTGTCGAGCAAAATGGCGTCCGTTATCCCGTCTGGCAAGCAGACCAGCCTTCACGCGTTACTGACAGCACATGGAACTTTACGGTCGGAATCAAATCCACCCCGCAGCTCAAAGATGGCAAGGCGAAACTGATCCTTGAAGCCACATCCAACGATTTGCTGCGGAAGACAGCCCGCTGGGAGCGCGAGGTCACGGTCGTAACCCAACCGCCAACACTCAGTGTCGATTCAGACCAACATTATCTATACCTGGGTATGGCTGATCTGGTCACGTTCAATATCTCTGGCGCTTGGACAGAAGCAGGTATGCGGGTGGGAGATGAGGTATTTCGGGCCTGGCCCATGCCCGACGGCAAGCCCGGCTTCTTTTCGCTCTTCGCCTTTGCCTGGAATTTGCCGCCCAATACGGTCCCGCTGGTCTACGCCTCGAACGGTGCGGGAAACGAGGTGACGAGCGCGATCGTGTTCCAATTTCCTAAGAAGGAACAGCCGAAGTACACCGTACATGACCTGCAGGTGACCGACGCGTTCATGCAGAAGGTGGTAAACGAGCTTGACCCGAATGGCTCTGGAGATCCCGTGGCACGTTTTGTAAAGATCAATAACGAGATGCGGCGAGCAAACAATAAGGTCCTGTCGGATCTACGGTTGAAGACCGCCGACAAGTTTTTATGGTCGCAGCCTTTCATACGACAGTCTCATTCGCAGTCGGAGTCGACCTTTGCGGAGGTGCGGAATTATATCTACGAAGGGAAAAAGATCGATCAGCAAGTGCACCTCGGATATGATCTCGCAGTTACTCAGCATGTGGGTGTGCAGGCGTCCAACGATGGCCGGGTCGTATATGCGGCTCCCTTGGGCATCTACGGCAACTGTATCGTGGTTGATCACGGCTACGGGCTACAGACGCTCTACGGCCACCTAAGCCATATTGATGTGCACGAAGGCGACATGGTGAAGCAAGGCCAAGTCATGGGCACGAGCGGCCAGACGGGAATGGCCGGAGGCGACCATATCCACTTCGGCATGCTGCTTGATGGCGTCCAGATTGATCCGAAGGAATGGTGGGACAGCCACTGGATTAAGGATCACATTGCAAAACGCATAGACTTGCCCGGATTCCACCCTTAAGCTTGCGATAAATGGTTGTCTTTCCGATGCCAAGCATCGCAGCAGCCTTCAGGCCATCTCCCTGGAAGCGATCCAGAGCTGCCTCGACAAGAGAACGCTCCATCTGCTCGATTGTGGGAAACACACTATTAGCCGATGATGGCGTCGTTTGGTTCAGCGCGCAACGCAAGCACAGACGGTCAATAGGAATTGTGATTTCCCGGATGACTGGCACTCGAGGATCTCTATCTGGACCCGGGCACCGGCTTCTCGACTTCCACCACGTTGATGACAGGTTGTGGAAGCTGGACGCCGCAGCGCCTGCAGTTCGGCCTCGTCGCCTATTGCACCAGTTCGCAGCTGATGCAACGAACTCGGCGACGCTTATGGGCTTCTTCTATTCCTGAACTCTTCGTGCTCTCAGTCCTTGGTTGACATGGTTGCTCTTTCTCTTGTGTTTTCCGGCTCATTTGCCTCGGGAGCCTAACGATGATTTCATCGACCGCACGAGGTGATCTGTGGCTGAGAAGTTGATTCCAGCAACCCAACTTGCCGAGTACGTGTACTGTTCCCATGCGTGGTACCTCAAGCAGCATGGGGTGCCGGTGTCTCAAGAGACACGCGTTATACAGGCAGAGGCGAATGCGTGGCACGAGCAGCAAGGACGATCCCTGGCTGCCGGCGATAGTTATCGCTGGGCCGCATTCGCCGCGTTTCTTCTTGCCGCGCTTCTCTTCTTCTTCTTTTGGTTGGGGTGGTCTCGATGAACCTGGTCCTGGTGCTGGCAACGACGCTTGCTGTTTTGGCTGTGGTGCTCTTCGCGCTAAGCCGTCGTCTACGCACCAGGATTGGAATTCCGGCTGGAGAGATTTTCTATCAGGATCTGGGTGGGCAGCCTTTTCAGGCTGAAGTCCTCCGTTCGTCTCTCTGGGGTATTTCTGGTAAGCCCGATTGTCTGATCAGAACTGCAAAAGGAGTTGTCCCACTTGAGTTCAAGCGAGCAAAGAAGGCCCCTGCGCGCGGGGAGGTATATCCAAATCACAGGATTCAGAACCTGGCCTATTGCGCCCTCGTCGAAGACCAGATGCAAGTGCGCGTCCCTTACGGACTCGTGGTTTATGCCGGCCAACAGGTGCGGCGCGTCGAATACACGGACGCAAGCCGCACCTGGCTCGCGCAGGTCATCGATGAGGTTCGCAAAGCCCGGATGCTGCCGGTAGTTATACGCAATCACCATATTTCCGGCCGTTGCTCCGGGTGCGGTCTGAGGCCGCATTGCGGCCAGTCTTTGATTTGATCTGAGGAAGGGTCATCTGCGTGGCCTACTTTTCTTTTCGCCGCCGTTCTTCCTGCTCCCGGAATGCCTCGCGTTCCCTCTTTGCCTCACGTCCTTCGATCAGCTCGGCGTGTTTCGGCGCGAAGATGACCTTTTCACAAAACTCGAGCCGCTGCTTGGGCCACCTTCTCTGCGTAAGCAACGATGGATGCAGGGTACAGAATCGCAGGCCAACGGGAAGAGCGATGGAGGGAAGAGCTCAGTCAACCACTTCACTACACCTTAGAAAACCCAGGGTTATTTCAGCGGATAAAGCTTGATGTTGCGGAAGAAGACTTCGGCACCTTCGGACTGGAAGAGGATTCTGCCGTTGGCAGGGAACGCGTCGGTTCCTTCGTTGGCCAGCTTGCCATTCACGTATTGCCACACGTGCCCGTCGCGGTTCACGAGTTCGACGACATTCCACTCCCCGTGTGGTTTCTCCAGTTCATTGGTGGGGTCGCGAAAGCCGGTCACGTTTTTGAATTCGCCCTTGTTGAAGCGGTCTACCTTCGACGCTTTACCTTCCGGTCCAGTGACGCGTGCGCCGGCCTTTCCATCTGGGCCAACAGGAGTCAGCGCTGCGCCATCGGTCATCCAGAAATCGCCGGTGCAGCCTTCGTTGATCTGAAACTCGATCGATCGCGGCCACACTTTATTGGGACCCTGAATGTTGTAGAGAATGCCGCTGTCACGCGCCTGACCCTGGCGCGGAGGAAAGGTTCCCTCGCCCCATTTGAATTTCGGCGCGCAGATAGTAATTCTTGTACTCCTGTTTAGTGATGAAGTAGCCGAATTCAGTTCCGGAGACGTGGACAACGCCATGTTCGACCGTGAAGACATGGTTGGGATCGGAGTTCAGGCCGTCACTTTTCAAGAATGTATCGAACTGACTCAGGTCCTTGCCGTCGAAGAGAACGATGGCTGGGCCGTGGGCGGGAATGTCCCCAGCTTGCGCAGTGGCGCTCGCCGTGCATGCGCAAAGAAACAAGACGAAGCTGGCGATCTTTTGATAGTTAAAGCGAACACTCATGAGCATGGACTCCCTTCGAGATCTTTCTTCTTTGCACAATCTCGCCGAATAAGAACGGGTTGGTGGCTATCGTGTTGTGCATTTTTTGCAAATTCGTCACTTGCTGTTGCTTGCTGAGAGGTTCTGTTTACCGATGTAGGTGACATGCCAGACGGAGCGGGAGCCATCGTCGGTGACGAACAAGCTACCGTCTTTGGCGATGGCGATGCCCACGGGGCGGCCCCAGACCTGGCCGTCTTTCGTGACGAAACCGGTGAGGAAGTCTTCGTAGCTGCCGTCGGCGTGGCCGTTGTGCATGGGGATATGAATGACTTCGTAGCCGGCGCGGTTGGCGCGGTTCCAGGAGCCGTGTTCCGCGGCAAAAGCGTCGCCGTCATACTGACTTGGGAACTCGCCGGTAGGTGGGTAGAAAGTCATCTCAAGCGAGGCCATGTGCGGTTGGACGAGAACATCGGGAGTAATAACCTTGGAGGCGAGATCGACGCGATTGCAGGTCTTGGCCTCATCCGCGGTGAGCGCGGCTGCCTGTGGATTGGGGCCGGTGCC
>CAVRNK010000009.1:0-36681 GCA_963721995.1 uncultured Acidobacteriaceae bacterium | reverse complement strand
GGTTTTCCCGGCTATCAGTGCCCCCTACTGTGTAAAACAGGTTCATGATTTCGCCGACCATGTTGGACTCGAAGACGAAGACGAGAAGTGCCTCCGGCTTACCCGGCTCCCACGGTGATCTACATGCGAAGGAGTTCCTCGAAAAGCAGTCCCAACTGCAGGTTATGATCAATGACAGACCCTGACTATAAAGTCACCAACCTTTACGGATTGCGCTGGGACGCGCCGCACGAGACGGCTTATCCATCTACGTTCATTCTCAACCGAAGTGGCGCCGTGGTGTTCGAGAAGGTCAGTCACAGCCACGGCGATCGCCTGTCCGCACAGGACGCGCTTGATCACCTTTCCGCGAAGTGATCTGGGGGCTGCGCGAAGAATTCTTCGGCGCAGCCCCCCGTTAGTTCGTGGAAAGGTGATCGAGCGCATCCTGTGCGGACAGGCGATCGCCGTGGCTGTGACTGACCTTCTCGAACACCACGGTGCCACTTCCGTCGAGAATGAACGTAGATGGATAAGCCGTCTCGTGCCGGCGCGTCCCAGCGCAGTCCGTACAGGTTCGGTGACCTTATAGTCAGGATCTGTCAACAGCATATGTTTGGATGGTACTCGGACTGCTTTTCGAGGAACTCCTTCGCATGTTGATCGAGATCAGCGGGCGGTCCGGAGGCACGAGGGACACTCTCGTGTTCTACCCGGACCGCCCGCTGATCTCGATCAACATGCGAAGGAGTTCCTCGAAAAGCAGTCCGAGTTGCCGTCCAACGTTGTACTTGTGACAGATCCTGACTATAAGGTCACCAATCTGTATGGACTACGTTGGGACGCGCCTCATGAGACGGCATATCCGTCCACGTTCATTCTCGAACACCACGCGCACCTCCAGAATGGAGCGTGGACCTATACGCCGTCTCATGAGGCGCGTCCCAACGCAGTCCATACACATTGGTGACCTTATAGTCAGGATCCGTCACGAGAACAACGTTGGATCGGCAACTCGGACCTGCTTTTCGAGGAACTCCTTCGCATGTTGATCCAGATCCGCGGGCGGTCCCGGGTAGAACACGCGGGTGTTTCTGGTGTATCCCGGACCGCCGGCCGACCTCGATCAACACGCAAAGGAATTCCTCGAGAAGCAGGCGGAGTTGCCTTCTAACGTTGTTCTTGTTACTGACCCTGACTATAGGGTCACCAACCTCTACGGGCTGCGCTGGGATGCGCCGCACGAGACGGCTTATCCATCTACCTTCATTCTCGATGGAAGTGGCACCGTGGTGTTCGAGAAGGTCAGTCACAGCCACGGCGATCGCCTATCCGCACAGGATGCGCTCGATCACCTTTCCACGAACTAACGTTGTAGCTGCGCCGAGAAGTATTCGGCGCAGCCTTTCTTCAACGGTCGCGAGTCGAATATGCAAAACCTTATCAAACGACTTTTATTCCTCCTCCCTGTCCTCATTGCTCTTCCTTCCATTTGCCCAGCTCAATTGCGCCAAGTGGGCACGGGTGTCGCGGGCCCCGTCAAAGCGCAGCATCTCAGCGCGGAACTGATCTCGGACTCCGGGACCATCAAACCCGGGGGCAAGACTCGCGTTGCATTGGCCCTGACACTGGAGCCTGGCTGGCATGTTTATTGGGTGTACGCCGGGGATTCAGGCGAGGCACCGGAAGTTCAATGGTCTGCGCCACCCGGAATATCTATGGGGCCGATGCAGTATGCTGCTCCTTCGATGCTGCCTCTCGGACCCTTGATGGACTATGGATATGAGGGCACGGCCGTTTTTCCGTTCGACGTTACGGCATCTTCACAGGTTTCACCGGGAGTGGTCGGCCTGAAGGCGCATGTGCGCTGGCTCGTATGCCGGGAAATCTGCCTTCCCGGTAAAGCGCACCTCGGACTCAATCTTAACGCGGTCTCTCAGGTCTCCGCGGAGACCAACAAACTCATCGATGCCGCGGTCCAGGAAGAACCGGTCAACGCGCCCGCGACAGTGACGATCGATGCAACCGCGACGCGTAACATGGTGACGCTCAGTGTTGTCACCGGCAAGCAGGAAGCTTCTGCAGAGTACTATCCGCTTGATGACGACTCGATCCGAAACGCTGCAGAGCAGAAGCTCGTTCCCTTATCAGACGGTGTGAGACTCACGACAGAGCGAGCCGACATCTCCGACACGCTGCCGAAGGAACTGAAGGGCGTGCTCAAGCTGAGCGGCGGCCGGGCATACACGTTTGATGTTCCTGTCGGGCCCGCAGTGGCCAACTCCAGGCGCAGCGACGAGCCGAGATTTCTTCTCGCGGTGGTGCTTGCCTTTGCCGGCGGCATCATTCTGAATCTGATGCCTTGCGTGTTCCCGGTTCTTTTTCTCAAGGCGCTCGCACTGGTAGGAAGCGCCGAGGAGAGCAGAGTGCGACAGCGCCTGCATGGGTCGGCATATACACTCGGAATCCTTTGCTCGTTCTGGATCGTTGTCGGCGTGCTGCTCTCGCTCAGATCGCTCGGCAAACAGGCCGGGTGGGGATTTCAGCTTCAGTCTCCTGTCTTCGTTGTCGCGATGACATGCCTTCTGTTTTTTATGGCACTCTCCCTTGCTGGCATGTTCGATCTGGGATTGACGTTGACCAGCGCCGGAGATGGTCTCGCTCGTAAAGGAGGCTATACCGGATCGTTCTTTACAGGTGTTCTCGCAACAGTGGTGGCAACGCCGTGTACTGCTCCGCTGATGGGTGCAGCCATTGGATTTGCGTTGTCCCAGCATGCTCTCGTCACATTCGCAGTCTTCACTGCGCTGGCTTTAGGCCTGGCCTTGCCCTACCTGGCATTGACGTTTGTTCCCGGTTGGGCCAATAAGTTACCGCGACCCGGCCGCTGGATGGAGACGCTGAAACAACTGACGTCCGTACCTCTCTTTCTCACGGTAGTTTGGTTGGTTTGGGTATACGGCCACCTAACCGGCAGTTCAGCGCAGGACGGCATCGACCATGTCGCCCGATTGCTGGTCGGAGTAGTGATCCTCGCGATCGCGGGCTGGATACTTGGGCGTTGGCCCGCACGACGACTGGGCTACCTGGCCGCCGCCACGGTTGTGGTGGCAGCTCTGGCTGTTCCTCTCACCACCGCACATGCAGACCGGCTTCAGTGGCAACCATACTCGAGTGTCGCTCTTGAAGAGGCGCAAAAAGCAGGCAAGCCGGTCTTTGTCGACTTTACGGCAGCATGGTGTCTCTCCTGCCAGGTCAACGAAAAGGCGGTGCTGCAGGATCGGAAAGTCGAGCAGGAGTTTCTTCGCCGGCACTATGTGCTGCTTCGCGCTGATTGGACGCGCTACGATCCGGAGATCACGAATGAGCTCGCACACGTAGGGCGCAGCGGCGTTCCGACCTATGTCATCATCTCAGGAACTGGTCAAACGGCTTCTCACGTTCTGCCAGAGCTGTTGACCCGTGGCGTCGTGCTCGATGCCATTCGGCAAACTGGGACGGAGACGCAAGGCCAGACTGCGGCACCGATTCCCGCTGGAAAGATTGGCGGTTAAAGATGGCTCAACAGCTCGCGAGCGCGGAAGTTGGACAGATCATTCAATTCGTACTCGAAATCGAAAAGCTGAAGGGAGTCCTCCGGAAGGTTCGGCCCATCGGAGAGGATCGATACGAGAATACAGCAGAGCACAGCTGGCAGATCGCCCTGTTCGCGATGTCTCTGGCAGACGTTTTGGATCTGAAGATCGATGTCAACCGGGTGGTGGCGATGCTGCTTGTTCACGATCTAGGCGAGATTGACGCAGGAGATAAGTTCGTCTTTGCTCACGAGGGCTGGGAAGAAAGGAAGGCTGCAGAGCTGAAGGCGTTGGAGAGGATCTGCGGGCTGACTCCCGGGAAGACATGTGACTTTCTCGTCAGTCTCTGGAAGGAGTTCGATGCGGGTGAGTCTTACGAGGCCCGCTTCGCGAAAGCTATCGATCGCAGCATGCCCGTTCTCCTGAATCTCAACAACAAGGGTGGAAGCTGGGTCGAGAACGGCGTCAGCTATGAGCGCGTCGTCAAGCGAGTGCAGCCGGAGATCGAGGGCGGGTGTCCTGAGCTCTGGGAATATCTGAAACCTCAGCTGGAAGCGGGACGTCACAAAGGTTTCTTCGCAGCGTCCGCGTTGTAGCAAGCAGGCTTGCCTATGAATGGGTCGAGGCTTATTCCTTGAAGAGATGTGAGGCGTGCGTAATGGCGCCGCCGGCACGCATCGCGGCAGCAATGATCGCCGCTTCAGCGAGCATTGCGTCGGTCGCACCTTCCTTACGAGCGGCCTGAACGTGCAACTCGATACAGTATGGACACTGCGTAGTCAGAGCCACCGCGACCGCGATGAGTTGCTTATGGATGACGTCGATCGCGCCGGGCGCAAACGTCGCCTTGTCGAATGCCCAAAACGCCTTCATGGCGTCAGGAGCGTTCTCATCGAGGTGCTTTAGTTTTGATAGATTCGAGATGTTGTACATTGCTCTCTCCGGGAAGAATTGGGGGCATTCGAGTCAGATCGCCAGCTTGCGACAACCAATGACTCTTCGTTGAAATCTGACGAACCAACTGGCCCGAAGTTACAGCTGAGGGAAGCCGTTCAGAGACAACCTCCCTCAGCCTGCGCGAACGAGTGAATTGAGTGGTATCAGCGTCTCAGCGGAAGGAGTCTATTGGAAAATCCGTGTTGCGCGACACGGCTCACAGAAGACCGTCCCGGTGCTGGCCTGTGACACTCTGAGTGCTCTGAGGTTAGAGCTTTTCGGCAACGATATCCACGGTCTTAATCTCGGGGTGAGTAATGAACAGTTCGTCAGCCTTCGCGAAGAGCGCCTTGGCAATCTCCCCGTTGACGTGCGCATTTCTTCCGGCTTCATCCTGAAACGTATCGAATATCCCGAACGTCGCGGGGCCGATCCTGAAGGCGAACCACGCTGTCGTCCCTGTTTCCGCCTCGACAAGCGGGCCTGCAGAGCGCAGAAATTCTTCCACTTCAGCTTCCTTACCGGGGCGAGCCTGCAAAGTTGCTAGTATTCCGACTTGGTTCACGCGATTTCTCCTTAATGGGTTGTGCGAATAGACTTTTTGAATTCCAGTGGTGCTCGAGTGAATGGCGGCCCGTCTGCCGAGTTGAGCACAAAGAGGCCCTCCCCGCAAACGAGGCTGGGCATTAGAAGCGGACACGTGAAGAAAGTTACACTAACGTCGAGTGAACAAGTTCGGTTCTGAGGCGGCGAATTCCCTTCACCGATACGCGGCTGGGATCGCTGATGCACGGCGGGTGGGCGCCTTACGTCCACCCGCTGATGTGATCACTTCATCCTCAAGGGAGAGCGCTAGAACCGGATCAGCAGTCCTCCGGTGAACGCAACGTTGTTCTGAAGACCGCCGCGAGTGTCTACTCCGTAGTGAGGTTGACCGGAGTAGAAGTCCCGTACCTCGAACCATGCACCGATTGGGGAATATTTCAGCAAGGGAACACCTCTGAATCGGATCAGCGGGCGGGTATCGACGCCACCGCCGAACTCAAGTGTTCCGGAGTCGCCTTGTCCCTTCACGTTCACGTTGCCACTCCTGGGCGATGCACGACTAAAGTCAGCATAGCCTCCCCCGAATGATAACCACGGCTGGAACGGAGCAGTGGAATTGAACTTCACCTTGACGCGAGACGACAGAAATAAAGATGCATACTCAGGGCTTACGAGAGGCGCCGGATCGCTGACATTCACGTCGGCCGGGGACGCGAGAAAGTCTGCGCCTATCAAAAGAGTAGTGTGTTGGCCAAGGACCTTCCGATCATATTCGGCGCCCAGTGCGATGCTCGAGTTCAACTTGATCGAGCCTCCAGAAGGTTCACCGATGCTCGGCGTCTCTGTTGCTCCGATCACGAGTCCGATCTCATTCTTATCGAGAGTCTCAGTTGTTTGAGCAAAGACTGTCAGGTTGCAGTTGAAGCGAGGCACAAAGTGGCCAGGAGCGGAGTCATATTAGACTCTGCATATATTGCAAATGAAAGCGCCCCACTGCGAAAAAATTATGCACTTTTCGCAGTAAAACTTTTTCACCGATCGTTGTAACCTTCACCGACTCCGCCATTCATACAATCGCGCAACCTTAGGGTCATCTTGTGCATTGCTGATTCATCAATGCATGGAGGCTCCTGCGCAAAGGGGTCTTGCCCCCCAAGAGGAGTAAGCAGCATGATGAAGTCGGTTCCTGGTCTTTTGGCCGTCACGCTTTGTATCGGAGCATCCGCATCGCCTGTGCTTGCACAAGCCGGCGGAGGCAACACATCCGTTTTCGTTATGACGAATGACAAGGTTAAAAACGAAGTCCTGACCTATCAACGTGGTTACGACGGACAATTTGTCCTGAGAGAGCGCGCTGCAACCGGCGGCCGCGGCAGCGGCGGCGAAACCGACCCGCTTCAGTCGCAAGGCTCGCTGACCATCAGCGGAGATCACACTCTTTTGTTTGCAGTAAACTCTGCGAGCGGTTCAGTCTCAAGCTTTCACATTCTCAATGGCATCCCCGTTTGGGTCGACCAGGAACCTTCCGATGGCGCCTTTCCAGTCGCCGTGACCGAGCACAACGGTACGGTTTACGTCCTGAACGCAGGCGGAAGTGGCGCGATTGTTGCATTCAAGGCAGATGGCTTCGGACGACTCCACGAAATTCAGAACTCATCTGCTTTCCTCACTGGCACGAACTCCGGCGGTTCATCCATCTCGGTGAGCCCGAACGGCAAGTGGCTGATCGTGATAGAGAAGGCTTCGAACAGCATCGATGTGTTCCCGATCCTTGCGGGTGGCACACTCGGCACTGTTGTCGCGAACAAGAGCGTCACTGCAGGAGTATTCGCAACTGTGTTTACTCCTGGCGGTCAACTCATCGTTTCCGAGAATCAGCCAAACAGCGGAACTGACACATCCTCGATCTCCTCGTATACGATCAACGCCAACGGCACGCTCACTGCAATCACCCAAAGCATTCCAACCTTTGGCAACGGCAACTGCTGGAATGCCATTACTCCTAACGCAAAATGGGTATTTGTCGATAACTCTGCTACATCCTCGGTGGCAGGATTCTCGATTAGCTCGGCTGGCGCGTTGAGCCCCATTGCCAACACTGTCGTTAGCACCCTTCCTGAAGGGTCGACCAACCTCGACATGGCTATCAGCGCTGATGGAAAGTACCTGTTTAACGTACTGTCCGGCGCCGGCGAAGTTGGTGTGTTCACCATCAATGCCGACGGCACCGTCAACCAACTCGGCAGCATCGAGGGTCTTCCCCAGACTGTCGGTTTCAACGGCATCGCTGCTCTCTAACCCAACAAAACGATCGCCCGCGCCAATGAGTGATCCAGGCGCGGGCGACACAATCTCTCCAGTTGGCAGCTCAGCGGGATTGTTGCGGCTGCGATGGCCTTGACGTGATGGCTCGCCGGACCTGCGCAAGGGGCGCATCATCATCGAAGTCAATTCCGTTCGGCCCGGGTCGAACGCCCAAATCCCCCCAGAGTTGATCTAAATTCACATTCACTGGCGTATCTTTCCAGCGCTGGTACAAATCACTCAGCACCGTTGTCCCTGTGGCCTGATCTCCAATGTGAAGAATGGGAGGCAGCGCGGAGTCGGTATTGATCGTAGCTCCTGCCGCAACGATGGCACGAAGGGCATCCTGTAGGCCCTTGCGGTTTCCGGTCGCTCGCCGGATCTCCACATCTGCGACCAGGCAAAACATTGCGCCTCCCCAATACGTCCGGCCCCAGGTGTGCGTCCGGTCGAGGCCTCGGTCGCCTCGTTGAGGCTCTCCCTGAGGCATGCCCGAAACCACGTCTCTCCATACCTTTTCCGCAGTTAGTTGGCCATCCTGCGCCCTTGCGATTGGCTCGACGTAGGTCGCAAGTCCTTCCTCGAGCCAATGGTGCTCATCAGCGAGTGAAGCCATTCCCATGTGCACGAATTCATGAGTCATGGCCCAATCGGCCGCGAGATCAGTTTTCGATACGGAACCCCCAAAGCTCATCCGCGAGACACCCTGAAAGCCCTCAATATTGCCCCAGGTGGTCCCATGGATCGACTCACCAGCGTCCTCGCTCTGGGTGACGCTCACGCGGGCGCGTTGAACCGGGAATCGTCCATAGTACGTAGCGACCGACTCAGCTGCGCGACGCACCCACGCCAGAACGTCATCCGTTTGGAGCGATGACGGCTGGAGTTGGATATCGACCTCGATATCAGATTGCCCGATCTTCAGGAAATCTCGAGAGCTTTGGAGCCGCTGTCGTCCGGCGGCGATGGGGTGAGGCGAATCACGCTGGGCGCCCGGGGGGCTCACACCGGAGCTTAAGGCAGCTGTTAACAATAAAGGAGCCAACATCGCTGCCCCTGTGACCACCGATACAGGATTATGGTTACAGGCGGCGCCTGCACCTCAGGTGTTGAAATTTTGCCTGTATCCTTGCCGGGATTTGTGCGTCAAACGCAAGTGGCTATCGAGCGCGCATTGATCACCCATCCTGAAGGTCCTGAAAGTAAGGTACTTCAGCCTTCCAGTGACCGCGGAGTTCGCCGTTGGGCAGTCGGTCTAACCAGCCTGGCCTTCATCGTACTGCAAAGCGCCTGCACCGTGATTATGGCGCTCAGCGGTTTGAGGCTGGCCATGGGATTAGGAGCCCTCGCCGCAGCCGCGGTGGGAGTGAAGGGCCCCGCAATTGGCTTTCATCAGGATGCGATCCGCATTCCGATGATGATTCTTGCTGTTGTGGGGTCGGTCATCAATCTTTACATGATCTGGAGAATTCGCTCACTCCGGGAAAGGGCATCTTCTCAGTGGAGACGTCAGCCGGTTTCACCGCGTCGCTTGTGGGGAGAACGAGTGCAGCTCACACTCGCGGTCGTGACTTTAGTTCTTGTCCTGGCCGAATTTCTCTCTCATCACTATGTCTTCCGTCTGGTCGGATAGAGGCCACAGCAAAGTCTCGATCTGTGAGACCGGGGCCCTCCTCGCTTCGAAGAAGCGTTAACAGAAGTCTGTTTTAATCCCAGTCATCTCTACTTCCCGTCGTGACTTCCTGAAGTTTGCCGCTCTGCTTTCGGGCGCAACTGGCATCTCCGGCTTTGTGCCTTCCTCTATCCAGCGCGCCTTTGCGATCGAACCCACGGGGGAACAAGCTTCGTGGACGCGGAACACATCGTGATCCTCATGCTGGAAAACGGTTCGTTCGACCATGCATTGGGCACCCTACAGGGTGTGCGCGGATTTAACTCCCCCCGTGCGTTGCGCCAGCCAAATGGGAATTCGGTCTTTGTGCAGATCCCTGCAGAGACGGGGAAGACGTTTGCTCTGTGACGGTTGGACCTTCGTGACACTCGCTTTAGATTACACGGATGGGTTCGGTCCCGTACTCACGCAATTCGCAGGTAGATGCCTGGAGCGATGGGTTATGCAACAATTGGCTCGACGTGAAGAAGTCTTCGAACCCGAACTACGCTCAGACGCTTATCAAACGGGCTCTCTCAATCAATTTCACTTCTCGCGTCGGTTCAAGCAAAGAACAAGCAAGAGCCCTTCTGCCTGGCGGGGGCTACGCTGGGAGGAAAAGCGAACTACTCAGCCTCCTCACTCTTAGTTCTTTTTGCGGGAGCAGCGAGCGTGCATCCAGAATAAGTTCGCGCTTCGGTCGCCGCATAGCTTCCGCGTGATGAGCACGGATAGCTGCATAAATACGTTTGTGTAAATTGAGGAAGTGCTCTAGTTCGACCCGGTTCGAAGGCCGGCTCATGTTTGTTAAGACAGTACGGTGAATTCGCTTAAATAAAAGCTGGCAGATGCGATTCCCGCTTGTCCGAAAGACGGGATCATGAAGGGCATATCCGCAGGAGTTGTTCATCTGTTCGGGAGGCTTCTGCACCGCAGTGTTGCCGCATGCAGCGCATGATGGGCCCGGCTAAAACTGAGCCAAAATGAGAGTTAGAAAAATCGGCAAAAATCTAAAGGATTAGGAAGAGGAGATTTTGTCGATGAAGAAGAAGTTTTCCGTGGAGCAGATTGTAGGAGTGTTGAAGCAGGCTGAGGTGGGAGTGCCAGTGGCGGAGTTGATCCGCAAGGTAGGGATCAGCGAGCAGACGTTTTATCGTTGGAAGGCGAAGTATGCTGGCCTAGAGGTAGATCAGGTCCGCCAGATGAAGCAGCTGCGCGACGAGAACACACGGCTCAAGCAACTGGTCGCGGAGCTGACGCTGGACAAGACGATGTTGCAGGATGTGCTCAGAAAAAAGTTGTAAAGCCTTCCCGGGGCCGCCCGTTGGTGAAGCATCTGGAGCAGAGCTACCGGGTAAGCGAACGACACGCATGCTGCGTACTGGAGTTGGCGCGAGCGACGCATCGCTACGAAGGCCGTCAGGAGCAGTGGATCGAGCTACGCATGCGGATCCGGGAGATCGCACAGACGAGAGTGCGCTACGGGTACCGCAGGATTCGCGTGCTGTTGAACCGTGAGGGCTGGAAGGTCGGCAAGGATCTTGTCTATCGACTGTACAAGGAAGAAGGGCTGGGACTGCGCAAGCGTCCACCAGGAAGGCGGCGCGCGGTTGTGCATCGGCAGGAGCGCTTCCGTCCGAGTGGTCCCAACCAGGTTTGGGCGCTGGACTTCGTCTCCGATCAACTCTGTGATGGGAGACGCTTCCGTTCGCTGACCATCGTGGATATTTACACACGGGAAAGCCTGGCCATCGAAGTCGGCCAAAGCCTGAAAGGAGAGGATGTAGTGCGGGTGTTGAGCAGGCTGATGGAGCAGCGTGGTGTGCCGAAGGTGCTGTTCTGCGACAACGGCAGCGAGTTCACCGGGCAAATGATGGATATGTGGGCCTATCGGAACGGCGTGAAGATCGACTTCTCCCGCCCGGGCAAGCCTACGGACAATGCGTATGTCGAAAGCTTCAATGGCAGCTTCCGTGACGAATGTCTGGATACTAATTGGTTCCAGTCACTGCCCGAAGCCAGGCAGGCTATTGAAGCTTGGCGGCGGGAATACAATGAGATGGCATGAATAGTGCAGCGAGCTTCTGAGGCGATAGGCTCCAAAGCAGGAGCTGAGGAGCAGGCAGGGTGCAGGCTGGGTAACGACTGTGAGGCCGACGGACCTCGTCAATGAGAGTAGTCAGACCTGCAACCGGAGCGTCACCGTAAGGCCACAAGGACCTTGGATGGGAGAGTGGTGATCGCCGAAGAGCAACGTCTACTCCACAGCGCGAGGAGACGACATGAAGCGATATCTAGGAGTGGACCTGCACCGGACGCAGTTCACGGTATGCACGCGATTGGAGAGCGGAAGGACCTACTTGCGGCAGTGGCCGATGCGGGAGCTGAAGCTATTTGCCGCGCAGCTGCGGCAGGAAGACGAAGTGGCTGTCGAGTCCACCGGCAACACGCGGTTCTTTTATGACGCGGTGGTGGAGCATGTATCCCATGTCGCCGTGGTGAACCCGAGCCAGTTCAAGGTCATCAGCCAATCAGTGAAGAAGACTGACAAGAACGATGCCGAACTGTTGGCGCTCTATCTAGCGAAAGGATTATTGCCTGAGGTAAGGATGAAAGAACGCAGGCAACGAGAGATAAGCCATCTGGCCCAGACGCGCGATCTACTGGTCAAACAGCGATCGGCCCTGAAGACCAAGATTAACAACCTGCTTTCCGCCGAAGGGATCAACCTGAAGAAGGAATCGCTGTCCAGTAACAAGGCGCTGGAGCGGGTGCTTTCCTTGCCACTGTTGCCTCTGATGCTGGTCGAAGCTCGTGTGTTGGTGGGCCAGATCCGCAGTCTGAACTACAGCATCGCCGAGTTAGAGGAACTGATCGAAGAGGAAGGGCCCAAACTGGCCGGGCACAAAAACCTGATGAGCATCAAAGGCATCGGTCCGGTCTCAGCCGCCGTGCTGTTGACCGCCATCGGGCGGATCGAGGACTTCGCCGATGTTGGCAAGCTGGCCGCCTATCTCGGCCTGGTGCCCCGAGTCCAGAACTCGAATGAAGCAGAACGATCCGGGCACATCACCAAACAAGGGGACAAGCTTGCCCGCACCGCTCTTGTCCAGTGTGGGCTGATCGCCAAGCGCTACAGCCCCTACTTGCAGAAGTTCTATCAACGTATCCAACGCCGCCGCGGCGGCGGCAAAGCCAACATCGCCTTGGCGCGCAAGTTACTGGGAGTCATCTATTACACCCTGAAGAACAACTGGGTGTTCGCCGACTTCCCCAATTTTGTCCTGGCCTCCTAAACAGGCCACAACCCCAACATGAGTTGACAACTATTCATGGGAGAGTCGTCCTCACAGGGCGCTAGCCAACAGGACGCCAACAGAGTTCGCCAGCCAGATCGCAGTTAACCGCGATCTGGCTGAAACAAAAACAAGCCGGTCTCTAACCATCTAACTGGTACAGAAAAACCGGGCCCTTCATTTTTGCCGAATACTAACCTTCACAATGGATCAGTTCTAGCCGGGCCCATCACTCTCCTTTATTGCCGATGCCTATCTCAACGAGATGGGAGTCACGAACCGGCTGCGCCCCACGGAGGTTACTCAAGTTCTTAACACCACGACGGGCATTAACGATCAGCCAGATGACCTTGGCCTGGCTGACATCGACCACTTTGCTCAGTTCGTACGCGGCACCATGGTCCCACCTCGCGATGTAACGCTTGCAGCAACTCCGGCAGCGCAGATCGGTCATCATCTGTTTCAGCGGCTGGGTTGCAGCACCTGCCACGTGGAAACAATCATCACGGCACCCGCTGGAACAGTTATCGATGGTGGTCAGTTTACTGTTCCGGAGGCCCTTGGGAATAAGATCATCCATCCTTTCGGAGACTATCTGTTGCATGACATCGGCACAGGCGATGGAATCGTTCAGGTTGGACCGCAGGACACAACCAACAAACTGAGAACGGCTCCTCTGTGGTGGGTGCGCGATAAGGCTCGTTTCATGCATGACCTCAGATCTTTGTCCTTGGAGAACGCCATTGAGCGTCATGAAGGTGAAGCACGTGAAGCTTCCCATCGTTTTAGAGAGTTGAGTCCGGAGGAGCGTGCGGCACTGATTGCCTTCCTGAATTCCCTGTGACGGCGGTGCCCTGCGCCATCCAATTCGCGTCAGCCTGACTATGCGAGAGCAGCGCGCGTCCGCGAAAATGCACTCCTTCACAGGCCTCCATGCCGATCAGCATCGACGACCGGTTGGCCGGTAGACGAGCGGATGTATCATACCGGTGGGTCGCCCGATGGACGGCCCACGTTCTTGCCAATACAGGTTGGGATGATGCGACCGGCATTGGAACGTATTCCGCGACGATCATTTGCTAAATCAACCCGTCGGCCAAGCCTGTCAAAGGCGGACGCGCCCATGGCTTCACACCTGTCTATAAGAGATCTGTCCGTTCGTAGATATGTCATCAAAGAATGACAATCGCGTGACAACAAATCCTTTCTTAACCGGGTACTGTGCACTCTGCAAGTTATAGACAACATCAGGCGTCGGGATCTCAATCCGATCACGTTGTTGCCCTTGGCCCAATGCGGATTTTGATATTGGGTTTTGGATAAGTCACAAAGGATGGTGCTCCTATGCAGGAAACAGTAGCTGGCCCACGCGTCTTCAACACTCTTTCAACTCTCCTTCTGCTTGTCTTCACGTGTATCGGAGCTGCTCAGGCGCAAGTCGTCATCGCTCCATCAACCCCCCAGGTGGGTTCTTCCAATCCTGTCACCGCCGAACCGCCCATTACGGTGCCGAACGTCAAACCTTGCACGGTTTCACTATTCACCAACGCGGCCTTTGACAACTTCAACGCAACCGCGTTCAACTACGCGCCGCCCGCAGGCTGCCCCGGCCCTTGGGCCAAGGTCGTCCTCACGGCAGACTTCACCGTCTCCGCTGGAAACCAGTTCGACCGCAGTGCCTGGTTTTATCTTGGCAACATCAACATCTTCTTCGGCTCGACTGCCGAGCCCCGTAGCAACCTCAGTCCCTCCTGGCACATTGAGCGCGACGTTACCGACCTCACCTCGGTCCTCAAGACAGCCCAGCCCGGCTCGGCGACCATCGGCAACATCGTCAACTCCGTCGACACCAGCACCATCTTTGCCAACGCCGCATTGGAGTTCTTTCCTGCTACGCCGTTCGCCCCGGCTCCTGCCACGCCGGACATCGTCGTAGGCCTCAGCTCCGGCAGCAATCCGCTCGACCTCGTCACCGCCACCGACCTGCTCAGCCAGGCCGTCAACCTGCCGCGCAACGTGGAGAACGTCTATCTCGATGTTTTCGCCCAGAACCAGATCGACGATGAGTTTTTTTACTTCTGCGTGCCCAATAATGTGGCCGCCGAGCTCGAGAGCTGCGACAACACCGCCTTCCGCGAAACAGAGATTTCCATCGATGGCAAGCCCGCCGGTGTCGCACCTGTCTTTCCCTTCATCTTCACCGGAGGCATCGATCCCTTCCTCTGGGAGCCGATCCCCGGTGTCCAGACCCTCGACTTCAAGCCCTACCGCGTCGACCTTACTCCGTTTGCCGGCGTGCTCGGCGACGGCAGCCAGCACACCGTCGCCGTCAGCGTCTTCAACGCCAACGACTTCTTCAATGCAACCGCGAACCTGCTGGTCTTCACCGACCACGGCAGCCGCGAGGTCACTGGCGGGCTGATCAGCAACACCCTCAGCGCGGCCCCAACTCCGCAGGTCAACGAAAACCTGACAACCAGCTCCAGCGGAGTCGTAACGGGCACGGTTTCGGTCAGCTCCAACCGTACCTTCTCCATCAGCGGTTTCGTCAACACCTCGCACGGTCGCGTCGTAACCACGGTCGAACAGCAGGTCAACTTCCTCAGCACCCAGACCTTCAACGTCAACCCGAACACCGGAGGCGACGTGCAGAACGCCGTCCAGACCAGCACTGTTGATTCGCAGATCACGACCCAGCAGGGCGTCTTACGGCAGACAGTGCGTAAGCATGTGTCGTATCCGCTGACGGTGGACTTTTCGTTCATTCCCAACGCCGATGGATCCGTCACCCAGGCGACGTCGGTAAATCAGCAGAATCTGCAGACCGATACAAAGGCTCTCGACGGATTCCCTCTGTTTGAGAGCAACACCCAGGAGCAGGTCCTCTCCGCGGACACGTTGTCGATCAATGCCGCCAATGAGCTCACGGGTGCAGTCGGCAACTCGAGTGCGTCCTTTCAAAGCAATGACTCGCTCGGTCATTGCTTCAGTCGTTCGCTCACAGCCAAAGACCAGGTGTTGACGAATGTCACCGACGGCAAGAGCTGTCAGCAGCGGAATCCCTTCTAAACCGGCACGCCGCGACGTGAGGGGCAGTCCTTACTGCCTCCTCACGGGTTCGGCAGGGCAGACTTTTTGGCTCTTGTGCAAATAGGTAACGTGGTCGCAGCCTGAAGTTCTGGATAAGCTTCAGGTAAGCGTAGAAAGAGTTCCTCGGTGGTAGGAGAGATCAGGTCGAGTTTGGTACTGCCTGGTGGCGTCTTCCGCTCGCCATCAATGAACAACTTCGAACAGACTCGGTCTGAGACCTGTGTTGTGGGTTACGACATGCCCCCATTCGCCCGCAGAATCTGCCCGTTAATCCAGGCGCCATCTGGCCCAGCCCGCAAGGAGACTACGTTGGCAATGTCTTCAACCTGTCCAAGTCTTTCCAAGGGATTCAGCTTGCTCAGGTGATCGATCTGCTCCGACGTCGCGTGCTCCGCATAGAACCCCGCCCTGTCGATCAACCTGATGATAGTGAATCGCTGAAGGCGATGGTGCGCTCGCTGCTCGATACGAGTAAATTTAGTGATTATTTACCGTTGTTTCGACTGGAAGACATTTTCCAGCGGCAAGGCTTCGAGATCTCTCGCGCCACGCAGTCGATTGAATCGGGGCCGCGACGGCCCCAATTATTTTCTGAAAGATTACCGCCAGGTTCTGTTGGCCCACGCCCATGGCGGATACAACGGCGTTGTGGCCGGCAACGAGATCACGCGTGCGGGTTGTTGGTCACACGCGCGACGCAAGATCATCGAAGCGGAAAAGACCGCCCCCGAAATCGCGCGGAAAACAGGAAGCCGGGGATCTCTCCGTTGCCGAGCGGCTTGAGTTGCGCTTGGTGCTATCGGCGCCGGTATAACGCCAGAGGAACCACAGGATTGACGAATGGAGTCAACCCAACTCCACGCTCTGCCATCACTTGGACCAGACCCTGTGCTCGCATCCGACCATTATCCCCGGATTCCCAACCCCTTCGAGTGCCTGCGCCAGAACCTCTCTGACAACCTACTAACAAACTTAAGACCTTTCGGCGACACATTCATAGTTGCCGAAAAGCTAGGATCCCCGGTTGCGGACAAATAAGGATTCATCGGTGCCGAAAAATAGGTTTGAGAATCACTTCCTTCCAGTCGAATGGATGCGCCTCCATTTATTTCCAACAGTTCAATTTTATTTAGTGAGATATTTCGAGGGCGCTGCAGTTAAGCGCGACATGTCTGGATTTGTTGCTCCCCACCATACATCTCTCCAAGGATGAGGCGAATTTTATGAAGCTCTTCTGTGTACGCAGGTGGTTTGTTCATACTCAAGGAGAACAGTATGCATTTGAAAATGAAAGGGCTATTGGTTACGCCGATTGCCGGTCCATCTCTGGCTGGCAGGGGCGTAGCGCAGACGAGTAAAAGAATCTTCGTAGGCGCCTGGCGCTCCACTCCCCTGATTGTGGCACTTGGTTTCGGTGCCATTACCACGCTGTCCACACTCTCCCCATCAGCTCACGCTCAGAGCGTAACCTCCGGAGATATCGTAGGAGTTGTTACCGATTCATCGGGCGCGGCTATTCCCAACGCTAAAATCGTCGTGACCAGTAACGATACTGGTATCAAACAAGTTCTGACCTCGAATGGCAATGGCTCCTATCGTGCTCCGCTGCTGCAACCCGGCGTTTATGGCGTAGTTATTAGCGCGGTCGGCTTTGAGACGGCTTCGACCAGGGTGACTGTAGCCGTCGGTCAGATTACCTCTGGTGACGCTAAATTGAAAGTTGGCTCAAACAGTGTGACAGTCGAGGTTACGACTGATGCAGGGCTGCTCCATACGGAAAATGCTGACCTCTCTACATCGATCTCGCAAGAGCAGGTAGCGAACTTGCCTAATCCTGGAAACGATTTGACGTTTGTGGCCCAGGTTTCTCCAGGTGCGGTCATGAACGTTGCTGGAGGTGACGGAAACTTCTCCGTCTTCGGTCTTCCCGCCGTCTCGAATACCTTCACCTTGAATGGCTCTTATGAGAATGACCCATTTCTGAACCTGAGTAACTCTGGGGCATCGAATCTGCTGCTTGGCAACAACGAGGTCTCGGAGGTGAGTGTTACCTCGAACGCCTATAGTGCGAATTATGGTGGCCTCGGCGGTGCTCAGGTGAACGAGGTTACGATTTCCGGGACGAACAAGTTCCATGGCAACGCGGTCTACCAGTGGAACGGCAGGGTACTGAACGCAAACAGCTATTTTAGAAATCAGACTCCAACGTTGACCCCGCGAAGCTTCGATAACGTCAATCAGTTTGGTACAAGGTTCGGAGGTCCGATTATCAAGGACCGCCTGTTCTTCTTCGTCGACTACGAAGGCCTGCGTATTGTTCTGCCGACCTCCCAAACCGTATTTGCCCCAAACGCGGGATATATTGCCAACGCAATTGCCGCCGCTCCAGCCATCGACCAGCCGTTTTACAAGCAGTTATTCAGCGTCTATCAGAACGCTCCCGGCTATTCGACGGCAACACAGTCTCCCATCGACCCGAATGCCGTGGTCTATACCTCTACACAAGGAAATTTTACGCACGAGTTCCTGCTTACCTCCCGGGTGGATTTGAAGCTTACCGGCAAGGACACGGCTTTTGGCCACTTCAAGTGGGATAAGGGTGTACAGGCAACCTTCACCGATCCCATTAATCCCATTTTCAACGCCGATAGTCCTCAGCCTTCGTTCGAGGGGACCCTTGGAGAAACTCACGTGGTGAACCCGAACATCAGCAACCAGTTCCTCTTTGGAGTGATCTGGTACAGTGCCGTCTTTACGAACACTAACCTGGCCGCTGCGAATGCGCTGGTTCCCTACACGCTCGACTTTATCCCCTTTGGCGGGAACTTTACCACACTCGGTGGTGAAGACTTCGAGTTTCCCCAGGGCCGCAACGTGACGAACTATCAGTTCACCGACGACGTGAGCATCACACACGGTCGTCATAGTTTCCAGTTCGGTGGTTATTTCCGGCGTGACGATGTGACGGACTATAGCCCCTCCATTGAAACCACTCCCCTGGCTCTCGCTGACGAGAACGGAGACTTCGCAGCCGGAAACGGATTGGAAGAATATATCCAGCAATTTCCGCTACGGCACACCCAACCGGTAGCCCTCTATAACCTTGCAGCCTATGCCCAGGACAGCTGGAAGCCTGCTCCAAATTTAAGTGTCACCGCAGGAATTCGCTTTGAGCACAACTCAAACCCGGTCTGCGGTACGAACTGCTTCTCCTATACCAACGGATCATTTGCTTCCTTGAACCTCAGCACGACAACGCCCTATACAACTCTGTTAGCTAGTGGACGGCATCAGGCGTTCCCTGGGTTCCAGGCGATATCGGCCAATCCGCGTGTTGGCTTCTCCTTCTCGCCGTTTGGTGCAGGTAGCAGCACAATCGTTCGCGGGGGCTTTGGTCTGTTCACAGACGTATTTCCAGCGACCGTGGCGGACAGCTTCCTTAACAATGCACCTACCAATGTCGGCTTCACGTTACTTGGACCTGAGTTGAACGGCAACTTTATCAGTCCAAATCCTGGCAATCCGTTGAGCGGTCAGAATGTGGCATCCGCCTCAAACCAGGCATTTCAAGCGGGGTTTGCGAACGGCGCAAGCTTCGACACGCTCTCGACCGTTCCCAACTTTTCCGCGCCGGGGATTGTCACTGCAATCGGGAAGCTCCACTACCCGACCTACGAGGAGTACAGCTTTCAGGTTGAGCAAGCCCTTGACAGCAAGAGACAAACAGTTCTGTCTATCGCCTACGTAGGCAATCATGGATATCATGAACCTGTCGAGAATACAGGGGTGAACGCATACGGCGTCAACAATGGCAGGCCCGGTTACAACGGAGTAACGCCGATCAACTTTATTGGCCTTCCAGCTACCATTCCGAATGGCTCCTTTGGCGCAGCTACGGAGGTTAGTAATGGGGCGAGTTCGAACTATAACGGTCTTATCGTCGGTGTCTCGCGTCATACAAAGCTGCTGACGCTCAACTTCAACTACTCCTGGAGTCATGCCCTGGATGAGATCTCGAACGGTGGCATCCTGGACTTAGGCCCTGCTGGCACCGATTTTCTAACTCCTGTAAACCCGAATAATATCAGTCAGAACTATGGAAATGCAGACTACAATGTACGGCAGAATTTCACTGCTTCGTACGTCTTTGTGCTGCCCTATTTCGGTGGTCCAAAGATGCTGACGGATGGTTGGCAGGCAAGCGGTACGGTCTTTCACCATACCGGTTTCCCCTTCACAGTTGTTGATACTGCTGTAACGGCATCCAACTATCAGACGGGCGGTTTCTTCGCGCAACAGGTACATGGCGTTAAAAGCTGCGGTGGAGGCGCAGTCTTCAACAACGCCACCGGCATAACAGCCAATCCATGCGCTATCGCCACGCCTGGCAATTACATCGCCCCGACGGCATTCGGACAGCAACGTCGTAACCAGACGGCTGGCCCTGCCTACACCGATACTGATTTGAGTGTTCTGAAGGGTTTCAGGCTTCCTCTTCCACACCTGGATGCTGGTCGCCTTCAGGTTGGGGCTCAGTTCTTCAACCTCTTCAATCACCCGAACTTTGGACCTCCGATCAACGACATCAACAATTCGAACTTTGGTTCGATACAGACTTTGGTTAACACGCCGACCTCGATCCTGGGTTCGTTCCTCGGTGGCGACGCTTCTCCTCGTCTCATCCAGTTGAAGGCAGCCATCACCTTCTGATTGTGGCCGGCCCCGGGAATTCATCGGGGTCGCCACGGCGGTTTGGTGCGCAGGTCCTTCTTGTAGCCCGGTACATCGACGGGTTTGGCCTTCAGCAGGACGGGAGTGACCTGGTCGATGTGCAGGGTCAGGACGTCCGTGAGAGTCATGCCGTGCTTCACGAGGGCATGCAGAACCCGGGCGTTAGACCGCGAAGGAACTCGAGAATACTGCTGGCTTTGATTTCCATGACCAGCTTCCCACTGCCATTCAGGACGGCGATCACCATCGCTTCCTTGTGCACGTCCAATTGTGAGACGTCACGGAAAGATGCGTTAGTCCCCCTACCGACGGTTCTGGAAATATCTGACGGAAGGAGACTTCAAACGAACGAACAGAAGCGGAAATTGTTTTTGGAGGCAACATGATAAATCTTTTGCAGAAGGCTGGGATGCGGGCGGCATGGATGACTGTCGTCCTGGGAGCGGTCCTGGTGGCCATAACCACGGTCGGAGCGTTTGCGCAATCCGATAACGGCAGCATTGTCGGCACGGTCACGGATCCGACCGGAGCTGTGATACCAAACGCAGCGGTCACGGTCACAAACGTGCAGACCGGTCTAAAGTTCAGCGCTCAATCCAATGATGCGGGCGAGTTCCACATCTCGGCCGTGCCGCGCGGCGATTACAAGGCCGATGTGGAGGCGCAGGGCTTTCAGAGCCAAAACACCGACTTCACCGTAACGGTCGCGAGCACGCAAACCCTGCAGTTCAAGCTGGCGCCGGGCCCCGTGAACACGACCGTTACGGTGACTAACGCTGCTCCCTTGGTGAACACCTCGAACGCTACTATCGGTGCAGTCATCCAGGGCGAACAAGTGACCGATCTTCCCCTGAATGGCCGCAACTTCACCGGTCTCGCTCTGCTTGCCCCCGGGGTCACGCGCGGCTCGTACGGGGACCAGGCGTCCGGCGTCAACGGAAACTCTGAAACCTTCCGTAACAATGAGAGCGGCGGCGCAGCCCTGTCGGTGAACGGACTCCGTCCCCAGGCGGATAACTTCCTGCTCGACGGTCTCGATGACAACGACTCCCTCCTCAACACGATCCTGATCTTTCCCAACATCGACGCGACACAGGAATTCAAGATAGACACCAGCGTCGCTCCTGCGGAATACGGACGTGCGGGGGGCGCTATTGTAGCCAGCTCAATCAAGAGCGGGACCAACGATTTCCATGGTTCGGCATTCTGGTTTTACCGCAGCGGCAATTTCGATGCGAACCCGAGCTACCGGTTTCTCAACGCCCCTGCAAGCCCAAATCCTCCCTTCAATCGCAACCAGCCAGGCTTTTCCGTTGGTGGCCCGATTATCAAAAACCACCTGTTCATATTTGGCGACTACCAGGCCTTTCGCGAAACCCAGCCGATCAATCCTTACTTTGTTACCGTGCCGACGGTGCGAATGCGCACCGGCGACTTCAGTGAGTTGCTGGCTAGTTCCCCGAATTTCGATACGGTGAATGGTCCTTCGGTTGACGGCCAGTTCTCCGAACCCTATTGCCTGATCCACGCCGGGATGACGAATTACGTCAAGGACGGGCAGCTTTATAATCCTGCCGACTGCATGCCTATTCCGGGCAACAATATCCCCGGTGCAGGCATAGTGCAGAACACCGCGGCGATCAACTACTTCAATGCGTACCCGGCGCCGACGCGTGCCGGCGTCGCCAACAACTTCCTTGCACATGAACAGCAATTCACGCACTACAACACCTTCGATGTTCGCCTGGATTGGAATGCCTCGTCGAAGGACGTCGCCTTCGCCCGCTTCAGCTATGACAACTCGGCTTTTACCAAGACCCCGGAGCTGGGCACGCTTCCGTCCGGCTTCGGCACCGGCTCCTCGTACACCCACGCCCGGGCTTGGGCCCTCGGTGAAACCCACATCTTTAATGCACACGTCGTGAACGAACTTCGAGTCGGCTATAACCGTGACGACTACGGATATCAGCCCCCGTTCTTTGGCGTTCCTCTTTCGGCGAACCTCGGGATCGTGAACGCCAACCGTAGTCCCGAGACCAGCGGCGGCGCGCTTATCGGTGGAAACGCCGGCATCGATTACACCGGCGACTACGGGCTGTACGCTGTTCCGCAGAACACCATTGAACTCAGCGACAACGTGGACCTGGAGCGCGGGAACCACTCCTTCCGCTTCGGCGCCACGGGCATTCTGCGTAATACCGAATACTTCCGCCCCATCGCCGGCAAAGGCTACTTCAACTTCGGCAACGGCGACTTCACTGGGTTTCCAACCGCCGAGATGCTGATCGGCTTCACGGATTCTTACAGCATCGGCGCCCAAAACGGGTTCTTCAGCAACATTGCCTGGGAAGATGGCTTTTTCGGGCAGGATGAGTGGCGTATAAGGCCTCGCCTGACCCTGCAGCTGGGGCTTCGGTACGACATCATCACCTGGCCCTATGAGACACAGAATCGTCAGGCGTCGTTTGATATCAACCCCAGCAGCTCGACCTATGGTCAGGTGCTTCTGGCCGGCAAGAATGGTGTTTCGAGGACTATCGTAAATAACAACTATGGCAACTTTGCTCCGCGCCTGGGCTTCGCATACGACCTGCGTGGCAATGGCAAGCAGGTTGTCCGTGGCGGCTATGGCATTTTCTACTTCCCCGATTACGGCGGAATCAGCAACCAGCTTGGTCAGCAGATTCCGTTCGGCGGCAGCCTGGCCTACAACGCGCAGATTGGCTACTGCGTGACTTTCACCGGTCAGACTCCCGCACCGGGAACGGCCTACAGCTGCACCCAACCGGCCACCCAGACCACCGCATTGCCGGCGCCGGGATTTCCCAACTTCAACCCGGCAATTCCTCCATCCGGCCTGAGCACGCTGGCGGTCAACCGCAACAACAAGAACCAGCAAATTCAGGAATGGAATCTGCAACTCGAACAGCAATTCAGCAAGAACGACGTTATCGACATAGCTTATGTCGGGACCAAGTCCGATCATCTCTCCACCTATTACAACTACAACATTTTTCGATTCGGTACAGGCCTGCAGAACTTCCCGACGTTCGGGACGATCACGTTCAGCAACTACAACGGCGCGGCAAACTACAACGGCCTGCAACTTCACTATGAGCACCACCAGGGCACCAACCTGCTGATTACCGGTTCGTATGCGTGGTCTCACGGCCTCGATGACTCGCCAGGCTCGAATCTCTCCTCAACGGCGCCGCTCTACTATGATCCGAAGGCCGACTATGGCAATTCCCTGCAGGACCAGCGGAACGTCTTCAGCTCGTCGATCCTTTACCATCTGCCGTTTGCGCGGGGACAGCACTTCGGTGGAGGAGTCAACTATCTGACCAACCTGTTGGTCGGTGGATGGCAGATCAATATCATCGGTCGTGTCGCGAGTGGAAACCCGTTCGACCTGGCAGCGGGCAGTGGCACCTCAAATGCCGATCGTCCGGACCTCGTCAGGGCGATTAGTTATCCGAAAAGCATCAGCGGAAGCTGGTTCAACACGGGCTCGTTCGCGCGGCCGCCGGTGGTCCTCGCGAATGGTCAAAACGTGTTCACTCGCATCGGCACGCTCCCGCGCGACCAGGTCTATGGCCCAGGGCAACGCGTCGCGGATATTTCGCTGCAGAAGAACCTCCAGCTCACAGAGCGGTACGTTCTCGAGTTGCACGGCGATGCCTTCAATATTACGAACACGCCGCAGTTCACGAATCCAGATGGCACCTTGACCGATCCTAATTATGGCAAGGTCACCGGCACTCAGCTCGACTCGCAACGTGAGCTGCAACTGGCGGCCCGCTTCACGTTCTAACGCGTAACCGACCAGGTGCGCCACGACAGTCAATTGCCGTGGCGCATCTTTTCCTGGATCGGACTGCCCGCGCTCCCTCGAATAGCCGACAGAATCGGCCAATATTGGTCCGCAATCGCGGACAGAAGGATTTCTATGAAGCTCTTTCGGCAAGCGATCACTCTCGGTCTGGTTGCCGCCGGGTGTTGTGTGACATCGCTGGCGCAGCTCTCGGCCGACTGCTCCGCGGCTGGGGCCGCCTCGCCGGCCCCGTGCGTGTACCAGGTCGATCCGCCGAACTGGTGGGCAGATATGCCCGCTCCCATGCTGTTGCTTTACGGCCGCAACTTGAGGGACACCCATATATCTGCGAGCGGGACCGGGGTGTCGGTGACCAAGACGCAGTTCTCAGAGAATGGTCACTACGCTTTTGTGTGGTTGAGCGACCAGGGTCGTGCGCCTGAATCAATCGCATTACACGTCACGTCCGCGCGCGGTGCGATTACGCTGCCGTACGAGTTACCACACCGCAAGCCGGCGAGCGAAGGCTTTCAGGGATTTTCAGCCAAGGATTCGATGTACCTCATCATGATTGATCGGTTCGCCCATGGGGGTACGGCGAACGACGGAGTGGACCATGCGGCGGAGCTGCTTAAGCCGCGGGGCTGGCACGGCGGCGACTTGCGCGGGGTGACGAAGCATCTCGACTATCTGCAGTCGCTCGGTGTCACGACAGTGTGGATTACTCCGGTCTATGCCAATGAGGGCGAAGCGGAGAGCTACCACGGATACGGGGCGACCGACGTGTACAGGGTGGACCCGCACTACGGCACGCTTGCCGACCTGCAAGCCCTGAGCGACGCGCTGCACCAGCGCCAGATGAAGCTGGTGCTGGACATGGTGCCCAACCATGTGGGACCGAAGCACCCGTGGGTCAAGGATGAGCCGGAGCCGGACTGGTTCCACGGGACAGAGGCGAAGCATGATCGGGCGCAGGGCGAATTTGCGCCGCTAATAAACCCGCATGCGCCGCGGCGGGACCAGAAAGACATCCTCGACGGCTGGTTTGCCAATGTGCTGCCGGACATGAATCAGGAAAATCCGGATGTGTCACAGTATCTGATACAAACTACAATCTGGTGGGTCGAGCAGGCGGCCGCGGACGGCATCCGGATTGACACGTTTCCCTACGTTGACCGGCCGTTCTGGCACGCGTACCACAGCGAGCTGCACGCGGTCTTCCCGCGGCTTACCTCGGTGGGCGAGGCGTTTAATCCCGATCCGGTGATCACCTCGGCGTTTGCCGGGGGTGTGATGCGCGACGACCTGAACGGCCAGGTGGACACAGGCCTATGGACGCCGTTTGATTTTCCCACATTCTTTACGCTGCGCGATGTGTTGCTGAAGGGCGCGCCGATGACGGAGCTGGCCAAGGTCTGGGGCGAGGATTCTTTGTATCCGCATCCGGAGCGGCTGGTCCCCTTCCTTGGCAACCATGACACGTCTCGATTTATGAGTATGCCGGGGGCGACGGTAGCCGAGATGAAGCTGGGTTTTGCGATTCTGTTGACCATGCGCGGCATGCCGCAGATTTACTCAGGCGACGAGATCGCGATGAGGGGCGGGGATGATCCGGAAAATCGGCATGATTTTCCAGGCGGCTTTCTAGGCAGCAGGCAAGACGCGTTCACCTCCGCCGGCCGCACGCCCGAGCAAAACGAGATGCATGACTGGGTGGCCGGGCTGCTGCGTTTCCGCAATATCAACGCGGTGTTCGCCGATGGCGGGCAGCAGGATGTCATGCACAATGCTACGTCCTTGGTCTACGTGCGCTCGCGTGATTTGACGGCAGGCTGCGGGCACGGCGATCCATGGCGTGTGCTCGTGGCGGTGAACAATGCGGAGGAAGCTACAACCCTGCAGGTGGATCCCACTGACACGACGCTCCAGGACTGCACAGAATTCGTTCCTGCAGCAGGCACCCATATACCCGTGACGTTGAAGATGCGTACGTTGATACTGACACTCGGGCCGAAGGGCTCTGGTGCAAACTCTAGATGTATTTTGGTGGGATAGAGAATAATGGCCGGGATGACCGAACCGGCACGCGCGCGGGACCTATTCAAAGGACGACATTTCGACCAAGATGTGATCGTACTGTGCGTGCGCTGGTATCTCAGCTTCAAATTGAGCTCGCGTGATCTAGTCCAGATGATGAGTGAGCGCGGAATTGTGGTGGCACATACGACGATTCTGCGCTGGGTGCAACGCTACGTGCCTGATTTTGAAAAGCGCTGGCGCGAGTACGCCCGACCGGTCGGTGGTTCCTGGCGTTGTGACGAGACCTATATAAAGGTGAAGGGTCGGTGGACGTATTTGTATCGGGCCGTTGATAAGCAGGGTCGCACTATCGATTTCCTATTGAGCGAGCGGCGAGATGTTGCCGCAGCGAAACGCTTCTTTCACAACGCAATAAAGAACAACGGCACACCGCGAGTGGTCACGCTTGACGCATACGCGGCATCACATAGAGCAATCGCCGAACTGAAATCGATAGGAACTGTGCCGCGTCGAGTCCGGATTCGATCCAGTAAATACCTGAACAATGTCGTCGAACAGGACCATCGCCGGATTAAACAGCGGATCCGCCCGATGCTTGGATTCAAGCGATTCGATACTGCGGCGGTGACGATCACGGGCATTGAGCTTGCGGAAAAGATTAAGAAGGATCAGTTCAAAATCGGAAAGTTGATAGGGAGACCAACAACTGCCCCTGAAATCTGGGCAGCGGTTCTCGCCGCCTGAGATCCTTCGACTGACGTTAGAACGCGGACCCACCTCGTCTACCCGAGTTTGCACCAGAACCCTGATGACCTGCTTGACGGAGTGGAACCGCTCGAACTCGCCGACTTCGAGCACCCAGGTCAGCGCCGTGACGTGGCCGATGGCAGGGATCGTCATTAACCGCTCGACTCGCGCTGCGAGCAGTGGGTCGGCTTCGAGCGAACGCAGCAAAGCTCGTTCTGTCTTCTGGGTGCGCTCGATCATCTCGCGCGTGAGCTTCAGCAGGGGCCACAAGGAGGGATCGATCTCTGGGTTGGCGGGCAGAACCTGGTGGAAATACCCTTGCTGATGCAGCTTCTCCTTGTTGTAGCTGACGCCTGACTCCATCAGCATCTGGGCGATCTTGTTCTTCAACTGGACGTTCTGCCGGACCAGCAGCTTCCGGTAGCGCAGGGTACGCCGGCGCTGCCGGATCTCCATCGGCGCCATGTAGCACTCCGGCAGGAAGTCGCAGCGCAGGCAGTCATCGATCCGGCCCGCGTCGATGCGGTCGTTTTTCTTCTTCGCCACGGCGATGGCACGAAGCATCAGGGGATGAGCCACCTTCACCGCCGCCGCGTGCGGTCGAAGGTAGTCGTAGATCCAGCCCGTAAACATGGTCGCTTCCATCGCCACCGTCCAGGGCTTCGCCAGCGTTCCAACCCACTCCTGCAGGCCCTGCCGCGTCGCCGGAATCTTGCCCTCCGACAGCACCTTGCCACTGATGTCCTTCACGCAATAACTGATCGTCTTCTTGTGGATGCCATTCAATCGCTTCCAGGGCTTCCTTCCCGATGGGCAGGCGAGAATTGTTGTGTCACGCGCATTCAGGGCAAATGGGCATTCAGGATTCTTACCCAGCTCCAGCATGGCCCAACTCAGTTAAGCCAGCTACGCAGCACGCTTCCTCCGGGGTCTAGGAAAAAGCTGACACAATATTTGCGCGAGTTGGAGAGGGCCAGCCTAATCGTCGCCGTCGATCGGAGCGACCGAATGTCACAAGCCAGGTATTCTTTATCAGATCCACTCGGCATCGCTGCAGTGCACCTCATCAACGCTTTGGCGGAATCCGAGGAGGCATTAGAGCCAGCGCCTAAGCATCGAGCACGGCTGAACACTTAAGTTGGGTTTAGCCCTCTCCCATAAACCAAGGCGGAGGCTCAATCGATTCGCAGACGGTACCAGTTGGATTCAGGTCCGGGGTTCGAGAAGATCGACCGAATCTCCAGAGGGCCAGCATTCAGCTCGCCACCGCTTGATTCCCGGTGTGCTGTAGAAGGCAGAGGTCACTACGGCAGAGGTCGCGGGCACAATAAGGACACAATAACGGTTCCTTGCCGTTCCCATAAGCGCCAAAAGGAGCCATCCGTCGCGCTTATTTTCTATAAGTTACGGTTTTCTCGTGTCCTGTCACTGCAGAAGTAGCGGGCACGTTCCGGGCGACTCGCTTGCAGTTGTCAAAAGCGGTGTCCAATATGGTGTCCTTCGATTCTTGGGTTTGTGCGATTCACTGGCGGATCACTTTCTTCTCTTTGCGGCTCTTATTGGGGGCGCTGAGGAGTTTGTTTGTGACGATTCCTGGACCACTAGGGTCGCGGGCAACCGCGTGATCGCGCGGGCTGAGTTTCTCTTTGGGTTGGCAAATCGATCAAATAAGACTTCGATGCCGCGATAGCCTATCTCATGCGCCGGTTGAATGACCGATGTGATAGCAGGCTTGAATAGATGATCGGTCATAACGTCATCGATGGTAGCAAAGGCGAGATCAGCGGGCGTAGAAAACCCCATAGCATACAAGCTGCGGAGAGCGCCAAGACCCGTAACACCATTCGTGGCAAAAAGGGCCGAGGGTCTTGCCGCCGAGCGAAGCATTCCTTGCTGGCAAACGGCATCGATTCCCTTCTGCTCAAATCCGCCTGACCAAATTAAGTTTCTGCGAGTCTTAAGATTTGCTTTCCTGAGCGCTCTTTCGTATCCGTGAAGCCGTTCCTGTTCGTTCCTAAGGGATAGCGGGCCAGTGACAATCGCAATCTCCCTGTGTCCTCTCTCGACGAGGTGAGCTACTCCCACCTCTGCTGCGCCACTATCGTCGACGCATACCGAATCCACATGGAGGCCCTCTGGCCGGCGATCCACACATACAACCGGCGGTCCTGAAGTGATTTGCCGGGCATCTTCAGCAGACCATTTGTAGTCTCCGGCGGTCACGAACAAAATCCCGTCGACTCTCTGACGGAGCAGCGCCAGCATCTTTACCTCGAGTTCATGGCTGCCTTGCGAATCGAGCACTACCAAGAAGTGATCTCGGTCTCTGGCGGCCGATTCAGCACCCCGAATGACTTTGGTATAGAACGCGATCGTGATATCGGGAACGAGGATGCCGAGCGTATAGGTTCGATGTGTCTTCAGGCTACGCGCAATGAGGTTTGGCTGGTAATTTAAGGCGCGAATCGCGTCGAGGACCTTCTTCCGCGAAGCTTCACTGACGGGGGTGCTCCCACTAATCACGTTGGAGACAGTGCCTGCCGACATGCCCGCGTATTTCGCAAGTTCTTTCTGCGTCGACATTTGTTATCGACAATACAGCGAAAGCCACCAGGGCGCTACTGTGTCTCGCAATTGACTTGCGCTATTGGATCAACTAGCCTCAGTTGCGAATGAAACGTCTCATTCCTGACGATTATCGCCGATCTCAACTGTGGGTGCCCCGCCGTGAAACAAGTTGGAGTCTTCGGATGACTGCTTTGCGCCATATTACTGCTGCTACCGTCTCGGAAAGCTTCGTCTTTAACTGCATTCGTAATTGGCACAAGGTTAGCGGCCGTAATCTTGTCACGTTAATTCTTCTTGTTCAGATTGTTGCCATACAGTTGTTCGGAACTCCGAAATTGTGGGGACGTGACCTTTTCCCGATCGACCGAAAAGGGGTTGTCGAGCGTTCTGACATTATTCTGGCGCGGCCCGCTTTATTGCCCACTGAGGCGATGCCACTAGGTAACGGTCGGCTGGGAGTTGCGGTGTGGTCCCAGGACGGATTCACGGCACAGCTAAATCGTGGTGATACTTTTCCGAAACGCCTCTCACCCGGCCAGATTATTATTCCGACGCTCGCTAAGCTCGCAAAGGCGCGCGACTACCGAGGCCGGCTCAATCTTTACGCCGGAGAATTTGAGCAGAGTGGCGGAGGTTTAGCGGCCGTTATGTATGTCGATGAAGCTCTCGACGTACTTGTAATAGATGTGAAAGGAGCCGACCCGCAGGAGAAACAAACGGCGGTGCTGCGACTATGGTCACCCCGCAAGCCGCAGGTGATTTCGCGCGGAACCATCGGCGCTCTTGCCGAAACGTGGCTTGACGACCACGAAGCCGGCGCGAGCAATGAGCGCTTTGGATCATTAGCCGCGATAACCGCAGATGCGAGAAATGTACACGCGACGTCAAGCGATTCACTTTCCGTCACTCTCACATTTATGCCACGGTCGGATGGATCTTTCCGAATCCTGGTCGGAGCGCCGTCATGGCGTGGAGGCGATGCAGATGCTGCCTCATCGAAGCTGATGGCGCGGGCACAATCGATTCGCATCGATCAACACCGCGCCTGGTGGAGTACCTTTTGGGAACATGCGGGCTTGATAAAGCTATCCTCCCCGGATCATAGAGCCGAATACTTTGAAAATCTGCGTACCATCTATTTGTTCACCGCTGCCGCTGAGAGCCGTGATCGCTTTCCAGGTTCCCAGGCCGGTATTGGAGATCTATTTTCTTCCGCTCGCGACCAACACAGATGGGGGCCTTCGGCCTTCTGGCAATGGAACCTGCGGATGCAGGTGAGCGCCAATCTCGGGGCGGGCGCCTCCGATCTGAACGCTTCATACTTCCGCCTGTATCAGGAAAACCTTGACAACATTCTCAATTGGACGCGCCAGCATATGGGAGGCCGGCAGGGAGCCTGCGTTCCTGAAACCATGCGCTTCAATGGCCGCGGCTACGAGAACGAAGAATGGATTCCCAATGCACCGATTAACTGTGGAGAGGACTCTCCGCCATACTACAACGCGCGCACGCTCTCCACCGGGGCCGAGGTGTCAGTTTGGGTTTGGGCGCAATATGAGTACACCGACGATCTGGCGTTTCTGAAGAAGAATTATCCGCTCATGCGGGAAGCAGCGCGCTTTCTTTTGGCCTATTCAACTACTGGGCCGGATGGCAAACTGCATACATTCCCATCGAATGCGCACGAGATGCAATGGGACGTTCATGACCCAACCACGGACATATCCGCAATGCGAGCGCTGTTCCCCCGAGTAATTCAAGCCGCAACCCTATTGAAGACAGATTCAGAGTTGGTTATCGAATTGCGGGCAGCGCTGACTAAGCTCATGCCTTTGCCGTTCGCGACTATCTCATCGCCAACGGCTTTGTCGAAGGGTGGGGCTGAAGCCGCGGAGGCAATCATCGCTGCCAGCTATAATCCCGATGCTAAGATTCACAACGTCGAAAACATCGGACTGGAGCCGGTGTGGCCCTACACGATTATCGGCGACGATGAAGCGCTGCATAAGGTGGCCGTGCGTACATTCCTGAACCGTCCTTACAAGAATGACGAAGATTGGAGTTACGATCCGGTGCAGGCTGCCCGTCTTGGTCTTTCAAACGAATTATCAGCAAGCCTGTTTGCGATCACTGACCACTATCAGGCATATCCTTCCGGCCTTTCGGCCTTCTCTCCTTCCGAGCCGGGCGGCTCCGCGGGCGCTGAACCCTATGTTGAACAAGTCGGTGTACTGGCAGACGCGCTCCAGATTGCTCTTGCGGATGATTACGACAATCTGATTCGGATAGCGCCTGCATGGCCGCAGGATTGGGATGCAGATGGCACAGTCTATCTTCCCCACGGCAATAAAGCTGATGTCAGACTGCGACATGGCGAACTGGTCTGCGTGGGATTGGAGATCGCGCCATCAGGACCGGTGCGTGTTCGCAACCCCTGGCCTGGTCAGAAGGTTGAGATTGTCGACGCCAGCAACTCTTCCACTGCGTTAGCTGCAAGTTCGGATGAGGTACTGACGTTTGCGGGGCGCGCTGGAGCGAATTACCTGCTACAAAGGGTTGCTCATAAATCCTCGCTACTCGAGCCGGTTTCCGGCGCGCCTGCAACGGCACCGAAGTCGCTGGGATCACGAACAATCGGACTGGCGAAGTGAAAGCGAGATGACGGAACTATGAAACGCACCGCTCTGGTAACTGGCGCCTCCCGCGGCCTGGGAGCAGCTATCGCGTTGGAACTAGCTGAAACCGGCGCCAATGTTGCGATCAATTACTGGAACAGCCAGCAGGCGGCCGAACGTCTCTGCAATGACATCGAGAGGCGAGGCGGCCATGCAGCCATCTTTCGAGCGAACGTGCGTGATGAGGCGGATGTAGCGCGGTTGGTAGATGAAGTGTCGCGGGCCTTTGGTGTGATCGATATTCTCGTAGTGAACGCAACTGGCCCGCAACCCTTTTACTCAATCGAGGAACAAACGTGGGAGTGCTATCTGGAGCAACTGGAGTTCTTTGTGAAGTCACCTCTGCTGCTTGTTAAGCAGGTGCTGCCCGCAATGAAGAGACAACGATTTGGAAGAATCATTCAGATTGGAAGCGAAGTTTTCGAACTAGGGAACCCACGTTTCGCCAACTATGTCGCGGCCAAGGGAGCGCAATTAGGGCTGACTCGTTCCTGGGCGCGCGAACTTGCTCTCGATGGCATAACCGTGAATCTGGTCGCGCCCGGATGGATACCCACCGAGAGGCACGCCGATGTACCGGTTGCCGAATTCGAGACCTATAAACAACTCGTGCCAATGAAGAGGATGGGCGAAGCAAAGGATGTTGCCGAATTGGTTGCTTTTCTTGCCAGTGATTCCGCGGGATTTATCACAGGGCAACGGTTCGCAGTAAATGGCGGCAATACTCTGGCATAGACAGATAAGGATGCGATTGCGCTCCGTCTCCGATTATTGACAGCTACTTGCAGCAAAGCATACGATTGGCTTTCCTTTAAATGAGACGACTCAATCGCGGCGCCGAAACCGGACGACGAGGTTTCCTGAAGGCATCAGGAATGGCCGCTGCTGGACTGGTCCTGACTGGAGCGAGTTGTGCAGAACCCACCTTTGCTCAGCCAGGAATCCTTTCGATGTTTTCTCCAATGATGGAGACCGAACTAGTTACCATGCGGGTCTGGTCTGATCAACCAGCGTTTACCCGGCTATTCGCAAATCAAAGAGAGCAACCCGGTGCCACCTCCGACTTATACGACGGCGTGTGGGAGGGTGACTCAGTTCCCCATTTGCCACGTGTACCCCACCCTTCTCCAGTCATCAAACGGTGGCAGTCGGGTGAAGGGACAGACTATCTGGATGAGGAGACGAGTGCAGCGACGAAGGGAAAATATTCGAATCCCGCCCGAATCTGGGAAGCGGAGCAATATCCGATCGGAAATGGGCGCCTCGCGGCTTCCGTTTTTCATGGGAGTGGGCGCGACCGCTATGCCCTGAATGAAGTCTCCTTCTGGTCGGGCGGACGAAACGGCGGGACGATCAACAACAAAGGTGACAAGAAATACGACGGCGAGCATGGGCCCGAAGTTGGCGAAGACGGCTTTGGAGGATATCAACCCGTCGGCGACTTGATTGTTGATTTCAACGCCCCGGTGCAGAAGGGTTCCTTCATCCGCGAGATCTGTTTGGACGAGGGCATTGTCAGGTCTTCAGCAGTCCGGAATGATGTCGCCATCCGGAGTATTGCCTTTGCGAGTCATCCGGATCAGGTCATGGTTCTGCATTATCGGGCGGACGACAAGAAGAAATTCAACGCGACGATCTCATTAGCGACTCAGCATGAGGCTGATTTGGTTTCTGTGGGGCCACAGAATCTCACTCTCGCGAGCAAATTGGGCAATGGAATGCGCTGCCAGGTGCAGGCGGCGGTCGCCAGTCAGGGAGGAGATCAAATCAGCGGAGCCGGCCACATCGCTTTGCGAGCGGTGGATTCATTCACGGTCGTGATCGCGATCGAAACAAACTATCTGCTGGATTACGGAAAGCGATGGCGCGGGGATGATCCCGAGGTCAGGATCACGGAACGGCTCAAGAAGGTCAGAGACAAGTCATACGATGATTTGCTAAAGACACATTTGAACAACTATCAGCCGCTCTTCAACCGGGTGCGGCTCGATCTGGGGCAATCGAGCGATTCGCGGAACGCGATGCCCACGCCGCAGAGGCTTGAAGCTTACCGAACAAATCCCAACGATCCAGGGCTGGAAGAGACCCTTTTTAATTTCGGACGTTATCTGATGATTTCGACGTCTCGTCCCGATAATTTGCCTGCGGGCCTCCAAGGGATATGGAACGGATCGATTGACGCGCCGTGGGGGAACGATTACCACAGCAACATCAACTTTCAGATGGTGTATTGGTTGCCAGAGCCTGGCAATCTTTCCGAATGCCACTTGGCAATGATCGAATACCTGTGGGCAACTCGTGAACCAAATCGAATGGCAACGCAGGAATATCTGGAGGCGACCGAAAAGCTCGACAGCTCACAACTGCACGGTTCGCAATCTGGCGGCTGGCTCGTTTACACATCGCACAATCCATTTGGTGGAAACGGTTGGCAGATGAATCTGCCGGGATCAGCATGGTACGCCTTGCATATGTGGGAGCATTACGCTTTTACCCAGGATGTCGCGTATCTGCGCGATCAGGCGTATCCCATGATGAAGGAGTTGTCGCAATACTGGGCGGCGCATCTGAAAACTTTGGGGGAAGGCGGGAAGGGCTTCGAGAGCGACTATAAGCCGGTGGATGTGTCGCTCTATCCTGAACTCGCGCAGGTGAAGGGGGGAACGCTGGTGGTTCCTAACGGCTGGTCTCCGGAACATGGTCCTCGTGGCGAGGACGGTGTGGCAATGGATCAGGAGATCATTTCCGAATTGTTCCTAAATACGATCAGGGCTGCCGAAATTCTGGGTGTAGATCAGGAGTGGGTCGCGGGGCTGAAAGAAAAGCAGGAGCAGCTGTTGCCGCCGCAGATCGGCAAAGAGGGCAACTTGATGGAGTGGATGATCGATCGTGATCCGGTGACAGACCATCGGCACACGTCACATCTGTTTGCTGTTTTTCCGGGAAGTACGATCAGCATCGAGAAGACACCCGAGTTGGCCGAGGCGGCCCGCAAATCCTTGTTAATGAGGAAGACCACGGGAGACAGCCGCCGTTCCTGGTCGTGGACCTGGCGATGCATGCTCTGGGCGCGTCTGCAGGATGGAGAGAAGGCTCACGAAATGTTGGAGGGTCTGATCATCTACAACATGCTCGACAATCTGTTCACAACTCATCACATCCCTCTGCAGATTGACGGTAATTACGGCATAGCAGCGGCGATGATAGAAATGCTGGTTCAATCACAGAATGGCGTGATTCAATTGCTTCCCGCTCCCTGCGCGAAATGGCCAGAAGGCAGTGTGAAAGGAGTCAAGGCCAGAGGGAATGTCGTGGTAGATATGTCCTGGAAGGGCGAACGGGTAACCCAATGGAAACTTTCTTCCCCCCAGCCCGTTCCAGTGACCGTTCTGGTAAACGGGCAACGCACTCAGGTTCTGCCAACGCGGTTGTAACAAGCACTGAGGCCGGAACGATTCCTGTTAGAGATCAGAGAATCTGAACTCGACTCAACGGCGTACCCAGCAAAACTGGCATATTATTAGCGATAACTTCATCGTAGACGGAGCCGTTATTCTGGGCTGTATCCGAATTCAGGGGGAAACGTGTACCGCTCACGTCGCTGGTTCCTGAAGACCACGGGCGTGGCAGGAGCATTTCTGGCATCTCGTCTTCGCGGTCTCCCATCGTTAGCCCTTGCGCAAGGACCGCCCTCCCCTTGTCTTCTTCATGTGGGATCGGGATATGCGCCATCCATTGAGCCATTTCTGAAGCAGATCCGACCGGGCTCCGATGAATTCATTGCGGAGAAGTATGCTGCTGAACTGGATGTTCCGCTGAAGACCTGGCAACAGGCCTTCTGCGCTTCTGCGCGGGACTTGCGAATCATCCATGATCTTATCTGAAAATCTCGATGGCTCCCTTCTGAATCGGGCTAAGGTGACTTCTGTCCGATCTCAACCACCAGTACAGTCAGACAAGGTGCTCTTTCCGCGTCCGGAGCAAGTGGGCAGGAGCGTGTTCGTTAAGGGACTGAACAAGTATCTAGCGCCATTCAAGAAGATTGAGACAGCCGAACTTCAGATCGATCTGATTGAGATCGTGCACGGGACAGTTTTCAGCACTCAAGACGCAGATTCATTACGATCTAGTCGGCGCATTGGATGCGAACCGGCGGGAGGAGCGGACGGGCGAATGGGAATTGTCATGGTTGAAAGATGCCGATGGACGGTGGTGCGTCACGGGGTGGTCCGCAGGCGCGGAGTTGCGGAGCCGCCTGACGGGGCGGGGATTCACGGATGTCTCCATTGGGGCTTTCGGGAGCATCGATTCTTACCGGTCGCAGATGTGTCATGGCGTCGATCATTGGCGAACTGTTTTGGATGGAGCCAGTGGAATCGATATCTACGGCAATAACGGTATTTCTGCAGGGGACTTTGATGGCGATGGCTATGACGATCTCTATGTCTGTCAGCCGGCCGGCCTTCCAAACCGGCTCTACCGGAATCGCGGTGATGGCACCTTTATTGACATGACCGAGAAGGCAGGCGTGGGCTTGTTGGATGGAACATCGAGCGCGTTATTTGCCGATTTGACCAACAACGGACGCCAGGATTTGATCGTTGTGCGCACAGGCGGTCCGCTGCTTTTTATCAACCGTGGCGACGGTACGTTCGAGTTGAAGCCGGATGCCTTTCATTTCGCCAGGCCGACCCAGGGCACGTTTACCGGCGTTGCGATTGCAGACTAC